>NZ_JBSSGJ010000001.1:0-554947 GCF_054063535.1 Sinomonas sp. RB5
GGCCCTTGTGGTAGCCGGCGTCCTCGGCATGGATCACATGGTCGGCCGCATGGGCATGACCGTGGTCCTCACGATGATCGGCGACTTCCGTGGTGGGCTCGGTTTCGGGCATGGCGGATCCTTTCGCAGGGGGCGGAGAGGGAAGGGTGAGGGGGAGGGGGAGAGCGCTCGGGCTCAGAAGATGGACCAGCCGGTGCGCTCTGCCAGTTCCGCGAGCGCTGAGGCGCCCGCGAGGGAGTTGCCGTGGGCATCGAGGCGCGGACTCCACACGCAGATGGAGCAGATGCCGGGCACGACGGTGAGGATGCCGCCGCCCACGCCGCTCTTGCTCGGCAGCCCGACGCGGTAGGCGAACTCGCCGGCCGCGTCGTACATCCCGCACGTGAGCATGACGGCGCCGATCCGCTTGGCGGCCGAGGCGGAGACCACCCGCCCGGAGGGGCCCACCCCGTTGTTCGCCAGGAAGAGGCCCGCGCGGGCGACGTCGGCGCAGGACATCTCGATCGAGCACTGGCGGACATAGTGGCGGACGACCTCCGCGGGGGGATTGCGCAGATTGCCGAGGTCGGCGAGGAAGTGGGCGAGGGCGAAGTTGCGCTCGCTCCTGGCCAGCTCGGATTCGAAGGCCTCCACGTTGACGGCGCTGCGCCCGGTGGGGGAGGAGAGCAGTCCGAGCACCTCCTCGCTGGCGTTGCCGAAGGCATCGAGGAGGTGGTCGGTCACCACGAGCGCGCCCGCGTTGATGAACGGGTTGCGCGGGATGCCCCGCTCGGCCTCGAGCTGGACGAGGGAGTTGAACGCGGTGCCCGAGGGCTCGCGGAGGACCCTGGACCACAGGTCGGGGCCGTCCTCGCGGCCGAGGGCCAGCGCCAGGGAGAATACCTTCGAGATGCTCTGGATCAGGAACGGGTCCCCGGCGTCTCCTGCCGTGAAGACTTCCCCCGAGACCATGGCCACGGCGATCCCGAAGCTTGTGAAGTCGGCTGACGCGAGGTGCGGGATGTGGCCGGGGACGGAGCCCGCCATCCGTGCGGGGCGGAACTCGCGGACGAGGTCGTCGAGGAGCCCTCCGAGGGCGTCGCCCTCGAGCCCGACGCCGCGCTCGGCGCGCAGCAGGGCCGTGCCCCGCATCAGCGTCCGCTCCTGGCGCCGTCGAGGTCCCCGCGCTGCCACAGGCCGAGGTGGAGCTGCACGATGGTCGCGTGGGCAGGGCGCCCGAGGTCCAGCCCCGTGAGGCGCTCGGCCTTGCCGACGCGGTAGTACACGGTGTTCCGGTGGATCTGCATGGCGTGGGCGCACGCGGAGACGTCCATCGAGGCCCTGAAGTAGTTCTCGAGCGTCTCGGCGAGCTCAGGCTCGGTCAGCAGCAGCTCCGTCAGCGCGCGGTGCCTGAACCCGGAGGTGCCGAACCGGGCGATGGCCTCGTGGAGGAGGACATCGGCCTCGACGTCCTCGATCGTCGCGACCTGCGCGTCACCGTTGCGCACGAGGCAGTCCATCACGGCCGCTGCCTCCGCCTGCGAGCCGTGCAGCGCCGTCACGCCCGGCACGATCCTGCCGATGGCGACGAACGCCACGGCCCCCAGGTGCCTGCGCGCATCCGCGACGATCAGGCCCGCGAGCGAGCGCAGGGCCGCGGCGGCGGTGCGGGAGGCGAGGCTGGGTACCACCACGGCGGTGTGCCCCTCGTACTGCCCCACGATCGAGGATCCCTTGAACGCCGCGGCATGCAGCGCGACGAGGTCGGCGAGCTGCCCGTGGACGAGCTCGGCGTCCTCCGTGACGGCGTCCGCGCGGGAGACGCCGACCAGGAGCAGGCACGACGGCGCGTCGACCGCCACCCCGAGGGTCCTGGCGCACGCGGCGGCCTCTGCCGGTCCGGAGAGCAGGCGGCCGATCCGGTCCTCGTGCATGGTGACCGACTGCTGGTTCCGGTACCGGATCAGCTCCGACGCCGCACGCCGGGCCGCGCCCTTGAGGGCGTAGACCACATCGTCGCCGAAGCCGGAGCCGGTCTCCTGGAGCCAGATGTAGCCCATGATCCGGTCCCCGGCGAAGATGGCGATCGCCGCCCGCTCGCGCAGCTGCTGGTCGGGGCGCGCGGGCACGCGCACGACGCCGCGGGTGCGGTGCATCTCCCGGTACGCGCCGAGGTCCTTGAGCATGAGCTCGTACTCTCGGGGCCCCCGCCGCGTGAGGATGGAGGCCTTGCGGAGCTCGTCGATGTTGTTGGACAGCGTCGAGTACGCGAGGACCCGGTTGGCGGCATCCTCGATCACGACGTGGCTCGACGTGACCTTCGCCGTGGTCTGGGCGAGAGCGAAGAGGTCCTCCTCGAGCAGCGCCATCGCCGCAGGCTGCGGCTCGGCGTCGTCGAGGCGGGACGTGGCGACCGAGAGGAGCTGGTCCCACGGCGCGTCCGGGGCGATGAGCAGCAGGCCGACGCCGCCGGCCCTGCACAGCTCCTCGATCTCCGGGGCCTGCGCCCCCGAAGCCTTGACCGCGAGCGCCGTGGGCCCCGCGTCGACGAGGCGCCCCACGGCGGGCAGGGCGGCCCGGCCCCGGGCCCCGACGAGGCACACCAGGGCCCCGCCCACCTCGGGCTGCGCATCGGTGTCCTCCGCGTCCAGCATGAGGATGCGCCCGACGGCGGGATCGGTCCCCGCTGCTTCGAGCCTGAGTCGTGCCCATCCCGCTGGGAGTTCCGCGAGGATGTCGTTGATCGTTGCGCCCACTGCCTCTTCCTTGAAGCGTGCCCGGCCCCCGGCAGGGGCTTGATGACCCGCACCATGCTAGGCGCCCCGCCGGGGCCCCTTTGTGGATGGGGGCACAGGATTGCGTGCCGCATCTTGTGCGCGGCACCAAGGCCCGTGTCCGCGTCCGGCTGCGCGGGCGGTTCACAGCCAGCCGCCGACTCGGTAGTGTCGCGCCTGTGGACGAGAACTACGAAGTCATCGTGGTCGGCGGAGGGTTCGCGGGCGTCGCAGCCGCCCGGACGCTCGGGCGCAAGGGCGTCCGGGTCCTCCTGATCGACAAGAATCCCTACCACCAGTTCCAGCCGCTCCTGTACCAGGTGGCCACGGTGCAGCTGGGCGTCTCGGAGGTGGCGCGCTCCCTGCGCGACATCTTCCGCGGCCAGCCCAACGTGCGCGTGCTGGTCGCGGAGGTCACCTCCGTGGATCCGGCCGCCAAGCGGGTCACCACCTCGGACGGCAAGGTGTACGAGGGCCGGTTCCTCGTGCTCGCCTCCGGCGCCGAGGCGAACTTCTTCGACACCCCTGGGGCCGAGGAGCGCACCTTCCCGCTCTACTCGGTGGACGACGCCGTGAGCCTCGGCGGGGCCCTCTCGAACGCCCTGGAGGCGGCAGACCGGGCGGATGACGGCACGGAGCTGAACTTCGTGGTGATCGGCGGCGGACCCACCGGGGTCGAGACAGCGGGGGCGATGGCCGAGACGGTCAAGTACGTCCTCGGCGACTACTTCTCCCCGCGGCTCGCCAGCCGATGCCGGGTGCACCTGGTGGACATGATCCCGAATGTGCTCAACGCCTTCTCGGACCAGTCCAAGCAGTACGCGGCCCGCCGCCTGGAGGGGATGGGCGTCGAGCTCCACCTCGGGGTCCCGGTCAGCGAGATCGCGCCGGACAAGGTGGTCTTCAAGGACGGCAGCGAGATCCCGGCCACCCTCGTGGTGTGGGCCGGTGGGCTCAAGGCCGGTCCCGTGGTCGCGGGCTCGGGGCTGGCCCAGGGCCGCGGAGGCCGGATCGACGTCAACCCGGATCTGACGGCCCCCGGTGCGGAGGGCGTCTACGTCCTCGGCGATGCGGCGAACATGACCGATGACAAGGGCAACAAGCTCCCCCAGCTCGGCTCCTGCGCGCTGCAGGCCGGCGGGTGGGCGGCGAAGAACATCCTTGCCGACATCGAGGGCCGCCCCCGCGAGCCCTTCCACTACTCCGACAAGGGCTACATGGCGATGGTGGGGCGCGGATCGGCCGTGGCCGAGGTGGGGCCGGGCCCGAACCGCAAGCTGCTCTCGGGGCCGCTGGCCTTCCTCGCGTGGCTCGGCGTGCACGTGGTGCTGCTGTCCGGGAGCATGCAGAAGATCCGCGCGCTGGCCACCTGGCCCAGCGACTACATCAGCCACCGCCGCTCGTTCGTGGTCCTCAGCCGGCCGGACAGGGCGCACAGCTGAGTCGCCGCGCGTCGCCGGAGCACGACGTCGGCGGGCCGCCTCGGGCGAGGCGGCCCGCCGACGTCGTGCGTCGGGCCGGTGCCGCGCACGGTCGGGCCGGTGCCGCGGATCAGCCCCAGAGCACCGTCGTCGCGCCGCTGTGCCAGTCCCACAGGATGCTGCCGCCCTGGAAGTCCTGCCGCTTGCCCGTGCTGACGGTGTACTCGTTGGTGAGCGGGTAGCCGAGGCCGCCCCACGCCCAGTTGACCCTCTCGTAGGCGGCCTTGATGCCGCCCTTGACATAGTGCGTCCCGGACCCGGAGGACCACCAGTAGACGGCGTTCTGGAACCACTGGTAGCAGCCGCCGCGCGGCGCGGTGCACTGCTCGTCCTGCAGGGGCAGCCCGAGGTCCCAGCCGTCGGCGGTCCACGCCGAGCCGATGGCGCCGCGGACCATGTGGGCGCCGGTGGATGGGCTCCACCAGATGCTGCCGCCGGCGAAGGGCTCCCAGCAGGTGGTGCTGCCGGGGTAGCACTGCTCGTCGCCCGCGGGGTAGCCCAGCGGCCCCCACGCCCAGTTCAAGGCCGCGTACCTCGCGCCGATGCCGCCGTGCGGCCACGTGGCCGGGTCGCCGGCGGGATCCTTCCAGAGGATGCCGCCCTCGAAGCGCTGGTAGCAGCCGCCGCCCGGGGCCGAGCACTCGATGTCCCAGAGCGGGTAGCCCAGCGGCCCCCACGCCCAGTCCTCCAGCTCGTACCGGAAGCGGAAGCCATCGTTGCGCACCGTGTGGGCGCCGGTGGTGGAGGACCACCAGATGAGCCCCTCGGTGAACCACTGGTAGCAGCCGCCCCGGGGGCCGGTGCACACCTCGTTGCCGAGGGGCGTCCCGAGCGCGGAGGCCCCGCCGTCCGCGACGTACTTGGCCCCGATCGCGCCGCGCACCACGTACTCGGGCGCCGGCGGTGTCGTGTCCGTCGGCGCGGCGGTCGCGGTGTCGGTGGCCGTTGCAGTCGCGGTGGGGCTCGCAGTGGCCGTATCGGTCGCGGTGGCGAGGGCCGACGGCGTGGGGCTGGGCGTCGTCGTCGCACTCGCCGGGCCGCTCACCCCGCCCCACAGGAGTGCGCCCAGGGCGCAGGCAGACAGGATTCTGAGGGCGCTGCGGTGCCCCCTGACCGTGGTGACGCGCACGTCAGTTCCTCCCCGAGAAGGCCACCCCCGAAGTGGCACAGCCGAAGCGTATCCGGCCTGTTCCCTACGCGGAAGTCGCGGCGGAGCCGAGGTGGCGGCGCGAGGGGAGGCGCTAGCGCGGCGAGCCCGGCGCCGAGCCCTCGGTGGACTCGGCAAGGATCGCGTCGATCTGCCCCGAGGCCTGCTTCATGCCCTCTTCCATGCCCATCTCGGCCATCCGCTCGAGCTGTTCGAGGCTGCGGAAGCGGGAGACCGTGGTCATGCGCGTCCCGCCGTCCACGGCGTCGAGCGTGACGACGAAGCGCGTCGTGTCCTCCGGGTCCATCGGGGAGCCGTCCTCGTTGGCGAAGCCGTCCTCGATCTCGAGCCGGCGTGGCTCGTCGATGGCGACGAACCGCCACCAGCCGTGGGCCCTCTCGCCCCCCGGACCCGTCATGAAGTAGTGGCAGAGTCCCCCCGGCGTGAAGTCGTGCGTGGCGAACGTGGCCGGCCACGTGGGCGGCCCCCACCAGCGCTCGAGCTGGCGCGGGTCCTCCCAAACCTGCCACACGCGTGCCGGGGCGGCGGCGAACTCGGTCACGAGCGTGAGGGTGAGGCTGTCGGTGTCCTTGGTGCTGGAGACGAACGTCATGGGTGCGCGCTCCTTCGTGCGTTCCGCTGTGGTCAGTCGCCCTGGTCGGGCGCAGTGGGCTCGGACAGGATGTCTCCGATCCGGGCGATGCGGTCGCGCCACAGCTCCTCGTAGGCATCGAGGAGGCGCGCCGCCCTGCGGATCGCCGCGGGATTCGAGTGCACGATCTGCTCCCTCCCGCGGCGTTCCTTCGTGACGAGCAAGGCCCGCTCGAGCACCGCGACGTGCTTCTGCACGGCCGCGAAGCTCATGGTGTAGTTCCCGGCGAGCGCGGAGACCGACTGCTCGCCCACCATCGCCAGGCGCAGGATGTCCCTGCGCGTCGCGTCGGCGAGGGCGCCGAAGATCCGATCGATCTCGTCGTCAGTGAGTTCCCGTGCCTGCTGATCTACAACCATTTGGTTGTACGTTAGCCCCCGGGCGGCCTGAGGGCAAGGGGTCGCAGACGAGCGGGCTGCCTGCGGCGGGCGGCGACGTCACGCCGTCGTGCGCCGCCGCCGCGCCTCAGGCCCCGAGCAGGTGGTTCGGCAGGCGGCCGCCGGGGGCCTTGCCGCGGATCTCCAGCAGCTCGCGGGCGTGCTCCCACAGGCGCCGGTCCTCGTCCGAGACCGGCTCCCAGCGGGGCACGGGCACCGCGGTCCCGGTCTCGTCCCGGGCCACCATGACGGTGAGGCAGTACGTGGTGAGGTTCAGCTCGTGGCCGCGGGGCGAGCCCGAGCGGACGTGGACCGCGATGTGCATGCCCTTGGTCCCCGTGTAGACGAGCCGGGCCTCGACCTCGACCACGTCCCCGATGAGCAGCGGCCGGTAGAACCGCACCCCGCCGGAGAACACCGCCACGGCGTCCCGCCCGCAGTAGCGGGAGGCACACACGTACGCGGCCTCGTCGATCCACTTCATGACGGTGCCGCCGTGGACCTTCCCGCCCCAGTTCACATCCGTCGGGGCGGCGAGGAACCGCAGGACCACGCGCTCGGCCGTGCCGGCGTCCGTGTACTCCTGGCGCTTCATCGACGCGACGATCTCGTCCCGCACCGCGATGCGGGCCTTCGCGTGCGCCTCCGCCTCGCGCTCGCCCTCGGTCCGGGGGACCCAGGCCGGCACCTCGACCGGGCGCCCGTCCTCGCCGACGGCCACGAAGATGACGAGGCAGTCGCTGCGCATCGTGGGCGTGCCGCCCTTGGGGTCGCCCGAGGACACCACGGTGCGGATGTGCATCGAGCTGCGCCCGGTGTACACGATCGTGGCCGTGACCTCGACCATGTCCCCGACGTTGACCGGGTCGGCGAAGTGGATGTTGCCCACGTACGCCGTCACGCAGTACGTCTTCGCCCAGCCCACGGCCGCCGCGTACGCGGCCTTGTCGACCCACTCGAGGACCGTCCCGGCGTCGACCGAGCCCGAATGGCCCTTGTCCGTCGGGGCCGCGAGGAAGCGGAGGGTCACCTCATTGGACTGCTGGGCGCCCGCAACGGCCGGCGACCCGGCCGCGAAAGGCGGGCCGCCGGCGTCGTGCGCCACGCCCTAGGCCCAGAGCCGCTGGGTCGCGAGCCGGGCACCCTCGGAGAGCGCCTCGAGCTTCGCCCAGGCGATCTGCGGGTGGACGCGGCCGCCGAGCCCGCAGTCGGTCGAGGCGATGACGCGCTCCCGGCCCACGATCGACGCGAAGTTCTCGATGCGGTCCGCGACGAGCTCCGGGTGCTCCACCACGTTGGTCGCGTGCGAGACGACGCCCGGGGCGATGGTCTTCTCCTCGGGCAGGTCCAGCTCGCGCCAGACCTTCCACTCGTGCTCGTGGCGGACGTTGCCGGCCTCGAAGGAGTAGGAGCCGGCGTTGATCGAGAGCATCGTCTGGGCGATGTCCTTGAACGGGATGTCCGTGGTGTGCGGGCCGTGCCAGGAGCCCCAGCACAGGTGGAAGCGGATCTGCTCCTGCGGCAGCCCGCGGATGGCGTGGTTGAGGGCCTCGACGCGGACCTGCGTGAACTTCAGGTAGTCCTCGAGGCTGGGCTCCGGGTTGATCATGTCCCAGTTCTCGGCGATGGACGGATCGTCGATCTGGACCGTGAGGCCGGCGTCGATGATCGCCTTGTACTCCTCGCGCATGGCGTCGGCGCACGCGAAGACCAGCTCCTCCTCGTCCTGGTAGTACTCGTTGAGCAGGCGGCTCGCCGAGCCGGGAGAGAGGGCGGGGAGGAAGCCGGTCTCGTAGCCGTTGGCGGCGAGGGCGGCCTTGAGGTTCACGACGTCGCGCTGCACGGCCTCCTGCCCGATGTACGTGATGGGCCCGGTGACGGTGGGCTGGGCCACGGGCTTGCGGCCGGTGAGGATGAACGAGTTGGGGTCGTTGTAGGCCTCGTTGAACCGGACTCGGTCGCGCCGGTCCCGCATGGTGGTGAGGCGGATGTGGCCCGGCTCGGAGCGGATCTCCTCGGTCATCTGCCAGCGGTCCACGCCGCCTTGGGAGAGGCCGCCGAGGCGGGCGAAGGAGTAGTTCCACCATGCGCCGTAGTCCACCGAGTTGGACATGGTGTGGCCGTACTCGCCGTCGTTGGGGAGGGTGACGCCGGCCTCGCGCTGCTTCGCGACGATGTCCTTGACCGAGCCGGCGAGGAGGTCCTCGAACGCCGCCGTATCGCCCGGGTTCTCGGCCTGCGCGGCGTTCGCCGCGAGCAGCTCGGGCGTGCGGGGGAGCGATCCGGCGTGCGAGACCTGGATGAAGTCGGTGTTGTGCATGGGGCCAGTCTTGCCGATCCGGGCGGCCGTCCGCGAGTGTGTGCGCGTGTGTGAACCCGCCGGTAGGTTCCGCGCCTCAGTCGCGGTCGGTGTCGCCGAACCCGGTGTGCACGGCGCCGGCGGCGTCGGGGATGCCGGCCGCGCCGGAGGTGCCCAGACCGGCAGTGTGGGGACGGCGCTTCGGCTTCGCGGGCTCCGTCGGGGCGGGGCGCTCGACGCGCGGCTCCCCGGGCGGGGTGTCGGCGTACCGGCGGAGGTCGTGCAGCTGGAGGGACTCCTGGTTGTGGCCGTAGTTCTCGCTCTGGCTGTAGCCGTCGTCGAGCGGTGCGTCGTGGTCGTATGCCGCAAGGCCGGGGGGCGGCGGCACGCGATCGTCCTGTTCCATCCCCGAACCGTAGGCATACGACGCCGCTGCGCGCCAGAGCCGTCCGCCATGCGTCGCGCCGTGGCCGGCCGCAGCCCCTCAGCTGACGAGGATCTGGGTGGCGCTCTCCTTGAGCTTGCCGTTCGCCCACCGCATCTGCCGAAGGGTCTCCGGGTGGCAGCGCTGGGCGAGGGCGAGCAGCTCGCGGTGCTTGATCCCCTGCGCGGCCTGGGCGAGGAGCTCCCAGTCCACCGACACCCCGGCGGACTTGATGTAGACCTCGCGGAGGTCGCGCAGCATGAGGAGGCTGGGCGAGCTCGTCCGCCCGGCGAGCTCGCTGCCCTTCTCCACCGCCCGCTCGAGGGGTCCGAGCGGGCCCCCGGCGTCGGGGTCGAGGTCCTGGCCGTAGCCGTGGGCGATCTCGGCGATCAGGGCCACGTGCTCCTGGGACCACCGGGCGAGGTCCCGGCCCAGGTGGAAGACCTCGTGGTCCACCTTGTGCCGGTCCGAGACCTTGAGCAGCTCGCGGGCGAGCTCCGCCTCCGAGCGGTGGAGCTCCTTCAGCGCCAGTCCGATCTTCACAGCGCCACCTCCGGTGCCCGGTCCGAGAGTTCCTCGTCCACATCGCTCGGTCCCCGCGTCGGGGCACCGGCGGGACGGACAGGGGCCGAGGCGGTCGTCGTCGGCGCGGGGGCCGGTTCCTGCCCGGCCGCCGTGCGCTCGATCCGCGCGGCGGCCGTCTTGAAGATGGGCTGCTTGGAGCAGGCGTCCCAGTCGGTGATGGTCAGCTCGTTCGCGGCCCGGCCCGCACCGTCCGGCGCGTGGCCGCCCTCGGTGTCCCAGTAGCCATAGTGGAACGGTAGGAAGACCACGCCGCGGCGGATGCCCGTGATGCGGGCCGCGGCCCGAACCGAGCCCCTCGGGCTGCTGACGGTCACGAGGTCGCCCTCGCCGATGCCGAAGGCGGAGGCGTCCGCCTCGGACAGCTCGACCCAGACGTCCGGGGCGGCGGCCTGGAGCTCGGGTGCCCTGCCGGTCTTGGTCCTGGTGTGGAAGTGGTAGAGCGTGCGGCCGGTGATGAGGATGAACGGGAAGTCCTCGCTCGGAATCTCGTGCGGGGGGACGTACTCGGCGGCCCTGAGGATGGCCTTCCCCGTCGGGTTGAGCGCCCTGTACTCGGTCGCCTCCACCGGGGCACCCGTGACGAGGTCGCGTCCGTAGCTCTCGCAGTAGTCCGGGGTGCTGAAGAACTTCCCGTCCTCGTACAGGCGCTCCGTCCCGTCGGGGTGCTCCTCCGTGCACGGCCACTGGATGCCCGAGCGGCCGCGGAGCAGCTCGTACGTCATCCCGCTGTAGTCGCAGGGACGGCCCCGGCTGCACTCCTTCCAGGCCTCGAACGCCGACTCGGCGTCGTGCCACTTCACCAGCGGGGCGCCGTCCTTGTCCTTCAGGCCGAGCCGGTGCGCGTAGTCAATGAAGATGTCCAGATCGGGCCTGGCCTCACCCGGCGGGTCCACGGCCTTCTCGGACAGGTGGACCGTGCGGTCCACGTTGGTGAATGTCCCCGTCTTCTCGCCCCACGTTGCGGCGGGGAGGACGACGTCGGCGAGCTGGGCCGTCTCGGACAGGAAGATGTCCTGGACCACGAGGAACAGCCGCTCCTGCGACAGGATCGAGCGGACCCGGGGCAGCTCGGGCAGGGAGACCGCAGGGTTCGTCCCGCTGACCCACAGCATCCGGATCGAGCCGTCCTCGGCGTATCGCATCATCTGCATCACGTGGGTGGGCGGCGAGTAGTGCGGGATCTCCATCGGGTCCACGTTCCAGACCTTCGCGAGGTCCTTCACGTGCTCGTCGTTGGACCAGTTGCGGAAGGCGGGCAGATCGCCGTCGCCCCCGCATTCGCGGGTGTTCTGGGCCGTCGGCTGGCCGTTCATCTGCAGGATCCCGCAGCCAGGCCGCCCGAGCATCCCACGGATGATGTTGATGTTGTTCACCTGGACCGAGGCGGCGGTGGCCTGGTTCGACTGGTAGAAGCCCTGCAGGACGGTGGAGAGGAGCCGCTCCGCGCGGCCCAGGATCGCGGCGGCCTCCCGGATCTGCTCGGCGGGCACGTCGCAGATCTGCGCGGCGGCCTCCGGCGTGCAGTCCTGGACCTGCTTCACGAGCTCGTCGAAGCCGACCGTGTGGGCCTCGATGTAGTCGTGGTCCACCCAGTCGTTGGCGATGATCTCGTGCAGCAGCCCGTTCATGAGGGCCACGTTGGTGCCGGGCAGCGGCGCGAGGTGAACCGTCGCGTGGCGGGCCACCTCCGTGGGGCGCGGGTCGACGCAGATGACCTGGGGCGGGTTCGGGCCGGCGAGCCGGTCCAGCATCCGCATCCACAGCACGCTCTGCGTCTCGGCGACGTTGTGCCCGTAGAGCGCGATCACGTCCGCGTGGTCGACGTCGGTGTACGAGCCGGGCTGGCCGTCGCTCGCGAAGGACTCCTTGAGCGCCGCTGCGGCGGTGGCGGTGCAGAGGCGGGTGTTGCCGTCTACGTGGTTCGTCCCGATCCCGCCGTGGGCGAGGACGCCGAGCGTGTAGTACTCCTCGGCGAAGAGCTGCCCGGTCGTGTAGAAGCCCACCGCGCTCGGGCCCTGCTCGGCGAGGAGCTGCTGGGTCCGCTCTACGATCCTGCCCATCGCGGTGTCCCAGTCAGTCTCGACGAGGCGGCCGCCCTCGCGGACCAGGGGCCTGGTCAGGCGGTCGGGGGAGGAGTTGGCCTGCCAGCCGTAGAGGTCCTTGACCCCGAGGCGGCCGTGGTTCACCCGGTCGCCCTGCCGGCCGCGCACGCCCACGATCCGCTCGTCCTTCACCGCGATGTCCATCGCGTCGCCGTTGGAATGCAGGAGGGATGCGGTCTGGACCCATCGGTCCACGTCGTCGGAGCTGAGGCCTCCGTCGAGGTGCGTGTCGACCCGTGCGGGCCACGGCTCGCCCGGTCCGTAGGGCGTCCGGGTTCCCCAGGGCTCGGCGATACGGTCCACACGCGTCATGGCTTCCTCCGGGATCGGTGGCGGTTCGGATGCCTTCGGCATACCCGCTCCGGCCCGGAGCAATCGTCAGACGAACGCGGAGGCCCCCGTCACGGCCCGGCCCACGATGAGCGAGTTGATCTCGTAGGTGCCCTCGTACGTGTAGAGGACCTCGGCGTCGCCGAACAGCTTCGCCATCTCGTAGTCCGTCGTGATGCCGTTGCCGCCCAGGAGCGAGCGCCCCATGGCCACCGACGAGCGGGCGAGCCGGGTGGTGGTCGCCTTCGCCATCGCGGACTGCGCCATCTCGAGGCGCCCGGCCTCCTGGATGCGGGCGAGCTCGACCATGAGGGACAGGGAGGCCTGGGCGTTGCCGAGGATCTCGGAGAGCTGCTGCTGGACGAGCTGGAAGCCGGCGAGCGGCCTGCCGAACTGCATCCGCTCGAGCGCGTACGCCCGGGCGATGTCGAACGCGGCGAGCTGGATCCCCGCGGCCTGCCAGCCCACCCAGGCGCGGGAGTCCCGCAGGAGGTCGTTGGCGCGGTCGAACGCCGTGGCGCCCGGCAGCAGGTTCGCCTCCGGCACCCGGACCCCGTCCAGCACCAGGTCCGCGTTCTGCATGATGCGCAGCCCGATCTTGTTCGCGATCTTCGTGGCGGTGAAGCCGGGCCGGTCGGTCTCGACGAGGAACGCCTTGACCGCGCCGTCGGCCGTGTCGCGCGCCCAGACGAGGACGAAGTCGGCGATGGTGCCGGCCCCGATCCACCGCTTCGCCCCGTGCAGGAGCCAGCCGTCGCCGTCGCGCGTCGCGGTCGTGGCGAGGCCGCCGGCGATGTCCGAGCCGTGCTCCGGCTCGGTGAGCGCGAAGGCGCCGAGGGAGGTGAACGACTCGAGGCCCGGCAGCCAGCGCCGCTTCTGCTCCTCGGAGCCGAGGTCGTGGACCATGCCCACCACGAGCTCGTTGTGGATCCCCACGAGCGCGGACAGGGAGACGTCGGCGCGCGCGGCCTCCATGTACGCGAGCCCTTGGAACAGGCGCGAGGAGCCGTCCGTCTGCAGCTGGCCGAGGCCCAGGGACGCGAGCTTCGGGAGGAGTTCGAACGGGAACTCCTCGCGGTTCCAGAAGGGGGCCGTCAGGGGCCGGACCTCACGCTGGAGGACCTCCCGCAGCTCGGCGAACCGCTCCCGCTCCGCTGGGGAGAGCAGGTCCGTCACATGCATGAGGTCCGCGTCCGGGAAGGGGACCTCGGGCGCGGGGGCCGGGCGGAGCGTTGCTGGTGCGTGGAGCATGGGGACCTCTTCATCGCGGCGCTGTTCAAACCCTAGGAAGTCCAACTATATTTCACCGTGACGGAGATCACTAGGACGGAAAGGCGAGGCGATGACTGTCACCGACGACTTCAGGGCTGCGCGCGACAGGCTGCTCGAGCTCCGCGAGGACTACGCCCGGGCCCACGCGGACTTCGCCTGGCCCCGCTTCACGGAGTTCAATTTCGCCCTCGACTGGTTCGACGCCCTGGGCTCCGATCCGGTGCGCGGGAGCCAGCCCGCCCTCGTGATCGTCGAACAGGACGGCAGCTCGACCCGGCGCACGTTCGCCGAGCTCTCGGCCCGGTCGTCCCAGGTGGCCGCCTGGCTCCGCGGCCAGGGGGTGTGCCGCGGCGACCGCATGATCATCATGCTCGGCAACCAGGTGGAGCTCTGGGAGCTGATGCTCGCCGGGATCAAGCTCGGCGTCGTGATGATCCCCACCACCACGCTCATGGGCCGCCGGGACCTCGAGGACCGCGTGGAGCGGGGCGGGGCCCACTGGGTTGCCGTCGGCGGGGCCAACGCGCGCAAGTTCGACGACGTCCCCGGCGCCTACCGCCTGATCGTCATCGGGGACACTGGCGCGGCTGCGGCCCCCGAGCGCGACGCCCTCGACTATGCGGACTCGGCCGGGGCCGGCGCCGACTTCACCCCCGACGTGCCGACCGCGGCCGACGAGACGCTCCTGCTGTACTTCACCTCCGGCACCACCTCCCGGGCCAAGCTCGTGGAGCACACCCACGTCTCCTATCCCGTGGGGCACCTCTCGACGATGTACTGGATCGGCCTCGAGCCAGGCGACGTCCACCTCAACGTCGCCTCGCCCGGCTGGGCCAAGCACGCATGGTCCAACGTCTTCGCGCCGTGGATCGCCGAGGCGACCGTGTTCATCTACAACTACGACCGCTTCGACGCCTCCGCCCTCATGGAGCAGATGGGCCGCGAGGGCGTCACGAGCTTCTGCGCCCCGCCCACCGTGTGGCGCATGCTCATCCAGTCCGACCTGGCCCAGCTGCAGACCCCTCCGCGGAAGGCGGTCTCGGCCGGCGAGCCGCTCAACGCCGAGGTCATCGGCCAGGTGCGCAAGGCCTGGGGCGTGACCATCCGCGACGGCTTCGGCCAGACCGAGACCACCGTCCAGGTCGCCAACACCCCCGGCCAGCCCGTCACCGTCGGCGCGATGGGACGCCCGCTGCCGGGCTACGACGTCGTCCTCGTGGACCCCGCCACCGGCGAGGAGACCGACGACGGCGAGCTCTGCCTCCGCCTCGATCCCCGCCCCGTGGGGCTCATGAAGGGCTACTACGGCGATCCCGAGAAGACCGCCGACGCCTTCCGCGGCGGCTACTACCACACGGGCGACATGGCCGCGCGGGACGCGGACGGCGTGATCACCTACGTGGGCCGGGGCGACGACGTGTTCAAGTCCTCCGACTACCGGCTCTCCCCGTTCGAGCTCGAGAGCGTGCTCATCGAGCATCCGGCCGTCGCCGAGGCCGCCGTGGTGCCGTCCCCCGACGAGGTGCGGCTCTCGGTGCCGAAGGCGTTCGTGGTGCTCGCCGGCGGCTATGAGCCCGGGCCCGAAATCGCCGAGGAGATCCTGCGCTACTGCCGCACGCAGCTGGCCCCGTTCAAGCGGATCCGCCGGATCGAGTTCAGTGAGCTGCCCAAGACCATCTCGGGCAAGATCCGTCGGGTCGAGCTGCGCCACACCGAGCAGGTGCGGCACTCCGGGGCCGAGGCGACGGGGGCCGGCGGGTACGGCATCGAGTACGCCGAGGCCGACTTCCCGTCTCTGAGAGACTAGCCAGCAGATCCAGGCTGTGACAGGAGGACCATGGGCGCCCCGCTTCCCCGCGACCCGATCGCCGACGCCCGGCGCAACTGGGAACGGAACGGATGGGCGGACGTCGCGGCGCCCATGGCCGCCATCACCGCGATCATGCGGACCCAGCAGATCCTCATCGGCCGCATCCAGGACGTGCTCAAACCCCTCGGACTCACGTTCGCGCGGTACGAGATGCTCGCGCTGCTCAGCTTCGCCCGCACCGGTGCGCTGCCCATGAGCAAGGCCAGTGCGCTCCTGCAGGTGCACCCCACCTCCGTGACCAACGCGGTAGACCGGCTCGAGGGCGCGGGGTACGTCACGCGCGCCCCGCACCCCACCGACGGACGCACCACACTCATCGAGCTCACCGACAGCGGCCGGGCGCTCGCGGAGAAGGCCACGGTGGCGCTCAACGCCGAGGTGTTCGGCCGGTCCGGGTTCACGGGCGAGGACGTGGAGGCGCTCCTGCGCATCCTCGGCGACTTCCGCCGCGAGGCCGGCGACTTCACTGAGTGAACCCCGGCGGCCGCCGTCCCTTCTGGAGGTCAGCTCCTGGAGGTCAGCTTCTGGAGGTCAGCTTCAGGCGGTGCGGGGGTACGGATCCTCGGGCGGGGCGGGGTACGCTGCGCCTGCACCGCCGGCCTCGGCCCGGGCCTTCCCCGGGTAGCCCTCGGGCGCTGCGATGAGGTACACGATCATGACGACGAGCCCGAAGCCGGTCAGTCCCAGGAGCAGGGTCAGCAGGAACCACATCTTGTCCGGCAGCTGGTAGGAGTTCACCAGGGCTCCGACCCAGGCCACGAACTGGGCGATGATGCCGCCGAGCGCAATGAGCCCGCCCACGCAGATGAACACCACCGTGGACCAGAAGGTCCCGCCGGGCGTCGGCACGAAGTCGTAGCCGCTGCCGCTGCGCGCATTCACGTACGTCCCGCCGTAGGCGAGCATGATGGCCGTGGCCACCCCGCCGACCACGAGGCCGATCCCCATGCCGATGATGCCCCAGATCCACGTCCTGGTGATGATTCCCTTGGTCACGTCCGGCTCCTCCTGCGCAGTACAGGCGGCCCGCCCCAGTCCGCCCGCAGCCCTTGCGTCCACGGTCCTCCCGGGGCGGCGGGGCGGACAGGGCATTTGGTCACCGCGGCCAGCGGGGAGGGGTCAGGCCTCGGACTGCTCGCGGATCGTGGTGATGATGCCCGAGAAGTCGGTGCCTGCGCCGCCGTGCTCCACGAAGGAGTCGTAGATCCGGGACGCGAGCTGGCCCATCTCCGCCGCCACGCCGGTGTGCTCGAGCGCGTTGACGGCCAGACGGAGGTCCTTGGCCATGAGTGCCCCGGCGAATCCGGGCTGGTAGCCGCGGTTGGCGGGGCTCGTCGGCACGGGCCCCGGGACGGGGCAGTTGGTGGTCAGCGCCCAGCACTGCCCGGAGGCGTGAGCGGCGACGTCGAAGAGGGCCTCGTGCGTGAGCCCGAGCTTCTCGCCGAGCACGAACGCCTCGCTCACCGCGATCATGGACACGCCCAGGATCATGTTGTTGCACACCTTCGCCGCCTGGCCCAGGCCGTGCGCTCCGCAGTGGACCACCCGCTTGCCCATCGTCTCGAGGATCGGCCGGACCACCGCGACGTCGTCGTCCTCGCCCCCGACCATGAACGTCAGCGTGGCCGCCTCGGCGCCGACCACCCCGCCGGAGACCGGGGCGTCCACCGAGCGGTGTCCGGCGGCGACCGCCGCCTCGGCGGCCTCCTGCGCCTCGGTGACGTTGATCGTGGAGCAGTCGAGGAAGAGCGTGTTCGGCGCGGCCACGGCCAGGAGGCCGGGCTGGCCCTCGCTGCCGCGGTAGGCATCGAGCACGTGGCGCCCGCTCGGGAGCATGGTCAGGACGATCGCCGCCCCGGCCACGGCCTCGGCGGCCGTCTCCGCGAGGGGGATGCCATGGGACCGTGCGGCGTCCGCGGCCGCGGGGACGGGGTCGTAGCCCACCACCGTGTAGCCGGCCTTGAGGAGGTTCACCGCCATGGGGGCGCCCATATGGCCGAGGCCGAGGAAGGCGATGGTTCCGGATGCGGACGGCTCACTCATGGTCTGTCTCCTTCGGTCTCGTGCTGGCGGGTCACAGGGCCGCCACCCGTGCGGCGAGGCCCAGCTCGTCCTCCTCGAGCGGGGCGAAGCACGCCTCGACGTCCTCCTGCCCCACCTCGGCGAGGGTCGGCGGGCTCCAGCGGGGGCTGCGGTCCTTGTCGATGACCTGGGCCCGAATCCCCTCGCGGAAGTCGTGCCCGGCGAGCAGGCGGAGGCCGATGCGGTACTCCGTGTCGAGCGCCGCCTCGAGCGCTCCGGGGACGGGGCCGCGCGCCCGGGCGCGGCGAAGCGCGGCGAGCGTGACCTTCACCGCCAGCGGCGACTTCGCCTCGATCGTCGCCGCCGTCTCCCACGCCGCCGCGACGGGGCTCGCCTTCAGCCGGCGCACGATCTCCTCGGCGTCCTCCGACGCGTACGCCTCGTCGATCCAGCCCCGCTGTTCCGCGAGTTCCGAGAGGGGAGGCTCGACGGCGAGGCGCGCCACGGCGTCGTCCGCCGGCTCCGTCTCGAGCGCCTTGGCGAGCTCGCACAGCCGGGCGGACGGGACGAAGAAGTCCGCGAGGCCGAGGTGCAGCGCGTCCGCGCCGTCGAGGTGCGCGCCGGTCAGCGCAGCGTGCGTGCCGGACTCGCCGGGTGCGTTGGCGAGCAGGAGCGTGCCGCCCACGTCCGGGACGAACCCGATCGTGGTCTCCGGCATGCCCATCCGCGTCCGTTCCGTCACGACCCGGTGCGAGCCGTGCACCGAGACCCCCACCCCGCCGCCGAGCACGAGCCCGTCCATGAACGCCACGTAGGGCTTCGGGTAGCGGCTGATGAGGGAGTTGAGCCGGTATTCGGTGGCCCAGAAGTCCTCGGTGGCGTGGCCGCCGCCCTGCATGTCCCGGTAGATCGCCACGATGTCCCCGCCCGCGCACAGGCCCCGCTCGCCGGCGCCGCGCACGAGGACGGTCTCGACGGCGTCGTCCGCCGCCCACTCGGTGAGCCGGGCGAGCATGGCCTCCGCCATGCCGGCGGTGAGCGCGTTGACCGTCCGGGGCCGGTTGAGCACGACGACGGCGAGCCGCCCCCGCCGCTCGAAGAGGACCTCGTCGGCGGCGGAGGCCGCCCCGCTGGGTGCGGTCATTCAGCTGCCCGCCGGCATGACGAAGCTCGCGCCCTGGCGCACCCCGGAGGGCCAGCGGGAGGTGACGGTCTTGGTCTTGGTGAAGAAGCGGAACGCGTCCGGGCCGTGCTGGTTGAGGTCCCCGAAGCCCGAGGCCTTCCAGCCGCCGAACGTGTAGTAGGCGATCGGCACGGGGATCGGCACGTTGACGCCGACCATGCCCACCTCGACGCGGCTGGCGAAGTCGCGGGCGGCGTCGCCGTCGCGGGTGAAGATCGCGACGCCGTTGCCGAACTCGTGCTCGCTGCACAGGCGCAGGGCCTCGTCGTAGTCCGCGGCCCGGACCACGCTGAGCACGGGGCCGAAGATCTCCTCGCGGTAGATCGACATCTCCTGGGTGACCCGGTCGAAGAGGGTGGGCCCGACCCAGAAGCCGCCCTCGTAGCCGTCCACCGTGTGGCCGCGGCCGTCCACGAGCAGCTCGGCGCCCTCCTCGGCGCCCTTGGCGATGTAGCCCTCGATCCGCTCCTTGGCCGACGCCGCGACCACCGGCCCGAAGTCCACGTCCTTGTCCATGCTCGCGCCGACGCGCAGGCCCTTGATGCGCTCCTGGAGCTTGGCCACGAGCGCGTCTGCGGTCTCCTCGCCCACCGGGACGGCCACGGAGATGGCCATGCAGCGCTCGCCGGCGGAGCCGTAGCCGGCCCCGATGAGGGCGTCAGCCGCCATGTCCAGGTCAGCGTCGGGGAGGATGACCATGTGGTTCTTGGCGCCGCCGAAGCACTGGGCGCGCTTGCCGTGGGCTGCGGCGCCGGCGTAGATCGCCTGGGCGATCGGCGTGCTCCCGACGAACCCGATGGCCTTGACCCGCGGGTCCTCGATGAGGGCGTCCACGGCCTCCTTGTCGCCGTTGACCACATTGAACACGCCGTCCGGCAGGCCCGCCTCGGTGAGGAGCTCGGCGAGGCGGAGCGGGACCGAGGGGTCGCGCTCGCTCGGCTTGCAGATGAACGCGTTGCCCGCGGCAAGGGCCGGGCCCGCCTGCCACAGCGGGATCATGGCCGGGAAGTTGAACGGGCTGATGCCGGCGACCACGCCGAGCGGCTTGCGCAGCGAGTGAACGTCGATGCCCGTGCCCACGCTGTCGGAGAACTCGCCCTTGAGCAGGTGCGGGGCCGCGCCGGCGGAGAACTCGACGACCTCGAGGCCGCGCTGGACGTCGCCCTTCGAGTCGGCGAACGTCTTGCCGTGCTCGGAGGAGAGGAGCTCGGCGAGCTCGTCCATGTGCTCGTTGGCGAGGTCCACGAACTTGAGCAGGATCCGTCCGCGGCGCTGCGGGTTCATCGCGGCCCACTCGGCCTGGCCCTTCTCGGCGTTGGCGATGGCCTCGCGGACCTCGTCGCGGCTGGCGAGCGGGAGCCGGGCCTGGACCTCGCCGGTGCAGGGGTTGTAGACATCGCCGAAGCGGCCGGAGGTCCCGTCGACGCGCGCGCCGCCGATGTAGTGGTACAGGTCGTGGACCATGGAAAGCTCCTTCGCTCGTGTGTGATCCAGGTCATCTGGGACAGAAGATACTCGGACTTCCAAGTAATTGCCAGAGGCTTTCGGTCCCGCTGGGGCGCGGCGGGGTGACGCCGGCGGAAGGAGGGGGAAGGGAGGGAGCGGGGGAAGGGAAGGAGGGGGCAGGCTCAGGCGATCTTGTCGAACAGCCCGGCGAGCTCGGCCGTCAGGGCGCGGGCGAGCTCGGGGTCCGTCCCGATCGCCGTGCCGTCCACGTGGTTCACCGGGGTGAGCAGGCGCACCGAGGAGATGAGCCACACCGCG
Source organism: Sinomonas sp. RB5 (assembly GCF_054063535.1). Taxonomy (NCBI): domain Bacteria; kingdom Bacillati; phylum Actinomycetota; class Actinomycetes; order Micrococcales; family Micrococcaceae; genus Sinomonas; species Sinomonas sp. RB5. The sequence continues at coordinate 20,262 of NZ_JBSSGJ010000001.1, forward strand.
TCCGCGTCGAACAGGTCCTCCGGCTCGAGTGGGCCGTACCCCAGCTCCCAGCCGGCGTCCTTGGCCGCCGCGAACAGCGCGCCCTGCGACGTGCCGGGGAGGATGCCGGAGTCGAGCTGGGGGGTGACGAGCCTCTTGAGGGTGAGGCGGCCGGCGTCGTCCTTCTCGGCGTGCGCGATGAGCACGGTGGAGGTGGGGCCCTCGAGGACCTTGCCGTCGGCGGAGGTGAAGATGACGTCGTCCGCCCCGTGAGCGTGCGCGTAGCGCAGCGCGGCCATGTTCACCGCGTAGGAGAGCGTCTTCGCGCCGAGGAGGAGCCACGGGGCGCGCTCGGCGAGGTCCGAGTCGTAGCCGCGGTCCAGGAGCAGGACGTCGATGCCCTCCTCGCGCTGCCGCTTCGCCGCGGGCGCCGGCGCGGACGCGGCGACCCAGCAGGTCGCCTCGTGCGCGCCCTCGACCCCGCGGGTCGCCACGAGCTTCACGACCACCTCGGTGAGGGGGCCCACCACGCGCTGGTACTCGTCCAGCGCGGTCACGATGGCCCGCTCCCACGCCTCGTGGTCGGGCACCTCGAGCTCCAGCAGCGCCGCGCTCTTGGTCATCCGGGCCAGGTGGGCCGGGAGCTTGCGCACGTGCCCGTCCAGGACGAGGAGCGTCTCGAACACCCCGTCGCCGCGCGTGGCCCCGAGATCGGTGGCGAACAGCTGCGGCTTGGTGGCGTCCTCGATCCGGCCGTCGGGGAACGCGCGGTCGAGGAACGTCAGGACGGTGTGAGTCATGGGGACAGCTTAGGCTGTGCCCATGCTCCTGCAGTTGCCGCTGATCGGCCTCCTGCCCGATTGGCTCACCTTCGCGCTCGGCGTCGTCGACCTGGTCATCAGGGTCGCCGTGCTCGGCATCATCCCCGGCAACCGCAGGCCCACCACGGCGATGGCGTGGCTCCTGGCCATCTTCTTCATCCCCACCCTCGGGCTGCTGGTGTTCCTCCTGTTCGGCAACTTCCGCTTCTCCGGCCGCCGGCGCGACCAGCAGCAGGAGGTCAACGCGCGCGTCCGGGCGGCGCTCGCGGAGTCGCACGACGTCGACACCACCTTCCCGGGCCCCGAGTGGCTGCACTCCGCCGCCGCGCTCAACCGCGGGCTCGGCTCCCTGCCGATGGTCAACGGCAACAAGGTCCGGCTGATCCCCGGCTACGAGGACGCGATCGCCGAGATGACGGAGGCCGTGCGCAGGGCGAAGCGGTTCGTCAATGCCGAGTTCTACATCGTCAGCTGGGACGAGGTCACCGAGGACTTCTTCACGGCCCTCACCGAGGCCGCCGAGCGCGGCGTCGAGGTCCGCTTCCTGTTCGACCACATCGGCACCCTGCGTATCAAGGGCTACCGCACGTTCCTCAAGCGGCTCAAGGCGACCAAGGTCCAGTGGCGGCGGATGCTTCCCGTCATGCCCGTCCACGGCCAGTGGCGCCGCGTGGACCTGCGCAACCACCGCAAGATCCTCGTCGTGGACGGCGAGGTCGCCTTCACCGGCTCGCTGAACCTGATCGAACGCGCCTACCACCGGCGGGCCCAGCGCAAGTGGGTGGAGCTCATGGCCCGGCTCGAGGGCCCGGTGGTCACGACCCTCAACATCGTCTTCGCCACTGACTGGCTCTCGGAGACGGACGTGCTGCTCGAGGACCAGCTCGAGGCCGCGGGGCACGTCGGCGACGTGGCCGCCCAGGTGGTCCCCAGCGGCCCCGCCTTCGCCAACGAGAACAACCTGCGGCTCTTCAACACCCTCATCTACTCCGCCCAGCACCGGCTCTCGATCTGCAGCCCGTACTTCGTCCCGGATGACTCGCTCCTCTACGCCGTCACCACGGCGGCCCAGCGCGGCGTGGACGTCGAGCTGTTCGTCTCCGAGCAGGGCGACCAGTTCCTCGTCCACCATGCCCAGCAGTCCTACTACGAGCAGCTGCTCACCGCCGGCGTGAAGATCTACCGCTACCCCAAGCCGTACGTCCTGCACGCCAAGCACTTCACCGTGGACCACGAAGTGGCCGTCCTCGGCTCGTCCAACATGGACATGCGGTCCTTCTCGCTCAACATGGAGGTCTCGCTCATGCTCCCGGGCGGCGAGATCGTGGACCAGATGCGCCGGGTCGAGGACATGTACCGCGAGGTCAGCAAGCGCCTCGACCTGCAGGAATGGCGCAGCCGGCCGATGCTGCGCCGCTACGTGGACAACGTCGCCCGGCTCACCGCCACGCTCCAGTAGCCGGCGGCGGGGGGAGCCTGAAGGGCCCGCCTCAGTCCTGGGGGAACTCCGAGCCGAGTGTGCTGAGCACGGCGAACGCCTTGGCCCGGATCTCGTCGTGCTCGTCCGCGGGGTCCGAGTCGGCCACGACGGCGCCGCCCACTCCGAGCGTGAGGCGCGTGGCGCCGTCGTCCGCCGTCTCCATGACGAGGGTGCGGATCACCACCGAGAGGTCGGCGGCCCCGGTGCGGGAGAAGTAGCCGATCACGCCGGAGTAGACGCCGCGCGGGCCGGCTTCGAGCCGGTCCAGGATCGCCATGGTGCTGATCTTCGGCGCCCCCGTCATGGACCCGGGCGGGAACGCTGCCGCGACGGCCTCCGCGCGGGAGGCGCCCGGGCGCAGGCGCGCGTCGACGGTGCTCACGAGCTGGTGGACGGTCGCGTAGGTCTCGACGGCGAACAGCCGCGACACCCGCACGGACCCGGGGACCGCGTGGTGGCTCAGGTCGTTGCGCAGGAGGTCCACGATCATGAGGTTCTCGGCCCGGTCCTTCGGGTTCGCGGCGAGCTCGGCGCGCACCCGCTCGTCCGCCTCGGGGTCCTCCGGCGACGGGCCGGGGGAGCGGCGGCGGGTGCCCTTGATCGGCTCGGCTCGCAGCCCGCCGTCGGCCGCGAGCGACAGGAAGCGCTCGGGCGAGGTGCTCGCGACCGCGAGGCTGCCGAAGCGGGCGAACGCCGCGAACGGCGCGGGGCTGCGGCGGCGGAGCGCTCCGTAGGCCTCGAGAGGCACGACGCCGGGCCGGTCGCCCCGTGCGGGGACGGTCGCCTCGAGCGTGGTGGTGAGGCAGGCCTCGTACGTGTTCCCCTCGGCGATCTCCGCCTGGGCTGCGCGCACCTTGTCCTGGTACGCGGCGGCGGTGTCGCGTGCGGTGAAGGCGGGCGCCGAGGTCACCGCTTCGGGTGTCGCCGCGGCCGGCCCGCGTGAAGCATCGCACTCCCGGATGGCGGCGGCAGCGCGGTCGAGCCACGGCACGGCGTCCGCGGCGTCGAGGGCCAGCAGCCACGCCTGGCCGGTCACGTGGTCGAGGACCACGGCCCGGGCCGCGAAGACGAGCTGGGCATCGGGGAGCCCGGGGTCGACGTCGGATCCGCCGCACTCGCGCTTCAGCTCGTAGCCGAGGTACCCCAGCCACCCGAGGGCGAACCCGCACTCGAGCCCCGGCACCGCGGGTGCCTGCCCGTGGCCCCATTCGGCGTCGAGCCAGCGGAAGAACGGGGTGTCGGAGCGGGCTGAAACCGGCACATCGGTTGCCGGACCGTGCACCACGTCGGTGCGCCCCCGCCGGTGGGCCATGCGCCGCCCGAGCAGGCCGCCGTCGTCCGCCATGACGCTGAAACGGTTCCGCGGGGTGACCTCGCCGTCCCGGGGGGTGGCCTCGGCGTTCGGCGGGGTGGCCTCGGCGTCGGAGGAGTCGAGCCAGACCGCCGCCGTGGACGCACCGAAGAGCCCGCGGAAGAGCCGCTCCGGGTCCGGCGCCGCGCCGAGGCGACGCACGACGACGGCCGCGGACTCGCGTGCCGAGCGCTCGGGGGCGAGGAGCCCACGCAGCGAGGGGAGCCCGGCGAGGGCGGCCAGCACCCGGTCCGCGAGTCCCTCGGGCCGGTCGGTGCCCGCGGGGGAGGCGACGGTGACGGCGGCGGCCGCGGGCACGTCGTCGTGCGCGAGCCACGCCTCCTCCTGCGCGGCCCAGCGCCCCCAGTGCGGCGCGTAGAGGTCTCCGTCGCGGGCGAGGGCGCGGCGACGGCGCTCGTCGGCGGGCGCGTCCACCCACACCACCGCGTCCGCGAGGGCCCGCAGGGGTGCGGCGCCCGCGCCGACGCCCTCGAGGAGCACCACGTCGGCGGGCTCGCTCACGCGCTCGGGGCCGCCGGCGCCGCGCTCCCAGTCCCACGGGCGCCAGCGGGCCACCTCGCCCCGGCGCAGGGGACCGAGCACGTGGTCCGCGCACCGGGCGATGCCCTCGGCGAGGCCGTCCCACCCCGGGTAGACGTCCTCGAGGTGGATCAGGGTGACGGTGCGGTGCTCGCGCAGGGCGGCCGCGAGCTCGATGGCGAGGGACGTCTTCCCCGCCCCCGACCTCCCGTCGAGCAGGATCACGGACGGCGCGCGCGCCGGGACGGTGGGCGCCACGTGCTCAGGCGTCGACGGCCAGGCCGAGCGTGGCGAGCTCGCGGCGCACGTGGGCGATGATGCCGGGCACCGACGCGGCGATGAGGCGCCACGTCGTCTCGAAGTCGCTCTGGTCGCCGAACCACGGATCCTCGATCCCCTGATCGAGGTGGTCCAGGTGCGCGACGGCGGGGTCGAACTCGCGCAGCAGCCGCACCTTCTCGGCGGCCCCCAGCGGTGCCTGCTCGCGCAGGCGCCCGTAGTGGTCCACGTCGAGGGCGAGGATCAGCTCGCGCTCGCCGTACCAGGCGGGCTCGAACTGGCGTGCGACGTGGGTGCGGGCGCGCAGCCCGTGGGCCTCGAGGACGCGGGCGGCGCGCGGGTCGATCGGCCGCCCGACCTCGTAGCTGGTGGTGCCCGCCGAATCGACGAGGACGTGCTCGGCGAGGCCGGCCGCGCGCAGGGCGTCGGCGAGCATGAACTCGGCCATGGGGGAACGGCAGATGTTCCCGGTGCAGACCGTGATGATCCGGTAGGGGCTCGCCGTCGAGTTCATGCGACCAAGCATAAAGTCCGCGGCCGCGGCCTCCCGCATCGGGGGCACCCTGCCGCCGGTCCATGACGGGGCCCTTCGACGGGCTCCTCAGACAACGGCGAGGAGCACGCCCACGCCGACGAACAGCACCCCGAAGATGCGGTTGAGCCTGCGCTGCCCCCGCTCGCTGCGCGTGAACCGCTGGAAGCTCTTGGCCGCGAGCGCGAAGAAGAACCACATCACCAGGATGTCCACCGTCACGATCGTCGCGCCGATGATGAGGTACTGGCTCCACAGCGGGGACTCCGGGCGCACGAATCCGGGGATGAAGGCCAGGAAGAAGACGATGGCCTTGGGGTTGAGGAGGTTGACCCAGAGCCCGCGCTGGAACATGGACCAGGCGGGCTCGTTGGCGAGGGCCGCCGCCGTCTCGGCGGAGGTGTCCGGCCTGCTGAAGAACTGCCGCACGCCGAGGTAGGCCAGGTAGAGGGCGCCCAGGTAGCGGATTACGTTGAAGGCCAGCGGCGAGCCGGCCACGAGCACCCCGAGCCCGGCGGCGACCACGGCAAGGTGCACCACGAGGGCCGCCTGCTGCCCGAGCACGCCCCAGATGGCGCGGCGGAACCCGGAGGTGAGCGAGTTGCTCATGGTGTTGATGGCACCGGCGCCCGGGGTGAAGCTGATGAGCAGGCAGGCGCCCACGAGGGCGCCCCAGAGGGAAAGTGGCACCCCACCAGCGTAGGGCCGCGTCGGGCGCGGGCCCGCCAGTCCTAGGCTCGGCCGATCACCTCGCCGTTGGGGATGAGGAACCAGCCGTCTGCGGAGGATCCCCAGCGGTGCCAGCCCGCCGCGATCCGCTCGAGGCCCGCCTGTTCGGCGAAGCCGTACTCGAGGGCCTGCTCGGCGAATGCGGAGTGCAGCACGCGTTCGCTCCACACGCGCGCCTGCCAGGCCCGCTGCTGCGGCGTCGCGTACAGCCAGTTGCTGCTGCTGGGGGAGACGTCCGTGAAGCCAGCCTCCTGCATCCAGCCCACGAGCCGCCGCCCGGCATCCGGCTCGGCGCCGTTGCGCCGCGCGATGCGCTGGTAGAGGTCCATCCATTCATCGAGCTCGTCCAGCTCCGGGTACCAGCTCATCCCGTGGAAGTCCGCGTCCCGCACTGCGACCAGCCCGCCCGGCTTGGCCACGCGGCGCATCTCCCGCAGCGCCGCGACGGGGTCGGTGAGGTGCTGCAGGACCTGATGGGCATGGACCACATCGAACGTCTCGTCGTCGAGCTCGAGGTCGTACACATTGCCCGCCAGGAAGGACGCGTTGGCCACCCCGCGCTCCTCGGCGAGCGCCCGCGCCTGGGCCACGACGTCCTCGGAACGGTCCAGGCCGGTCACGTGGCCCGGGGCGACGAGCGTGGCGAAGTCGCACGTGATGCTCCCGGGCCCGCAGCCGACGTCGAGCACCGTCAGCCCGGGGGTGAGGTGCGGGAGGAGGAACGCGGCGGAATTCTCGGCCGTCCGCGCCGCGTGGGCCCGCACCACGCTCTCGTGGTGGCCGTGGGTGTAGACGTCGTCGGGGGTCTTGGCGGTGCTGTCCGGCGCTTCCATGACACCACGTTAGGGGATCGGGTCACACCAGCGTGTGAAGTTGGCTACCTATAGCACGGTTTCGCGCCGGTCGCTCCGCCTCGGCCCGTAAAGTTGAGGGCGAATCATATACGACCTGACGGGCAATGGTGCCCCTCATCCCGAGAGGAGCACAGATGTCCCTGACCCACAGCTCGAACAGCGCCCACGGAATCCGCCGGCACGGCCGCATGCGCCTCGGCGAGGACATCCTCCTCGCCCGCCACGGCGACAACATCGCGAGCCTGCGCCTGGACCGCCGCGCCAACCGCATGGTCGCGACCCTGCGCGACGGCAGCATCGACTGCGCCTCGAACTCGGTCCTCGCCTCTGCCCCCTCGCCGATGGCCCGCCTCGGCGCGCAGCTCCACGCGGTCCGCACCGACACCGCCTCGGTCAGCCGCTCCGATGCCCGCACCCTCGTCAGGTTCAGCCTCGTGTGGCTGCTCATCAGCGCGGTCCTCACGGTGGGCGTGATCTGGGCGGTGGCGGCCTCGGGCAACGCCGAGATGGTCAACAGCGCCCTCACGTACCCCGCCTACTGACGCACGACGCCGGCCGCCCGCCTCCGCGGGCCGGCCCGCCTGGCGAGACCCTCCTCCCGCGCGCGCCGCGCCCTCGCTACCCTGAGCCGGTGACCTCACCCGCCCCGGCTGCCTGGAACCCCCGTCTCGCGCTGCTCGTCGCCGCGACGTACTTCATGGAGTTCCTCGACGGCACGGCCCTGGCGACGGCCCTGCCGGCCATCGGCGCCGACTTCGGGGTGCCCCCGGCCGACGTCAATGTGGCCATGACCGCCTACCTCGTCGCCGTCGCGATGGGCATCCCGTTCAGCTCCTGGCTCGCCGAGCGCTTCGGGCCGCGGCGCGTCTTCACGTCGGCGATCCTGGTCTTCACCCTCGCCTCGCTCGCGTGCGCGCTGAGCCCCGGCCTCGCGGCGCTCACGGCCTTCCGGGCCGTGCAGGGCTTCGGCGGGGCGATGATGGTCCCGGTCGGCTCGCTCGTGGTGCTCCGCGGCACGCCCAAGGGCGAGCTCCTGAAAGCCACGGCGTTCCTCGTCTGGCCCGGCCTGCTCGCCCCAGTCCTCGCCCCGCTCGTGGGCGGGGCGCTCACCCAGTACCTCTCCTGGCACTGGATCTTCCTGGTCAACCTCCCTCTGGGCGCCGCCGCGCTCGTGGCCGCGCTGCGGCTCGTGCCCGCGAGCGGCGCCGATGCCGGCCGCCGGCTCGACTGGCCGGGGCTCGGGCTCACGACCCTCGGGGTCGCGGCCGTGGTGGTGGGCCTCGAGCTCCTCAGCGAGGGCCGCCCCGCCGGCTGGGCGGCGGCCACCCTCGCGCTGGGACTCGCCGGCCTGGCCGCCGCCGTGGCCTGGATGGGCCGCGCGCCCCGCCCGCTCTTCGACTTCTCGGTGCTGCGCGTGCGCACGTTCCGTTCGACCCAGACGGGAGGCTTCGTCTACCGGCTCACCATCCAGGCCGTGCCGTTCCTGCTGCCGCTGCTCTTCCAGGACGGGTTCGGCTGGGACCCGGTGCATTCGGGGCTGCTGGTGGCGGCCGTGTTCGTCGGCAACATCGGCGTCAAGCCGGCGACGACGCCGCTCATCCGCCGCTTCGGGTTCAAACCGGTGCTCGTGGCCGCCGCGGCGGCGTCCGCGGCGACGTTCGCCGGGTGCGCGCTGCTCGCCCCCGAGACCCCGGAGGCGCTGATCGCGCTCCTGCTCGTGGCCTCGGGGGCGTTCCGCTCCATCGGCTTCTCCGCCTACATGAACGTCCAGTACGCCGACGTCTCGGCGGAGCAGCTGCCGAGCGCCAACGCGATCGCCAACACCCTCGTCCAGCTGGCCGCGGCCCTCGGCGTCGCCGTCGGCGCGCTCCTCATCCGGGCAGGGGTGGCGTGGCTGCCCGAGGCGGCCGGGCACGCGGCGGCCCTGCCCTACCGGTTCGCCTTCGCCGCGATCGCGGTGCTCATGCTCGCCTCGGTCGCGGACAGCGCGCTGCTGCCGCGGCACGCGGGGACCGAGGTCAGCGGGCGCCGGTGATCCCGGCGTGCTCGGCCGTGAGCACGCAGCGCTGGCGCCCGAGGCCCTCGACCTCGACCTCGACCGTGTCGCCGGGGGCGAGGTAGGGGAAGCGGCCGGAGAGGGCCACCCCGGCCGGGGTCCCGGTGAGGATCACATCGCCGGCCTCGAGCAGCATGTACTGGCTCACGTGGTGGACGAGCTCGGCCGGGGAGAAGACGAGGTCCGCGGTCCGGGAGTCCTGGCGCGGCTCGCCGTTGACCCAGCTGCGCACGCGAAGGTCCGCCGGATCGGTCTCGTCGGCCGGGACGAGCCAGGGGCCGAGCGGGGTGGAGCCGGGGGAGGACTTGCCCTTGGTCCACTGCCCGGCCGCGCCCATCTGCCAGTCGCGCTCGGAGAGGTCGTTGGCACAGGCGTAGCCGGCGATGCACTCCGCGGCGGCCGCCACGGTGGGCAGCAGGTGGGCGTCGCGGCCCACCACGATGGCAAGCTCCGCCTCCCAGTCGTACTTCCCGGCCGCGGCCGGGTAGGGGGCCGGGTCGAAGGGGCCCGCGACGGTGCTTGTGGGCTTGAGGAAGACGACCGGGACGGTCGGGACGTCGGCGCCGGCCTCGGCCGCGTGGTCGGCATAGTTCAGGCCGATCGCGATCACGGACCGCGGGCGCGCCACCGGCGCACCGATCCTCAGGCCGACCGGGTCGAGGGCCGGGAGTTCCCCGGCGGCGAGGGCCGCGCGGACCCGGGCTGCGCCGTCGTGCGCGAGGAAGGCTCCGTCGATGTCCCGGGTGAGCGGGAGCAGGCTGTAGGCCCGCTCGGTGCCGTCGGTGCCGTCGGTGCCGTCGGTGCCGTCGGTGCCGTCGAGGCCGGCCGCGAGGACGGCGGGCTGCTCCGCGCCGGCGTCGCCGAGTCTCAGGAACTTCATTCGTCCTCCATCATGTGGAAACTTCATTCCGATGGAAGAAAGCCTAGCGCCCTCCGCCCGGACCGGTCAGGTGATGAACTTGAGTCGACCTCACTCAACTTCATTTGACATCCAGCTCGGGCTGCGTAGAGTTGAGTGCAGACCGCTCAACTTGGTCCAGACCAGAAACCAGCAGGAGGAACCTATGTCCCGTGCAGTCGGCATCGACCTGGGCACCACCAACTCCGTCGTCTCCGTCCTGGAGGGCGGCGAGCCGACCGTCATCGCGAATGCCGAGGGCGGCCGCACCACGCCGTCGGTCGTCGCCTTCTCCAAGACCGGCGAGGTGCTGGTCGGCGAGATCGCGAAGCGCCAGGCGGTGAACAACATCGAGCGCACCATCGCGTCCGTCAAGCGCCACATGGGCACCGACTGGACGGTCAACATCGATGACAAGAAGTACACGCCGCAGGAGATCTCCGCGCGCATCCTCATGAAGCTCAAGAACGACGCCGAGTCGTACCTGGGCGAGAAGGTCACCGATGCCGTGATCACGGTCCCGGCGTACTTCAACGACGCCGAGCGCCAGGCCACCAAGGAGGCCGGCGAGATCGCGGGCATGAACGTCCTGCGCATCATCAACGAGCCCACCGCGGCCGCGCTCGCCTACGGCCTCGACAAGGGCAAGGAGGACGAGCTCATCCTCGTCTTCGACCTCGGCGGCGGCACCTTCGACGTCTCCCTCCTCGAGGTCGGCAAGGACGAGGACGGCTTCTCGACCATCCAGGTCCGCGCGACCGCCGGCGACAACCGCCTCGGCGGCGACGACTGGGACCAGCGCGTCGTCGAGTACCTCCTCGGCCAGCTCAAGGTCAAGGGCATCGACCTGTCCAAGGACAAGATCGCCCTCCAGCGCCTCCGCGAGGCCGCCGAGCAGGCCAAGAAGGAGCTCTCGTCCTCGACGAGCACCAACATCTCCCTCCAGTACCTCTCCGTCACCCCCGACGGCCCGGTGCACCTCGACGAGTCCCTCTCGCGCGCCAAGTTCCAGGACCTCACCAAGGACCTGCTCGAGCGCACCAAGAAGCCGTTCCACGACGTCATCTCCGAGGCCGGCATCAAGGTCGCGGACATCGACCACGTGGTCCTCGTCGGCGGCTCGACCCGCATGCCGGCCGTGTCCGAGCTCGTCAAGGAGCTCACCGGCGGCAAGGAGCCGAACAAGGGCGTGAACCCGGACGAGGTCGTGGCCGTCGGCGCCGCGCTCCAGGCCGGTGTCCTCAAGGGCGAGCGCAAGGACGTCCTCCTCATCGACGTCACCCCGCTCTCCCTCGGCATCGAGACCAAGGGCGGCGTGATGACCAAGCTCATCGAGCGCAACACGGCCATCCCGACCAAGCGCTCCGAGACCTTCACGACCGCTGACGACAACCAGCCCTCGGTGTCGATCCAGGTGTTCCAGGGCGAGCGCGAGTTCACCCGCGACAACAAGCCGCTCGGCACCTTCGAGCTGACCGGCATCGCGCCGGCCCCGCGCGGCATCCCGCAGATCGAGGTCACCTTCGACATCGACGCCAACGGCATCGTGCACGTCTCCGCGAAGGACAAGGGCACCGGCAAGGAGCAGTCGATGACGATCACGGGCGGCACCGCGCTGTCCAAGGACGACATCGACCGCATGGTCGCCGAGGCCGAGGCCCACGCCGCCGAGGACAAGCAGCGCCGCGAGGCCGCAGACCGCCGCAACTCCGCCGAGCAGCTCGCCTACTCTGTGGACAAGCTCATCGCCGACAACAAGGACAAGCTGCCCGAGGAGGTCCGCGCCGAGGTGCAGGCCGACGTCGACGCCCTCAAGAAGGCGCTCGAGGGCACGGACAACGACGACGAGGTGAAGGCCGCGTTCGAGAAGCTCCAGCAGTCCCAGACCAAGCTCGGCGAGGCGATCTACGCCCAGTCGCAGGCGGGTGCCGCCGCGGGCGACGGCGCGCAGGCCGGGACGCACGACGCGGGTGCCCACGCCGGCGCGTCGGCGAACGCCGACGAGGACATCGTCGACGCCGAGATCGTTGACGAGGACGAGAAGAAGTAACCATGGCCCCTCACCACGGAAACGAGAACGAGCACGGGTCCGAGCGCCCCGAGCCGGTGATCTGGGACAACCGCAAGGTGGACCCGGTCACCGGCCAGGCCCGGCACCCGGAGGGCGCGGAGGCCTCCGAGGCCGCCCCGCACGACGGCCACGAGGAGATGCAGCCCGTGGACGAGGCCCACGACTCGGGGGACGCGCTGGCGCAGGCCGAGCAGATCCTCAATGAGGCCGAGGCCGGCGAGCAGGAGGGGCAGGCGGCCGTGGTGGCCGAGCTGCGCAACGACCTGCTGCGCCTCCAGGCGGAGTACGTGAACTACCGCCGCCGGGTCGACCGCGACCGCGCGGTCGCGGGGGAGGTCGCCACGTTGGGCGTGCTGAGCTCGCTGCTGCCGGTCCTGGACGACATCGACGCGGCCCGGGCCCACGGCGACCTGGAGGGCGGCCCGTTCGCCTCGATCGCCGGCAAGCTCGAGTCGATCGTCGCCGGCCAGGGGCTGGAGCGGATCGACCAGGCGGGCGTCGAGTTCGACCCGAACATCCACGAGGCCCTCATCCAGCAGCCGGGGGAGGGCATCGAGGTGGACACGGTCCAGCAGGTGCTCCGCACGGGCTACCGGACCTCGGCGCGCGTGCTGCGCGCGGCCCAGGTGATCGTGGCGACGCCGCAGGGCTGACCCACCCCTCCCGTTTCGGGTACGCATCTCGTCGCCCTCTGGGCGTTTCGGGTACGCGGGCGCCCTCGCCCGCGTACCCGAAACGGCATATCCGTGACGAGATCTGTACCCGAAACCGTGCACACTTGAAGCAGCAGTTGATCTAAGGAGCGTTCGTGGCCAGTCAGGACTGGGTGGAGAAGGACTTCTACGCCATTCTGGGCGTGTCCAAGGACGCCTCCGAGGCCGACATCAAGAAGGCCTACCGCAAGCTCGCCCGCAAGTACCATCCGGACCAGAACCCGGGTGACGCCGAGGCCGAGAAGAAATTCAAGGACATCACGGAGGCCAACTCCGTCCTGTCCGACCCCGAGCAGCGCCAGCAGTACGACGCGATCCGCGCCATGGGCGGCGCGCGCTTCTCCGCGGGCGGCCCCGGCGGCGGGGCCGGCGCGGCCGGCTTCGAGGACCTCTTCGGCGGGCTGTTCGGCGGCGGCCCCGGCCGCCACTCGCGCGGGTTCAACACCGGCAACCTCCCGCCCGAGTTCGCCGACCTCTTCGGCGGCGGCGGATTCGGCGGCGCGGGCTTCCAGCCCCCGCCCCAGCGCGGTGCGGACCGCCAGGCCAGCACCACGATCTCCTTCGCCGGGTCCATTCGCGGCACCACGGTGGGCCTGCGCGAGCGCGACGGCGAGGTCATCGAGGTCCGCATCCCCGCGGGCATCCGGGACGGGCAGAAGGTCCGCGTCCGCGGCAAGGGCGGCCCCGGATCGGCCGGGCCGGGCGACCTCATGGTCACCGTCCACGTCCGACCGCACGACTTCTTCACGCGCGAGGGCGACAACCTCCGCATCCACGTGCCCGTGACCTTCGACGAGGCCGCCCTCGGCGCCCAGATCGAGGTCCCCACCGCGGACGGCCCGAGCGTGAAGATGAAGGTCCCGGCCGGGACGAGCTCCGGCCGGACGCTACGGGTGAAGGGCCGCGGCGTGAAGACCTCCAAGGGCTCGGGCGACCTCCTCGTCACCGTCGACGTCGTCGTCCCCAAGAACCTCTCGAAGGAGGCCGAGCAGGCCATCCGCACCTTCGCGGAGGCCGTCTCCAAGAACGGCCAGTCGGACCCGCGCGCACACCTTGCGGAGAAAGCGAGGCTCTAGGCCATGGCCATCGACCCGTACGCTCCGATCTTCGTGATCTCGGTGGCGGCAGAGCTGGCCGAGATGCACCCCCAGACGCTGCGCCAGTACGACCGTCTGGGGATCGTCTCGCCGTCCCGCCAGGGCGGCCGCCAGCGCCGCTACTCCCAGCGCGACGTCGAGATGCTGCGGGAGGTGCAGCGGCTCTCGAAGGACGGCGTGTCCCTCGAGGGGATCCGCCGCATCCTCGAGCTCGAGAACCAGGTCGCGGCCTTGCGTGCGCGCGTGACCGAGCTCCAGGCCGAGCTCGCCAACACGCAGCGCGCCAGCGAGGCCCGGCGCGTGTTCGCCGCCGGAATCGCCGGGGACGTCGTGAGCCTCGCGCGCGGGCAGCGGCCCGAACCGCGGTCCCAGGCCCTCGTGGTCTGGCGCCCGCAGCGCTGACGGCCGGCACGGGACCCCCAAGGTTCGCCCAACGTTCACCGGGCGGCGGCCGGGGTGCCCCGCGCGCGGTGCCGGCGGCGTCGTACGTTCGATGCGTGAGTGACCGCACGAGCGAGGAGCCCCGCATGAGCACCGCCCAGCATCCCGTCGTCCTCCCGGCCGAGGCCCTCACGGCCGGCGACGAAGCCGTCGTGGACGCCAACATCGACATCGTCAACGCCATGTACGAGGAACTGCTCGACGAGCGCGAGATCGCCCCGAACGCGCTGCGCAGCTACTACGTGGACTTCTACCTCGCGCAGATGCTCGACGGCGGCTTCGCACAGTACGCCCTCGCGGCGCACGAGCGGGCGCAGGTCGACCGCCTCGTCCGCGAGGGCCTGCGCGAGATGGGCGCGGCCGGGCACCTGGCCCTCTTCGATGAGCTCGCTGCCGCGGTCGCGGCCCTGACCGTGGAGGACACCGAGGCGTACCTCGAGGGGGACGCGGACGGCTCCGTCGCCGTGGCCCGGGCCGAGGCCCTCGACGACAGGTTCGAGGCACTCCTCGAGCAGGAGGACCTCCTGGCGCTCAACGCTGCCTGGCTCAGGGGCCAGGAGGGCCTGCTCGCCCTCGACGAGGACGGCATCGAGGACGAGATCGCGCGCCGCGTGGGGCTCATCGACGACCTCGAGGAGCGCCGGGCTGCAGAGGACCGGAGCGGGCTGGGCGACATGCCCGACCACGAGCTCGTGATCCGCGAGCTGTGCGACGCCGCCGGCCACGAGCTCGTGGCCGTCACGGCCGCCGACGCGGCCTACGTGCACCGCGGTGCCGAGGCCTTCGCGTGGCGCTTCACTACCGACCTGGGGGAGTACGTGATGGTGGAGGAGGGCGACGAGGCCGCGATGGTCGACGCCGAGGACGGGACGGTCCTCGCCACCGTCGAGTTCGTGGAGCTGGACGAGGACGACTGGACGGCCGATGATGATGCCGATGGGCATGGTGCGGTCGAGGCCTCCCGGCGGGGCGGCCCCGAGGACGGACGCGCAGCGCAGACGGCCCCCTGAGCCGCCGGCCGGCGCCGGCCGTGCGCCCTGACGTGGGCCGGGAGGCGGCATGGACTGGCTCTACAGCCTCGACATCCTCGACGGGGCCTTCGTGGGCGGCGTGGTCGCCGCCGGCGTCGCGGTCCTCGTGGTGCTCATCGCGGCCCGGTCGGACCGCTGGCGGGCCCAGCGGCTCCTGCTCGCCGCGGCGGCCGGGACCCTCGTGGGGCTCACGTTCTATATCGTGTGGGATGCCGCGGACTTCCTCGGCCTCTACCTCCCGGAGGACGTCGGCCGCCTTCTCATGGCGACCTGCGCGGCGGGCGGAGTCGCCCTGGCCTGCCTGTGGGACCGGCCGGCCTGGCGCAGGGCACTGGCTGCGGCGGGCGTCCTCGTCGTCGCCGTCTCCGGCGGGACTGCCATCAACGCCTACTTCGGCTACGACCGGACGCTGGGAGCCCTCGTCGGGGTGTCGACCGGGGCGCCGATCGACCTCGGCGCGCTGGCCAAGGACGTCGGGCCCGCCAGGGGCGCCTCGGCGGGAAAGCTCCTGTCAGGATGGACCCCGCCCGCCGGAATGCCCGCCGTGGGACGCCGGGGTACCGTGCAGATCCCCTCGAACGGCTTCCCCGCGCGCCGCGCCGGCGTCTACCTCCCGCCCGCGGCCCTGACCGCCCACCCGGTCCGGCTGCCGCTCGTCATCCTGATGATGGGCGACCCGGGCACCCCGGACCCCGGCGCCGTCGCCAACGTGCTCGACGCCTTCGCCGCCACCCACCGGGGCCTGGCGCCGATCGTGGTCGTCGCGGACCAGATCGGCACCAAGGGCGATCCGGCCTGTGCCGACTCGACAACCTACGGCCCGGCGGAGAGCTACATCCTGGACGACGTCATCCCCTGGGCCAGGCGCACCTTCAACGTCCTCGGGGACGCGGCCCACACCGCGATCGGCGGGTACTCGAACGGCGGGGCGTGCGCCTTCAAGCTCGCTGCCGAACGGCCCGCGCTGTTCGGGGCCATGTTCTCTGCGTCGGGGGAGGAGTACCCCGGCGCCGAGTCGCCGCAGGCCGTCATCACCGACGTCTTCCACGGCGACGTGAAGGCCTTCGACGCCGCCAAGCCCGCCGCCATCCTCGCCCGGCACCGCGGCGCGTACTCGCACATCACGGCGGTCTTCACGGTCGGCTCGGGCGATCCCACGTTCACGCCCGGGGTCCGGCGGGCCGAGCAGGCGGCCAAGGCGGCCGGCATGGCCGCGTCCTTCCGCACCGTCCCCGGCGCGGGCCACGTCCACGGAGCGATCGGAGGCGGGTTCCGCGAAGCCTTCGAGGTCCTCTTCCCGGTCCTCGGCCTGGGCGGACAGAAGTAGGCCACCCGCACAGCGCCGCCCGTCAGGGGAGCGCGTGCGGGTGGCCGCGCAGGCCGTCAGCCGTTGTACTGCGGACAGGCCTCGTTGGAGCAGCCCTTGTCCCGGGGGACCCACTTGTCCCCGTCCTGCTGCCACACGATGTGCCGGTGCTGCCCGCAGAGCTCGCACGACGGCGCGACGAAACTGTGCTTCTCCTCTTCCGTGTAGGTGCGGAAGTCTGACATGGTTCCTCCTCCACCTCGGGCTCCCCACACTACCCGCGGCCGGGAGGCTCTTCCAGAGGTGCCGCTGTCCGGGCGCAGCGCCGCAGAATGATCGGGGGCGCGCCGTACGTGAACCGCGGCGGCGTGGAGGACGTGTGTAGGGGCAAGGAGGTCCCCATGCCCATGGACGAGGAAGCGGTCGCGGCGCTGTACCGCGAGCACGGCGCCGCCCTGCGCCGCTTCGCCCGTGGCGCCGTGGACCGCGAGAAGGCGGAGGACATCGTGCAGGAGGCGATCATCAGGGTCTGGCGGCACGCCCCGCCCGGGACCCAGGGCCTGCGCCCCTACCTCTACCGCACCGTGCGGAACCTCATCGTCGACCAGCACCGCCTCGCCTCGCGCCGTCCGCGCACGGTGGCGTCGGTGGACGAGGCCGGCGACCGCTTCGCCGTGGCCGTGGACGCCGAGCGCATCGACGAGCTCCTGGACCGCGTGGTCATGGAGGAGGCGCTCGCCCGGCTCACCCCGGAGCACCGCCAGGCGCTCGTCGCGGTCCACTACCGGAGGCTCACGGTCGCCGAGGCGGCCGTGGAGCTCGGCGTGCCGGCGGGCACGGTGAAGTCCCGCTGCTTCTACGCGCTCCGGGCCCTCCGCGCCGCGCTCGACGAGATGGGGGTGGACCGATGACCACAGGAGAGTTCCGGCAGGGCCACGAGCAGCGGATGGACCTCGGCGCCTACGTGCTCGGCGCCCTCAGCGGGCAGGAGCGGCAGGCCGTCGAGGACCACCTCGCCCAGTGCGCCCAGTGCCGCGCCGAGCTCGCCGGGCTCGAGACGCTGCCGGCGCTCCTGGACGCGGTGCCGTCGGAGCGCGCCGCGCAGATCGCGGACGACGCCGGCCGCGCACCCGAGCCGGGCACCGCACCGCGCGAGCTGCTCGCCCGGGTGACCCGGCGCCGTCGTGCGCGTGCGGCGGCGTGGACCGCTTCCCTCGCGGCCGCGGCGGCGGGGTTCTTCGCCGCCGGGATCGCACTCGGCCCCACGCTGGGCGCCCGCCCGGGGCAGGCGGCGCCGCCGTCGCCGAGCGCTTCGGCCACGGCTGGGGCGACCACCGTGACGCTCGCTTCGGGCGACGGCGCGCGCATCGACCTCGCGCTCGTGGCCAGGGCCTGGGGGACCGAGCTCGACCTCACCTGCCGGGGCATGCCGAACGGCGGGGCCTACACGGTCTGGGTCGTCTCGGCCGGGGGCACGGCGCAGCAGGCCGGCGCGTGGAGCTCGACCGGGTACTCGGGCCGGGCCGTCCTGACCGGCGCCACCTCCTTCGAGCTCCCGGCCATCCGCGCGGTGGAGATCCGGGACGCCGCCCAGCAGACCGTGGCGAGGACGTCGCTGGGCTGACCGGCTGGGCGGCCCGACGTGAGGGGGCTCAGACCCTCACGGCGGTGAGGTCGAAGATGACGCGGCCGGCCTTGAGGGCCTTGTTCTCGAAGCTCGTCAGGGTCCGCCCCTCGAACCTCGGGGCCCACCCGCCCACGGTGTCCGCCTCCCCGGTGGGCTCGCAGTCCACCCCGGAGGCCCAGGCCGCGGTGAGCGGGCTCGCAGGGCCGGCCAGCTCGCCGTCGTGCGCGTTGCGGAAGTCCGGCGAGGCGGCCACGACGTCCCGCATCTGCTGCGCGTACCCGGACCAGTCCGTGGCGAGCCGCCAGAGGCCGCCGGGGGCGAGGACGCGGGCGGCGAGCGCGGCGAAGGTGTCCTTCACCATGCGCCGCTTGTGGTGGCGCGTCTTGTGCCAGGGGTCCGGGAAGAAGACCCAGAGCTCGTCCACCGAGCCGGCAGGCAGCATCGAGCCGAGCACTTCGGGGGCGTTGGCCTGGACCACGCGCACGTTCGTGAGGCCGCGCTGGCCAATCCGCAGGAGCGTGTTCGCCAGGCCCGGCCGGTAGACCTCCACGGCGAGGAAGTTCCGCTCCGGAGAGGCCTCCGCCGCGGCGACGACCGCCTCTCCGAGGCCCGAGCCGATCTCCACGACGAGGGGCGCCACCCGCCCGAACTCCGCGGCGGCGTCGAAGACGTAGTCGGGGTGCACGGAGGTGTCCGCGACGTGCCGCGGGACGTCCACCACGTAGGCGTCCGCGTGCTCGTCCCACGCGGCCTGCCGGCGCCCCTGGAGCCGCGTGCCGCGCCGCACGAAGCTGAGGGGCTGGCGGCGGTACGTGCCGAAGGAGGCCTGGCTGCCCGGGGTGACGGGGTTGCCGGGGGTGGTCGCGGGGGATTCGGGGTGCTCGCTCATTGCCCTCCAAGGGTACCGGGGCACGCACGACGGCGCCCCGCCGGCTTGCGCTGGCGGGGCGCCGTCCGTGGCAGCCGGGTCAGTGGCGCAGGTCCTTGCCCTTCGTCTCGGGCAGGCCGAGGACGGTCAGGATCGAGACGAGGACCATGAGCACGGTGTAGACGTTGAACATCCACGACTGGTGGAACACGTCGGAGAACAGCTGCTGGAGGTAGGGCGCCGTCCCGCCGAACAGCGCGACGCAGATCGAGTACGGCACGCCGACGCCGACCGTGCGGATGTGCGCGGGGAACATCTCCGCGTACGCCGCCGGGACGATCGCCGCGGAGCACGCGATGAAGACGAGCATGACGGACATCGAGACGAACAGCTGCCACGCGGCGTCGTGCAGGAGCCAGGTCATCGGGAAGTGCAGGACCGCGACCCCGGCGCCGCCGATGATCAGGACCTTCTTGCGGCCGATCCGGTCGCTGACCCTGCCCCACAGCGGCAGGGCGATGAGGAAGACGACGTTGGCGCCCACGCCCGCCCAGAGCGCCTGGGTGGGGTTGATGTGCAGGCTCGAGATGGCGAAGGCCGGGGCCACCACGCCCCACACGTAGTAGATGATGGTCAGCCCGACGGTCATGCCGATGACCTGCAGGGCCTGCTTCCGGTGCTCGACGATGGAGCGCCACAGCGGGTGCTTCGGCTTCTTCGCCCCGTCCGTGAGGCCCTCGAACGCCTCCGTCTCGGGCATCCGGGCCCGCATGATGAGCCCGTACAGGCCGAGCACGGCGCCGAGGAAGAACGGAATGCGCCAGCCGAAGGAGTCCATCTGGGCCTTGCTGAGCACGCTCGTGAGGACCACCCCGAGGAAGGTGCCGAACAGGACGCCCATGGTGCCGGAGACGTAGATGAGCGAGGACCAGAGCCCGCGCTTCTCCCGCGGCGCCACCTCAGAGAGGTAGGTCTGGGACGAGGGCAGCTCGCCGCCGTGGGCGAGGCCCTGGATGAGCCGGGCCACGAGGAGCACGAGGGACGCGAGGACGCCCACCGAGCTGAACGTGGGGGCCAGGGCGATGAGCAGGCTGCCGAAGGCCGCGAGGGCCACGGCGAGCGTCATCGAGGTCCGGCGGCCGATCCGGTCCCCGATCCAGCCGAACACCAGCCCGCCGAAGGGCCGGGCGAGGAAGCCGACAGCGAAGACCGCGAGGGTCGCCAGGATCGCGGAGGTGGGGTCTGCGCCGTTGAACAGCTGCTTCGAGAAGAACGGCGCGAAGGTCGCGTAGACGTTCCAGTCGAACCATTCGACGGCGTTGCCGACCCCCGTGCTCACGAGGGTCTGCCGGGTCGAGGGTGCCTTGCGGACGCGTCCGGCGACGGCGGCGTTGGTGGACATGGGTGGGCCTCCGGGTGGGGGTGGTCAGCGGCCAGCGAGCTGGGCGGTCTTGGAGAAGGCGAGGTGCGCGTAGAGGGCGGCGCCGTCGGCGAGGACGGCGTCGTCGAAGGTCGCGTACGGGGAGTGGTTGAACGCGGCGGTGCCCGGGTCCACGCCGGCGGGGACGGCGCTGAGCCCGATGAAGCTGCCGGGGATCTCGGCCAGGACCCGCGAGAAGTCCTCGGACCCGCTCAGCGGCTGCGCGAGGCGGGCGTGCCGGCCGGCCGCGCCGCCGAAGAGCTCGGCCACGGCGGCCTCCGCGAACTCGGTTTCCGCGGTGTCCGTGATGGTGAGCGGGTACTCGGCCTCGTAGCGGACCTCGACGTCGAGGCCGTGGGCGTGGGCGATTCCGGTCAGCAGGCGGGGGATGGCCGTCTGCATGCGCTCGCGGTGGGCGTCCGAGAAGGTGCGGATCGTGGCGTCGAACTCGGCGGTGTCCGGGATGATGTTGCGCTTGGTCCCGGCCGCGAGCCGCCCGACCGTGACGACCGTCGGATCGAACATGTCGAACTGGCGGGTGACCATCGTCTGGAGCGCGAGGACCATCTCCGCGGCCACCGTCACGGGGTCCTTGGCCGAGTGCGGGGCCGATCCGTGGCCGCCCGCACCCAGGACCCGGACGAACAGGCCGTCCGAGGCGCTCATCATGACGCCCGGACGGGTGACGAACGTCCCGTGCGGGGCCATCGAGGAGAAGACGTGCATCCCGAACGCCGCGTCGGGGCGGCGCCCGGCGGCGTCGAGCACCCCCTCGCGGAGCATCACCCCGGCCCCGTCGAAGCCCTCCTCGCCGGGCTGGAACATGAAGACGACGTCCCCGGCGAGCCGGTGGCGGGCATCGGCGAGCAGCGTCGCCGCGCCGAGCAGCATCGAGGTGTGCAGGTCGTGGCCGCACGCGTGCATCGCGCCGTCGATCCTCGAGGTGAAGGCAGCGCCCGTGCGCTCCTGGACCGGAAGGGCGTCCATGTCCGCCCGCAGCAGCACGGTGGGCACCGCCTGGGCGGACTCGTGCGCCCCGCCGCGCAGGACGGCGGTGACCGACGTCGTGTCCGTGCCGGTCGAGACCTCCAGGCCGAGGCCGTCGAGCACGGAGAGGACCTTCTCCTGCGTGCGCGGGAGGTCGAGCCCGATCTCGGGCTCCTCGTGGAGGGCGTGCCGCCACTCCGTCAGCGTGTCCTGGAGGCTGCGGGCATCAGCGATGAGGTCCATGGTTCCTTTCCTGTGACGTGCGCCACGTGGCGGTCGATGCTGACCAGTGTGTCGCTCCGGGCGCCTCAGAGGGCTAGATTCGGCAGCATCATGCAGAACTCTCCCCGAGACAGTCAGAAATATGCAGGGCCCCGGGCAACGGACCAGCTCTCGGAGGCCGACCTCGAGCTCATCAACGCCCTGCAGATCGCGCCCCGGGTCACGTGGCAGGACGCCGGCCGGATCCTGGGGGTGCGCCCGGCCACGCTGGCGGCGCGGTGGGAGCGCATCGAGTCCCAGGGCCTGGCGTGGATCACCTGCTACGGAGTCGGCGACCCCACGGAGATGACCCTCGCCTTCGTCGACGTCGACTGTGCCCCGGGCAGCACCCCCGCCGTCGCCGAAGCCCTCAATGCCATCCCGGAGGTCCAGACGGTGGAGCTGCCGGCCGGCCACCACGACTGCGTCCTCACCGTCTTCACCGCGACGCTGGCCGACTACGCCCAGCGCGTCGCCCCGGCGATCCTCGCCATTCCCGGCGTGGAGCGGGTGCAGACCTCGCTCGGGAGCAGGCTGCACCAGGCCGGCCACTCGTGGCGGATCGCCGCGCTCGGCCCGAAGAAGTCGGCGGCGTTCGCAGAGCTCGCCGCGCGCGGGGCGGCCGAGGGGCCGCTCTCCCCGGCGGCCCGCGACCTCCTGCCCCTCCTCGCGCGGGACGGCCGGGCGACGGCGGCCCAGATGGCCAAGGAGCTCGGGCGCACCCCGTCCACCGTGCAGCGCCAGCTCGCCCGCGTCCTCGGCTCGGGCCTCATCGCGTTCCGGTGCGACGTCGCGCAGAACGCCGTCGGCTTCCCGGTGACGTGCACGTGGTACGCGCGGGTTCCGCCCGGGCAGCACGCCGCCGCCGCGGCGGCCGTCCGGTCGCTGCGCTCGGTGCGCCTCGCGGCCTCGATCACGGGCCAGGCCAACTTCCTCGTGACGATGTGGCTCCGCTCCGTCGCCGACGTCATGACGGCGGAACTCGCCCTGCAGGAGAAGGTTCCCGGGATTGAACTCCTCGAGAGCCTCGTGCTCCTCCGTGTGACCAAGAGGATGGGCGTCCTGCTCGGTGCCGACGGGCGCGCCGAGGGGCGCGTGGCCATGCCGCGGGAGGCCATGCCCGCGGGGCTCGACTGAGCGGAGCCGCCGACAGTGTAGACTGGAAGATCGGTGCGCCCGTCGCACCTGCGTCGATGAACGCGTTGACAGGCCCCGCGCCCGGACGCGAGCGCCCCGGATGGGGCGCCGCCCGGACCCGCGGCGAGGCCAGGCTCCCTTTCCTCGGCGACCCCCTCGTGCCGGCTTGGCGCGTGGGGCCGATCCGACGCTGGAGTGTTCTTCACAGCTATGGCTGACACCACCTTCGTTTCCCTCGGCGTGCCCACCGCCCTGACCCGCGTCCTCGCGGAGCAGGGTATCGAGACGCCGTTCCCCATCCAGACCAAGACCCTCCCCGACACGCTCGC
This sequence comes from Sinomonas sp. RB5, assembly GCF_054063535.1. Taxonomy (NCBI): domain Bacteria; kingdom Bacillati; phylum Actinomycetota; class Actinomycetes; order Micrococcales; family Micrococcaceae; genus Sinomonas; species Sinomonas sp. RB5. The sequence goes on from NZ_JBSSGJ010000001.1 coordinate 43,069, forward strand.
GGGCCGGGACGTCCTCGGCCGCGGCCGCACCGGCTCGGGCAAGACCATCGCCTTCGCGCTGCCGCTCGTGGCCCGCCTCGCGGACACCGCGGGCGGCGCCCGCCGCACCCCGGGCCGCCCGCGCGGGCTCGTCCTCGCACCCACGAGGGAGCTCGCGACCCAGATCAACGCGACCGTCGAGCCCCTGGCCCAGGCCGCCGGGCTGAACACGACCGTGATCTACGGCGGCGTCTCCCAGGCGCGCCAGGAGCGCGCGCTCAAGGCCGGCGTCGACATCGTCATCGCCTGCCCCGGCCGTCTCGAGGACCTCGGCCGCCAGGGCCTCGTCTCCCTCGCGGACGTGGACGTGACCGTCCTCGACGAGGCGGACCACATGGCGGACCTCGGCTTCCTGCCGGTGGTCAAGCGCCTGCTCGACCAGACCCCCCAGGGCGGCCAGCGCCTCCTCTTCTCGGCGACCCTGGACAACGGCGTGGACAAGCTCGTCAAGCGCTACCTCCAGAACCCGCTCACGCACTCCGTGGACGCGCCCCAGGCCGCGGTGAGCACGATGGAGCACCACGTCCTGCTCACGGCCGACGCCGCGAGCAAGAAGAACCTCATCGAGGTCCTCGCCTCGGGCAAGGGCCGCCGCGTGCTGTTCATGCGCACCAAGCACCACGCCAAGCGGCTCGCGCAGCAGCTGACGAAGTCCGGGATCCCTGCCGTGGACCTCCACGGCAACCTGTCCCAGAACGCCCGCGACCGCAACCTCGCGGACTTCTCCTCGGGCGAGGTCAGCGTGCTGGTCGCGACGGACGTCGCCGCGCGCGGCGTCCACGTGGACGACGTCGAGCTCGTGGTCCACGTGGACCCGCCCGCCGAGCACAAGGCCTACCTGCACCGCTCGGGCCGCACGGCCCGCGCAGGCTCCGAGGGCACCGTGGTGACCATCGTCCTGCCCGAGCAGAAGCAGGACGTCCGCAAGCTCCTCAAGGACGCGGGCGTCAAGGTCGAGGTGACCCCGGTGACGTCCTCCTCCCCGGAGGTGCTCGCGCTCGTCGGCGAGCGCGCCGAGTACGTCGACCCGGCCGAGCGCGCCGCCGCCGTGGCCGCGAAGATGCCGCAGCAGGGCGGCGGCCGGTCCACCGGCTCGAACGCGCAGCGCAAGCGCTCGCGCCGCGGCTCGGGCCAGGGCTCGGCCGCGCCGTCCGCCGCGCACGACGACGTCGCCCGCCGCGGCGGCCGCGGAACCGGCGGCGCCGGTCACCGCAATGACGTTCCGGCCGCCCAGGGCCAGAGCGGTGGGGGCCAGTCCGGCGGGAGCCAGTCCGGGCGCGGCCAGCGCTCGCGCGGCCCGGCCGAGGGCACGGGGCGGGGCCGCAGCCAGCAGGGCCGCAGCCAGCAGCCCCGCGGGCAGAAGCGCGCCGAGCAGCCGAACGGGGGCAGCGCCCCCGTGTGGAGCTCGACCACGGGCGGCACGTCCGGCGGAAGCTACGGCGGCGGCGCCGGCGCGTCCGGCCAGCGCGGCGGAGCCCAGGGCAGCCAGGGCCGGGGACGGCGCGGCCCGCGCCGCGCCAGCGCCCCCGCCTCCAACAGCCGCTGAACCGCACGCCGCGGGGCGCACCGGGCGCCCCGCGGCACGGGGCCGTTGGGCACTGATCCCCGCGGCGGCCGCGTGCGTACACTGGCTGCATGAGCAGCCACGAGACCTCTGCCCCGTCCGAGGGCGTCCGCAGCCTCTCCCCGGAGGACGCGTGGGAGCGGGCACGCACCATGGTGGTCGGGCGGATCGCGTTCAGCTCCGACGAGCGCCTCGAGCTGTTCCCGATCAACTACCTCGTGGACCGCGGGACCGTGCTGTTCCGGACCGCGCCGGGCACCAAGCTCGCGGCATCGCTGGGCCGCCTCCAGGTCGTCTTCGAGGTGGACGGCTATGAACCGGAGCTCAACGAGGCGTGGTCCGTGGTGGTCCACGGGGCCCTCGAGCCGGTGCTCGACACCGCGGAGATCGTCGAGGCCGTCTCCCTGCCCCTCTTCCCTTGGCAGTCGGGCGAGAAGGCCTTCTTCGTCCGGATCGTGCCGTCCCAGATCACCGGCCGCCAGTTCCCGGTCGCGGACCCCTCGCACTGGGTCTCCCAGTTCACCGGCGTGCGCCGGGCCCAGTCCGAGTAGCCCCGGCCGCCAAGCGGGAGGACCACACGAATCGTGGCCCCGCTCGGCACCGCGCCACGCGAGACGGAACCGCGGATGCGTGGCAGCTACAGGCCCGCGGCCCCGCGGGGCAGACTGGTGTCCATGAAGACCATCCTGAATCTCATCTGGTTCATCTTCGGCGGCTTCGCCCTCGCCCTGGGCTACTTCCTCGCGGGCGTGGCCTGCTGTGCGCTGATCGTCACGATCCCCTGGGGGATCGCCTCCTTCCGCATCGCCTCCTACGCGCTGTGGCCGTTCGGGCGCACGGTCGTGGACACCGGGCGCGGAGGCGCCGCATCGGCGCTCGGCAACATCGTCTGGCTCCTCGTCGCGGGGATCTGGATCGCGATCGGGCACGTGGCCACCGCCCTGGCGATGGCGGCCACCATCGTCGGGATCCCGCTGGCGATCGCGAACCTCAAGCTCATCCCGGTCTCGCTCATGCCGCTGGGCAAGGAGATCGTCCCGAGCAGGCGGCTCCTCGCGAGCTACACGCGCTGAGTGGGGGCGTCCGGGCGGGGTATTCTCGTCTGGATCCTGGGGGGAGCGCACTATAAGTTGTATCCGACAAGGAGGCACCCATGCCCGAACTCGACAGTTCCCTCGCCGGCGAGTGGCGTATCGACCCCGCCCACACCCGCCTGGGGTTCTCGACCCGCCATGCGATGGTCACCAAGGTGCGCGGCGCGTTCAACGACGTCGACGGCGTCATCAACGTCGATGTCGATGAGCCGACCAACTCCTCCGTGAGCGTCACCATCAAGGTGGCGAGCATCGACACGCGCAACGCCCAGCGGGACGAGCACCTGCGGACCAACGACTTCTTCGATGCCCCGCACTACCCGGAGATCACCTTCGTCTCCAAGCGCATCGACCAGGTCGAGGAGAACAGCTTCATCGTCAACGGCGACCTCACGATCCGCGGGGTCACGAAGGAGATCGCCGTCCCCATCGAGTTCATCGGCATCGAGACCGACCCCTTCGGGAACATGCGGGCTGGCTTCGAGGGCTCGCGCCGGATCGACCGCAAGGACTTCGGCGTCAACTGGAACGCGGCGCTCGACTCCGGCGGCGTCCTCGTCTCCGACCGGATCCTGCTCGAGTTCGAGATCTCCGCGATCAAGTCCGCGGCGGACGCCGGCGGAGCCGAGCAGGCTCAGGCCCAGCAGGCCTGACCGACCCCGGGGCGGCTGGCGTGGGCGAGGACGGGGAGCCGGCCGAGGCCGCCGGCGCGTCCACGGACGCAGCCCCCGCCCACCCCTTCGTCGCCGTGGCGTTCGTCGACCCCACCGGGATCGGCCAGCGCTTCGGCAAGCGGCACTGGCCGCTGCATGTGACGCTCCTCCGGTTCGACACGGCCCCGGCGGCCGCCCACGCGGCGGTCGCCGGGGCCGTTGCCGCATCCGGTGCGGCCCTCCCGCTGCGCGTGCGGATCGGCGCCGACGCCGACTTCGGCTACCGCGGCCGGGTCCGGGTCTCCCTCGTGGAGCCGGACGCCGGCCTCCAGGCGCTCCACGACCGTCTCCGCGAGGCCGTCGCCGCCGTGGGCGGCCGGATCCACAGCCCCCAGCACACCGGGCAGGGGTTCAGGCCGCACGTGTCAGTTCAGGGCGAGCGCCGCGTCCACGCGGGCCAGGTCGTCACGCTCGCCAGCGTGGCACTGGTCGACATGGCCCCGGACGGCGACACTGACTGGCGTGTGCCGCTCGCGGCGTGGCCGTGACCGGGCCCTGACCCGGTGTCGCCCCGGTGTCGCCCAGGCTCAGCGGCCGAGGCTCAGCGTCCCAGCCACGAACCGGCGTCGAGCTCCGCGCGCAGGTTGTGCCGGGCCCGGCCGGCCCACAGGCTGCGAGCGGAGTCCGTATGGAAGAGGGGGTCGAGCCCGAGGAGCTGTTCGAGGACCGCGGCCCGGCCGGCGCGGAACGCCTCGTCCGGCACGTGGGCGAACTCGGCGCGGACCTGCGCGGCGTACCGCCGGTATCCGTGGCGGTCCCGGCCCAGCACGGCGAGGTCTGCGTCGCACAGGAGCTGCCCCGCGGCGTCGGACGCTGCGGGCGCATGCCCCGCGGTGAGCCGCACGAGCCTCCCCACTTCGCCCACCTCCGCGGGCGGGAGCCCGGCGTCGGCGAGTCTGGCCTCGGCCAGCTGCGCCGACTCCTCCTCGTCCCGGCCCGGTTCGGCGCTGCCCGCCGCCGGGGCGCGGTACACCGCGTCGTGGAACCACGCGGCGAGGACGACGGCGCGCGGCGGGGTGCCGCCGTCGTGAATCGTCCCGAGGGCCCCGAGGACAGCGAAGAGGTGGGCGCGCGTGTGGTAGCGCCGGTGCGGCTCCGCCCAGCGCGTCAAGAGCTCCCGCCCGAGCCCCTCCCGGCCCGGGAGGAGCGCCTCCCAGCGCTGGGCCAGCGGAAGCTCGAGGGCCTTGGACCGCTCGCGTGCGGGCACCCGCAGGCCGGACGCGATGAGGGCCCGGGCGAGGTCCCTCCCGGTCACCTCCCGGGCCCCGCGTGCCACGAGGTCCGCGTGGCGGCGCTCCGGGACGTCGTAGTGGTCCTCGTCGAAGGCTCGCTCCGGGATCCCCGCCGCCGCGGCGAAGACGTGCAGCTCGGCGAGGGAGGCATCGGAGACCAGGTGCGCGAAGACTGTCCCGTGGGCCGGCCACATGGGGGAGTCGATGAGGATCGCCATGGGCACCAGCATCCACCCCGCGGTGCCCCCGTGTCGCGGCGGACGGGGGCGCCGTCGACTTGTTCCCAAGACTTGAGTCGCTTACACTCAGGTTAAATGCGTTGACCTTCGTGAAGAAGGCGCGGTTGGATGGATGCGGAACCTGTGGGAAGGGAGCTTGCTGTGGACGTCAAATTCACCACCAAGAGCCAGGAGGCGCTCTCTGCGGCGGCGATGAACGCCTCGACCGCCGGCAACCCCCAGGTGGAGCCCGTCCACCTCCTCAAGGCGCTCATGGACCAGCGCGAGGGCGTCGCCGTCGCGCTCCTGAGGGCCACGGGCGCGGACCCGGACGCCGTCAGCGTTGCCGCGAGCATGGCCATCAAGGCGCTCCCCGCCAGCTCCGGCAGCACCGTGGCCCAGGCCCAGCTGAGCCGGCAGGGCCTGCAGGTCATCCAGGCCGCCCAGCAGCAGGCCGAGCAGATGGGGGACACCTACGTCTCGACCGAGCACCTCCTCATCGGCCTGGCGGCCGACGGCGGCGCTGCGGGCAAGGCGCTGCGGGACAACGGCGCCCAGCTCGAGTCCCTCAAGGCAGCCCTCCCCGGGGTGCGCGGCGACCGGAAGGTGGACTCCCCGGACCCCGAGAACACGTTCCAGGCCCTCGAGAAGTACGGGACCGACCTCACCGCCGTGGCCCGCTCCGGCAAGCTCGACCCCGTGATCGGCCGCGACTCCGAGATCCGCCGGGTCATCCAGGTCCTCTCGCGCCGCACCAAGAACAATCCGGTCCTGATCGGGGAGCCCGGCGTCGGCAAGACCGCCGTCGTCGAGGGCCTCGCCCAGCGGATCGTGGCCGGGGACGTCCCGGAGAGCCTGCGCGGCAAGACCCTCATCTCCCTCGACCTCGGCTCCATGGTCGCGGGCGCGAAGTACCGCGGCGAGTTCGAGGAGCGGCTCAAGGCCGTCCTCGAGGAGATCAAGGCCTCCGAGGGCCAGATCGTCACCTTCATCGACGAGATCCACACCGTGGTCGGCGCCGGCGCCACCGGCGACTCCTCGATGGACGCCGGCAACATGCTCAAGCCCATGCTCGCCCGCGGCGAGCTGCGGCTCATCGGTGCCACGACGCTCGACGAGTACCGCGAGAACATCGAGAAGGATGCCGCCCTCGAGCGCCGGTTCCAGCAGGTGTTCGTGGGCGAGCCGAGCGTGGACGACACCATCGCCATCCTGCGCGGCCTCAAGGAGCGCTACGAGGCCCACCACAAGGTGGCCATCGCCGACTCCGCCCTCGTGGCCGCCGCCACGCTGTCCAACCGCTACATCTCCGGCCGGCAGCTTCCGGACAAGGCGATCGACCTGGTCGACGAGTCTGCGTCCCGCCTGCGCATGGAGATCGACTCGGCGCCGGAGGAGATCGACCAGCTGCGCCGCGCCGTCGACCGCCTCACCATGGAGGAGCTCGCCCTCGAGGGCGAGACGGACGCCGCGAGCGTCGAGCGCCTCGCCGCCCTGCGCGAGGACATGGCGGACAAGAAGGAGCAGCTCGCCGCGCTGAACGCACGCTGGGCGGCAGAGAAGGCCGGCCTGAACCGGGTGGGCGACCTCAAGGCGAAGCTCGACGAGCTGCGCGGACTCGCGGACAAGGCGCAGCGCGAGGGCGACCTCGCCGAGGCCTCCCGCATCCTGTACGGCGAGATCCCGACCTTCGAGCGCGAGCTCTCCGAGGCCTCCGCCGAGGAGGCCGCCGGGGACCGGCTCGGCAGCGCGAAGATGGTGGCGGAGGAGGTCACGGCGGACGACATCGCCGAGGTCATCTCCGCGTGGACCGGCATCCCCGCCGGGCGCATGCTCCAGGGCGAGAGCCAGAAGCTCCTGCGGATGGAGGAGGAGCTGGGCAAGCGGCTCATCGGCCAGAGCCGAGCCGTCCAGGCCGTCTCCGACGCCGTGCGCCGGGCGCGGGCCGGCATCAGCGACCCGAACCGTCCCACCGGCTCGTTCCTGTTCCTCGGCCCCACCGGCGTCGGCAAGACCGAGCTCGCCAAGGCCCTCGCGGACTTCCTGTTCGACGACGAGCGCGCCATGGTCCGGATCGACATGAGCGAGTACTCGGAGAAGCACGCGGTCGCCAGGCTCGTCGGCGCCCCTCCCGGATATGTCGGCTACGAGGAGGGCGGCCAGCTGACCGAAGCTGTGCGGCGGCGCCCGTACTCGGTCATCCTCCTCGACGAGGTCGAGAAGGCGCACCCCGAGGTGTTCGACATCCTCCTGCAGGTCCTCGACGACGGGCGCCTGACCGACGGGCAGGGGCGCACCGTGGACTTCCGCAACGTGATCCTGGTGCTCACCTCGAACCTCGGCAGCCAGTTCCTCGTGGACCCGGACCTCAGCGAGGGCTCCAAGCGCGAGGCCGTGATGGGCGTGGTCAACGCCTCGTTCAAGCCCGAGTTCCTCAACCGGCTCGACGACGTCATCATGTTCGACGCGCTCTCGGTCGACGAGCTGTCCAAGATCGTCGAGCTGCAGGTCGACTCGCTCCAGGCCCGGCTCACCGAGCGCCGCCTCACCCTCGAGGTCACCGACGGGGCCCGTGCCTGGCTCGCGATGACCGGCTACGACCCCGCGTACGGGGCGCGGCCGCTCCGCCGCCTCGTCCAGCGCGAGATCGGGGACCGGCTCGCCCGCGAGATCCTGGCCGGCGAGATTTCCGACGGCGACACCGTCCTCGTGGACGTGGCCGACGTCGAGGTCGACCTCAAGGACCTCACCGGGGCCACGAGCGGGCTGAGCGTCAAGCGCAAGGAACCCGCGGTGCAGTAGGGCCTCAGGGCCGGGCGGCCGGCGATCAGGGGAGGAAGGACGTCGTCAGCGTGTTGCCGTTCGTGCTGACGATGTAGCAGTCCATCCGGCGGTCGCCGGACTTCCAGCCGTCCTCGCTCGGGTAGGCGGAGCGCTGCTTGAGGGCGCTGATGTCCTGGGGCAGCTTCACCTCGGAGGCCTTGCACAGCTGCCCGGCGCGCTGCTCGAGGGCGTCCCGGCCCGGGTAGGCCTCGCTGTCGGCGGCCTTCTCGACCCCGACCAGCTGCGCGGAGTGGGCCTGCGTGCACGGGACTCTCTCGCCGGAGGCGGCCGTGGCGTCGAAGTCTGCGAAGCAGTCGCCCTTGGCGTAGGCGGTGGCCTCGACGGAGGCGGGCCTGCCGATCCCCGAGAGGGCGGCGATGCCCCAGATGATGAGGCCCACGGCCGCGGCGGCCGCGAGAACGATCCAGGCCGCCGGGCGCCTCCGCCTCCGGCGCGCCTGCCGCCTCCTCGCGCTCGGCTCCTCGGGCAGCGGCTCCTCGGGAAGCGGCTCTTCCGGGACCGGCTCCGCAGCCATTTCAGCCGGAACGGACGGCATCGCCGCGGTCATCGGGGAGCGCGCGGGACGTGGGGGAGGGGGCGGGAAATCCTCGCGGCGCGGGGCATCAGGGACGTTGGACGTGCTCATGCACTGGGCTCGCTTCCTTGTAGCTCACACGGCCAGTGGCCAGCGCCGAGCGAATACGCGGAACGGCGCAATTACCTGTAGTCTAGACCTACGACAAATTGATCAGACACTCCGGGGCCTCGCGAACGTGCCTTCGCGACAACCTCCGGGACGACGCAAAAGAGGGGGTCACGCCATGGGGCGCGGCCGTCAAAAGGCTAAGGCAACCAAGCAGGCCCGGGACATCAAGTACTACAGCCCGAGCACTGACTACGCAGCTCTCGAGCGGGAACTCGGCTCGCAGGGCGGCCACTCGTCTCACCGTTACGCGGACAACCCCGAGCCGGACTACTCGGACTACGAGGACAAGTACGCGGATCAGTTTGCCGACGAGGATGAGGACGAGGACTCTCGCCGGATCGGTTGAGGCCCTGAACCCCTTCGAGCATCCGGCCGTCGCCGGAGCGCATGCCGCCGCACTGCGGTCCATCGCCCGCGAGGTGACCGAGAACGCCGCACCCCAGCCGCCCGACGTCGCCCGTGAGGGGATCCTCGGGATGCTGCGCGGCGGCAGCGTGCTCGTGCTCACCGGGGCCGGGGTCTCCACGGCGTCGGGCATCCCGGACTACCGGGGCCCGCAGGGGTCCTGGCGCAAGCACCGTCCGATGACCTACCAGGAGTTCCGCCACGATCCCGCCGCGCGGCACCGCTACTGGGCGCGCAGCTACATCGGCTGGCGGCACCTGAACCGGGCGGAGCCCAACCGGGCCCACCGGCTCCTCGCGCGGCTGGAAGCGACCGGCCACGTGGCCGGCGTCGTCACGCAGAACGTGGACGGGCTGCATGCGGCGGCCGGCACTCAGCAGCTCGTGGCGCTCCACGGCGACCTGGACCGGGTCGTGTGCCTCAACTGCGGCAACCTCGAGGGCCGCACCAACCTCGACGAGCGGCTCGCCCAGGCCAATCCCGGCTACGCCGAGGCCGTCGCCCACGATCCCGCCACGGTCAATCCGGACGGCGACGTGGAGCTCGACTCCCGCTGGGTGGCGCGCTTCGTCATGGTCCCCTGCCTCGTCTGCGGCTCGGACATGCTCAAGCCGGACGTCGTGTACTTCGGCGAGGGCGTGCCGGCCGAACGCAAGGAACGGGCGACGGCGATGCTCGCCGCTGCGCGGGGCCTCCTCGTGCTGGGCTCGTCGCTGGCGGTCATGAGCGGGTTCCGGTTCGTGCTCGACGCGGCCCGCGACCACAAGCCGGTGGGAATCGTCAACCAGGGGCCCTCACGCGGGGACTCCCGGGCTGCCTGGCGCTGGCGCGCCGAGATCGGCGAGGCCCTCGGGGAGCTCAGCGGCGCCCTCTGACGCCCCCACCCACTTCCGTTTCGGGTACGCATCTCGTCGGCACAACGGCGTTTCGGGTACGAGCCTTCGTACCCGAAACGCCGGAAACGCGACGAGATGCGTACCCGAAACGCAGGGGTGGGGAGGGGTCAGGAGTAGGCGTTGACGAGGCGGACCGCGCCGCCGTCCACGCCCTTGGCGCCCTGAACGTAGTCGGGGTCGCCGGCAGGGGCAACGGTCGCGTCGTCCTGGGAGACCCGGCCCATGACCCACGAGGGCAGCCCGCGCTCGGCGAGGCGCGCCAGGGCGGCGTCGGCGGCCTCGGGCGCGACGATGGCGACCATGCCCACGCCGAGGTTGAGCGTCCGCTCGAGGTCGGCCTGCGGCACGCCGCCGAGCTCGGCGACCAGCTTGAAGATGGCCGGCAGCTCCCAGGTGGATCGGTCCACGGTCGCGAGGAGGCCCTTGGGCAGCACCCGGGCGAGGTTGGCTGCCAGGCCGCCGCCGGTCACGTGGGAGAACCCGCGCAGCGCGAGCTCCTCCCCGCCGGCCGCCCCGTTCAGCTCCCGCACGAGGTCGAGGCAGTCCGCGGCGTACACGCGGGTCGGCTCGAGCAGCTCCTCGCCGAGGGTCCGCCCAAGCTCGGAGACCTGCCGGTCGAGCGCCCAGCCGGCGTGGTTGATGACGCGGCGCACGAGGGAGTAGCCGTTCGAGTGGATGCCCGAGGAGGCCATGCCGATCACGACGTCGCCCTCGCGCACCCGCTCGGGGCCGAGCAGGGCGTCCGCCTCGACGACGCCGGTGGCCGCGCCCGCGACGTCGTACTCGTTCTCGCCGAGGAGGCCCGGGTGCTCGGCCGTCTCGCCGCCCACGAGGGCGGTTCCCGCCACGGAGCAGGCCGCCGCGATGCCGCGCACGATGTCCGCGATGCGCTCCGGGACGACCTTGCCGCACGCGATGTAGTCCGTCATGTACAGCGGCTCGGCGCCGACCACCACGATGTCGTCCACGACCATGCCGACGAGGTCGAAGCCGATCGTGTCGTGCACGTCCATGGCCTGCGCGATCGCGACCTTGGTCCCGACCCCGTCCGTGGAGGTCGCCAGCAGCGGCCGGCGGTAGGTGAGCAGGCGCGAGACGTCGAACAGGCCCGCGAAGCCGCCGACACCGCCGAGCACCGAATCGGTGTGGGTGGCCTTGACGGCGTCCTTCATGAGCTCGACGGCGCGGTCCCCGGCCTCGACGTCGACACCAGCGCCAGCGTAGGTAATCACCGTGTTGGCGGTGCCGGAGGCACCCTGTGCGGGCTGGGACTGGTCAGGGGTGCTGGCGCTCATGCGGTTTCATTCCTGTCGGCCGGGGTCAGCAGGGACTCGAGTTCGGATCCGGGGCCCGGGTCGCAGCCGGCGGCGCCGGGGCGTTCTGCGGGATCGGCGGTGGCGCCGTCCGCCGTGGCCGCCGCGGTGTCGCGCTCGAGGAGGTTTTTGCCGAGCCGGTCGGCGCTCGGCAGCTCGATCGGGTACCTCCCGGTGAAGCAGGCTGTGCACAGGCGCTCGCGTGGCTGGTGCGTGGCGGCGATCATGCCGTCCTCCGAGATGTACCCGAGCGAGTCCGCGCCGATGGCCTGGGAGATCTCCTCGATGGTGGCCCCGTTGGCGATGAGCTCGGCGCGCGAGGCGAAGTCGATCCCGTAGAAGCACGGCCACTTCACCGGCGGGGAGGAGATCTTGACGTGGACCTCCTTGGCCCCGGCCTCACGAAGCATGCGCACGATGGCCCGCTGCGTGTTGCCGCGCACGATCGAGTCGTCCACCACGACCACGCGCTTGCCGCGGATCACGGACTCGAGCGCGTTGAGCTTGAGCCGGATGCCGAGCTGGCGCAGCGTCTGGGACGGCTGGATGAAGGTGCGGCCCACGTAGGAGTTCTTGACGAACCCGTGCGCGAACGGGATGCCCGACTCTTCGGCGTACCCGACCGCGGCCGGGGTGCCCGACTCGGGGACCGGGATCACGAGGTCCGCCTCGTGGGTGTTCTCCCGCGCGAGCTGGCGGCCCATCTCGACGCGGGACTCGTACACCGAGCGGCCGGCGATCGAGGCGTCCGGGCGCGCGAGGTAGACGTATTCGAAGACGCAGCCGGCGGGCGTGGCCGCGCCGAAGCGCTGGGAGCGGACGCCCTTCTCGTCGATGGCGATGAACTCGCCGGGCTCGATCTCGCGGATGAAGCTCGCACCGACCGTGGCGAGGGCGGACTGCTCCGAGGCGACCACCCAGCCGCGCTCGAGCCGGCCCAGGCACAGCGGGCGGATCCCGTGGGTGTCGCGCGCGGCGTAGAGCGTGCCCTCGTCCATGAACACGAAGCAGAAGCCGCCGCGGATCTTCGGCAGCAGCTCGATCGCGGTCTGCTCGAGGGTCTGGCCCTTCTGGCCCTGCAGGAGCGCTGTGACGAGGGCCGTGTCCGAGGTGTTGCCCTGCTTCATCTCGCCCGTGAGCTCGCCGCCGGTGAGCTCCTCGATCATGTCCCGGAGGTCGGCGGTGTTGGTCAGGTTGCCGTTGTGGGCGAGGGCCACGGTGCCGTTCGCGGTCGCGCCGAGCGTGGGCTGGGCGTTGGCCCAGTGGCTCGCGCCGGTCGTCGAGTAGCGGCAGTGGCCCACGGCCAGGTGGCCCGTGAGCGTGTTCAGTGTCGACTCGTCGAACACCTGGGACACGAGACCCATGTCCTTGTAGACGTTGATCCGGGTGCCGTCGCTCGTCGCGATGCCCGCGGATTCCTGCCCGCGGTGCTGGAGCGCGTACAGGCCGTAATAGGTGAGCTTGGCGACTTCTTCGCCGGGTGCCCACACCCCGAAGACGCCACAGGCGTCCTTGGGACCTTTGTCGTTTGTGTCTAAGTCGAGCGAGAGGAGTCCGTCACCACGTACCACTGGTCGATTGTCTCATGGAGCCGGGGCCGGGCCCGCCTCGGGGCCGTCCTCGTCCGTGGATGACGTGCCCGCCGCGGCCGGCGAGTCCGCGGACGACGGCGAGTGGCCGCCGTCGTGCGCCAGGGCGCCTTCCGCCGTGGCCTCCGCAGGAGGGGCCGGCTCCTCGACCTCCTCGACGGTGGCCCGCCGGGCGCGGCGCAGCGAGACGCGGTCGAGGACGAGGGCCGCCAGGCCGCCCAGGAGCACCCCGCCAGCGGCGAAGAGGACCAGGAAGTAGCCGAACACCGAGCCCTGCGTGTAGTTCTGCGGAGCGGGCTCCGCGTAGGACGTGATCGCCGCGACGATGACGCCGAGCACGCCGCCGGCCACGAGGAACGGCACGTACTTGGGGGCGCGGCGGACGCTGATCTGGCGCTGGGAGGGCATGGGACAAGCCTATCCGCCGCCGGCGGCACGCACGACGCCGCCCCGTCACCGGCGGATGGCGGTGACGGGGCGGCGCGGGCAGGGGTGCGAGCCCCAGTCGGGGTCAGTGCGCCCCGTGGGCCTCCTTCACGGGGAGCTCGTTGCCGTCCTTGTCCAGGACCTTGCCGTTCTCGCAGCGGTCGCCCTCCTGGAGGCAGTCGAGGACCTGGATCGGGATCATGCGGGTGGGGGCGGCGGCGAACACCGAGGGATCGTGCGGGGTGCCGCGCTTGACCACGTTGAAGATGATGTTCAGCAGGACCGCCATGATCGCCGCGGAGGAGATGCCCGAGTCGAAGATGACCTGGAACCACGAGGGGAAGCTCGCGTAGAACGTCGGGCTGACCACCGGGATGAGGCCGAAGCCGATCGAGGTCGCCACGATGATCAGGTTCATGTTGTCCCGGTAGTCGACCTTGGACAGCGTCCGGATGCCGGAGGCCGCCACGGTGCCGAAGAGGACGATGCCGGCGCCGCCGAGGACGGGCATCGGGATCGCCGCGACCACGCGGCCGAGCACCGGAAGGAGGCCGAGGATCATGAGGACGCCGCCGCCGGCCGCCACCGCGAAGCGGCTCTTGATGCCGGTCACGGCCACGAGGCCGACGTTCTGGGCGAACGCGCTCTGGGTGAAGCCGTTGAAGATCGGCGACACCGCGGAGGAGAGCATGTCGGCGCGCAGGCCGTTGGCGATGCGCTTGGAGTCGACCTTCGCCCCGGTGACCTCGGCGACGGCGAGGATGTCCGCCGTGGTCTCCGTGAGGATGACGAGGACGACGATGACCATGGAGATGATGCCGGCCGGCGGGAACGTCGGCAGGCCGAAGTGGAAGGGGTCCGGGAAGGCGAAGATCGGGCCGTTGGCGACCTGGGAGAAGTCGGCCTTGCCGAGGATGGCGGCGATGACGGTCCCGATGACGATCGCGAGCAGGATCGACAGGCGCGAGATCATGCCGCTGCCGAGCTTGCTGAGGACCATGATGATCACGAGGGTGAGCGCCATGAGGCCGATGTTCGCCATGCTGCCGTAGTCCGGGGCCTTGGCGTTGCCGCCGAGGGCCCAGCCTGCCGCGACCGGGACGAGCGAGAGCCCGATGGTGGTGATGACCACGCCGGTGACCACGGGCGGGAAGAAGTGGACGATCTGGGCGAAGAACGGTGCGACGATGAGGCCGATCACCGAGGCGGCCATGACGGAGCCGAAGACCGCGGGGAGTCCGCCGCCGCCGTTCACGATGGCGAGCAGCGTGGCGACCGAGGCGAACGAGGTCCCCTGGACGAGCGGCAGCTGGGAGCCGAACCACTTGATCCCGAGCGTCTGGAGGAGGGTCGCGAGCCCGCCGATGAAGAGGCAGGCCGTGATCAGGAGGGCGAGGTCGGGACCCTTGAGGCCCGCGGCGGAGCCGATGATGAGCGGCGGCGCGATGATGCCGCCGTACATGGTCAGGACGTGCTGGAAGCCGTAGGCGAAGGCGGTGCCGATGGGCAGCTTCGTGTCTTCCGGGCGTGCCGCCTCGGCGCTGTGATGGCCTGGTGCGGGCGCTTGATTTCGGGACATAGCGGACCTCCTTGTCAGCTGGATATTCCGAGTGCGCAACTTCTCTGTGGGTGGGTGATGTGCCGCGGGCGGCCGGCGCAGGGAGTGCCGGGCCGCCCGCGGCGGTCTGTGGCCCCCCGGAGGGGACGGTCCCGCCTCGAGGTGAGGCGAGTCGGAGGGAGGACGACGGCGGCCGGAGTTCACCGCCGTCGTGCCTCTCCCCGTGGGCGGGAGGCTGGTGCCGAGAGGTAGTGGCGCCGGCTCAGCAGAAGCCGGTGATGCCGTCCCAGGCGTCGTTGTCCGCCGAGATGGACTCGCGCTGGAAGTTCGCCTCGATGAGGCCGTACGGGCGGTCGGCCGCGTAGAAGACCTCGTTGGGGTTGTCCAGGCCGAACGGAGTCAGGTCGACGAGGAAGTGGTGCTTGTTCGGGGTCGAGAAGCGGATCTCCTCGATCTCGGCGTGCGCATCCAGGACCTTCTGGGCCATCTGGAAGAGCGTCTGCTGGAGGGCGTACGAATAGCCCTCGGTGAACCCCTCGAGCAGGAGCGCCTTGACGTCGTCGTAGGACTTGTTGAAGTCCACCGACCCGTTGGCGACCGCCTCGGGGCTGTACCGCCACCGGGCCGAGACGTCGGTGGCAAGGATGCGCTCCGTGGTCTCCGCGAGGGTGGTGAAGCGGTCCTTCGGGTAGCCCACGAACCCGGACTGCGTGGACTTGAGGACCGTGAGGTCGTTCAGGCCGGAGATCACCTGGACGGCGTCACCGTCCTTGACGACGACCGCGTTGCGGACCTCCTGGCCCTTGCGGAAGAACGAGTGGTCGTGGCCCTCGGCCTTGCCCTGCCCGGGGGCGGAGATGCGCTCCCAGGCGTACTGCTCCGCCTCCCAGCGGCCGCCCGTGACCCATCCGAACTCGGAGGTGAAATGGTTGGCGAGGCGGAGGAGGAACTGCTCGGGCGAGCCGACGCCCTCACGGGCGAAGCCGTAGACGGTGTTCTTCTGGGTGTCCGTCGGGACCACGTGGCCGTTGTCGCCGTCGAAGTGGGCGGCGTCGAAGTCGCCCCGCAGCTGCGAGGTGACGCTGAGGTCCTCGATCTCGTGGCGGTCGGTGTCGCGGGTGATCTTGACGACGCGGACCTCGGCCTTGCCGTACTGGTTCTTGCCCAGGACGATCTTGGTGTTCTCGGTGCTCATGGGTACTTAGCTCCCTCGGTACGTGGAAAAGGCGAAAGGACTCAGCAGAAGCGGCACGTGGTAGTGCGCCTCGGCCGCGTTGACCGTGAAGGCCAGCGATACCTCTGGGAAGAAGGTGTCCTGCCCGATGCCGGCGAAGTAGGCGCCCGTGGCGAACGTGAGGCGGTACTCGCCGCTGTCCAGCCGTTCGGGGCCAAGCTCTTTCACCCGCCCGTCAGCATCGGTGATGCCCGCTCCAATCTGGGACCATGCCTCGCCGTCGCGGGCGTAGAGTTCGACGGCGACACCTGCGGCCGGCTTCCCGGCAGCGGTATCCAGAATGTGGGTGGTCACATGGGAGACGCTCACGCGCTCAGCTCCTCTCGGAATGCGCCGTCCTGCACGCTCTGCTGCAGGCGCAGCACCGCGATCTCGCGGAGCTGCTCGGCGACGATGGGCTCCTCCTGCTCGGGCGTGTGGCCCAGGCGTTCCTGGAGGGCGGAGAGCATCTCCTCGGCACTGCGGCCGGCGGCGCGGATCAGGAAGACCCGGCCGAACTTCTCCTCGTACGCCCGGTTCCCCTCCGCCAGGGCGGCGGCGATGTGCTGGTCGTCGGGATTGACGCCGGCCTGCTCGCTGCGCGACATCGAGGCCTCGGCCGAGGCGCCGGACGCCCTCTCCCCGATGCGGGGATGGTGGGACAGTGCGCCCTCCAGCTCCTCGGGGGTGAAGGGGTCCGCCGCGCGGCGCGCTGCTGCCAGGAGGTCCTCGACGCCCGGGAACGGGCGTGCTGCGGTGATCTCCTCGACCCAGCGGTCGATGTTGAGGCACGGCTTCAGGAGCTCTCGTGCCTCAGGGGCGGGGGCGGCATTGAACTGTTCAAGCAACATGGCTTGTCGGGTCCTCAACTGCTCAATGCTGGCATCCACGGTGACGGCTATACGGAACGTCGGTTTCTTGGGTTCCGCATCGTGGAACTGTTATTTCAGCATGTGCAATTATTCTGACCTACGAACGGTGTGACTGTCAACACGTCCGGGTGATCTGGGATACAGGGATTGTGCCATAGGGGCACTCCACAGCCGAGGGGCCCCGCCGAGGCCACCCCTGGGGCCTGAGGCCACGAGTGTGCGGCTCACGCGGGTGCTGAGACTTCGAACCCGCATCAGCCGCACACTCGACGGTGACTCCCGGGGGGCGGCGCGCAGAAGGGCCCCGGACGCAGCAGCAGCCGGTCCGGGGCCCACGGGCGGGCTCAGCAGGTCAGAGGCCGAGCCTGGTGCGCAGCGCGGCCACGTGGCCGTCTGCCTGCACGTTGTAGTCGACGGACTCGATCTCGCCCTCGGGGGACACCACGGCCGTGGACCGCAGGATGCCCTCGCGGACCTCGCCGTTGACGATCTTCTCGCCCCAGGCGCCCCACGCCTTGGCGACGGCGGCGCCCTCGTCCGCAAGGAGCGGGAACGTGAGCGAGAAGTCCTCGGCGAACTTCGCGATGTCCTCCACGGGGTCCGGCGAGATGCCGATGACCTTGACCCCGCCGGCGTTGAGCGCGTCGAGGCTGTCCCGGAAGTCGCACGCCTCGGTGGTGCACCCGGGGGTGGCCGCCTTCGGGTAGAAGTAGACGACGACGCGGCCGCCGCGGTAGTCCTCGAGCGAGACCGGCGTGCCGGTGGCGTCCGGCAGGGTGAACGCGGGGGCCTGCTGCCCCGCGCTGAGCTTGGTCAGTGCTGTCATGGTTCCTCCTGTAGGCAGATCTGCGAGTCGTCTCACGCGGAGCCGCGGCGGAGCAGCTGGCCCTTGGGCTCGCTGAAGTCCACTTCGGTGCCGCGCACGAACGTCCGCCGCACCACACCGGAGAGGGACTTGCCCTGGTACGGCGTGATGTGGTTCTTGTGGTGCAGCTTCTCCGCGTCGACGACGAACGTCTCGTCCGCGGCGAACACGGCCAGGTCCGCATCGTAGCCCGGCGCGAGGTGGCCCTTGCGCTGCAGCCGGGCGAGCTCGGCCGGGCTGCGCCCCATCCACTCGACGACGCGCTCGAGCGGGATGCCCCGCTGCCGGGCCTCGGTCCAGATGAGCGGCAGCCCGAGCTGGAGGGAGGCGACGCCGCCCCAGGCCACGCCGAAGTCACCGTGCTCGGGATCCTTGAGGTCCACCGTGGAGGGGGAGTGGTCCGAGACGATGCAGTCGATCACGCCGTCCTCGAGCCCCTTCCACAGCAGCTCACGGTTGGAGGCCTCGCGGATCGGCGGGCAGCACTTGAAGGCCGTGGCGCCGTCGGGGATCTCCTCGGCCAGCAGCGTGAGGTAGTGCGGGCACGTCTCGACGGTGAGCTTCACGCCGTCGCGCTTGGCGCTGGCGATCATCGCGAGCGCGTCCGAGGAGGACAGGTGCAGGATGTGGGCCCGCGCGCCGGTCCAGCGCGCCCGCTCGATGACCCCGGCGATCGCGACGTTCTCGGCGCCGCGGGGCCGGGAGTGGAGGAACCGCTCGTAGACGGCGCCCTCGGCGGAGGGGGCGTGGTCGATCGCCTGGGAGTCCTCGGCGTGGACGATCATGAGGCCGTCGAACGAGGCGATCTCCGCGAGGTCCTTCTCCAGCTCGTCGATCTCCAGGTGCGGGAACTCGTCGACGCCGGAGTGGAGGAGGAAGCACTTGAAGCCGAACACGCCCTCCTCGTGCAGCGGGCGCAGGTCCCCGGTGTTGCCCGGGATTGCCCCGCCCCAGAAGCCCACGTCCACGAACGACTGCGTCTCGGCGGAGCGGCGCTTGACGTTGAGCGCGTCCACGCTGACGGTGGGCGGGATCGAGTTCAGCGGCATGTCGATGATGGTCGTGACGCCGCCGGCCGCCGCGGCCTTGGTCGCGGAGGCGAAGCCCTCCCACTCGGTGCGGCCGGGCTCGTTGACGTGCACGTGGGAGTCGACGAGGCCGGGGATGAGGGTCTCGTCCTCCGCCAGCTCGATCACGTCCCGGCCGGCAAGCCCGGCCCCGAGGGGCTCGACGGCGGCGATCCGGCCGCCGGAGATGCCCACCTCGCGGGGGTGGATGCCCTCGTCCGTGAGGACCCGCTGCCCGCGGACCACGAGGTCGTATTCGATATCAGTCACCGCACAGGTTCCCTTCCGCTCTTGTCTCCAACGATAGATGCGGCCAGATCGATCCCGACCTGCCGCACGAGGCTGCGCGCCCCGCGGATGCACGCCTCGACGTCCGGCTCGAGGTCCGTGAGCGCGTGCACGGCGTCGAAGCCGGCCGCGGCGGGGTCCGCGAGCTGGCTGCGCCCGCACACCGCCACCACCGGGACGCCGAAGGCCCGGGCCTCGGCCGCGACGCCCACGGGGGCCTTGCCGGCGAGGCTCTGGAGGTCCAGGCTGCCCTCGCCGGTGACGACGAGGTCGGCCCCGGCGAGCTTCTCGCGCAGGCCGGTGAACTCGACGACGACGTCGATCCCGCGCCGCCGCGTCGCGCCCAGGGCCAGGGCCGCGTAGCCGACGCCCCCGGCCGCACCGGCCCCGGGCTGGCCCTTGGCCGCGGCGGCCGCAGGCCCCATCGCCGCCCCGAGGACGGCCGCGAACGCCTCGAGGGCGGCGTCGAGCTCCTCGACGTCCGACGGGGTGGCCCCCTTCTGCGGGCCGAACACCGCGGCGGCGCCGCGCGGGCCGGTGAGGGGATTGTCGACGTCGGCCGCGAGGGTCAGGCGCGCCCGGTCCAGGCGGGTGTCGAGGTCCGACAGGTCCGCCTCGGCGATCCGCGCGAGGGCCGCGCCGCCGAGCGGGAGGCCGTTGCCGGCGTCGTCCGTGAAGCGCGCGCCGAGCCCGGCGAGCATGCCGGCGCCGCCGTCGGTGCAGGCGCTGCCGCCGACGCCGAGGACGATGTCCCGGCAGCCGGCGTCGAGCGCGGCGCGGACGAGTTGGCCGGTGCCCAGGCTCGTGGCGCCGCGGGCGTCCTTGACCCCGCCCGGGAGGACGTCGAGTCCGGAGGCGGCGGCCATCTCGATGACCGCCCGGGTGCCGGACACGGCGAACTCCGCCGTGAGCGTGGCACCGGTGGGGCCGGCGACGGCCGCCCGGCGCGGGGTGAAGCCCGCGCCGAGCGCCGCGGTCACGGTGCCCTCGCCGCCGTCGGCCACGGGGACCAGGACGAGCTCGGCCTCCGGGAGCACCGCGCGGATGCCCTCCGCGAGCGCCTCGGCCACCTCGGGGGCCGTGAGGGAGCCCTTGAACTTGTCGGGGGCGAGGACGATCTTCATCAGTTCTGCTCCGTGCCCTCTCAGTCCAGCAGGGCCACGATGGCGGTCGGGGCGTCCTCGTGCCGCGCGGCGAGCTCCTCGAACTCCACCACGTTGTCCAGCTCGGTGCCCATGGCGATGTTGGTCACGCGCTCGAGGATGGCCTCGACCACCACGGGGACCTTGTACTCGGCCATGAGGGCGCGGGCCTTCTCGAAGGCCGGGCCGAGGTCGTCCGGGTGCTCGACCCGGATGGCCTTGCAGCCCAGGCCCTCGGCCACCTTGACGTGGTCCACGCCGTAGCCGGCAGCGGTGCCCTCGCCCTCGGAGTTGATGTTCTCGAACGCGAGGGAGACGTGGTAGTCCATCTCGAAGCCGCGCTGGGACTGGCGGATGAGGCCGAGGTAGGAGTTGTTCACCACCACGTGGATGTAGGGCAGCTGGAACTGCGCGCCGACGGCGAGCTCCTCGATCATGAACTGGAAGTCGTAGTCGCCCGAGAGGGCCACCACGGTCTCGCCCGGCTTGCCCCGGACCACGCCGAGGGCCGCGGGGCCGGTCCAGCCGAGCGGGCCGGCCTGGCCGGCGTTGATCCACTTGCGGGCGCCGAACACGTGCAGCATCTGGGCGCCGGCGATCTGGGACAGGCCGATCGTGGTCACGTAGGTCGTGTCCGGCCCGAAGGCCCTGTTCATCTCCTCGTAGACCCGGAACGGCTTCATCGGCACGTTGTCGTAGTGGGTCTTGCGCTGCATGCGGCCGCGCTTGTCCTGCGCCGAGGCGGCCCAGGCGCTGTAGTCCGGCAGCGAGCCGGCGGCCTTGCGCTCGCGGGCCACCTCGAGGATCTCCTCGAGGAAGGCGCCGGCGTCGGAGACGATGCCGAAGTCGGGGGAGAACACGCGCCCGATCTGGGTGGGCTCGATGTCCACGTGCACGAACGTGCGGCCTGACGTGTACTTCTCGACCGAGCCGGTGTGGCGGTTGGCCCAGCGGTTGCCGATGCCGATCACGAAGTCGGACTCGAGGAAGGTCGCGTTGCCGTACTTGTGCGAGGTCTGCAGGCCCACCATGCCGGCCATGAGGCGGTGGTCGTCCGGGATGGCGCCCCAGCCCATGAGGGTGGGCACCACGGGGACGTTGAGCGTCTCGGCGAGTTCGACGAGCGCCGGGGCGGCGTCGGCGTTGATGATGCCGCCGCCGGCCACGATGAGCGGCTTCTGGGCGGCCGTGAGCATGTCGAGGGCCTTCTCAGCCTGCTTGCGGCTCGCGCGGGGCTTCTGCACGGGGAGCGGCTCGTAGGCGTCGATGTCGAACTCGATCTGGGCCATCTGCACGTCGAACGGCAGGTCCAGGAGCACGGGGCCGGGGCGACCGGTGCGCATGAGCTGGAAGGCCTTCTGCACGGCACCGGGGACCTGGCCGGGCTCGAGGACGGTCATGGCCATCTTCGTCAGGGGCTTGGCGATGGACTCGATGTCCACGGCCTGGAAGTCCTCCTTGTGCAGCTTGGCCACGGGCGCCTGGCCCGTGAAGCACAGCATCGGGATGGAGTCCGCCTGCGCGGCGTAGAGGCCGGTGATCATGTCCGTGCCCGCCGGGCCCGAGGTGCCGAGGCACACGCCGATGTTGCCGGCCTTGGCGCGGGAGTAGCCGTCGGCCATGTGCGAGGCGCCCTCGACGTGGCGGGCCAGGGTGTGGCGGATGCCGCCGTGGGCCCTCATGGCCGAGTAGAGGGGGTTGATCGCGGCGCCGGGCAGGCCGAAGGCCTCGGTGGCGCCCTCCTTCTCGAGGATGGCCACGATCGCGTCGACAGTGCGCATCTTTGCCATGTCGGAAGCTCCTTGGTGGTGAAGTGGGGTGGAAGAGGCGGGAATGGGGCCGGCCCCGAGGTTGCGCGCCCGGGGCCGGCTGTCTGTGGGGTACGCGCCGCTGGTGCGGGGCGCACGACGGCGAGTGGTCGCCGTCGGCGGTCAGCTCTTGCCGGAAAGTTCGGCAGTGAGCTTGAACAGGCCCGAGTGGTCGAGGCCGCCGTCGCCGCGGGCCACGAGGGCCGAGACGAGCTGGGCGACCGCCGCGCCGAGCGGCACCACGACGCCGGCCTCGCGGGCCGCGGAGGTGACGATGCCGAGGTCCTTGTTGTGCAGGGCCAGGCGGAATCCGGGGTCGAAGTTGCGGTCCAGCATCTTCTGCCCCTTCTGGTCCAGGACCTTCGAGCCGGCCAAGCCGCCGCCCAGGACCTTCAGCGCGGCGTCGGTGTCCACGCCGTAGGCCTCGAGGAACACGATGGCCTCGGAGAGGGCCTGGATGTTCACGGCGACGATGAGCTGGTTCGCGGCCTTGACGGTCTGGCCGGAGCCGGAGGGGCCGACGTGGACGATGGTCTTGCCGACAGCCTCGAGGATCGGCAGGGCGGCGTCGAAGTCCGCCTTCTCGCCGCCGACCATGATGGACAGGACGCCGTCGATCGCACCCTGTTCGCCGCCGGAGACGGGGGCGTCGAGGGGGCGGATGCCTGCCTCGCGGGCCTCGGCGGCGAGGCGGGCGGAGACGTCGGGGCGGATCGAGGAGGCATCGATCCAGAGCGCGCCCTGCGGGGCGTTCGCGAAGACGCCGTCGGGGCCGCTGACGACGCCCTCGACGTCGGGGGAGTCCGGGACCATCGTGATGATGACCTCGGCGTCCTTGACGGCCTCCGCGATGCTCTTGGCACCGGTGCCGCCCTCGGCGGCGAGCTTGTTGACCTTGTCCTCGCTGCGGTTGTAGCCGGTGACGGCGTGGCCGGCCTTGACGAGGTTGACGGCCATGGGGAGGCCCATGATGCCCAGGCCGATGACTGCGACGTTGCTCATGCTGTTCTCCTTGAAGTCTGGTGGGTGGGGCCGCTGGTCAGGCGACGGGGCGGATGGCCCACTTGAAGGCCTCGGCCTGGGGCGCCTTGTACTCGAGCCCGATGTAGCCGGCGTAGCCGAGCTCGCGCGAGCGGCTGATCCACTCGCCGAGCGGGAGGGCGCCCGTGCCGGGGGCGCCGCGGCCCGGGTTGTCGGCGATCTGGATGTGGCCGAAGTCCTTGGCGTGCTCCTCGATGACGGCGGCGACGTCGTCGCCGTTGACCGCCAGGTGGTAGAAGTCGGCGAGGAGCTTGACGTTCTCGACGCCGGCGACCTGGGTCCTGGCGATCACGGCGAGGGCGGCCGCGGCGGTCTTGAGCGGGTAGGCCGGGGTGCCGGAGACGGGCTCGAGGAGGACCGTGCCGCCGACCTTCGCGACGCCCTCGGCAGCGGCGACCAGGTTCTCCAGGCCGAGCTCGTCCTGCTCCTGGTCAGTGGCGCTGTCGAGGCGGTTGCCGTAGAGCGCGTTGAAGGCCTTGGTGCCGGTGCGCTCGGCGATGCCGACCACCACGTCGATGTTGTCCTTGAACTCGCCCGAGCGGCCGGTCCACGAGACGAGGCCGCGGTCTCCGGCCGGCATGTCGCCGGCGAAGAAGTTCAGCCCGGAGAGTGCCACGCCCGCGTTGTCGAGTGCGGCGACGAACGCGTCGACGTCCTTGTCCGCGGGGACGGCCTCGCTGAACGGCCACCAGAACTCCACGGCGTCGAAGCCGGCGGCCTTCGCGGCGGCAGGGCGCTCGAGCAGGGGCAGTTCGGTCAGCAGGATGGAGCAGTTCACCGTGTAGGTCATCGTCGGGTCCCTCTCGATCGATCCACCCAATTTCAGACGGTGGAAATAAATTCTCTCTGAATGAAAGTGTAGGCGCGGGTGTGACCGCGGTCAACTCTTTTGGATACCAAATGGGGATGAGTCTTCGGTCTCTGGTTAACAGAGGCCGCCTCAGGGAAAGATGGGGGCATGGCCACGTACAGAGCAATGGAGCACGCGTCGAGCAAGGATCCGCATGATTGGGGCCGCGCCATGGCGGTCGCCCTCAAGCGGCTGCTCGAGGCAGCGCAGACGGACCGGGACTACCTCGAGCATCAGCACCTGATCGGGCAGGACATCGTGATGCGCATCGAGGCGGAGGAGGGCGGCGCCTGCGTGCACCTGAGCTGGCGGCCGCAGAACCAGGAGGATGCGCCCCCGGACGACGACGAGCGCGCGCCCATCCTCGACGACGGGGCCTCCGAGGTCGTCGAGGGCTCGGGCCGGGGCGGCTGAGCCGCCCACCTCTCCCAGCCCACCTCCCCGCCCGTTTCGGGTACGCATCTCGTCCGGTTTTCCCCGTTTCGGGTACGAGGCGGATACACGACGCCGCTCCTCGCCCCCCGTTCCCTCGGCTCACCGAGGGCGCGCCTTGCGGCAGCTGTACCCGGAACGCCGAAAGGGCGACGAGATGCGTACCCGGAACGCCGAAAGGGCGACGAGATGCGTACCCGGAACGGGGAGTGGGGGAGGGGCGACGCATCACCGGGCCCCCGGATGCTCGAAGCGTCCGGGGGCCCGGGAGTGGGTACGACGGCGCCGGCCGACTCAGTGCCAGGCCGACCAGCGCCGTCGCGCTGGAGGGGCCCGCCGCGGCGGGCCAGCGCACGGGAGGCGAGGAGCCGCCGTCGTGCGCGGAGGACGTGTCAGGTGAGCTTCACCTGGCGGTTGACGTCCTTGTAGAGGAGGTAGCGGAACTCGCCCGGGCCGCCCGCGTAGCAGGCCTGGGGGCAGAAGGCGCGCAGCCACATGAAGTCGCCGGCCTCGACCTCGACCCAGTCGTTGTTGAGCAGGTACATGGCCTTGCCCGACAGGACGTAGAGGCCGTGCTCCATCACGTGGGTCTCGGGGAACGGGATGACCCCGCCCGGCTGGAACGTCACGATGTTCACGTGCATGTCGTGCGCGAGGTCATCAGGGTCGACGAAGCGGGTGGTCTTCCACACGCCGTCCACGTCCGGCATCTCGCGCGGGGCCACGTCGGCGTCCGAGGTCACGAAGCTCTTTGCCTCGTAGCCCTCGAGCCGCTCGTAGGCCTTGCGGATCCAGTGGAACGAGACGATGTCCTCCGAGACGTTCTCGAGGCCCCACGCGTCGCCGGCGGCCAGGTAGGCGTAGCCGCCCTCGCCGAGCTCGTGGACCTCGCCGCCCAGGGTGAGGTTCACAGTGCCCTTGACGACGAACACCACGCCCTCGACTCCCGCCTCGAACTCGGCCTTGGGGGCACCGCCGCCGGGGCCGATCTCCACGATGAGCTGCGAGAAGGTCGTCGCGAACCCGGAGATGGGCCGGGCGATGATCCACGACCGCGTGTTCGTGAAGCCGGGGAGGTTGCTCGTGACGATGTCCGTCAGGACGCCCTTCGGGATGACCGTGTACGCCTCGGTGACGATGGCGCGCTCGGTGGTCAGGTGCGTCTGGGGCGGCAGCCCGCCCTCGGGGTAGTAGTACTTGCCCATGTGTCCCTTCCTTGGGTCAGTTCGAGGTGGCGGCCGGATGTGTGTCGGCCAGCCGCGGGTGTGCCAGGTGCGTGAGCTCGCGTTCGCCCAGGCCCGTCGAGGCGAGCACCTCGTCGGCGCCGACGGCGCCGCACTGGACCCCGCGGAGCACGAACGCCGCGAGCGCGCGGGCCGTGGCCGGCTCGTCGAGGACGGCGCCGGAGGTCTGCTGCACGTAGTTGCGCAGGCGCGTCGTGGCGGCGTCGAGCCCCTCGCGGTAGAACGCGTAGGTGGCGATGTACCGCGTGGGCAGCTGGTGGGCGTGGAGGTCCCAGCCCTGGTAGTAGCCGCGCTCGAGGGAACGCCGGACGAGCCGCGCGTGGAGCCTCCACGCCTCGGCGCGCTGGTCGGCGTCGCCCAGCGGGAGGATGTTGGTCGAGCCGTCGGAGAGGCGGATCCCCGTGCCGGCGACGGCGAGCTGCATGACCTCCTTGGCGAAGTCCGCGGCCGGGTGCTCCATCGACTGGTAGGCAGCGGCGATCTGCAGCGACGCCGAGTAGTCATAGGTGCCGTAGTGCAGGGCCGTGATCCGCTTGTCGGCGATGTGCGGCAGCTGGGCGACCGGGTGCGAGCCGTCGGGCCCGATGATCAGCTGCGGCGTCTCGACCTGGACCTCGAAGCCGAGGCGGCCCTGCGCGAGGCCGAGGGCGGACTCGAGCCGCTCGAGGGCGAACACCATCGCCTTGACCTGGTCGACCGTCGTGACCTTCGGCAGGGTCAGGATGAGGCCGTCCGGGAGGCCCTCGGGTCCCCGCCGCTCCACCAGGCGCGCCACGAACAGCTCGAGCGTGCGCAGGCCGCGCCGGCGCGTGGGCTCCTCGAAGCACTTGAAGCGGATGCCGACGAACGGCGTCGTGCTCCCGGTGCCGCCGGCGGCCGCCGCGAGCGCGTCGGCGACGCCGTCCGCCGCCCGGAGCGCCTCGGCGTCCTCCGTCGCGTCGGCGTCGCCACCGGCCTTCGCCGCCCGCGCAGGGGCGAGGTAGCCGTCTTCGAAGTCGATCCGGAGGTCCTCGATGGGCTCGGTGCGCAGCTTGGACTCGACCCGGGGTGCGACCTGGGCCGCGAGGTCGGGGGCGAGCCCCACGCGGCGGGCGAGGGCCTCGAGGCCGCCGGCCTCGTCCGCGGCGGCGAGCGCCGCGGCCCCCCACTCCGCAGCGAACTGCCCGGTGACGCGGTCCGCGGGCACATACACCGTGTGGACGGGCTGGCGGGTCCCGGAGTCCCCCGGGTAGCCCTCGTGGAGCAGCCGGTCGGTCTCGGCGAGGCTGGCGTCGATGCGGGCGAGGTCGGCGTCGTCCAGCACTCGGGCCGTCAGGCCCAGGTCCGCGTGGGGCTCGCTCATCAGCCCACCAGCTCGTAGGCCGGGGTGGTGAGGAAGTCCGTGTAGTCCTCGGACAGGCAGATGTCCGCGATGAGGCGGCTCGCCGGCTCGTAGAACTTCGCGAACATCTTCGGGTCCACCTCGCCGCGCAGGCGCTCGGTCTCCTCGGCGAGGATCTGCTCGACGAGCTCGCGCGTCACGGTGTTGCCCGTGTCGGCGAGGACCACCCTGTTGTGGATCTGCTGCCACACCTGGGAGCGGGAGATCTCGGCGGTGGCGGCGTCCTCCATGAGGTTGTGGATGGCCACGGCCCCGTTGCCCGAGAGCCACACCGCGGTGTAGGCCACCGCGACGTAGAGGTTGAGGTGCAGGCCGGCCTCGGTGGCCTCGCCGGCGGCGGAGGAGACGTCCAGGAGCTGGTCCGCGGTGACCGAGACCTCGGGGCGCTGGCGGTCCACCTGGTTCGGCTTGTCGCCGAGGACGGCGTCGAACACCTCGCGGCAGGTCGGCACGAGGTCCGGGTGTGCCACCCACGAGCCGTCGAAGCCGTCGGTGGCCTCGCGGGTCTTGTCCGCGCGGACCTTCTCGATCGCCGCGGCCGTGATGTCCGGCTCCTTGCGGTTCGGGATGAACGCGGCCATGCCGCCCATCGCGAAGGCGCCGCGGTGGTGGCAGGTCTTCACGAGGAGCTCGGTGTAGGCGCGCATGAACGGGGCGGTCATGACCACCGAGGCGCGGTCGGGGAGGGTGAACGTCGAACCGGCGTCGCGGAAGTACTTGATGATGCTGAACAGGTAGTCCCAGCGGCCGGCGTTGAGGCCGGAGGCGTGGTCGCGGAGCTCGTAGAGGATCTCGTCCATCTCGAACGCGGCCGGGATGGTCTCGATCAGCACGGTGGCCCGGATGGTGCCCTGCGGGATGCCGAGGTAGTCCTGGGCGAAGACGAAGATCTCGTTCCAGAGGCGGGCCTCGAGGTGGCTCTCCATCTTGGGCAGGTAGTAGTACGGGCCGCGGCCGGAGGCGATGAGGGGCTTGGCGACGTGGAAGAAGTGCAGGCCGAAGTCCACGAGCGCGCCGACGGCCGGCTCGCCGTCGATGAGCACGTGCCGCTCCTCCATGTGCCAGCCGCGCGGGCGGGTGACCACGACGGCGAGCGGCGCGTCGGTGCGCAGGCGGTACTCCTTGCCCTCGGCCGAGGTGTAGGAGAGGGAGCCGTTCGCTGCATCGCGCAGGTTGAGGACTGAGTCGACCACGTTGGCCCACAGCGGGCTCGAGGCGTCCTCCATGTCGGCGAGCCAGACCTTGGCGCCGGAGTTGAGGGCGTTGATCGCCATCTTGGCCGGGCTCGCCGGCCCGGTCATCTCGACGCGGCGGTCCTGCAGCGCCGCGGGTGCCTCGGCGACCTTCCAGTCGCCGGCGCGGATCTCTGCGGTCTCCGGCAGGAAGTCGAGCCTGCCGGTGCTCGCGGCCTCGGCGCGGCGGGCCTTGCGGGCCTCGAGCCGGGCGTTGCGCTCGGCGGCGAAGCGCCGGTGGAGCTCCTCGACGAAGGCGAGGGCCTCGTCGGTGAGGATCTCGTCGGCGCGCGCGATGGGCGCGTGGTCGGTCACAGTGATGGCCATGCCATCCTCCTTCTTCTCCCGGTCCCCGGGGTCTCTTCCTGGGCCTGGTGTCTCTGCTGCTGGGGGACTACGCCTGCACGGCCGCGACGATGGCGGCGGCGACGTCCTGGGCGACGTGCGGATCGAACACGCTCGGGATGATGAAGCTCGCGTTGAGCTCCTCGTCGGAGACGCGGGCGGCGATGGCCCGGGCCGCGGCCACCAGCATGGCAGGGGTGATGTCCGAGACGCCAGCGTCGAGCAGGCCGCGGAAGACGCCCGGGAACGCGAGGACGTTGTTGATCTGGTTCGGGAAGTCGCTGCGGCCAGTGGCGACGACGGCGGCATGGTCGGCGGCGGCGATGGGGTCGGTCTCGGGGTCCGGGTTGGCCATCGCGAAGACGATCGCCTTCTCGGCCATGGTCGCGACCTCCTCGGGGCCGAAGAGGTTCGGGGCCGAGACGCCGATGAACACGTCCGAGCCCTTGAGCGCCTCGACGAGGGTGCCGGAGAAGGCCTCCGGGTTCGTGTTCTCCGCGATCCAGATGCGGTGCGCATCGGTGTGCTGCTGGCCGCGGTGGATGGCGCCCTTGCGGTCGCACGCGATGATGTTGCGCGCGCCCTGCGCCTTCAGGAGCTGGATGATCGCGTTGCCCGCGGCGCCGACGCCGGAGACGACGATGCGGACGTCCTCGATCTTCTTCTGAACGATCTTGAGGGCGTTCACGAGGGCCGCGAGCGTGACGATCGCGGTGCCGTGCTGGTCGTCGTGGAACACCGGGATGTCGAGCTCCTCGCGGAGGCGGGCCTCGATCTCGAAGCAGCGCGGCGCCGCGATGTCCTCGAGGTTCACGCCGCCGTAGACGGGGGCGATGGCCTTGACGATCCGGATGATCTCCTCGGTGTCCTTCGTGTCGAGGCAGACGGGCCACGCGTCGACGTTGGCGAACTGCTTGAAGAGCGCCGCCTTGCCCTCCATGACCGGCAGGGCCGCGGCGGGGCCGATGTCGCCGAGGCCGAGCACGGCGGTGCCGTCGGTGACCACCGCGACGGTGTTGCGCTTGACGGTCAGGCGGCGGGCGTCGTCGGGGTTCTCCGCGATGGTGCGGCACACGCGGGCGACGCCGGGGGTGTAGGCACGCGAGAGGTCGTCGCGGTTGCGGAGGGGAACCTTCGGGACGACCTCGAGCTTGCCGCCGAGGTGCATGAGGAAGGTGCGGTCCGAGACCTTGCGGACGGTCACGTCCTCGAGGGCCTCGAGCGCTGCGGCGACCTGCTCCGCGTGCTGCTCCGAGGTGGTGTTGCACGTGATGTCGACGACGAGCTGGTCGTGGTGGGACTCGCTGATGTCGAGCGCTGTGACGGGCGCGCCCGCCGCCGCGACGGCTGCCGCGAGCTCGCTCGTGATGCTGATCCGGCTGGGGGCGTCGACGCGCAGGGTGATGGAGTTGCCGGGGCTGGGACTCGCCATTGAATCGTCCTTAGGATCGGGGAGGCATCGGCCTCAGTGGCTCTTTTTCCGTAGTACGGATATTATTCTCTGTATCTTGGAAAAACAAGTACGGCACCCCAGCCTCGGTCACCTAGGCGCGCTGTTCCCGGTGGGGTATCGTGGGAATGCCGCAAGTTTCCGGGATGCGGATAATTTTTGCCGGAACAGTCCGGCGGCACCCAGGAGGGAACCATGGCCGAGAAGGCATCAGGCGGCGTCCAGTCGGTCGAGCGGGTCTTCGAGCTGCTCGAGCTCATCACCGATGCGGGCGGCGACGTCACCCTCAGTGAGCTGTCCTCCTCCACGGAGCTCCCGCTGCCCACGATCCACCGGCTCCTCCGCACGCTCGTCAGCCTCGGCTACGTGCGCCAGCTGCCCAACCGCCGCTATGCGCTCGGCCCGCGGCTGATCCGGCTCGGTGAGGGCGCGAACAAGCAGCTCGGGGCCCTGGCGGCACCGCAGCTGGCCATGCTCGTCGAGCGACTCGGGGAGACCTCGAACATGGCGGTCCTCGACTCGGACATGGTCATCTACGTTGCCCAGGTCCCCTCGCCGCACGCGATGCGCATGTTCACCGAGGTCGGCCGGCGCGCCCACACCCACGACACCGGCGTCGGCAAGGCGATCCTCGCCCAGCTCGAGGACGACCAGGTCCGTTCGATCGTCGCGCGCCAGGGCATGCCGACCCCGACCCCCTACAGCCTCGGCGACGTCGAGTCCCTGCTGTCGGACCTCGACAAGATCCGCGCGCGCGGGTACGCGATCGACGAGCAGGAGCAGGAGATCGGCGTCCGCTGCTTCTCCATGGCCGTCCCCAATGCCCCGACGCCCACGGCCATCTCGGTCTCGGGCCCGGTGTCCCGGGTCGACGAATCGTTCGGCGAGCGAGCCGTTCCCCTCCTGCGCGAGGCGGCCGCGAACATCTCGGCCGAACTCAACCGAACCTGAGCCGGGCGCCCCTGGGCGCCCGAGCCGAACTGCACCCGGAGCGGGGGTGCGCCGTCCGCGGCGCACCCCCGCTCCCGCGTCTGCGCAGGAAGATCTCTTGACCCCTCCCCTGGTATCCCAGTAGAATAATTCCATATATCAATAAAGTTCTTCCGTGAAGTGGAAAAATATAGGGCTGAAAACCTCCGCGTCCTGCGGATCCAGCCCACGAGGAGGAGCTGCGAGCATGATCGCCGACCACGAGCCCGGAAAGGGGAGAGAGATGTCCACCAGCACGACCGTCCCGCGCCCATCTGCCACGGAGGCATCCCGCCTCGCCCAGCCGCCTGCCGAGCGCTACATCCCGAAGGTCACGCACATCGATCCGGACCTCGCGCTCCGGCCCGCCCGCGAGGGGGAGCGCCGCGGCTGGGCCGCGCGCGTGCCCTTCCTCAACTGGTTCGTGGGGCGCTGAGCCAGCCGCCACCGATCTCCCGCCGGTGCGCCCTACCCGTAGTGGCCCCGTTCCCGCACCGTGGGAGCGGGGCCGCTTCACGTGCCGGGCGGGACGAAAGCCTCTCGCGCGCCTCGGCCCTGGAGGATGTGATGGGCCCATGGAACGGGCCGAGCGGAGGAGAACGGGGCGCGAGGGCGCCGTCCCGTCGATCATCGTGATCGGGGTGCTGCTCTACGCCGCCAACGTCTGGCCGGGCTGGTGGTCGGTGCCCTTCGTGACCCCGGAGGGGTCCGAAGTGATCGGCGCGGTGAACGCCGCCTGGATTGCGGGTCTCGTTGCCAACGCCGTCTACCTCGTCGCCGGCACACCCGCCCTCCGCGCGGTCGGGGAGATCGTGGTGCTCATCTTCGGCATCGTGGCGACCGTCAGGGTGTGGGAGGTGTTCCCGTTCGTGTTTCCCGGGGGTCCCCCCGACTGGGCCGTCGTCGTGCGGGTCCTGCTCGTGATCGGCATCGTGGGCGCCCTGGTGGGGATCCTCGCCCAGCTGGTCGCCTTCGTGCGCGCGCTCATGCACCTCGGCCGTCGCCCGGGCCCGGGGCGGCAGTCAGGTCCCCGGTGGCACGTCTGAGATGACGGTGGCGGCCCTCCCGTTGCGCGAGGAGGGCCGCCATGGGGCGACCGTGTGGATCGGCCGCCGGCCCCCGCACCGTCCAACCAGGCCCCAGGGGGCGGTGCGGGGGCAGCCTGCGGGCCGGCGCTCGCCGGCCGTGCTGCGGGGAGGGGCTAGCTCTCGCCCCCCGTGGTCCCGGTGGTGCCGGCGTTCACATCGAGCAGGCGGTACCGCTCGAATGCCTGGCGGGGCGCGTCGGCGTCGACCTCGCCGCGGCGGGCGAGCATCTGCAGTGCCCGCACCACCACGGAGTGCGCGTCGATCTTGAAGAACCGTCGGGCAGCGGCGCGGGTGTCCGAGAAGCCGAAGCCGTCTGCGCCGAGCACGGCGTAGTCTCCCGGGACGAACTGGCGGATCTGGTCCGGGACGGACTTGTTGTAGTCCGTGACGGCCACGATCGGGCCGGAGGCGCCCGCGAGCTGGCGGGTCACGAACGGCTGGGGCGCCTCGAGCTCGGGGTGCAGGAACGCCTGCTCCTCGGCGGCGAGGCCGTCGCGGCGCAGCTCGCTCCAGCTCGTCACGCTCCACACGTCGGCGGCCACGCCCCACTCGTCGGCGAGGATCCGTTGGGCCTCGAGCGCCCACGGCACGGAGACGCCCGAGGCGAGCAGCTGGGTCCGGGCCGCGTTGGCGCCGAGGCCGGACGCGGCGTCGGACGCCAGGCGGTACATGCCCTTCAGCAGCGCGTCGACGTCGAGGCCCGCGGGCTCGGCCGGCTGGACGATCGGCTCGTTGTAGACGGTGAGGTAGTACATGACGTTCGGGTCGGGGTGCTTGCCGCCGTACATGCGCTCGAGCCCGGCGCGCACGATGTGCCCGATCTCGTACCCGTAGGCGGGGTCGTAGGTGACGACGGCGGGGTTGGTCGCCGCGAGCAGGGGGGAGTGCCCGTCGGCGTGCTGGAGGCCCTCGCCCGTGAGCGTGGTCCGGCCCGCGGTGGCGCCGATGATGAACCCGCGCGTCATCTGGTCCGCCGCGGCCCAGAAGGCGTCGCCGGTGCGCTGGAAGCCGAACATCGAGTAGAAGACGTAGACCGGCACGAGCGGCTCGCCGTGGGTCGCGTAGGCGGTGCCGGCTGCCGTGAAGGCCGCGACGGCGCCGGCCTCGTTGATGCCCGGGTGGATGAGCTGCCCGGCCGGCGACTCCTTGTAGGCCAGGACGAGGTCGCGGTCCACCGAGAGGTAGTTCTGGCCCTTGGGGTTGTAGATCTTCGCCGTGGGGAAGAACGCGTCCATGCCGAACGTCCGGCTCTCATCGGGAACGATCGGCACGATCCGCTGGCCGAAGTCCGCATCCCGCATGATGTCCTTGAGCAGGCGCACGAAGGACATCGTGGTGGCGGCC
Source organism: Sinomonas sp. RB5 (assembly GCF_054063535.1). Taxonomy (NCBI): domain Bacteria; kingdom Bacillati; phylum Actinomycetota; class Actinomycetes; order Micrococcales; family Micrococcaceae; genus Sinomonas; species Sinomonas sp. RB5. The sequence goes on from NZ_JBSSGJ010000001.1 coordinate 76,276, forward strand.
TGCTGCTTGCCCGAGCCGCGCTTGGCGATCGCGTACGCCTTCTCGGCCGGAAGGGCGACGGCGCGGTGCTCCTTGCGGCGTTCGGGTACCGGACCGCCCAGCTCGGCACGGCGGGCGAGGAGGTAGCGGATCTCCGGGGCGTCGAAGCCCGGGTGGTAGTACGGGGGCTCGTAGGGGTTGGCCTCGAGCTGCTCGTCCGTGATCGGGATGCGCAGGTGGTCGCGGAAGTCCTTGAGGTCGCCCAGCGTCATCTTCTTCATCTGGTGGGTCGCGTTGCGGCCCTCGAAGTGCGGGCCCAGGCCGTAGCCCTTGACCGTCTTCGCCAGGATGACCGTGGGCTTGCCCTTGAACTCGGTGGCCGCCTTGTAGGCCGCGTAGACCTTGTGGTAGTCGTGGCCGCCGCGCTTGAGGTTCCAGATCTGCTCGTCCGTGTAGTCGGCGACGAGCTCCTTGGTCTGGGGGGTCTTGCCGAAGAAGTGGTCCCGGACGAATCCGCCGGACTCCGCCTTGTACGTCTGGTAGTCGCCGTCGAGCGTCTCGTTCATGATCTTGACGAGCTGGTTGTTGTCGTCGCGGGCGAGCAGGGAGTCCCACTCGCGGCCCCAGATGACCTTGATGACGTTCCAGCCGGCGCCCCGGAAGAACGCCTCGAGCTCCTGCATGACCTTGCCATTGCCGCGCACCGGCCCGTCGAGGCGCTGGAGGTTGCAGTTCACCACGAACGTGAGGTTGTCCAGGTTCTCGTTCGCCGCGAGCTGGAGCAGGCCGCGGGACTCCGGCTCGTCCATCTCCCCGTCGCCGAGGAACGCCCAGACGTGCTGGTCCGAGGTGTCCTTGATGCCCCTGTGGTGCAGGTACCGGTTCGCCTGCGCCTGGTAGATCGCGTTCATCGGGCCGATGCCCATGGAGACCGTGGGGAACTCCCAGAAGGCGGGCATGAGCCGGGGGTGCGGGTAGGACGAGAGGGCGTGGCCCTCCTTCGACTTCTCCTGGCGGAACCCGTCGAGGTCCTCCTCGGTGAGGCGGCCCTCCATGAACGCCCGGGCGTACATGCCCGGGGAGGCGTGGCCCTGGAAGAAGACCTGGTCGCCGCCGCCGGGGTGGTCCTTGCCGCGGAAGAAGTGGTTGAAGCCCACCTCGTAGAGCGTGGCCGCACCGGCGTAGGTGGAGATGTGGCCGCCGACGCCGATGCCGGGGCGCTGGGCCCGGTGGACCATGATCGCGGCGTTCCAGCGCATGTACGCGCGGTAGCGGCGCTCCACCTCTTCGTCGCCCGGGTACTCGGGCTCCTGGTCGGAGGGAATCGAGTTGATGTAGTCCGTGTTGTGGACCATCGGGACGCCGACGCTCTGCGCGCCCGCCCGCTGCAGGATGTTCTTGACCATGAACTGGGCCCGTTCGGTGCCCCGCTCTGCCACGAGCGAGTCGAAGGACTCGATCCACTCGGCGGTCTCCTCCGGGTCGCGGTCCACGGCGGCCCCGGCGCCGCCGAGGAACTGCTGGATAGGCTCTGACGTGAGCACGGCCAACCTCCTTCTGCGCGCGTTTGGTGCCGCGCGTCGAGCGTCGGCAGGGAGGTCCCCGCCGCTCCTCCGCCGCTGTCTTATTTCATATGGCGGAAGGGAAATACTGTAATGTGAAACTAGCGTGGCGTGTGGACGTGATGCGCGTCAAGTCGGTGACGGAGTGGAGGCAGCAGATGAGCGAGCAGACCGCATCCCGGGTGGCCGTGGTCACGGGCGCGGGCAGCGGGATCGGCCGGGCCGTGGCGCGCCGGCTGCTGGCCGACGGCTGGCGCGTGGCCCTCGCGGGGCGCCGCGAGGCCGAGCTGCACGCGACGGCCGGGGGAGCCGAGCACGCCCTCGTGGTGCCCTGCGACGTCACGGCCCCGGCCGACGTCGAGCGGCTCTTCGCGGACACCGTGGGCGCGTTCGGGCGCGTTGACGTGCTGTTCAACAACGCCGGGACGTTCGGCCCCTCCGGAGACGTCGGCGAGATCGACCTTGCCGGATGGGAGTCCACGGTCGCCGTGAACCTCACCGGGAGCTTCCTGTGCGCGGCGGCGGCGTTCCGCGCCATGAAGGCCCAGGAGCCGCGCGGTGGCCGGATCATCAACAACGGCTCGATCTCGGCGCACGCGCCGCGCCCGCGCTCCGTTGCCTACACGGCCACGAAGCACGCCATCACGGGCCTGACCAAGAGCATCGAGCTCGACGGGCGCCCCTGGGGGATCACGTGCGGGCAGATCGACATCGGCAACACGCGCACTGAGCTCGTAGAGCAGCTCAACTACACGCTGGGTGTCGGCGAGGGCGCCCTCCAGGCGGACGGCTCGCGCCGCGTCGAGCCCACCTTCGCCGTCGAGGAGGCCGCACAGGCCGTGGCCTTCATGGCCTCGCTGCCGGCCGAGGCGAGCGTCGGCAGCCTGCTCATCACCGCCTCGGGCATGCCGTTCGTCGGCAGGGGCTAGCTACGCGAGCGGCAGGAACTCGCTCAGGTCGGTCCTGATGCCGGAGGCGGTCAGCCGGCCCGAGGCCACGGCCCCGGGCCACGCGAGGGTGCCGGTGGCGAGGGCGAGCCACGTCTCGGCGTCCGTCTCTACGACGTTCGGGGGCGTCCCGCGGGTGTGCCGGGGGCCCTCGACGCACTGCGCCACCCCGAAGGGCGGCACGCGCACCTCGACCGAGTTGCCCGGCGCGCGCTCCGCGAGTTCCTCCAGCAGGTAGCGCACGGCGGTGGCGGTGGTCTGCCGGTCCACCACGGGGCGCACGACGCCGGCCTGTGTGCCGCCCGCCGGCACCTCACCGGAGGCGTCGCCGACCGTGCCGTCCGGGCCACTGCGGGCGGCGAGCCAGGCCGCGACGGCGGCGCGGCCGGCGTCGTGCGCGATCCTGCGGCGGACAGCCATGGTGGGTCCCCCTCAGTCCAGCAGCGCCGAGACGGCGCGCCCCAGCCGGATGCGGCCGACCTGCCGGCCGCCGCCCAGGACCGGATCGACGACCCGCTCGAGGACGCGGGCCACCTCCGGCACGTCCACGGCATCGGCCGCGGCGAGCATTGTCAGGCCCACGAGGGTCGTGGCGCGGACGTTGCCGTCCAGGATCTTCACGGCCGCCGTGGCGCCCTGCGGGGTGGCGAGCACGAGGAGCCCTTCGGTGCCGACCTTGGCGAGGATCCCCAGCTCCTCCATGACGATCGTGTTCTCCTTGTCGTGGCCCTGGACCGCCCACGGGTAGTCGAGCATCGACGTCGCAATCGTCGCGGCGCGCGCGTTGGCGCCGTGGTCCCCGGGGGACCTGGCGAGGCGCGAGTAGGCCTGGGCGAGGCCGCGCAGGGACAGCGCGGCGACCGGGGCGCCGCAGCCGTCGATCCCGAGGTGCGCGATCGGCTCCTCGGCATACTCCTCGATCGTGGCCCGGACCCGCTGCTGCAGCGGGTGGTTGGGTTCGAGGTAGCTGCGCCGGTCCCATCCGTTCTGCACGCACGCCCACAGGAAGGCCGCGTGCTTGCCCGAGCAGTTGTACGCGAGCTTCCGCCGGCCCTGCCCGGAGCGGATGAGCCATGCGCGGGCGTTCTCGTCCGCCGGCCATTCGGCCGGGCAGCCCAGGTCCGCCTCGCCCAGGCCCGCCGCGTGGAGCATCCCCTCGACCACGTCCATGTGGTCCAGCGAGCCGGTGTGGGACGCGCACGCGAGGGCAACCTGCGTTCCCCGCAGTGGCACGCCGGCCTGCATGGAGGCGAGGGCCTGGAACGGCTTGAGCGTGGAGCGGGCGAGCACGGGCGTGCGGATGTCCCCGAGCTCGGTGACCACGGAACCGTCACCGGCCAGCACCACGGCCGAGCCGAGGTGGCGGGACTCGATGAAGCCGCTGCGCTCGACCACGGCGAGCTCGACGGCGTCGTCCGCGGTGAAGGTTGCGTGGGGCATGGCCTCAGTCTAGGTGTGCGGCCGCGGGTTGCCGGGGATGCCCGGGTGCGCCGCGCAGGGGCTGGCCGATACCCTTGGGGCGTGAAGGTTCTCGTGATCGGCCCCGGCGGCCGCGAACACGCCATCGTCCGCTCCCTCCTCGCCGATCCGGCCGTCTCCGAGGTGCACGCCGCGCCCGGCAACGCCGGCATCGCCCAGATCGTCCCGACGCATCCCGTCAACGCCAACGACCCGGACGCCGTCACGGCCCTCGCGCGGGCCCTCGCGGCAGACCTCGTGGTGGTCGGCCCGGAGGCGCCGCTCGCCGCCGGAGTCTCCGACGCGGTCCGCGCGGCCGGGATCCCCGTGTTCGGGCCCAGCCGGGCAGCCGCCCAGCTCGAGGCGTCCAAGGCCTTCGCCAAGCAGGTCATGGCCGAGGCCGGGGTCCCCACAGCGATGGCCCGCGTGGCCGTCAACCCCGGCGAGGCCGCAGACGCGCTCGACGCGTTCGGGGCCCCCTACGTGGTCAAGGACGACGGGCTCGCCGCCGGGAAGGGCGTGGTCGTCACCGACGACCGCAGCGCAGCGCTCGCCCACGCCCAGGCCTGCTTCGAGGCCGGCGGCACCGTGGTCATCGAGGAGTACCTCGACGGCCCCGAGGTCTCCCTCTTCGTCCTCTCGGACGGCCACACAGCCGTCCCGCTCGCCCCCGCCCAGGACTTCAAGCGCATCTTCGACGGCGACGAGGGCCCCAATACCGGGGGCATGGGCGCCTACAGCCCCCTCGAATGGGCCCCCGCCGGGCTCGTCGAGGAGGTGGTCGAGCGCGTGGCCCAGCCGACCATCGACGAGATGGCCAAGCGCGGCACACCGTTCGTCGGTGTCCTCTACTGCGGCCTGGCGCTCACCTCCCGCGGCACGCGCGTCATCGAGTTCAACGCCCGGTTCGGCGACCCCGAGACGCAGGCGGTGCTCGCCCGGCTCCGCACGCCTCTCGGCGGCCTGCTCCTGGCCGCCGCCACGGGCCAGCTCGGGACCGCTGGCGACCTGCGGTGGGCGCCCGAGGCCGCGGTCGCCGTCGTCCTCGCGTCGGAGAACTACCCCGGGACCCCGCGCACCGGCGACCGCATCCGCGGGCTGAAGAAGGCAGAGAAGCTCGAGGGCGTCCACGTCCTGCACGCCGGGACCGCGCTCGACGCGGACGGCAAGGTGATCTCCGCCGGCGGGCGGGTGCTCGCCGTCGTCGCCCTCGGCGAGGGGCTCGAGCAGGCACGCGAGCGGGCCTACGAGGGCATGGCCCTCATCAGGCTCGAGGGCGGACAGTACCGCCGCGACATCGCGGCCAAGGCAGCACGCGGGCAGATCAGCGTGCCCAGGGTGCGCAACGGCGCAGGGACGGGAGCAGAGCGATGAGCATCGACAAGCCGGGGTTCTCCACCGAGGTCCTGGAGCTGCCGGGCTGGCGGCACATCTACTCGGGCAAGGTCCGCGACCTCTACGAGCCCGTCGACGGCCCGGCGGACCAGGTGCTCGTGGTCGCCAGCGACCGCATCTCCGCCTACGACCACGTCCTCGCGAGCACGATCCCGGATAAGGGCCGGATCCTCACCCAGCTGAGCCTGTGGTGGTTCGAGCAGCTCAACGTGCCCAACCACGTGGTGGCCTCCACGGTCGACGACGGTGTCCCCGCCGAGGTCGCGGGGCGCGCCATCGTCTGCCGCAGGCTCGAGATGTACCCCGTGGAGTGCATCGCCCGCGGCTACCTCACCGGGTCCGGCCTGGCCGAGTACCGCGAATCCGGAACGGTGTGCGCGATCCCGCTGCCCGAGGGGCTGGTGGACGGCTCGCGCCTGCCCGAGGCGGTCTTCACCCCCTCCGCGAAGGCGGAGTTCGGCGAGCACGATGTGAACATCACCTACGAGGACGTCACCGGAATGGTGGGGGACGAGGCCGCGGCGCAGCTGCGCGACCTCACGCTCGAGATCTACCGCGAGGCGGAGCGGATCGCCCGCGAGCGGGGGATCATCCTCGCGGACACCAAGGTCGAGTTCGGCGTGGATCCGACCACCGGCTACATCACCCTCGGCGACGAGGTGCTCACCCCGGACTCCTCGCGCTTCTGGGACGCGGCCACCTGGGAGCCGGGACGCGCACAGCCCTCGTTCGACAAGCAGTTCGTCCGCGACTGGCTCACGTCCGCAGAGTCCGGCTGGGACCGCACTTCCGGGCAGGAGCCGCCGGCCCTGCCCGAGGAGGTCGTCAAGCGGACCCGGGACCGCTACGTCGAGGCCTACGAGCGGCTCACCGGGCGCACCTTCAGCTGACGCCGTCCTTCTCGGGGGCCTTGGCGCCGGCCGAGGCCTCCTTGGCGGCGCGCTGGCTGGCGAGCCGGATCTCGAGGATCGCGTCCATGACCTGCTGGACCTTGTCCGAGGCCCCCGCGTAGCTGAACTGCTCCCGCGCGTCGGCGAGGAGCTCGAGGGCCTCGTCGTTGCGGCCCAGGGCCTTGAGCGCACGGCCGTACAGGAGGGCGACCTCGCCGGCGGTGTGGCGGCCGAGCACGCCCTTCTCGGCGTGGATCGTGCGCAGGAGCTCGATGGCTTCCGGGATCTGCCCGTTGAGGTAGAGCCACCGGGCGCGGATGAAGCTCACTTCGAGCTGCTCAGAGCGCGAGCCGCCCACGATGCTCAGGGCCAGCTCGGCGCGCTCGATGGCCGCGAGGGTCTCCGGCTCGATGATGCCGCCCGAGAGCCGCACCGCGGCCGAGGCCTTGTTGAACCGGGCCCAGAGCTCGATGTCGTTGGCGGGGGAGAGGAGCTTCGCGGCCCGCTCATGGTGCTTGACGCCCTCGGCGTAGTCGGCGCGCATGAAGGCCACGTTGCCGATCACCCACTCGATCTCGCCCGCGAGCTGGCCCATCGACTCCTCGTCGACGAGCGTCTCGAGGATGCCGCACTGCTCCCAGGCCTCGTCCAGCTTCCCGCTCTCCGCGAGGGCGCCGATGAGCGCGCGCAGGGCGCCGATGTAGATCGTGGACCCGGCGGGAAGCTGCGACGCGAGCCGGACCGCCTCGCGGGCGTGCTCCACCGCGGTGCTGAGCTGGCCGAGCCCGTGGCACACGGCCGCCAGCATCTGGCGCGCGCGCACCGCGAGACCGGCGGACTCGGCGACGATGGGGTGCTCGAGGAGGTGCTGGACGATCCGCTGGCATTCCGCCAGCTCGCCCTGCTTCATGAGGCACTCCGCCTGCATGTAGGTCATGTTCCACCACGCGCTGTTGTTCTTGCCGTCGAGGGCGAACTGCGCTGCCGTGGCGGCGTGCGTCGCCGCCTGCGCGTAGTCGCGCAGGTCCCAGGCCTGCCGCGCGTAGAGGCCGGCCAGGACGTACTCGGCGTCGTTGGCGCTCACGGGCTGGCTCCAGGCCTCGAGGGCCTTCGGGGCGAGCTGGAGCCTGCGCGCCAGCTCCTGGATCACTTCGGCGGTGGGCTCGCGCCGGCCGGTCTCGAGCAGCGAGATGTAGCTGGGCGAGTAGAGGTCCTTCCCGAGTTCGGCCTGAGTGAGTCCGCGCTCCAGTCGCTCGGCACGCAGCTTCTCGCCGAATCCGCTCCCCACGATGACCTCCTGGCCCGGCCCGGAACCTCGTGAACCGGCGCACGCTTGTCTCTAATATCCATCATGGGCCGTCAAGAGGGCGACGGTATTCCTTGACAGGCAATGTGGGAGATATTTTACTGGGAATGTCAATCATGACAAAGCACGCTCTGCCCCGTTCGACGCACCCTGTCCCCCCGGAGCGGCGGGACTCATACAAAGGACAAGCTCATGCTGAAAAAACTGATTGCGACTCTCGCACTTGGCGGTGCGCTCGCGGTGTCCGGCGTTGCCGGCGCCCCCACGGCGATTGGCAACTGGCCCGATCCCATGAAGTCCACGGCCATCGGCAACTGGCCGGACCCGATGACGTCCACCGCGATCGGCAACTGGCCCGATCCGATGAGCTCCCCCACGGCGATCGGCAACTGGCCCGATCCGATGTCCGTCAGCAGCAGCCTCTGACCGGACGCGGCGCAGCCGCCTCACGCTGACCCGGCCCGTCAGCCCAGTACACCTGTGGGGGAGTGCTGACGAACCGTCGCAGAAGTGCCCCGGACCCTGGTCCGGGGCACTTCTGCGTTCTGCAGCCCGGCGTGGTGGGGCCTTCCTTCCCTTCCGCCGCCGCGGCCCGGTTCGGAAGAATGGCACCGTGAGCGTCACCCCGCGCCTTCCCGCCGGTCCGCGGCGTCCGGGAGCGCCGGGCCCCGCCCCTCCCGCAGGGCTTGGCGACGCGGAGGTCGCGAGGCTGCGGGCCCGCTACGGCCCCAACAGCCTTCCGCGGGAGCGGGCGCGCCCCTGGTGGGTCCGGCTCGGCGCCGAGCTCGCCCACTTCTTCGCCCTCATGCTGTGGGCGGCCGCGGCCCTCGCCTTCATCGCGGGAATGCCCCAGCTCGGCTGGGCGATCGCCGCCGTGGTCGTCATCAACGGCCTCTTTGCCTTCGTCCAGGAGGCCCGCGCCGAGCGGGCCTCGGCGAAGCTGCGCGAGCTGCTGCCGAGCAACGTCCAGGTCCGGCGCGGCGGCCGGACCACGGTCGTCGGCGCAGTCGAGCTCGTCCCCGGGGACATCGTCCTGCTCGCGGCCGGGGACCGGGTCCCGGCGGACCTCGAGATCCTCAGCGCGTCTGCGCTGTCCCTGGACGAGTCCATGCTCACGGGCGAGAGCGTGCCCGTGGCCAGGGAGAGGGGCGGGGCGGCGACCGGCGGCACGTTCGTCGCGACGGGAGACGCCGTGGGGCGCGTCGCGGCGACCGGGGTGTCCACGCGGCTGGCGGAGATCGCCCGCCTGACCACCCGGGCCGAACCGCCGCCGAGCCCGCTGGACCTCGAGCTCAAGCGCGTGGTGAAGGTCATCGCCATGGTCTCCGTGACGGTGGGGGCGGTGTTCTTCGTGGTCTCGTTCCTGATCGGCAATCCCCTCGCGGGCGCCTTCCTCTTTGCGATCGGCGTCACGGTGGCCCTCGTTCCCGAGGGGCTCCTGCCCACCGTGACCCTCTCGCTGGCCATGGGCGCCCAGCGGATGAGCGGACGGCACGCCCTCGTCCGCAACCTCCAGGCCGTGGAGACCCTGGGGTCCACGACCTTCATCTGCACCGACAAGACCGGCACGCTCACCCAGAACCGGATGAGCGCCGTCCGGGTGTGGACGCCCGCCGGGTCCGTCACCCTCGAGGGGCGCGGCTACGCCCCCGAGGCCGCGGTCAGCGGGCCCCCCGCGGCGATCTCCGCGGCCGCGCGCCTCGCTGCCGGCGCCCGTGCGGCCTCGCAGGGCGACATCGAGGAGCACGCCGGCGAGTGGCGGGCTGTGGGCGACCCCATGGAAGGCGCGCTCACGGCCCTCGACCGGCGGCTCGGCGGCACGGCGGAGGCGCCGGCGCCGCTTGCGGGCTTCGCGTTCGACGAGGAGCGCAAGCGCCAGAGCGCCGTGCTCCCGGCCCGAGCGGGCGGGGCGGCGGAGCTGTGGGTCAAAGGGGCCCCGGAGACGCTCCTCGGCCTGTGCGTGGTCGACGGCCCGCCCGGCATGGGATCCGACGGCGGCGACGAGGCGGCGGGGCTGGAGGGGGCGCGCCGGATGCTGGCGGACCTCGCCTCGCGCGGCCTGAGGGTGCTGGCGGTGGCGTCACGCGAGCTGACCGCCGCCGAGGCCGACGCCGCCATCCGGGGCGAGGCGGACGCCGTCGTGCTTGAGCGGGAGCTCGTGCTGCGCGGCCTCATCGGTCTGCACGACCCTCCGCGGCCTGCCGTGGCAGGCGCGATCCGGCAGGCGCGCGAGGCGGGGATCAGGGTGGCGATGGTGACGGGGGACCACCCCGCGACGGCCGCGGCGATCGCGCGCGAGATCGGGCTGATCGGCCGCGGCACGGGGACGGAGGCGGTGCTCGAAGGGGCCGTGCTGCCGGAGGACCTCCAGGTCCTCGGCGCGCTCCTGGACCGGGACAGCGTGGTCATCTCGCGGGTCACGCCTGAGCAGAAGCTCCGCGTCGCGCACGCCCTGCAGGCGCGGGGCCACTGTGTCGCGATGACGGGCGACGGCGTCAACGACGGTCCCGCCCTCGAGGCCGCGGACATCGGGGTCGCCATGGGCAGGAGCGGCACGGACGTGGCGAGGAATGCCGCCGACCTCGTGCTGCTCGACGACGACTTCGCGACGATCATCGTCGCGGTCGAGCAGGGCAGGGCCACCTACACGAACATCCGCCGGTTCCTGACCTACCACCTCACGGACAACGTGGCAGAGCTGACCCCGTTCGTGCTCTGGGCCCTGTCTGCCGGGCACTTCCCGCTCGCGCTCGGTGTGCTCCAGATCCTCTGCCTCGACATCGGCACGGACCTCCTGCCCGCCCTCGCGCTGGGCGGGGAGAGGCCGAGCGAGGGCGTCCTCAGGCGGCCCCCCCGAACGGCGGCACCTCATGGACGGAAGCCTGCTGTTCCGGGTGTTCGCCGTCCTGGGACCGGCGGAGGTGGTGTTCGAGATGTCCGCGTTCGTGGCCGTGCTCTGGCTCGGCGGGTGGCGTCCGGGGGAGACACTGCCCGGCGCGGGGGTGGTCGCCGCGGCCTCGGGGGCAGCCTTCACCGCGGTGGTGCTGGGCCAGCTCGCCAACGCCTATGCGTGCCGCAGCGCGAGCAGGCCGGCGTGGAGGCTGCCCTGGGGGAGCAACCGCATGCTGCTCGGTGCCATCGGCGCGGAACTGGGCCTCCTGGCCGTGTTCCTCGTGGTCCCCCCGGTCGCCGCGCTGCTCGGCCAGGCGCCCCCTCCGCTCGAGGGCTTCGCCGTTGCCCTGCTCGCGATCCCCGGCGTGCTCGCCGGCGATGCGCTCCACAAGGCGTTCCGCCACCGCGTCGGTGCGGGGCGGACGCACCCCGTGCTTCCGCACCACTGAGGACCGGGACATGCGAGAGGCCCCGCGGCAACTGCCGCGGGGCCTTCCGTGGTCGGGATGACAGGATTTGAACCTGCGACCTCTTCGTCCCGAACGAAGCGCGCTACCAAGCTGCGCTACATCCCGATCCGTTGCCCGGGTCACCCCGAAGCAACTCATCCAGAGTACCCGATCGGGGGGCGAACATGAAATCGGGGACGCCCCTCTCCTCCCCTGCAGCGCCGCCTAGACGAGGGAGTCCCGCCACGCGCCGTGGAGGGACGCGAACCGGCCTCCGCGGGCGAGGAGCTCGGCGGGGGAGCCGTCCTCCACGATGCGGCCGCCGTCCACCACGAGCACGCGGTCCGCGTTCTCCACGGTGGAGAGCCGGTGGGCGATGATCACGGCGGTCCGCCCGGCATCCCTGCCAGGCCCCGAGCCCAGCAGCTTGGCCAGCCCGGACTGCACGAGCCGCTCGGAGGGGATGTCCAGGGAACTCGTGGCCTCGTCCAGGATCAGCACGGAGGGGCTCGCCAGGACCGCCCGTGCGAACGAGATGAGCTGGCGCTGGCCGGCCGAGACCCGGCCGCCGCGCTTGGTGACATCCGTGTCATAGCCGTCCGGCAGCGCCGCGATGAACTCATGGGCGCCCACGGCGCGGCCTGCCGCCTCGATCTCCTCCCGCGAGGCGTCCGGGCGTCCGAGGGCGATGTTGTCCGCGACCGAGCCCGAGAACAGGTACGCCTCCTGGGTCACCATCACGACCGCGCGCCGCAGGTCCCGTGTCGAGAGCCGCCGGAGGTCCACGCCGTCGAGCGTCACGGCGCCCGAGGTCGGGTCGTAGAACCGGGCCACGAGCTTGGCGATCGTGGACTTCCCCGCGCCCGTCGCGCCGACGAGCGCCACTGTCTGCCCGGCCGGGATCCGCAGGGTGAACTCCGGGAGGATCTCGGGCCCCGAGCCGTAGGAGAAGGAGACCGCCTCGAACGCGACCGCCCCGCGGGCGTGCGGCAGCGGCACGGGCTCGCGCGGCGGGCGCACCGTGGGGACCTCCTCGAGCAGGCCGGAGACCTTCTCGAGCGCGGCCTGGGCGCTCTGGAAGGAGTTGTAGAACATGGCCATCTGCTCGAGCGGGGAGAAGAACCGCTTGGTGGAGAGCACCACGGCGAGCAGCACGCCCACGGCCAGGCTGCCGTCCAGCACCCGGAACGCGGCGACGAGCAGGATCACGGCCACGGTCACGTTGCCGATGAGCACGAGGCCCGGCTGGAAGACTCCGTTGAGCATCACCGAACGCTGGGTGGCCGCCGCGTAGTCGTCCGCGAGCCGGCCGTACTCGGCGCTGTTGGCGTGCTCCTTCCGGAAGGCCTTGACCGCGCGGATGCCCGTCATCGTCTCGATGAAGTGGACGATCAGCCGCGCCGAGACCACGCGGGAGGCGCGGTAGGCCCGCTGCGAGCGGACCTGGTACCAGCGGGAGAGGAACAGCATGGGGACCGCGGCGGCGAGCATGATGAGCCCGGAGGGCCAGTCGAGCGCGAAGACGGTGATGGCGGTGAAGGCCATGAACAGCAGCCCGGAGGCGAGCGAGCTGATGCCTGAATCGAGCAGCTCCCGCAGCGCCTCGAGGTCCGAGGTCTGCCGCGAGATGATGCGCCCCGACGTGTATGTCTCGTGGAAGTCCAGGCTCAGCCGCTGGGTATGCCGGAAGACCCACACGCGCAGGTCCAGGAGCATGGCCTGGCTCAGCTTCGCGGTCGAGGTCACGTAGCCGGCCGTGAGCACGCCGGTGACGAGGGCCGCCGCGACGTATCCAGCCCCGGCGAGCCACATCTGCGCGGGGTCGCCGGAGACGAGGGACGGCAGCGCCCGGTCGATCCCGAACGCGATGATGGCCGGGCCCGCCGCCCGGGACGCCTGGGACACGACGACCATCGCGAGGGTCGCCCACAGGCGCCCCCGCACCGGCCGCACGAGGTCGCCCAGGAGCCTGAGCGAACGACGGCGGACGGCGCGGCTCGCCTCGCGCGTGAGGTCCACCGCGTCCTCGCCGCGGGTCCCCTGCCCGCCCTGGGCAGCCGCTGTGCTGTGGGGGCGGCTCATCGGGCCTCGGCCTCCTCGGAGAAGACGGTGTCCAGGTCCGGTTCCTCGTCCCTGTCCAGGTCCCGGGGCTCCTCGGGCAGGCTCGCGATGACCCAGCGGTAGTGGTCGCTCCGGCCGAGGAGCTCGGCGTGGGTGCCCACGTCCTCGACCACCCCGCCGCGCAGGAGTGCCACCCGGTCGGCGAGGGCCACCGTCGAGGGGCGGTGGGCCACGATGAGGGTGGTCGTGTGCGCGAGCGCCCCGCGCAGGCCCTCGGAGACGCGCTCCTCGGTGGCGACGTCCAGGGCGGAGAGCGGATCGTCGAGGACCAGCACGGACGGCTGCGCGGCGATGGCGCGGGCCAGGGCGATGCGCTGGCGCTGGCCGCCCGAGAGGCTCAGGCCCTCCTCGCCGATCCGGGTCTCGACCCCGTCGGGGAGCGAGTAGGCGAAGTGGGCCTGGGCGACCTCGAGGGCCTCGGCCAGCACGGCGTCCGCCTCCGGGCCCTCCTGGACGGGGGCGCCGAGCAGGACGTTCTCGCGCACGGAGGAGGAGAACAGGGTGGTGTCCTCGAACGCGACGGCGACGAGCCGGCGCAGCTCGGCCAGGGGAAGGTCCCGGACGTCCACGCCGTCCACCTCCACGGCGCCCCCGTCCACGTCGTAGAGCCGCGGCACGAGCTGTAGCAGCGTGCTCTTGCCCGAGCCCGTCGCCCCCACCAGGGCCATCGTCTCCCCGGGCCGCACCTGCAGGTCCACCCCGCGGAGCACCTCCGAGGGGGAACCGGCGGCCGGTGGGCCGGCGGCGCCCGGCGGCCGCGCGGCGTCGTGCGGGGCGGGAACGCCGAAGGAGAAGCGGACGCCCCGGAACGCCAGCTCCCCGCGGGGCGCGACAAGGTGGCGGGGACGCTGCGGGTCGGCCACCGTGTTCGCGGCGTCCATGACCTCGAAGTGCCGGTCCACGGCCGTCTTGGCGGTGAGGGCCATGCCCACGAGCATCCCGCTGGCCTCGACGGGCTGCGCGACCGCAGCGGCCGTCGCGAAGAAGGCCGCGAGCGAGCCGATGCTCAGGTGCCCTGCGGCGGCGAGCCAGATGCCGGTGACGAGCCCGGTGCCGAGCGCGAGCTCGGGCAGCAGGGTCACGACGAGGCTGAACAGGGCCTGGTGGCGCGCCTTCGCGACCTCCGTCTCGCGCAGGTGCCGGGCCTGCTCCGTGAAGCCCTCGAGGGCCTCGCGGGCCCGGCCGAACGCCTTGAGGACGCGGATGCCGTGGACCGATTCCTCGACAGCGGTCGCGAGGTCACCGGCCTGGTCCTGGCTGCGCCGGGTGGCGAGCGAGAAGCGGCGCCGGAAGATCGCCCCGTACACCATGATCGGCACGGCAGCGGCGAGGAAGATCAGCGCGAGCTGCCAGGAGAGCGTGAACAGCAGGACCACGCCGAGGGCCACGGTGCTGATGGAGACCACGAGGAAGATCGCCCCGAACGCGAGCCAGCGCCGCAGGAACCCCAGGTCCGCGACCGAGCGCGAGAGCAGCTGCCCGGAGCCCCACCGGTCGTGGAACGAGACGGGGAGGTCCTGGAGGTGGTCGTACATGGACGTGCGCATCTGCCGCTCGAGCGTGATGCTCGGCTCGATCACGAGGACGCGGCGCAGGTAGATCATGGTCGCCTCGAGCACCCCGAGGAGGAGCACGACGCCGGCGGCTCCCCACACTGCCGCAGGCTGGGTCCCGCTGCGGAGCAGCTCGTCGATCACGAGCCGCAGGACCTGCGGGACGGCCAGAGCGAGCGCGGACGCGGCCAGCGCCACGACCAGGCCCATCACAAGACGCGGGACGATGGGGCGGACGATCGGTCCGAGCCGCGCAATCGAGGCCCAGTACGGGCTCTGCTGCGTCAGGGGTGCCTGGGGGTCAACGGGGGCGCGCTGTGGCATGCCGGGGCTCACACACCTGGGTAAGAAGTAGTTAGCTGTGGCAACTACCCTACGCCGGGCGGGCGGTGAGCGTGAGCAGGACCGCCTCGGGGCGGCACGCGATCCGCACGGGGGCGAAGCGCGAGGTGCCGATTCCGCCGGAGACGTTCAGCGGCACCGAGCGGCCGCCCTCCTCCCACACGGTGAGGCCCTTGGCACGCCAGGTGGGCAGGTCGCAGTTGGAGACGAGGGCGCCGTAGCCGGGAAGGCAGATCTGGCCCCCGTGCGTGTGGCCGGCGAGGATGAGCTCGGCGCCGGCCTCGGCGAAGTGGTCCAGCACCCGCTGGTAGGGGGCGTGGATGACGGCGACCTTCAGCGCCGGCCCCTCGGAGGGGCTGGGCACCGGCCAGCCGGCGTAGCGCTCGCGCCGCAGGTGCGGATCGTCGACCCCTGAGAAGTCGAGCCGGACGCCGCCCACGCTCATCGACTGCGCGCGGTTGGTCAGGTCGAGCCAGCCCGCGGCCCCGAATGCGGTGAAGAGGCTGCGCCAGTCCAGCTCGATGCGGCGGGGGAGGGGCTTCCGGTTCGAGGGCCCCAGAAGATAGGCGGCGGGGTTCTTCGCGACCGGCGCGTAGTAGTCGTTCGAGCCCGGGACGAACACCCCGGGGAACCGCAGGAGCGGCTTGAGGGCCGTGACGAGCGGCAGGACCGCCTCGGGGTGGCTCAGGTTGTCACCGGTGTTCACCACGAGGTCGGGCTCGAGGTCGGCCAGCCCTGCGAGCCAGCGGACCTTCGCCCCCTGGCCCGGCACGAAGTGGATGTCGCTCAGGTGCAGGACCCGGAGCGGCCCGGAGCCCGGCGGGAGGATGGGCATGGTCTCCTCGCGGAGCGTGAACTGGTCCTTCTCCCACCAACCGTAGGCTGCCGCGGCGGCGCCCGCGCTCAGGCCCAGACCCGCGAGGAGGCCAGCGCGCCGCGCGGCCCTCGCCAGGGCGGCGCCGGACGTGCGCGACTTAGCCCTCAGGCCGGGCGCCGACTGGCGCGCTCCAGCGCCCACGCCTCAGCCCTTGCCCTTGCCCTTGACGGGCGCCGGCGCCGGGGCCGGCTGGGGCGCCTGGGCCGGCGGCTGGACGGGCTGCGGTGCGGGCTGCTGCGCGTTCTGCTGCTGGCCGCCCTGCTGCGACGAGGCCGGGGTCGACCCGGTGTTCGCGCCGCTGATCAGGTTCTGCGGCGGAGCCTCGAAGGCGCCGTTGTCGTAGAGGGGTGCGGCCTTCTGCATGAAGTACGCCCACTGCGGCCCGGCGATGAAGGCACCGTCGACCGACTTGTAGAACCTGCCGTTGATGGTGATGTCGCGCCCGATGGTGGACGAGGCCGGGTCCTTCAGCGCCTCGCCGAAGAACGAGGCGGTCGCGAGGCCCTTCGTGTAGCCGACCACCCAGGTCTGGTTGTTGAAGTTGTTCGTACCGGTCTTCGCGGCATCCGGGTAGGGCAGCTTGATCGTGCTGCCAGAGGCGTCCTTGATGTTGTAGCCGGAGCCCTTCGTGAGGACGTCCTGCAGCACGTTGGTGGCGGCCCTCGCGACCTCGGGCTTGATGGCGTTCTGCTGGCAGGTCGGCGCCTGGCCGCCGATCCGCTTTCCCTGGGCGTCCGTCACATCGGTGATCGAGATCGGGGCGCAGTACGTGCCGTCGGCGGCGAAGGTCGCGAACGCGCTCGCCATGGTCAGCGGGGCCACGTTCATGCCGCCGAGGAGGTTGCCGAGGTAGTGGAGGTCGAGCTTCTTGCCGCCGCCCTCGCCGTCGTGCATCCCGAGCGCGTCGGCCGCCCGCTGGATGTCGCAGAAGTCGTTCAGGCCCGCGGCGGAGGCAAAGGTGGCGGTGTTGATCGACTGGTAGATGCCCTCACGCACTGTCATCGGCCGGTACCAGTTCGGCTCGTCATTCTGGAGATCGGTGGAGCCGGACACCGTGTCGTCATACCAGCCGACGACCGGGTCGCAGGTCGTCTTCCACGGGAAGCCCTTGGGGTAGCGGCGCTGGGCCGCGTTGACGATGGCGTTGGTCGACTTGCCCTCATTGAGCCACGCGGTCAGGGTCACCGGCTTCATCGTCGAACCGGGCTGCATGCCCCCCGCACCGCCGAGCGGGTTGCCCGAGGGGTCGCCGCGTTCGACGTTGACGTTGTACGACGTCACGAAGCTCGAGCCCTGGCCCTCCAGCATGCGTGAGTTCTGGGCCATC
Source organism: Sinomonas sp. RB5 (assembly GCF_054063535.1). Lineage (NCBI taxonomy): Bacteria > Bacillati > Actinomycetota > Actinomycetes > Micrococcales > Micrococcaceae > Sinomonas > Sinomonas sp. RB5. Next base: position 93,374 of record NZ_JBSSGJ010000001.1, read on the forward strand.
GAGACGATCTTGCCGGTGCCCGGCTGGACCGTCACGAGCGAGGCGGCCCACTTGAGCGGGTTGTCCCCGGCGGTCGAGTCGACCTGCTGCTGCGCGGGTGCCTGGAGCCGCGGGTCGAGGGTGGTCTTGATGGTGAGCCCCCCGCGCATGATCCGGGCCGTGCGCTCCTTCTCGTCCGCCCCGTACGCGGGATCGTTGAGGATCTGGTGGAGCACGTAGTCGCAGAAGTACTGCGCCGTCTGGGCGTACGGACATCCCTGCTTGGGCGGGTTGACCTTGGTCTTGACCGGCGTCGCGACCGCGTCGTCGTGCTGCTTCTGGTTGATCTTGCCGTGCTGCAGCATGGCGTCGAGCACGAGGTCGCGGCGCTTCTTCGACGCGTCCGGGTGCGCGATCGGGTCGTACATCGAGGGGCTGTTGACCAGGCCGGCGAGGAGGGCCGCCTGGGGCAGCGTGAGGCTCTTGGCGTCCGTCGAGAAGAAGTACTGGCTCGCGGCCTCGATGCCGTAGGCGTTGGCGTTGAAGAACACGATGTTGAGGTAGCCCTCGAGGATCTGGTCCTTGGTGAACTTCTTCTCGAGCGCGATCGCGAGCTTCATCTCGCGCAGCTTGTCCCCGACGCCCTTGTTGAGGCCGTTGAGGAGCACCTCGTCGGCCTTGCCCTGCGCCACGAGGTTCTCGTTGATGACGTTGTTGACGTACTGCTGCGTGAGGGTCGAGGCGCCCTGCCGGCCGCCGCGGAAGTTGGCCGCCAGGGCGCGCAGGATGCCGGTGGTGTCCACGCCGCCGTGCTCGTAGAAGCGGTAGTCCTCGATGGCCACGATCCCGTCCTTGATGTACGGGGACATCTGGTCGAGCGAGACCTTGGTGCGGTTCTCGGAGAACAGCGTGGCGATCTGCGAGCCGTCCGCGGCCAGGATCTTGGTGACCTGCCCGGGCGGCTCGACCGTGAGCTCGCTGGGCAGGCTGTCGAAGAACTGGACAGAGCCGTTGGCGGCGCTCCCGGTGACGGCCGCGGCGGGCACCAGGAGCCCCGCAACCAGCACGCCACAGACCGCACTCACGCCGAGGAATGCGAGGATCTTGCCCAGAGTGGTGGCCGTGTCAAAGACAGGGTTCTTGCCAGACGCCATGTGGGCCAGTCTAACGGGAGGGGCTAATCTGGGCTCATGACCGCCTGGGAATACGCCACCGTGCCGCTCATCGTCCATGCGACGAAGCAGATCCTCGACCAGTGGGGAGAGGACGGCTGGGAGCTCGTCCAGGTGGTCCCGGGCCCGGGCGGAAACGGACTCGTCGCGTACATGAAGAGGGAGAAGCAGGCATGAGCCAGGAGCAGACCGCGCCGACACAGGCTGAGGTGAGCAGCGCCGTCGAGCGCCGCCTCGCTGACCTGGGCCTGAGCCTGCCCGAGGTCGCCGCCCCCGTGGCCGCCTACGTCCCGGCGGTGGTGAGCGGCTCGACCGTCTACACCTCCGGCCAGCTGCCCTTCATCTCCGGCAAGCTCCCCGCCACCGGCAAGGTCGGGGCCGAGGTGAGCCCCGAGGACGCCAAGGCGTACGCCGAGGTGTGCATCATCAACGCGCTCGCCGCGGTCAAGGCCCAGATCGGTGACCTCGACCGCGTCACGCGCATCGTCAAGGTCGTGGGCTTCGTCGCCTCCGACCCGCAGTTCACGGGGCAGCCCGGCGTCGTCAACGGCGCCTCGGAGCTGCTCGGCAAGATCTTCGGCGAGGCCGGCACGCATGCCCGCTCCGCCGTCGGCGTCGCGGTCCTGCCGCTCGACGCCCCAGTGGAGGTTGAGCTGATTGCTGACTTCGCCTAGGCGCCGTTTCACCCTGCCCAAGCGCCTGCAGGGCGCGGCCCGCAGCTGGCTCGATGAGGCCGACCGCGCCCCGCGCAAGCCCCGGCTCGCCTCCTCCGTCGCGCTCGTGCGGGACGCCCCCGACGGCACCGAGACGTGGCTCACCTACCGCACCGGAGACTCGCCCCTCGGGGTCGTCGCCTTCCCGGGCGGTTCGGTGGAGAACGCCGACCAGGACTCCTTCGACTGGTTCGGGCCCTCCGTGGGCCAGTGGGCGGAGATCCTCGGCACCGACGACTACGCCCTGGCCAGGGTCCACGTGGTCGCCGCCATCCGCGAGCTGTTCGAGGAGACCGGGGTGCTCCTGGCCGGATCCGACGAATCGGTGGTGGTCGAGGGCACCAGCACCGCCGACTGGGTCCGCGCGCGCGAGGCCCTCGCCGGCCAGGAGATCGGCTTCGCCGAACTGCTCGCCAAGCGCGGGCTGGGCCTTCGCACCGACCTGCTGCGCTCCCTCGTGCACTGGGTGACCCCGGACTTCGCGCACCGCCGGTTCGACACGCGCTACTTCGCCGCCACGCTTCCCGTCGGGCAGACCCCGACCCTCCTGCCGAGCAAGGGAGTGTGGGGCCAATGGGTGAGCGCCGCGACGATCATGGCGGAGAAGGAGACGAGCGCCCTGGGCGACGAGGTGGGCGAGCCGGACACCCGCGGCCTCGCCCTGCCCGAGCTGCTCGTGCCCGCCACCGAGATCATCCTCGCCAAGATGGCCAAGGCCAGGGGCTGCATCGCCTACCTCAACCTCAAGCGGAGCAACCACGTCTACCAGGCCGAGCTCGTCGAGGACGCCGGCCAGCTCTACCTCGAGGTGACGGCCCCGGGGGCCGTCGCGCCGCCGACCGAGGCGCTGCGCGCCGTCGCCCGTCCGAGCGAGCAGGCCTAGCGCGGGCAGCGCCGGGCGACGCTAGGAAGCAGCGCACAAGGAAGGAGCCGGACCCCGCGGGGTCCGGCTCCTTCCTGGTGTTCTTAGGGCTCAGCGGGAGCCGCGCTCAGCGGGAGCGCTGGCGCAGGCGCTGCATGTCCAGGATCACGACGGCGCGCGCCTCGAGCCGGATCCAGCCGCGCTGGACGAACTCGGCCAGGGCCTTGTTGACCGTCTCGCGGGAGGCGCCCACGAGCTGGGCGAGCTCCTCCTGGGTGAGCTCGTGGGCCACGAGCACGCCGTCGGTCGCCGGGCGGCCGAAGCGGTCGGCCAGGTCCAGCAGGGCCTTCGCGACGCGGCCGGGGACGTCCGAGAACACGAGGTCCGAGAGCGAGTCGTTGGTGCGGCGCAGGCGGCGGGCGAGGGCCTGCAGCAGCTGCGCGGAGACCTCCGGGCGGGACCGCAGGAGCGCCACGAGGGCCTCGTTCTTCAGCCCGGCGAGGCGGGTCTCGGAGACGGCCGTCGCGGTGGCGTTGCGGGGCGCCGGGTCGAACAGGGCCATCTCGCCGAAGAGCTCGCCGGGGCCGAGGATCGCCACGAGGGACTCGCGGCCGTCGGGGGAGGTGCGGCCGAGCTTCACCTTGCCGGAGACGATGAAGTAGAGCTGGTCGCCCTGGTCGCCTTCGCGGAACACCGACGCGCCCCGGGACAGGTCCACCTCGGTGAGCTCATCCGTCAGCAGGCGGAACCCTTCGTCGTCGAGCGTGGCGAAGAGCGGTGCGCGGCGCAGTACCTCGAGGTCCAATTCAGTCTCCTAGTGTCAGTTGCATTCGCTTGCTTGCGCTGGGCTCATTGTTTCAGATACCGCGGACCTTTTGTGACGAACTTGGCAGGCGACACAGCACACAGCCCGCGCAAGGACGCGCCGCCAGGGGCGCACCGGCCTCCCAGTGAGGGGTCAGGACCCGTCGGTAGACTGCCCAGGATGAATCTCCTCGACGTCCTCCTCGTGCTCGTTCTCGTGGGCTACCTCCTCAACGGGATCCGCGCGGGGTTCGTCGTGAGCCTCAGTGGCATCCTCGGCTTCGTCGCCGGTGGCGTGGCCGCCTTCTTCGCCGTCCCGCTCGTGAGCGGGTGGCTCGCACCCGGCGGCTGGCGCGCGGCCGGGATCATCATCACGGCGGTCCTGCTCATGGCCGCGGGCAACGCCGTCGGCTCCGCGATCGGCCAGCGCATCCGCCGGGGGATCCGCTGGAAGGGGGCCACCGCCGTCGACCGCGGCCTCGGCGGGGTGGTCAGCGTGGTGGTCGCGGCGCTCGTGATCTCGATGACCGCCTTCACCGTCTCGAGCATGGGCGTGCCGCTGCTCACGCAGCAGATCGCCGGCTCCGCCGTGGTCCGGGCGCTCGACGACGCGACGCCGGATCCCGTGAAGGAGCAGGCCGCCGCCCTGCGCGCCTTCGTGATCGGCGACGGCCTGCCGAAGCTGATCGAGGGCATCGCCCCGGCCCAGCCGGTCAAGGTCCCGGACTCCGTGGACACCGCGGCGCTGCGCAGCGCCGCGCCGTCCATCCTGCGGATCACCGGCACCGCCTACCAGTGCGGCCAGAACCAGACGGGCTCCGGGTTCGTCGTGTCCCCGGGGCGGATCGTCACCAACGCGCACGTCGTGGCGGGGGTAAGCGAGCCCGTCGTCGAGCTTCCCGGCGGCGGGGCCCGCAGCGGCCGGGTGGTGTACTTCGACGCGGTCCACGATCTCGCCGTGGTGGCCGTGGACGGCCTGAACGTCGCGCCGCTGCAGCTGACCGGGACGAGCCCGGCCGGCACCTCCGCCGCGTTCGGCGGCTACCCCCTCGGCGGCCCCTACCAGCTGCGCCCCGCCGTGGTGCAGGGCACGACGACGGTGCTCGCCCCGGACATCTACGGCACCAACCAGGTGCCCAAGACCGTCTACCAGATCTCCGGCAACGTCCAGCAGGGCAACTCGGGAGGCCCGCTGATGACGCTCGACGGCCGGGTGACCGGCGTGGTCTTCGCCAAGAGCGATTCCACGGCGAACGTGGGCTACGCAATCACCATGGACGAGCTCGCCCCCGTGGCGTCGAAGGCTCCCGGGCTGAGCCAGCCCGTCCAGCCGGGCGTGTGCACGCGGAAGTAGCTAGACGTCCAGCGGCCTGCGGGTCGCCGTGAGGTCGGCGAGGTACTCGATCGCGAACCGGTAGCCGAGCACCCCGGCCCCCGCGATCACCGCCTTGGCGATGTCGCTGAGGTAGGAGTGGTGCCGGAACGGCTCCCGGGCGTGGACGTTGGTGATGTGCACCTCCACGAGCGGCAGCTGGACGGCCGCGACCGCATCCCGGATCGCCACCGACGTGTGCGTGTAGGCGCCCGCGTTGAGCACGATCCCGAGGGCCGTCCCGCGGGCGGCGTGGATCGCGTCCACGAGCGCGCCCTCGTGGTTCGACTGGAAGCACTCCGCGGCGAGGCCCTGGGCCTCCGCGGCCTCGGCGCACAGCCGCTCGATGTCCGCGAGGGTGTGCGTGCCGTACTTCTCCGGCTCGCGGGTGCCCAGGAGGTTCAGGTTGGGGCCGTTGAGGACGAGGACGGTGCCGCGGGTCTGTTCCATGGGTTCACTGTAGGCGAGCCCGGCGCCGTGCCTGCCCTCCGTGGCGGCCTGCCCCCGGCGCGTGACGCTGGGGGAACTCAGGCCGCGGACGCCCCCGCGACCCGCACCGAGGGGATCCTGTCCCGCAGGTGCGAGATGGCCGCGCGCGGCAGGCCGCTGTCGGTGACGAGGCAGTCCGCCTCCTCGAGGCCGCAGATGCTCCCGATGCCCTGGACGCCCCACTTGCTGTGGTCGGCGACGACGACGACGCGCCGGGCCGCCGCGGCGAAGGCCTGGTTGGCCTCCGCCTCGAGCAGGTTCGGGGTGGTGAACCCCGCGTTCTCGTCCATCCCGTGGACGCCCAGGAAGAGGAGGTCGAGGTGGAGGCGCCGGATCGACGCTGTCGCGAGCGGCCCGACGAGCGCGTCCGAGGGAGTGCGCTGGCCCCCGGTCAGCAGGACCGTGGAGCCGGAGGTCGAGGTGCTGAACGCCTCCATGACCCGCACGGAGTTCGTCAGGACGGTGATGCGCGGCCCGGCCGCGAGTGCCTTCGCGAGCACCCACGTGGTGGAGCCCGCCGTGACCCCCACGGCCATGTCCTCGGTGACGAGGGCGGCCGCCTCGAGGGCGATCGCCTCCTTCGCCTCGAGGTGCTGGGTCGACTTGAGGGCGAAGCCGGGCTCGTGCGTGCCGCCCTCGCCGGGGACCATGACGCCGCCGTGGACGCGGGTCAGCAGCCCCGCGTCGCTGAGGGCGTCGATGTCCCGGCGGATCGTCACGGCCGAGACCCCGAGGCGCTGGGCGAGGTCGGCGACCTTCACGACGCCCTCGCGCTGGACGGCGTCGAGGATTGCGGTGTGGCGCGCTGCTGCAAGCATCGTCAGCCCTTGCTCGAACCGAGCGTCAGGCCTGCCACGAACTGGCGCTGCAGCACGAGGTAGATGATGAGGGTCGGGATGACGGTGATGGTGGCCCCCGCGGCGAGCAGGTTGTAGTTGCTGAGGAAGACGCCCTGGAGGTTGTTGATGGCGGTGGTCACCGGGAGCCGGTCGCCGTTCTGGATGAACAGCAGGGGCCAGAAGAAGTCGTTGTAGATGAAGATGACCTCGAGGGTGCCCAGGGCCGCGAACGCCGGCCGGCACAGGGGCATGATGATGGACCAGTACTGGGTCCAGATCCCGGCGCCGTCCACGAGGGCGGCCTCGGTGAGGTCATGCGAGAGCGCCTTCATGTAGTTCGACAGCACGAACGTGCAGAAGCCGATCTGGAACGCCGTGTCCACCACGATCACGGAGATGTAGGTGTTGAGCAGTGACCCCGAGTCGCTGAACCAGTAGGGCAGCTCGAGGTGTTTGAACATCTGGAACAGCGGCGCCGCGAGGACCTGCGGCGGGAGCAGGTTGCCGGCGGTGAAGAGGATGAGCAGGGCGATGTTGAACTTCCAGCTCACCCGGCTGACCGCGAACGCCATGAGCGAGGCGAAGAACAGGGTCAGGATCACCGTGGGCACGGTGATGAGCGCGGAGTTCCAGAAGTACTTCGAGAACCCGCCCTGGTTCCACGCGGTGACGAAGTTGTCGAAGTTGTACGGGCCGGCGATGCTGAAGTACCCGTGCGCGTTGGTCGACTCGATGGGCCGCAGGGCCGTGTAGAGGGACCAGCCCAGGGGCAGGAGCCACATGACGGCCAGGACGATGAGCACGAGGTGGGTAGCGTAGTGGCGCTTGGGCCTCGAGCCGGCCGGCTCGGCGGCGGTGCGGGCCAGACGGGGAGTCGTGAGCGTGGTCATGATTCCTTGGCCTCCTTCCCGAAGGTGCGCGAGAGGTAGAACGTGATCGGCACGAGGGAGATCACGAGCAGGATGGTGGCGAGGGCAGAGCCGACGCCGATCACCTGGCCTTCGCCGACGAGGTTCTGGATGACGAGGGCGGAGATCAGCTCGAGGCCGTTCGTGCCGCGGTTGATGACGTAGACGATGTCGAAGGCGCGCAGCGACTCGATGATCGTGATGACCACGATGACGATGTTGATGGGCCGCATGGCCGGGAAGATGACGCGGAAGAAGGTCTGCGCCGCGTTCGCGCCGTCGAGGGCTGCGGCCTCCTTGAGCGCCGGGTCGACGCCCTTGAGGCCGGCCAGGTACAGGAGCATGACGTAGCCGGAGTGGCGCCAGGTCGCGGCGACGAGCGCGGCCCAGATGTTGACGCTGCTGTCGCCGAACCAGTCGACGGCCGAGGGCGTGCCCGCCGTGCCGAGGAGGAAGTTCAGCAGGCCGTTGTCGCGCTGGTAGAACAGCTGCCAGATGACCCCGACGAGCGCGAGGGAGAGCATGACCGGGGCGAAGAAGATGCTCTGGTAGATGCGGCTGCCACGGATCTTCTGGTCCAGGAGGACCGCGAGCAGCAGCCCGAGCGGGGTGGCGATGAGGGCGAGGAAGACGAGCCAGAGCACGTTGTGCTGGACGGCCGGCCAGAACGGCGGGTAGTCCTTGACCACGAAGGCGTAGTTGTCGGTCCCGGCGGCGTGGATGTCGTTCACGTCGAGGCCATTCCAGCGGGTGAAGCTGAGGCCGATCGAGAAGAGCGTGGGCAGCCAGACGAACGCGAGCTCGATGAGGGTCGGGACCGCGACCATGAGGGTCAGAACGATCTTGTCCCTTCGCGAGAGACGGCGGACTCTGCGGCGGATGGAGGGCATGGTGAATTCCTGCGGTGGGAGGGCCCGGCGCGGGCGGAACATCGTCCGCCCGCGCCGAAGGGTCGCTGCGTCCGTGGGCTGCCTACTGCGCGGCGTACAGCGCGGCGGCCTGGGACTCGAGGTTCTTGATGTCCACGTTGCCGTCCTTGATGAACGACTGCAGCGCGGGGATCATCACGTTGTTCGCCATGGCCGGCAGCGCGTCCCGGTCGAAGAACTGGCTGATGTTCTTGGCGCCGGCGATCGCGTCCGCGCACTTCTTGTTCAGCGCGGTGAACTTCGAGGTGTCCGCGCCCTTGGCGGTGGCGATGTTCGAGTTGTCGACCGAGTAGTACGCGTTCTGTGCCTCCGGCGTGCCCATGAAGGCGAGGAAGTCCTTCGCGACCTGGTTCTGGCCGCCCTTCTTGGACAGGAGGAGGCCGTCGATCGGGGCCTCGATCGAGTCCTGCCCCTCCACCGCGATCTCGGGGAACGGGAAGAAGTCGATGTCGGCGAGGACCGCGGGATCGGTGAACTGCTGGGTCACGAAGGAGCCGAGCAGGTACATGCCGGTCTTCTTGTCCCCGAGGAGCTTGGCGGCGTCCTGCCAGGTCTGGCCGAGCGCGCCCGGATCCTGGTACGGCAGGAGCGCCTTCCACGTGTCGAAGACCGACTGCACCTTGGGCTGGTTCCACGACTCCTTGTGCGCGCACAGGTCAACATGGAACTGGTACCCGTTCAGGCGCATGTTGATGTAGTCGAACGTGCCCATGGCCGGCCAGCCGTCCTTGTCGGCGAAGCCGATCGGGATGATGCCGTCGCCCTTCATCTTCGCCGCGAGCGTCTTGAGCTCGTCGAACGTCTTCGGGACCGTGTAGCCCTTCTGCGCCCAGAAGCTCTTCCGGTAGAAGAAGCCCCACGGGTAGTTGTAGTTGGGGACGAAGTACATCTTGCCGTCCGGGCCGGTGGAGGCCTTCTTCAGCGCGTCGGAGTAGTTCGCGCCGATCTTCTCCCACACGTCATCGATCGGGGCGAGCAGGCCCTTGCCCGCGTAGTACTGCATGCGGTAGCCGGCGAACCACGTGAACGCGTCGTCGGGGCTGCCCTGGAGGTAGGAGTTGATCTTGTTCTGGAAGTCGTTGTGCGGCACGGTGTTCGTCGTGACGGTGTCGCCCGACTTCTTCTGGAAGGCGTCGACGACGGCCTGGTAGGCGCGCTTGGGCACGTCGTCCGAGGCGGAGGAACCGAAGGTCATGGTCTTGCTGCTGCCGCCGCTGGGGGCCGACCCGCCGGTGCAGGCGGAGAGGAGGGGGACGCCCGCGAGGCCGACAGCGCCGATGCCGAGGGTCTTCAGGAGTGCCCGTCGGTCGAAGGTGAGCGAGGAGGAACCGCTGCGCTGGGTGTTCATGTGCTTCTCCTGGGGTGAAGGACGGGGTCGTCTATGACCTGCGTCACACTGGAAATGGTAGACGTTCGGAAACGTTCAGAAAAGATCAGGAACGAAAGCGTGACCGTCCCGTGACCTTGTCGGTTCAGGCGTGGGCGTCCTCGAGGCGCACGACGGCGACCGCACCGGGCGGCACGGTCAGCTCGCCGCCGACGGGGGTGCCGGAGAGCAGCTCGGTGCCGCTGGCGGGCACCGTCGCCTCGCGCTCGCTGTGGTTGATCGCGAAGAGCCAGGCGGCGCCCTCCGAGACCCGCGTGACGACCTCGAGGTCCTGGCCGGGGGCGCCGTGGGCCGCCGGGCCGAGGCCGGCGTCCTCGAGCACGCGGGGGAGGAAGGTGGCGAGCGCCTCGGCGTCGGGGGACGTGGCGACGTAGTAGGCGTGCCCCGCGCCCGCGGCGTTGCGCGTGACGGCCGGGGACCCCGCCGTCGGCCCTTCCTCGAAGCGCGCCAGGACGTCCGCGCCGGTGGCGCGGCCGAGCTCGCTCCAGCGGTGGCCGCGCCCGCTTCCCAGGCCCACCGTCTCGCCCGCGTGCAGGGGGAAGAACTCCTCGATCTCGACGCCGAGCAGCTCGCGGAACGCCCCCGGATAGCCCCCGCCCGCGACGGGGTCCATGATGATGCGGTCGCACTCGTCGACGATGCCGGAGAAGTACGTCAGCACGAGCGTGCCGCCGCCCTCGACGTACCGGCGCAGGTTCGCCGCGCCGGCCTCCGTGACGAGGTAGAGCATCGGGGCCACGACCAGGGGGTAGGCGGAGAGGTCGTCGGTGCTCTGCCTGACGTCGGCGGTGATGCCGCGGCGGTAGAGCGCGTCGTGCCACTCGCGCAGCTCGCGGACGGGCTGGGCCTCGATGCTCGGGTGGGAGTCCAGCTCGGCGCCCCAGCGGGCATCGGTGTCGAAGACGAGCGCGGCATCCGCGGCCACCCGCGACCCGGCGACTTCCGAGACCGCGCTCAGGGCGTGCCCGAGCTCGACCACCTCGCGCCAGACCTTCGTGTCCGTGCCGGCGTGCGGGACCATGCCCGAGTGGTACTTCTCGGCGCCGGCCCGGGAGGCGCGCCACTGGAAGAACATGATGCCGTCCGCCCCGCGGGCGAGGTGCTGGAACGAGTTGCGGAGCATCTCGCCCGGCGCCTTGGCGATGTTGCGCGGCTGCCAGTTCACGGCCGAGGTCGAGTGCTCCATGAGCAGCCAGGGCCGGCCGCCCGCCCAGCCGCGGGTGAGGTCGGCCGTGAGCGCCAGGTCCTGGTAGTTCCGGAGGTCCTCCGCGATGAGGTAGTGGTCGTTGGAGACGACGTCCATGCTCGCCGACCAGCGCCAGTAGTCGATCGGCGCGGCCAGGCCCATGTTGGTGCCCATGAAGTTGGTGGTGACGGGCTTGTCGGAGTGCGCCCGGATGATCGCGGCCTCGGCCTCGAAGCATTCGAGGAGCGAGTCCGAGGAGAAGCGGGCGAAGTCGAGCTGGTGCGTGGGGTTGACCCACGTGCCCGAGCGCCGCGGCGGCATGACCTCGGCCCAGTCGTAGTAGTGCTGGGACCAGAAGGCCGTGCCCCACGCGTCGTTGAGCGCCTCGAGGGTGCCGTACCGGCGCTCGAGCCAGGCGCGGAAGCCCTGCTCGGCATGCGGCCCGTAGTCGGGCTGGTTGTGGCAGCCGTACTCGTTGTGCACGTGCCACATCGCGACCGCGGGATGGTCCGAGTAGCGCTCCGCGATCGCCGTCGTCAGCGCGGCGGCCGCGCGCCGGTAGTCCGGCGAGCAGGCGGCGAAGGCCTGGCGGGAGCCGTGGGTCTGGCGCACGCCGTCGGCGCCGACGGGGGCGGAATCCGGGTACTTCACCGTGAACCACGGGGGCGGGGAGGCGCTCGCGTTGGCGAGGTCCACCGCGATGCCGTTGGCGTGCAGGAGGTCCATGACCCGATCGAGCCAGCCGAACTCGTACCGGCCCTCCTCGGGCTCGAGGAGGGCCCACGAGAAGATGCCGAGGCTGACGAGGTTGACGCCGGCCTCCCGCATGAGCTCGACGTCCCGGTCCCACACCTCCTCGGGCCACTGTTCCGGGTTGTAGTCCGCGCCGAAGGCGATGCGGGGCGTCCCGTCGCCGAGGCGGCGGGTGAGATCGGTCATGTCCATCAGGAGGCCTGTCTCTTGCTCGGAGGGCTGGGAGGGCGGTCACCCGTGTGACTGCCGTCACCCAGCGTAAGTGATCCGAACAGAAACGTACAGAACTAATCAGAAACGGACTGACTTTCGGGGGTCACCTCGAGCAGGATGGCGTGCTCGGGCCGGAGGACCGGCAGCGGGAGGCCGACCTCGGCGAGGAAGCGGCCCGGGGCCGTGGCCCCTTCGGCGAGCCACGCCGGGGGCGCGGTCTGGATGAACGTGTCCTTCCAGTCAGCGTCCTCGGGCGTCGGCAGTACCGCCCGGACCGTGTAGGTCCGGTTGGGGTCGAGGCCGGGGAGCCCCACGCGGCCGGGCAGCTCCGTTGCGAGCGTGCCCAGGGCGACGGCCGAGAACAGGCCGGACGCGCCGTCGTGCGCCACGACTCCGTGGAGTGACAGGTTCGACTCCGTCAGGTCCGCGTTGACGCGCACGCCCGAGTGGATCAGGCCGCGGTGGCGCTTGTAGAGGCGGATGGCGCGCCGCAGGGTCTCCCGCTCGGCCGGTGCGGCCTGCCGGATGTCCCACTCCATGCCGAAGTGGCCGAACAGGGCGGTGATGGCCCGGAACGAGATGTCGTGGACGCGGCCGGTGGTGTGCGAGTGGGTCGGGCCCACGTGCGCTCCGACGAGCTCTGGCGGCAGGACGGCCTGGGTCCAGCGCTGGATGGTCTGGCGCTCGAGGGCGTCGTTGCAGTCCGAGGCCCACACCCGGTCCGTGCGCTGCAGGATGCCGAGGTCCACGCGCGCCCCGCCGGACGAGCAGGACTCGATCTCGACGTGCGGATGCGCGGCCCGCAGCGCGTCGAACAGCCTGTAGGCGGCAAGAGTCTGCTCGTGCACCGAGGGGCGCCCCGCGTGGCCGTGCTCGGCCAGGTCGCGGTTCTGGTCCCACTTGAGGTAGGCGATGTCGTTCTCGCTCAGGAGGGCATCGAGGCGCTCGTAGATGTACTGCCAGGCGTCCGGGTTCGCCAGGTCGAGGATGTGCTGGTGCCGCCATTCGAGCGGGAGCCTGCCCCCGTCCTTGTGGGAGGCGGCGGTCGGCCGCACGATCCAGTCGGGATGGGCCCGGGCCACGTCGGAGTCGAGGTTGACCATCTCGGGCTCGACCCACAGCCCGAACTCCATGCCGAGGCCGGTGACCCTCTCGACCAGGGGTGTCAGTCCCTCGGGCCACATGGCCTCGTCGACGTACCAGTCTCCGAGTCCCGCGTGGTCGTCGCGGCGCCCCCGGAACCACCCGTCATCGAGGACGAAGCGCTCTACGCCGAGCTCCGCCGCGGACTCGGCGAGCTCGAGCAGCGGCTCGAGCCGGTGGTCGAAGTACACGGCCTCCCACGTGTTGAGGACGACGGGGCGGACGCGGCCGGAGGTCGTGCCGACGTGGCTGGGCCGTGCCCGGAACCACTCGTAGAAGGCCTCGGTGATCCCGTCGAGCCCGCGGTCCGAGAAGGCCGCGTACAGGGTGGGGGTGCGGTAGGCCTCGCCGGGGGCGAGCACCACCTCGCCCGGGCCGAGGAGCTCCGCGGCGCCCAGGATCCGGCGCCCGTCGGCGAGCGAGTCGAGGTACTGCTCGTGGTTGCCGGACCAGGCGAAGTGTGCGGCCCAGACGCGACCGGTCCGGTTGGAGAAGCCGGAGGTGCCGGCGGCCACGAGGAGCGAGGAGTCGTGGCCGGTGCGCCCGTGGCGGCCCGAGCGCACCCAGGTGCCCTGCGCGATTCGGTGCCGCTGCGGGTGGTTCTCGCGGCACCAGCGGCCGGTGAGGTCCAGCAGTTCGACGGCGTCGCCCGGCACCGGGAGCACGGTGCCGAGCTCGTCGAGGCAGTAGGGGGTGGCCCCGGTGTTGGCCAGCTCGTGGGAGACCTCGAGGAGGCCGCCCTCGTGGAGCGTGAGCTCCGACGCCACGCGCACCCCCGCGTCGTCGTCGGCCTGGACGATCCGCGCCCCCCGGCCGTCCGGGGTCGCCTCGGCCGAGACGACGCGGAGGGCGGGCGAGAACGCGAAGCCGGGGACGCCGGCGTCGTGCGCCGCGGTGCCCGCGGGGGCCAGCCGTGACCCGCGCAGCCCGGGGCGGCCCAGCCACCCCGAGGACGCCTGCGGAAGGAGCCCCGCGACCACCGGCACGTCGAGCGCCGAATGCGGAATCGGCGGAGTCAGGAGGGCGAGATCGGGGAGGGCCGCGCCGAGTGCGGCTCCCCAATGGACGATCTCCGCCTCGCCGGAGTCGAAGGCAAGGAGGAGGCTGGTACCGGCGGAACGGAGGTGAAGGGGGTCCATGGGAAGCCCGCTTTCGTAGGACGTGGTGGAGGGGGCCGATCGGGGATCTCCCGAAATCTACACGAGTAACCTTCTGGTGCCAACGGTCATCGGCCTCGGGTGTCCCGAGGCCGGCCGCCACTAGCATGGTCGCCATGCCCCATCCCGCCGCGAAGCCGGCCCCCACCCGCACCGACGTGGCCCGGCTCGCCGGCGTGAGCACCGCCGTCGTGAGCTACGTGGTCAACGGCGGCCCCAAGAAGGTGGCCCCAGCCACCGAGGCGAGGGTCCGGGAGGCGATCGCGGCCATCGGCTACCGGCCCAACGCCGCCGCCCGGGCCCTCAAGCTCGGTTCGAGCGAGATGCTGGGCATGATCGTGCCGGACACCACCAACCCGTTCTTCGTCATGCTCGCGCACGCGGTCGAGGTGGCCGCCGCCGAGCGCGGCTACGCCCTCCTGATCGCCAACTCGGACGCGTCCGTCGCGACCGAGCGCCGGCACGTCGAGAGCCTCGCGAGCCGGAGGGTGGACGGGGTGTTCCTCTCGAGCGTGCTGTTCGAACCGGACCTGCGCGACCTCGAGTCCGCTGACATCCCCGTGGTGCTGCTCAACCACAGCCTCGACAGCCCCGGGTTCGCGTCCGTGGGCGTGGACCTGCGCGCGGGCGGCCGGACCGCTGTCGCGCATCTCGCGGAGCACGGCCACCGCGACATCGGGCTCGTGATGGGCACCACCACCGGGGGCGGCCTCGACGGGCGCGAGGCCGGCTGGCTCGAGGGGATCCGCGCGGCGGGCCTCGTCCCCGGCCCGGTGATCAGGGCACCGTTCCGCCGCGAGGAGGGCTACCGGCTCGGTCTCGAACTCGCGGCGTCCGCCGACCGGCCGACGGCGCTGTTCGCCAGCTCGGACATCCTCGCCGTCGGGATCGTGAAGGCCTTCCACGAGTCCGGCGTGCGCATTCCCGAGGACGTCGCGATCGTCTCCTTCGACGGCTCGCCGGAGGCGGAGTACAGCTGGCCGGGCCTGACGACGCTCGCGCAGCCGATCTCCGAGATGGCCGCCGCCGCCGTCGAGTCCCTCGTGGGCGGCGGCCCCACCACGAACCGCATCTTCGCTCCGGAACTCGTGCGCCGCGCCTCCTGCGGCTGCTAGCGCCGTGGACGACGGCGGCCCGTCGCCCGGGCGGGCGGGCCCACCACACGCGACGGCGCCCTACCGCGAGCGGTGGGGCGCCGTCGTCGTCCGCGGAGTTCCCTCCGCCCTGCCGCAGCTACTTGCGAAGGTCCTGGGCGATCTTGTGCATGACCGTCGGATCCGCCAGCGTCGTGGCGTCGCCCGGATCGCGGCCCTCTGCGACGTCCTTGAGCAGGCGGCGCATGATCTTGCCCGAGCGGGTCTTGGGCAGCTCCGGGACCACGAGGATGTGCCGCGGCTTGGCGATCGGGCCGATCTCGTGGCCCACGTGGGCGCGCAGCACCGCCGCCGGGTCCTCGCCCTCGGGGATGCTCGCCTCGCCGCGCAGGATCACGAAGGCCACGACCGCCTGGCCCGTCGTCTCGTCGGCGGCGCCGACCACCGCGGCCTCGGCGACCCACGGGTGGGAGACGAGCGCGGACTCGATCTCCGTGGTGGAGAGCCGGTGGCCCGAGACGTTCATGACGTCGTCGACGCGGCCCAGGAGCCAGATGTCGCCGTCGTCGTCCTTCTTCGCCCCGTCGCCGGCGAAGTACATGCCGTCGAAGCGGGACCAGTAGGTGTCCTTGAACCGCTGCGGGTCGCCCCAGATGGTGCGCAGCATGGCCGGCCACGGCTTGCGGATCACGAGGAAGCCGCCGTGCCCGTCCGGCACGGGCTGGCCGGCCTCGTCCACGACGTCGACCGCGATGCCCGGCAGCGGAACCTGGGCCGAGCCCGGCTTCGTGGCCGTGACTCCGGGCAGCGGGGCGATCATGATCGCTCCGGTCTCGGTCTGCCACCAGGTGTCCACGATCGGGGCCCGCTCCTCGCGGCGGCCGCCGTTGCCGCCGATCATCTCGCGGTACCACATCCACGCCTCGGGGTTGATGGGCTCGCCCACGGAACCGAGGACCCGGATCGAGGAGAGGTCGTACTTGGCGGGGATGTCCGAGCCCCACTTCATCATGGTGCGGATCGCCGTGGGCGCCGTGTAGAGGATCGAGACCTTGTACTTCTGGACGATCTCCCACCACCGGCCCTGGTGCGGCGAGTCCGGTGTGCCCTCGTACATCACCTGGGTGGCGCCGTTCACGAGGGGGGCGTACGTGACGTACGAGTGGCCGGTGACCCAGCCGATGTCCGCGGTGCACCAGTAGACGTCGGTCTCCGGCTTGAGGTCGAACACCGCAGAGTGGGTGAACGCCGTCTGGGTCAGGTACCCGCCGGTGGTGTGCAGGATGCCCTTCGGCTTCCCCGTGGTGCCGGAGGTGTAGAGGATGAACAGCGGGTGCTCGGCGTCGTGGCCCACCGCGGTGTGCTCCGGCGAGGCGGCGGCCATGACCTCGGACCAGGCCAGGTCGCGGCCCTCGGTCCAGGCCACGTCCTGGCCGTTGCGCCGCACCACCACGACGTGCTGCACGGTGTGCCCGTCCTCGGCGAGGGCCTCGTCCACGGCGGGCTTGAGCGGGCTCGGCTTGCCGCGGCGGTAGGTCCCGTCCGCGGTGACCACGAGCTTGGCCTCGGCGTCGTCGATCCGCGAACGGAGCGCCTCAGAGGAGAAGCCGCCGAAGACGACCGAGTGGATCGCGCCGATGCGTGCGCAAGCGAGCATCGTCACCACGGCCTCGGGGATCATCGGCAGGTACACGGCGACGCGGTCCCCCTTGGCCACCCCGAGGGACTCGAACGCGTTCGCCGCACGCTTCACGCGCTCGGTCAGGTCCGCGTATGTGATCGTCTCGGTGTCGCCCGGCTCGCCCTCGAAGTGGATGGCGACGCGGTCGCCGAGCCCGTTCTCGACGTGCCGGTCGAGCGCGTTGTACGCGGCGTTGACCTCGCCGCCGACGAACCACTTGGCGAACGGCGGCTCCGACCAGTCCAGGGTCTGGGTGAAGTCCTTCGACCAGGTGAGGCGCTCGCGGGCCTGCGCGGCCCAGAAGGCCTCGGGATCAGCGTTCGCCTCGGCATAGATGCCCTCGTGGACGTTGGCCGCCGCAGCGAACTCGGGGGAGGGCGCGAACTGGCGATTCTCCCGGAGCAGGTTCTCGAAGGCGTCGCCCGTGACGGTTTCGTGGGCCATGGTGTCCTTTCGGCTCGTTCCTCGCATGATCCAGCCGATCCTGCCGCCCCGGCCGCGGGGCAGGACGCCACCGTCGGATGTGAGGCCGCACACACCGGCTGCCTGGTGTCAACAGTAGCCCCAAAGGGGTCGCGGCGACGTTGCGAGCGTCACACTCCCGCGCCGGACGGCCGCAGACATGCGGCAGGCGGTAGGCGGCCGACGCCGAATGGGCGCCGCGCGCCGTCGTCCTCCACCGCCTGGACCCGCCCGCGGCCGCCTAGGTGCCCCCCGCGGGAATGGCTAGGCTGAACTCAAGACCGAAGGAGTGACTCATGTCTGACCCCAGTCAGAGCCCGTCCGAGGGGCGCCGCAGCGAATCCGTGCTAGGACCGTTCACCGCACGTGATCTGACCCTGTTCGGGGGCGTCCTCATCACCTTCGTGGCGTCCCTCCTGCCGCTGTTCGGGCCAGGGAACCTGTGGAACGCCGCGGGCCTGTACTTCCTCGGGATCGGGATCCTCGTCCCCGTGACGACGGCGGCCCTGTTCGCGTGGCGCCGCCTCGAGCCCTCGAGGAGGCTGCGGGTCGGCTCCCTCTCGCTGGACCAGTTCGCCTCGGTCGCCGCCATTCTCAGCGCTGCCTTCTACTTCCTCGGCACCGTCACCACGCTCTCGCCCGGTGCCGTGGTGGGCCTGCTGGGCGGCCTCGCCATGCTTGCGGCCACCACCCTGGCACGGCTCATCCCGGCGTTCGCGGTCGATTTCCTGGGCCGGCCGGAGGTGCCGGCCCACGTCGTGGCGCGTGATGCCGTGCCGCCGGCGCCGCGCCCCGCCGCGGCCGGCAAGGCTGGACGCGGACCGAAGCGGGGCGCGGCCGGCTCCAGCGCTGCCGGGAACCCGTGGGGCAGCCCGGGCACGAACGAGTGGGGCGGGCCCCTCGCGCCGCCGTCCGGGCGCCCCGGCGAGGCCGCCGCCGTCCCCGGTGCCGGCCCGGCGACCGGCGCCCCCGTCGAGCCGTTCGGTGGGACGCCCGCGGGGCCGACCGGGCCTGCGGCAGCCGGAGCCGGGCCGAGCGCGCCGGCACCCGAGGACGACGGGGCACCCGAGCGTGCCATCGGTGCCCTCGGCGCAGCCGACGGCGAGGCCTATGGCGCTCCCGTCGCTGAGACCGCGCCCGAGGACCGTGGGCCGACGGCGCCCGGGGAACCCGAACGACCCGCCGAGACGGCGACCGCGGAGCCTGTCGGGTCCGCGGAGACGGTTGCGCCCGCGGAGCCTGTCGGGTCCGCGGAGACGGTTGCGCCCGCCGGGGCCGGGGATCCGGTCGCTCCGACGGCGCCGGTTGAGCCCGAACGACCCGCCGAGACGGCGACCGCGAAGCCTGTCGGGCCTGCGGAGCCCGTCGCGCCGACGGTGGCGGCGCAGCCCGCCGCGCCGACCGAGATCGTCGGGGCGGCCGGCGCGGAACCGGCCACTGCGGTGTTCCCCGCCGCGGGGGCCGGGGGAGCTGCGGACCGCGCCGCCGCCGGGCAGAGGGGCTCCGCCGAGGACATCGGAGCGACCAGGCCCTACGACGACAGCGCGCGCTATGAGGCGTTCTGGTTCGCGGTCAGCCAGCCGCGCACGGCGGTGGACGCCTCGACGGGCCAGCCCGTGTTCAGCCTCGAACCGGGGCAGTGGATCCTCGCGCTGCAGGATCGCGGACAGGAGTTCGTGGTCCAGAGCCCCGACGGGCGCGTCGGGGTCCTGCGCGACCTGTCGGGAATCGAACGCGCGTGAGCGACGCGGCGGCCGCCGAGCCCCGCCGACGGCGGATGAGTCCGGACGAGACACCCCTCGCGCTCAAGCGGCGCGCACGGAAGATCAACCGGGTCCTCGCCGAGGCCTACCCCTACGCGCACGCTGAATTGGACTTCCGGAACCCCTTCGAGCTCCTCGTGGCCACGGTGCTCAGCGCGCAGACGACGGACGTCCGGGTCAACCAGGTCACCCCTGTCTTGTTCGCCCGCTACCCGGACGCGCGGGCCCTCTCGGAGGGCGAGCTCGTCGACATCGAGGAGATCATCCGGCCCACGGGATTCTTCCGGGCCAAGGCGCGCAGCATCCATACGCTGGCCCGCAGGGTCGTCGACGAGTTCGACGGCGAGGTGCCCGGGACGCTGGCAGAACTCGTGACGCTGCCCGGCGTCGGCCGCAAGACGGCCAATGTGGTGCTCGGCAACGCCTTCGGAGTCCCGGGGATCACGGTCGACACCCATTTCGGCCGCCTCGCCAAGCGGTTCGGGTGGACGGCGTCGGAGGACCCCGTGGTCATCGAGCGGGACGTCATGGAACTGTTCGAGCCCAAGGACTGGACGATGCTCTCCCACCGTGTCGTGTTCCACGGCCGCCGCGTCTGCCTCGCCCGCAGGCCGGCCTGCGGTGCCTGCCCGGTGGCCTCCCTGTGCCCCTCGTTCGGCGAAGGCGAGACCGACCCGGTCAAGGCGCGCCGACTCCTCCGGTTCGAGCTGGCGCCGGGACGGGAGGACCTCCAGGCCGAGATGGTCGCCAACGCCTCCGACGCCGCCGCCATCCGGCAGCGGACCGAGTCGCTGGCGGCCGCCGCCGCGTCCGCGGCAGGTCCGGCGCCCAGCCCGGCGGCCACCAGCCCGGAGGCCACCACGGGCCGGCACCGGTGAGCGCCCGAGCGGAGCTCGAGGAGCTGGTCCGCGCCATCCGCGCCGGCCACACCGACCCCTTCGACCGCCGGTGGCACCCGGCAACCCTTCCGGGGGCCTCGCGGAAGGCCGCAGTCCTGGTCCTCTTCGGCGTCCTCGACGACGTCCCGGCCGTTTCGCACCGCCCGCTCGCACCCGCCGATCTCGACGTCCTGCTCCTCGAGCGGGCCTCGACTCTGGGCTCGCACCCAGGCCAGGTCGCCTTCCCCGGCGGCAGCCAGGACCCCGAGGACGCCACGCTCGTGGACTGTGCCCTCCGGGAGGCCAGGGAGGAAACCGGCCTCGACCCCGCCGGAGTCG
Organism: Sinomonas sp. RB5; assembly: GCF_054063535.1. Taxonomy (NCBI): domain Bacteria; kingdom Bacillati; phylum Actinomycetota; class Actinomycetes; order Micrococcales; family Micrococcaceae; genus Sinomonas; species Sinomonas sp. RB5. The sequence goes on from NZ_JBSSGJ010000001.1 coordinate 113,497, forward strand.
AGGTTCTGGGCGAGCTGCCCCCGCTCGGCATGGCCGTCAGCCGCTTCCTGGTCACACCCGTGGTCGGCTGGTGGGCCTCCCCGTCCCCCGTCGACGTGGTCGACTACGGGGAGTCCGCCCAGGTGTTCCGCACCCCGGTCCGGGACCTGCTCGACCCGGACAACCGCGTCATGGCCGTGCTCCACCGACGGGGTGCGCGCTTCGCGAGCCCGGGGTTCGAAGTCAACGGGGTCCTCGTGTGGGGCTTCACCGCCATGGTCCTCGATTCCCTCTTCACCGCCCTGGGCTGGGGGGTCCCCTGGGACCGGACCCGGGAGCACCGGGTCGATCCGTAGCTCCGCCCCGCCCCGGGGGTCACTTCGCGTGGTCGTAGGACTCGACGACGGCCACACTCAGGGGGAACTCAACGGGAGCGTGGTGGAAGAGCAGCCGCCCGGCGGTCTGCGCCGCGTCCTGGACGGCGGCGGCGCAGTCCTCGGCCACGGACTCCTCGGCATGGATGACCACCTCGTCATGGAGGAAGTAGACGAGCTCGGCGCGGTGCCCGCGCGACCTGATGCGGCGAAGCCGGCCCCGCAGGTCGGCCATCCAGCACTCGGCCCATTCGGCGGCCGTGCCCTGCACCACGAAGTTGCGCGTGAAGCGACCCCTGTCGCGGGCGATCGCGTCTGCGCGGTGCTGCTCCTGGGCGCTCGTGGTGCGCTGTGAGGCGAGCCAGCGGGGCGACGGGGGAGGGGTGCTGCGGCCCAGGTGCGTCGTCACCGCCAGCCCCCGCTCGCCATCCCTCGCGGCCTGCTCGACGAGGGCGACGGCCTGGGGATACAGGCGGGCGAGCTGCGGCATGAGCCGGCCCGACTCTCCGGTCGTGGCGCCGTAGATCGCGCCGAGGAGCGCGACCTTCGCTTGGGCCCGGTCGCCGCCGAACCCTGCAGCCGCGATGCCCGCATAGAGGTCGCGGCCGCGCGCGGCGCCGGCCATCGCCTCGTCGCCGGCCAGCGCAGCGAGGACCCGCGGCTCGAGCTGCGAGGCGTCGGCCACGACGAGGCGATGGCCCGGGAGCGCGCGGGCTGCGGAGCGGACCTCCGCCGGAATCTGCATCGCACCGCCGCCCCGGGACGCCCAGCGGCCTGTCACGACGCCGCCGACCACATACTCTGGGCGGAAGCGGCCCTCCGAGACCCACGTCTCCAGCCACGACCAGCCGTTGGCGGCGAGCAGCCGGGCCATCTTCTTGTACTCGAGCAGCGGCGCGACCGCTGGATGGGTGAACTTCCGCAGCTCCCAGGCACGGGTGCTGTTCGTCTCGATGCCGGCGCGGTGGAGCGCGCGGAGGAGTTCCTGCGGTGAGTCCGGGTTGAGGTGCGGGGAGGCGAGGAGGCCGCGGAGTTCGGCCGCCTTCGCCTCGAGGAGGGCGGGCCTCGCCGTCCCCCGCGGACGCGGGCCGAGCCTTTCGACGAGGAGGGCGTCGTGGACTTCCGCGTCCCACGGCACACCGGAGCGCTGCATCTCGGCCGCGGCCAGGGCCCCCGCGGACTCGGCCGCGAGCAGGAGGGCGAGCCGTTGGCGCCGCGGTGACCCGGAGACCGCGCCCAGCTGGGCCCCGAGCTCGGCCACGGCCTCGTCGGCGTCGACGCCGGGCGTCCTGGCCTCGAACAGGGCATCCTGGTGCTGCCCGGGCCAGCCGCTGCGCCCGGAGTCCGGCTCGTCGAGGGGGCTGCCCAGCGGGATCGAGGGCGTGTAGCCGCTTCCGGCCACGAAGGCCGAATGAGCGAGGATCGCGGCGCTGAGGGTGAGGTCGTGGCACCGCTGCACCTCGACCCCTGCGGCAAGGAGCCGCGGATACCAGTCGGTGGTGCGCTGCCACACCCACCGCGGGCGCTCCTCCGCCTCGACGCTCTGGGCGAGCGCGGCGAAGTGACTGCCCGGAACGATCTGCGCGGTTCCGGCCGGGGCACCGCCCCGGTCGAGGCGCTGCAGCAGCACTCCGCCGTCCGGTGCGGGGGCGACGAGCTGGTACACATCCCCATTCTTCCCTGTCCGCACGGGTGCAGTTTCCCTCCACAGCCGTCCCCGAGGGATGTCGTCCACATAGGGGGTCGGGCCGGTTCCACGGCTGCCGCGGACTGGGAAGGCTGGACGGCATGGCGAGGAACGAGCAGGAACAGTCGGCCGGCGCCGGGGGATGGCTCCCGGAGGCGGGCCCGATCGTGTGCTGTATCACCGGTGACGCGGCGCTCCGGGACGAGTGCGCGAGGGCCGCCGCGGTGGCGGGCGCCGTCTTCGAGGGCGTCCCGTCCGTCGGTGAGGACCCGCAGCTCTGGACGCGGGCAGACCTTGTGCTGCTCGGGGCGGACATCAGCGAGGTTCCTCCGCAGAGGCGCGGCCCGACCATCCTCGTCGGCGCCGCATCCCAGCGCCATCTGCTGTGGGACAGGGCCGCGGCGCTGGGGATCGACCACGTGGCCGAGCTGCCGGACGCTGCCGGCTGGCTCGTGGACTACATGGGCAGGCGAGGTTCGGAGGGGCCCTCGGGTGTGGTGGTCGGCGTCGTCGGCGGGTGCGGTGGCGCGGGCGCCAGCACGACGGCGGTGCTGCTCGCGGGTGCCGCGGCGCACGGCGGGGCGCGGGTGCTGCTGGTGGATGGCGACAGGCTCGCAGGAGGTCTCGAGGCCGTCCTGGGCGAGCAGCCGCTCGAGGGGCTGCGCTGGCCCGACCTGGCCTCCGCACACGGCGCCATCAATCCCGAGCAGCTGGCCGCCTCGCTGCCGAGGGCGGCCGGGGCCGGGGTCCTGTCCTGGCCCGCCGGGCCGCGTCCTGCCGTGCGGGTTCCGGGGGCCGCCATCTCGGGTGTGGTCGAGGCGGCCCGTGCAGCGTTCGACCTGGTCGTCGTCGACATCGGGCGTGGACGGGAAGGGCTCGAGGACTTCGGGTGGGCCAGCGACCGGATCCTCGTCGTGGTGCCCGGCACCCTGGGCGGGGCGCTCTCCGCTGCCCAGCTCGTCCATGAGCTGCCCCCGGTGCCGCTGGGCATCGTGCTCCGCGGAGGCACCGGGGAAGGGGTCGACGCCGAACAGCTGGCCGGGCTCATCGGCTGTCCCCTGGTGGCCCGGATTCCCCACCTTCGACGCGCCGCGGCCGCGGCGGAGGGGGGCCGCCTCATGGAGCTGGCGCGCTCGGGGCCCCTGCGGCGGCTCGCCGCCGCGGTGTGCGAGGCGCTGCCCGAGCGGGCCCCGGCTGCTCCAGCGGGTGACGGCCCGGCACTCGCCCTCGGCGCCAGGCTCGCCGGGCGCGGGCGGAGGGTCGCGCGGTGAGGGCGCAGGGCAGCGTCGACGCGGAGCTGCTGGACGCCGTGCGCCGATCGGTGCTCTCGACGCCGGGACAGGTGACCCCGGCGCGCGTCGCGGCCGCGCTCCAGGGAAGCGGCCGCGTGCTGGGCACGGCGGGGGCGCTCGCGGCCGTGGAGATCATCATGGCCGAGCTGCGCGGTCTCGGACCCCTGCAGGTCCTCGCCAATGACCCTGAGGTGACGGATCTGTTCGTCAACGCGCCGGACAGCGTCTGGCTCGACAGGGGGCGCGGACTCGAACGGAGCGCGGTGTCCTTCCCCTCGGAGGAGGCCCTGCGAGCGCTTGCCGTCCGCCTGGTGGCGGCGGCGGGACGCCGGCTCGACGACTCGTCGCCGTGCGTCGACGTGCGGCTCGCCGGAGGTTACCGGATCCACGCCGTGCTGCCGCCCGTCTCAACCGCGGGAACCCTGCTGTCCATCCGCATCCGGCGCGCCCAGCCGATGACCTTGGACGAGTTCGAGGCGGCCGGCACGGTGCTGCCCGACCAGAGGACCGTGCTCGAGGCATTGGTCGCCCAGCGGCGGAGCTTCCTGGTGAGCGGTTCCACCGGGTCGGGGAAGACCACCCTGCTGAGCACGCTCCTCGGCACCGTTCCGGCCACCGACCGGATCGTTCTGGTGGAAGATGCCGCCGAGCTGGCGCCCGACCACGGGCACGCCGTCTGCCTGGAAGCGCGCCATGGCAATGTCGAGGGTGCCGGCGGGATCGATCTCGCCCGCCTCGTGCGGGAGGCGCTGCGGATGCGGCCGGACTGGCTCGTGGTCGGCGAGTGCCGCGGCGCCGAGGTCAGGGACCTCCTCTCAGCACTCAACACAGGGCACAGCGGGGCCGGAACAGTCCATGCCAATACGGCGGGCTCCGTCGTGGCGCGGCTCGCCGCCCTCGGAGCGCTCGCAGGGCTCACCAGGGAAGCCACCTTCCTCCAGGCCTCGAGTGCCCTGGATGCGGTCGTGCACATGGAGAGGGCCCCGGCGGGCCGGCGGGTCGCGAGCATCGCCGTCGTCGCGGAGGGGCCGGATGGGCTCGCGGTCGTGGACGCACTCCGTCGCGGGGCCGAGACGGCCCGCACGTCAGAACGAGGACCGGGCTGGGACCGGCTCGCCGCAGAGCTGGCCCTTCCCCGCGCGCTGAGGGCGGCGGCGTGAGCGCCGCATCCGTTGTGGCCGCCACTATCGCCGCGCTGCTGTTCGCGGGCTGGCGCCTCGCAGCCGGGGGAGGGGCGATGGCGGGGACACGACGCCTCAGGACCGGGGCGGCCGCGGTCCCGTCGCCGCGGCGCCGACGACCGGCCCGGGGAGGACTTTGGGCAGGGAGGGCAGGCGCAGGTCCCGCGGAGGAATTCCAGCACGCGGCCATCTTGGTGGGGCAGCTCGCCGCCCTGCTGCGAGCCGGCCGCACCCCCGAGCAGATGTGGAGGCAGGCCTGCGAGGCGTACCCAGCCGGCGAGCGGGGGAGCGCAGACCTTGCACCACGTGTGCTGCGCTCGGCTGCCCTGGCCGCGGACCTGGGCCGGCCCGTCGCAGCCGCGATCCGGACGGCGGTGAGCGAGAGGGAACCGTCCCCTCACCGCTCCACGGGCGCGGCCGCTGGCATCTGGCTCAGCGTGGCGGCCTGCATCGAGGCCGCCGAGGCATCGGGGAGCGCCCTTGCCGACGTCCTGGAGAGGCTCGCCGCCCAGCTCGAGGCCGACGCCGACGCGGTCGCCGCCCGCTCGGTGGCCCTTGCAGGCCCCCGGGCCACGGCGAAGGTGCTGACCATCCTCCCCATTGCCGGGCTGGGACTCGGGATGCTGATGGGGGCGGACCCGTTCGGGATCCTCCTCTCCACACCGCTGGGCGCGATGTGCCTCGGCCTCGGGGCAGCTCTGACGGTGGCCGGACGATGGTGGTCCACTCGGCTCGTGCGCTCGGCTTCGGAGGCACGATGAGCGCCGTCCTCGCCGTGGGGCTCGCTGCAGCCTCCGCAGGCATCGCCCTCTCCTTCGCAGGCAGCCGGCGCCGAGCCGACCGGCTTCTGGCACCGTGCGGTGCCGTGGGCACCGCCGTGCCCGGGGGCGTGGACCGCCGGGAGCAGCCCGTCCACGCCGAAGGCCGGGCGCGCCTGCGGACCACGAGGCCTGACGAGGTGCCCCTCCTGCTCGAGCTGCTCGGTGCCATGCTCGAGGCGGGCCTGGCCCTGCCGCGGGCGCTCGAGGTCGCAGCCGGCGTCGCCGACGGACCAGGCCCGGCGCTGGCGCGGGCCGCCGCTGCCCTACGGCTCGGGACCGACTGGGACCATGCATGGCCGGATGCTGCTGTGGGCTCCTCCGTCGAGGAGATCCGATCGGCCCTGCGCTTCGCAGCGTCCACCGGAGCCCCGTCTGCCGAGCTGCTGTACGCCCGCGCACGGCAGCTGCGGCGGAGCAGGCATCGTGAGCTCGAGAAGCGCGCCGCGGCCCTCGGCGTCAAGCTGGTCATCCCCTTGGGAGTCTGCTCCCTCCCAGCCTTCCTGTGTCTCGGCGTGGTGCCAGTGCTTCTGGCGATGCTGCCGGGCGGGTGATCCCGCCCCCACGATCCCTGCCCATCGGGCAGGCGGCGCCCCTGGGCGCCATGGCCCCGCCGCGAGGAGGGGTCTCCGACGGCGAGCCGGCGGGCCCACCTACGGGCGCGGACACACGGCTGTGCCCGACCACCAAGGAGGAACCATGTCCGCAATGCCTCATCCCGACGACGTCGGGGCACACCCCGACCAGTCACGGGAATCCGCACGGCTCGATCTGACGCCATCCCCGGGTCCTCGCCCCGATGCCCTCGAAGGCCCGGGCGAGCCGTGCCGGGTCATCGAGCTCTTCCCTGCGGCCGGAGCGCCGGACTCCGGGCAGCCGGGCCACCAGAGGGCAGGCACCGAGCCGGGCTTCCCTGGCTCCGCGCATCTCCCGGCCGCGTCTTCCGCACCGCCAGGGGACCGGTTGAGGCGCCGACGGAGCGGTGGGCGGGAGCGAGTCTGGGCCGCCCGCATGCGGCGGAGGGCAGCCATTCGCCTGCAGCTCCTGCGGCTCTGGCTCGGCGCCAGGGCCGCTGGACAGCAGGGGATGGCAACTGCCGAGTACGCGATCGCGACACTGGGCGCCGTGGCCTTCGCGGGGCTGCTCGTGGTGATCATGCGCAGCGACGAGGTGCGGGGATTCCTCCTCGCGATCATCCGCCAAGCACTCGCCCTCCCGTGAGGTGCATCCGTGGGGACGCCGCCGCCCAGGAGGGCCCGGCGTCCCCGCGGGGGTCGGTCACCGCCGAGTTCGCAGTGGCTGTCCCCGCAGTGATCCTCCTGCTCGGCTTCCTCCTCGGCGCCGTTTCCGCGGCCGTCTGCCAGGTGCGGGTCGAGGAAGCGGCGAGGGCCGGGGCGCGATCGGTCGCCAAGGGCGAGGACGCCGGCGCGGTGGCCCGCGAGATCGCGAGGGTTGCCGGCCCCGGCGCGGAGCATTCGGTCGAGGCCTCGGCAGGAGTCGTCACCGTCCAGGTCAGCACGGCGGTACCCGGACCCGTCGCGGCCGCTGCCGGGCTGCGCGCCCGCGCGGCGGCGAGCCTGAGCCTGGAGGGACCGCCGTGACTTGGCAGGCCGGGCTCTGCGGGCCGGGCCCCGGCTGTCGTGGCCGTGCCGGCTGCAGGGGCGGCGCCGAGGCCGGGTCGGGGACCGTCCTGGCCCTCGGGCTGGGGATGGTCCTCATCCTGGCCTGTGCGGCACTGGCAATGCTCGGCCAGGCGCTGGCGGCGTCTTCGCGGGCCGGCGCGGCGGCGGATCTCGCTGCGCTCGCGGCGGCCGACACCGAGCGTGGTCTCCGCCCTGGGGCCGCCTGCGCGACGGCCCGGGAGACGGCCGAACTCAACGGCGCCGTCCTGACTGCCTGCGCCGTGGAGAAGCCCGGCAGCACCGTCCGGGTCACCGTGGAGCTGGAGACGGGCGCCCCGTGGGGTCCCGCCGTGGGGCGCGCCCGGGCAGGGCCGCCGCCCCGCGTCGGCCCCGGCTGACTCCCGTGCCGGGCGGCGGACCAGCCCCAAACGGACGGCCCAGGCGAGCGGGCCGGTCCCGGCGGGCGCCCCAGTCCCGGTGGTGGGGCCGGCTCTGGCGTCAGACCAGCTCGGCCGCGAGGTCGGACTGGAGGAGGACGGCGCGCAGCAGGGCGACCGCCCCGGACTTGTCCAGGGGATTGTTCTTGTTGCCGCACTTGGGGCTCTGGACGCACGACGGGCACCCGGCATCGCACTCGCAGGCCTCGATCGCGTCCAGGGTTGCCCGGAGCCAGACCCGGATGCGCTCGAACCCGCGCTCGGCGAACCCTGCCCCGCCGGGGTGCCCGTCGTAGACGAAGATGGTGGGCTGCTCGGTGTCGGCGTGCAGCGCGGTGGACACCCCGCCCACGTCCCACCGGTCGCTGGAGGCGACGAGGGGCAGGAGGCCGATCGATGCGTGCTCCGCGGCGTGGAGGGCGCCCGGGAACTGGGCAGCGATCAGTCCCGCGGCCGCGAGCGTCGGCTCGGGCAGGGTGAGCCAGACGGCCTTGGTGAAGAGGTCCCGTGCGCCCAGCTCGAGGGGCTCCTCGCCGAGGACCTCGTTGGAGATGAGCGCCTTGCGCTGGAAGGAGACCACCTGCGTGGTCACCCGGACCTCGCCGAAGTGGACCCCCACCGGGCCCCACTGCTCGCAGCGGTCCTCGCCGAGGACCTCGACCGTGGTGAGGTCCCGCGCGGTCGTGTAGTAGTCGGGGTTCACCCGTCGCACCACCACGCAGTGCTCCGCCTCGTTGAGTTCTTCGACGAGGTAGCTCGCGCCCTGATGGACGTAGATGGCGCCCTGGTGGGCCTGGTAGTGCGTCTGCGGCGAATCCATGGAGCCCAGCAGCTGGCCGGTCTCGGCCTCGATGATGCTCATCGGGCCGCCCCCGTCCGCGCGGAGGTTCACCATGGCCGCGGCGCTCTCGGGATGGGTCCAGTACCATCCGCCCGGCCGCCGGCGCAGGTACCCCTGCGCCACGAGCTGGTCGAGGAGCCGCTCGGCGGTGGGTCCGAACAGGGCGAGGTCGGAGCCGGTGAGGGGCTTCTCGGCCGCGGCGGCACACAGGTGCGGGCCGAGGACGTAGGGGTTGGACGGATCCAGGACGGTGGCCTCGACCGAGGTGTCGAAGATCGCCTCCGGGTGGTTCACCAGATAGGTGTCGAGGGGGTCGTCGCTGGCGACGAACGCGGCGAGCGCATCCTGCCCCGAGCGCCCGGCCCGCCCGATCTCCTGGAACAGCGAGGCCCGCGTCCCCGGCCATCCCGCGACGAGGACCGCATCCAGCCCGGAGATGTCGATGCCGAGTTCGAGCGCCGAGGTGCTCGCGACCCCCAGCAGCTCGCCGGAGCGCAGCCGCCGCTCGAGCTCGCGCCGCTCCTCGGGCAGGTACCCCGACCGGTACGCCGCGATGCGCCCCGCGAGGCTCGGGTCCACCTCGTCGACGAGGCGCTGCGCGATCGAGGAGATCGTCTCTGCGCCGCGGCGGGACTTGATGAAGGCGATGGTCCGCACATGCGCCGACACGAGATTGGCCAGCAGGTCGGCGCTCTCGGCGATCGCGGTGCGGCGCTGGGGCGCGCCGTTCTCCCCGCGGGCGTCCGTCAGCGCGGGCTCCCAGAAGGCCACCTCGGTGGCCCCGTGGGGCGAGCCGTCCTCGGTGACCGCGGCGACGGCGTCGCCGATCAGCCGCCCCACCGACCCCTCCGGGTCCCCGGACGTCGCGGACGCCGCGATGAACACGGGGTCGGCGCCATAGTGGGCGCACACGCGCCGGAGCCGCCGCAGGAGGTTGGCCACATGGGAGCCGAAGACGCCTCGGTAGGAGTGCGCTTCGTCGATGACCACGAAACGGAGGCGCCGGAAGAAGGCCGCCCACCAGGGGTGGTTCGGCAGGATGCCGAAGTGGAGCATGTCCGGGTTGGCGAGGATGACGTTCGCGTGGTCCCGGATCCAGCGGCGGGCCGACTGCTCGGTGTCGCCGTCGTAGGTCTCGGCCCGGACCGTGCTGAGCCCGAGGGCGCGGATGGCCGTGAGCTGGTCCGCGGCCAGCGCCTTGGTGGGGGAGAGGTACAGGACGGCCGCGCCGTCGTCGTGGATCCGCCCGGGCTGCTCGGCCACGCGCAGCTCCGAGCGGTGGACGGCGTCCAGCGCCGGGAGCTGGTAGGCGAGGGACTTGCCCGAGGCGGTTCCGGTGGCGAGCACCACGTGGCGTCCCGCATGGGCCAGCTCCGCCGCCTCGACCTGGTGGATGTAGGGCGTCTCGACCCCGAGGCGGCGGTACGCAGCCACGAGGTCCGGGTGCGCCCAGGCAGGCCAGGGCGCATGCCGGGCCGAGCGTGCGGGGATCGTGCGCAGGTGCCGCAGCTCCTCCGGGGCGGAGGACCTGCCCAGGAGCGAGAGGAGGGAGTCGTGCGCGGCCACACCAGCATTCTTCCAGCACCGGCCGGAAGCCTCGGACCCCGGGGCCGCCGGGGCGGGGTCAGTCCGCGGAGAGCGAACCGCCCCCGGTGTTGCCGGGGTTGGTGAGCACGAGCACCTGGGACACGTCGCTCCATCCGAGGTGGTGGTAGAGGTGCTGGCCGTCCGTGGACGCGATGAGCAGGCCCTGGTCGAGGTTGTGCTCGCTCATCGCCGCTGTGAGGGCCCGCATGATGAAGCTGCCCAGCCCGCGGCGGCGGAAGGCCGGCTCCGTGATGATGCGGTCGAAGACGGCATAGCCGTGCGCGACGGCCACGTGGCCGCGGGCGGCCAGGGTGCCGTCGGCGGTCGCGACGGTCACGGTGGCGCTGTGGTCCTCGTAGGCCGTGGTCAGCTTGAGCTCGTCGTCGTTGAGCCAGGGCGCCTCGACGTCCTTGCCCTCGAAGTCCATGATCATGAGCTCCTGGTCCGCAGCGACCTCGACGAGGCCGTGCTTCTCGGCCAGGGCGCGGTAGGCAGGCAGGTCGTCGGTGAGCACGGTCATCAGCCGGGGCGACGACTCCGCGACGAACGCGGCGAGGTCGGCGAACTCATCCTCGCTCGGGTCGGCGGCGAACGCCTCCCAGTCGCCGGACTTGTCGGAGAGCTGCACCGCCCGGAACGCCCCGACCTCCTTGACCGGATAATGGCGCGTGGAGGCCCAGCCTTCGACCCAGATGCCCAGAAGTTCGCTCAGCGATGGCTCTCCCATAGCCACGACGATAACCGCAACCGGAGAACCTGATAAGGGCCGTGACAGAACTGTCACCGGGGCCCGAGGCGGGGGCGCCGGTACCCTTGATGGGTGGCCCAGCACCGTATCGTCCTGTTCTACTGCTTCACCCCGCTGGCGGACCCGGAGGCGGTCCGGCTCTGGCAGCGCACCCTGTGCGAGGGGCTCGGCCTCAGGGGCCGCATCATCGTCTCCCCGGACGGCATCAACGCGACCGTCGGCGGCGAGCTGAACGCCGTCAAGGGGTACCTGCGTGCCACCAAGGAGTACCCCGGCTTCCGGAAGCTCGACGTGAAGTGGTCCGAGGGCACCGCCCAGGACTTTCCGCGGCTGTCCGTGAAGGCACGTGCCGAGCTGGTGTCCTTCGGTGCGCCCGGTGAACTCGAGGTCGGCGCCGAGGGCGTGATCGGCGGCGGCAGCCGGCTCACCCCCGAGCAGCTCCACGAACTCGTCGCCTCGGGCAGCGCCGCCGAGGACACCCGGCGCGAGGTCGTGTTCTTCGACGGGCGCAACGCGTTCGAGGCGCAGATCGGCCGGTTCAAGGGCGCGGTCGTCCCCGACACCTCCACGACGCACGATTTCCTCGCCGAGCTCGACTCCGGCAAGTACGACGACCTCAAGGATCGGCCCGTGGTCACCTACTGCACGGGCGGGATCCGCTGCGAGATCCTCACCGCCCACATGCGGCGCCGCGGGTTCCAGGAGGTGTACCAGCTCGACGGCGGGATCGTGCGCTACGGGGAGGCCTACGGGGACGCGGGCCTGTGGGAAGGCTCGCTCTACGTCTTCGACCGGCGCATGCGCCTGGAGTTCAGCGAGGACGCCGCGACGATCGGCCGGTGCGCCCGCTGCGCCGCTCCGACGTCAGACTTCCACAACTGCTCCGACCCGGCGTGCCGCCGGCTGACGCTCTACTGCCCCCAGTGCGCCGCGTCCCCGGAGACCCTCCGCTGCCCGGACGGCTGCCAGCCGGCCCAGCCGGCCCAGACCCCCGCGCCGAGCGTCACGGCCGGGTGAGCCGGTAGGCCACGTTCGCCACCGCATCCTCAGCGGCACTGAACTGCACGTCGAGGCGTCCCGCGGCCGGGACGTCGACCGGGCGCGCCCACGCGCGGTTGCACTCGAACGTGAAGTCCAGCAGCTGCGCATCGCCCGCATTCACGCGCACGTCCGCGCGGCCCTCGCCCCGGCACGCGATGTGCAGCGTGGCGGGCCCGGGCTGGGTCTGGACGGACATGCGGCGCGCTGGCCTGCCGGGCCACGCCGTGCTCGCATCCGCGGCCAGCGAGACCCCCGAGGTGTCCGGCAGCACGGTGGCCGCCCACGCCTGCAGGGACTCGCCGGCGAGCGGCTGGTCCAGGGGCGCGGTCGTCGCCAGGCCGCGCACCTGATGGGATCTGCGGTCCCGGGCGGCGGCCGCGGCCGAGGCGCTGGCCGACGCCGACGCTGCCGCCGCGGCGTCACGCTGGCCCAGGGGCGGCAGCCCGTCGTCGTACTGGTACGCGCAGCCGGCCGCGCCTGCCGCGAGGAGCGCCGCCACGAGGCAGGCCTGCAGGGGCCTCGCCCTCACCGGGCGCGCGGCAGGGCAGCGGCTCATGGCACCATTCTGCCCCCGCGCCGCCCGGGCCGATCAGCCTAGACTTCCGTGGTGAGTTCACGCACCCAGGACGACGCCCCCGCCTCCGACCGGCCCGAGCTGCTGCGCGCGCTGGCCCACGACCTCGCAGCCGCGCGATACACGGTCGACGAGGTCGCCGAGCTGCTCGGAGCGGAGGCCCACGCCGCGCTCTCACGCGACCAGATCGTGCCGGCGCTCGCGGCGACCCGCGCCGCCGGCGAGGATCCGGCGCGGAACCCGCTCGGCGCCGTCGTGCGCTTCTTCCTCCTCGCCCGGCCCCTGCCCGAGGCCGCGCTCGGGACCGTGTTCCCCGCGCTCGGCCCCCAGGGCCTCCGCGCGCTCGGGCTGGCCGAGCCGGCGGACGACGGCGGGTGGCTCGCCGCGGTCGACCTCCGCCCCTACGGGTGGGAAGTAGGGGACGGCGCAAAGGAGATCTGGGTCGCCTCCGATCTGGCGGCCCACCAGCGCCCAGGGGTCCTGCGCTCCGACCACGTGCTCGGGATCGGGCACGCCTCGGCGACCCTCGTGCAGACCACGGCCAGGCGGCAGGTCGGGCGCGCGCTGGACCTCGGCACCGGCTGCGGGATCCAGGCCTTCCACCTCCTCGGGGACGCGCGCCACGTGGTTGCGACGGACATCTCGGAGCGCGCCCTCGCGTTCGCGCGCTTCAACCTCCTGCTCAACGCCGCTGCCCTCGGCCTCGACCCGGACCGCCTCGAGGACCGGATCGAGCTGCGGCGCGGCAGCCTGCTCGATCCGGTCGCGGGGGAGCTGTTCGACCTCGTGGTCTCGAACCCCCCGTTCGTCATCACCCCCCGCGCGGCGGACGAGCGCGCCGAGGACCAGTTCACCTACCGCGACGGCGGCCTGCCCGGGGACGAGCTCGTGGCCCGGCTGGTCGCAGGGCTGCCCGCCGTCCTGGCCGAGGGCGGCACCGCCCAGCTGCTCGGCAACTGGGAGATCCCGGCCGGCGCCCCGTGGCACGAGCGCGTCCGCTCCTGGGTTCCCGCGGACGTCGACGCCTGGGTCGTCCAGCGTGAGGAGGTCGGCCCCGGCCAGTACGCGGAGACGTGGCTCGCGGACGCCTCGCAGCAGCGCGACCCCGGAGCCTACGAGGACGCCTACGCCGCCTACCTCGCCGACTTCGCGGCCCGGGGGACTGCCGCGATCGGCTTCGGGGCGGTCTGGCTGCGCCGCCCCGCACCTGGCCAGGCGCGCCTGGACCGCTTCGAGGAGCTCACCCATCCGCTCGAGCAGCCGATCGGGCCCTACTGGGCCGCCGCCGTCGAGCGCGCCGACTGGCTCGCCGCCCATCCCGACCTGGCGGCCGAGCGGCTCGTCGTCGCCGGCGACGTCACGGAGGAGCGCCACCAGCGCCCCGGGGCCGAGCACCCGGGGGTGATCCTCCTGCGCCAGGGCGCGGGCTTCCGCCGCACAACCCTGCTGAGCACCGAGCTGGCGGGCTTCGTCTCGGCGTGCGACGGCGGGCTCACGGCCGGGCAGATCGCGTCCGCGCTCGCTGCGCTCCTCGGCCGCGACGATGAGGGCTTCCGCCCGGGCCTCCTCGCCGAGGCCGCGAATCTGGTCGCCGAGGGCTTCCTCGTTCCGGCCGAGACGGCTGCCGGACCCGCCGATGACATGACGCCGGGGAATCGTGAAGAAACAGCTTGACATCGCCTCGAGTGTGGCGTTTATTACACTCCAATACCGGCACAACGAAAAAGCAGCATGACGGACAAGAAGCGCAGTTCCCGCACCGAGAACCCGGTCCGGATCACCGACCCCAAGGCCATCCGCGCGCTGGCGCACGCGGCCCGCCTCGAGGCCATCAACGAGCTCTACTCGAGCCAGGAGAGCCGCACCGCCACTGAGCTGGCGGCGTTCACGGGCCTGACCCCGAGTGCCATGAGCTACCACCTCCGCGCCCTGAAGAAGTGGGGCATCGTGGTGGACGCGCCGAGCGACGGCGACGGCCGTGAGCGGCGCTGGAAGGCCGCCGGCACCGACCTCAACCTGGACACGGCCACGACCGGCCAGACCCCGGGGCTCGCGATCATCGACATGGAGATCGACTCGCTGCGCACCCGGATCGCCAGCCACGCCAAGCACCGCGACGCGGCCAGGCGCCGCGGTGAGCCGGATGAGTCGCCGGTCATGATGATCTCCGGCAACGTCCTCAAGCTCACCCTCGAGCAGCGGGCCCGCTTCAAGCAGCGGATGCTCGAGCTCATGGACGAGTTCGAGTTCGAGGAGCACCCCGCGGGCGAGGACACCGAGCGGATGTACTTCGTCTGGTCGATGCTGCCCGAGGTGCGCGAGGCGGTGAAGTCGGCGCCCAAGGAGACGGGCGAGCGGCGCCGGCCCGCTGCGCGCCGGACGGCGGCCCGCACGCCGGACACCGAGGAGCCTGGCCGCGCGTCCTCGGGCGGGGCGGCGCGCCCCGCCCCGGTCGCCGGTTCCTGAGGGCGCCTGTCCACAGCTGCACGCCCGGCTTGCGCGTGGGCGGCCGTCGTATGGTGAACTAGGGACTTGCGCGGCGCTCCGCCGCGCCCCCTCGTGCCAGGACGCCGGCCTCCATCGGATCTGGCGGGCACGGGAGATCTGCAGCAGTTTGGCGAGGAGTACCGTGGCCACGAAGGCTAGAACCGGCAAGAAGCTCGTGATCGTGGAGTCGCCGGCCAAGAGCAAGACGATCGCCCAGTACCTGGGCGACGGCTTCGAAGTCGACGCGTCGATGGGCCACATCCGCGACCTTCCCCAGCCCTCGGACCTGCCCGCCGAGCTCAAGAAGTCCTCGGTGGGCAAGTTCGCCGTGGACATCGAGCACGGCTTCGAGCCCTACTACGTGGTCTCCCCCGACAAGAAGAAGAAGGTTGCGGAGCTCAAGGCCAAGCTCAAGGACGCCGACGAGCTCTACCTCGCCACCGATGGCGATCGCGAGGGCGAGGCCATCGCGTGGCACCTGCTCGAGGTGCTCAAGCCCAAGGTGCCCGTGCACCGCCTGACCTTCCCCGAGATCACCAAGGAAGCGATCCAGCGCGCCATGGCGGAGCTGCGCGATGTCGACGAGTCGCTCGTCGACGCCCAGGAGACCCGCCGCGTCCTGGACCGCCTGTACGGCTACGAGATCTCCCCGGTGCTCTGGCGCAAGGTCGCCGGCGGCCTGTCGGCCGGCCGTGTGCAGTCCGTGGCGACCCGGCTCGTGGTGGAGCGGGAGCGCGAGCGCATGGCCTTCCGCGCCGCGAGCTACTGGGACCTCCTCGCAACCCTCGCTCCGGCCGGGAAGGGCGCGGACGACGCCGCCGCCCGCCAGACCTTCCAGGCCCGCCTTGCGCAGGTGGACGGGAAGAAGGTCGCCACCGGGCGCGACTTCGACGACCGCGGCCAGCTCAAGGCCAAGAACGCCGAGCTGCTCACGGAGGCGACCGCGACGGCGCTCGCGGAGGGCCTGCGGGACGCCGCCTTCGCCGTCCGCTCCGTCGAGGAGAAGCCTTACACCCGCCGCCCGGCGGCCCCGTTCACGACCTCCACCCTCCAGCAGGAGGCGGCCCGCAAGCTGCGGTTCTCCGCGCGGGTGACGATGCAGGTTGCCCAGCGCCTGTACGAGAACGGCTACATCACCTATATGCGTACGGACTCCACGGCGCTGTCGGACCAGGCCGTGACGGCCGCGCGGCGGCAGGCCTCGGAGCTCTACGGGGCGGAGTACATCCCCGCGAGGCCCCGCGTGTACGCGTCCAAGTCGAAGAACGCCCAGGAGGCCCACGAGGCCATCCGCCCCTCGGGGGACTCCTTCCGGACCCCCGCCCAGGTTGCCAAGCAGCTCTCCGGGGACGAGTTCCGCCTCTACGAGCTCATCTGGAAGCGCACGGTCGCCTCCCAGATGGAGGACGCGAAGGGCTCCACCGCGACCGTCCGCCTCGGCGCGACGGCCGTCTCCGGCGAGGCCGCCGGCCGGGACGCCGAGTTCGCCGCCTCCGGCACGGTCATCACGTTCCGAGGCTTCCTCGCCGCGTACGAGGAGGGCCGCGACGAGGTCCGCGAAGACGCCGAAAATGCTGCCAGCGGCGCGGCGGCAGGCTCCGGCGAGGGCGGCCGCCTCCCGGTGCTCGCCGAGGGGCAGGCCCTCGACGCCCTCGAGATCGCCTCGAACGGCCACCAGACCTCGCCGCCCCCGCGCTACACGGAGGCCTCCCTCGTGAAGACGCTCGAGGAGCGCGGGATCGGCCGCCCGTCCACCTACGCGGCGACGATCTCCACGATCATGGACCGCGGGTACGTCCGCAGCCGCGGCACGGCGCTCGTGCCCAGCTGGATCGCGTTCTCGGTCGTCCGGCTGCTCGAGGAGCACTTCCACGACTACGTCGACTACGACTTCACCGCCGAGATGGAGGAGGACCTCGACAAGATCGCCGCGGGCCAGCAGGCCGGCTCCGACTGGCTGAGCCACTTCTACTTCGGCGACGGCACCAACCCGGGCCTGACCACGATCGTCAACGGGCTCGGCGAGATCGACGCGCGCGAGGTCAACTCGGTCGAGATCGCCCCCGGCATCGTGCTGCGCGTGGGCAAGTACGGGCCGTACCTCGAGAAGCCGCTCCCGGCGGACGCGCCCGAGGGCACGGTCCCCGAGCGCGCCAACGTCCCCGAGGACCTCGCCCCGGACGAGCTCACCGCGGAGAAGGCGCTCGAGCTCATGGAGAGCGCCGGCCCCGAGGAGCGCGTCCTCGGCCAGGACCCGCACACCGGGCACACGGTCGTGGCCAAGAACGGCCGGTACGGCGCCTACGTCACCGAGGTCATCCCCGAGCTGACGCCCGAGCAGATCGCAGCCCAGCCGGTGGAGTACTACAAGAACGGCAAGCCGAAGCCGCCCAAGAAGCCCGTCAAGGTCAAGCCCCGCACGGCCAGCCTGTTCAAGTCGATGACCCTGGACACCGTGACCCTCGAGCAGGCCCTGCAGCTGCTCACGCTCCCGCGCCGCCTCGGCGAGGACGCGGAGGGCACCGCGATCACGGTGCAGAACGGCCGGTTCGGCCCGTACCTGAAGAAGGGCACCGATTCGCGCTCGATCGGCTCCGAGGAGGAGATCTTCACGATCACCCTCGAGCAGGCGCTCGAGATCTACTCCCAGCCCAAGACACGCGGCGGCCGGACGGCCGCGGCG
Organism: Sinomonas sp. RB5; assembly: GCF_054063535.1. NCBI lineage: Bacteria > Bacillati > Actinomycetota > Actinomycetes > Micrococcales > Micrococcaceae > Sinomonas > Sinomonas sp. RB5. The sequence goes on from NZ_JBSSGJ010000001.1 coordinate 130,848, forward strand.
CCGCTGGCAGAGTTCGGGGAGGACCCGGCCTCCGGCAAGCCGATCGTGGTCAAGGAGGGCCGCTTCGGGCCGTACATCACGGACGGCGAGACGAACATCACCGTTCCACGGGCCACCGCCATCGAGGAACTCACCCGGGAGCGCGCCATCGAGCTCCTTGCCGAGAAGCGGGCCAAGAGCCCGGCCAAGAAGCCCGTCCGGCGTTCGGGCGGCCGAGCGAAGGCAGGTGCCAAGTGAGCACGCACGACGGCGAGCCGGTCACCGGCGGCGAGCACGCGCCGTCGTCCGCCGAGACGGACGCGGTCCCCGCACACCTCGACCCGGTCCCGCTGACCGAGCTCGAGGCCTCCCTGGCCGAGGCGACCGCCTCCGGGTCCGACGACGACGCCCAGCAGTCGATCCTGGCCTTCCTCAACAGCCTCGTGTGCCTGCTCGTGCCGGAGCCCGTCCCGGGGGAGACAGAGAGCGGCGCGGACACCGTGGAGCCGCTCGTCCTGACGGGCGGCGAGGGGAAGCCCGTGGTCGCGGCCTTCACCCACCGGGCCCGCATCCGGCCGGACTTCCTCGAGCACGCCCCCACCGTGGTGCAGACGCAGGGCGCCGTGCTGCTGCAGAACCTCGGCACCGAGCTCGGGCTCGTGCTCAACCCGGGCAGCGCCTACGGCTTCGAGCTGAGCAGCGAGCACGTGGCGGCGGTGCTGCGCGACTTCCGCCCGGCCGAGCCGGGTGAACTGGACGCGGACGGTTCGGCCGGCTCAGCCGGGGAATAATGGGCACATGCGGCTAGGCGTCCTCGACATCGGCTCGAACACCGTGCACCTGCTCCTGGTGGACGCCCACCCGGGTGCGCAGCCGGTGGCCTACGCCTCGCACAAGCGCCCGCTCTCCCTCGTGCGGTACCTCGAGGAGGACGGCAGCATCAGCGAGCGCGGGCAGAAGGAGCTCATCGACTTCGTCCAGGAGGCCTGGGCATTCGCCGGCCGGCACCATGCCGAGGACCTCCTCGCGTTCTGCACCTCCGCGATCCGCGAGGCTCCCAACGGCGACGCGGTCCTGGACAGGGTCCAGCAGGAGGCCGGCGTGACGCTCCAGGAGCTCACCGGGCCCGAGGAGGCCGCCATGACGTTCTTCGCCGTCCGGCGCTGGTACGGCTGGGGTGCCGGCACCATCCTCGACCTCGACATCGGCGGCGGCTCGTTCGAGATGGCGATGGGTCACGACTCCCTGCCCGCCGTCGCGACCTCGGTCCCGCTCGGCGCCCAGCGCCTCACCCGCGACTGGCTGTCGGAGGACCCGCCCACGGCCAAGAGCATCAAGGAGCTGCGCAAGTACCTCCGCGACACCCTGAGGCCGGTGGTCAAGGGGTTCGAGAAGGCGGGCCCGCCCAACCTCGTCACGGGGACGTCCAAGACCTTCCGCTCGCTGGCCCGCATCGCCGGCGCCGCGCCGTCGGGCGCCGGGCCGTACGTGCGGCGCGTGCTGCAGCGGACCGACCTCGGGCTGTGGGCCCAGCGCATCTCGGCGATGGCCGCCTCCGACCGCGTCCACCTCCCCGGGGTCTCGGAGGCGCGCGCGCCCCAGCTCCTCGCCGGCGCCCTCGCCGCCGAGGCGGCCATGGAGCAGTTCGAAGTGGACGAGCTCGAGATCTGCCCCTGGGCCCTGCGCGAGGGCCTCATCCTCCGCCGGCTCGACCAGCTCGTCCACGACGGCCCCCTCGAGCCCCCGGCGCACATCGGGCCCATCCAGAGCGAGCGTCGGCGATCAGAGCGCATGCACCCCTCGAGGGCGCGCGCATGAACTCATCCAGCGGCACCGGAGCGGAAGCGGGAACCCACGTGGAGACAGCACCTCAGACGGCCCCAGAGGCGGACGAGCGCGCGGACGGAGGGGAGATCCCCGTAGCCCTCTCGAGTGCCTCGGTCTATCCGCTGAGCGTCCATGACGCCTTCGCGGTGGCCGCCGACCTCGGCTTCGACGGGGTCGAGGTCATGGTCACCAACAACTCCACGAGCCAGAAGGCCGACGAGCTGATCCAGCTCGCCCAGCACTATGACCAGCCCATCGTCTCCATCCACGCGCCCACGCTCCTGCTGACCCAGCAGGTGTGGGGCTCGCCGTGGAACAAGATCAGCCAGTCCTGCCGGATGGCGGTCGACGTCGGGTGCGAGACCGTGGTGGTGCACCCGCCGTTCCGGTGGCAGGGCAACTACGCGGAGACGTTCGCGCACGGGGTCCGGGACCTGGCCGACGCCTACGGGGTCCGGATCGCGGTGGAGAACATGTATCCGTGGCGCGTCCGCGGGCGCGAGACGCTCGCCTACCTCCCGCACTGGGATCCGATCGGGCAGGGCTACCAGGACGTCACGTGGGACTTCTCGCACGCGGCGACCGCGCGCGAGGACAGCCTCGCCGCGATCAAGGCGCTCGGCAGCACGCTGCGGCACGTCCACCTGACGGACGGCTCCGGTCGCTCGTTCCGCGACGAGCACCTCCTGCCGGGGCAGGGGACCCAGCGGGTTGCCGAGTGCCTCGCGCACCTGGGCGGGAACGGGTTCGACGGCGCTGTGGTCGCCGAGATCAGCACGCGCAAGGCCAGGGTGACGGGGGAGCGGGAGCGGATGCTCGCCGAGACCCTCGAATTCGCGCGGACCCATCTGGGCCAGCGCGCCCGCCTCGACGCGGGCAGCGGGATCTAGGCCGGGGCTTCGGCGGCGGCCCCTGCCCGGGGCCGGCGCCGAAGCTGCCTGCACCGCCCGAGGAAGAGGACCCCTTAAACGAGTTCGGCACTGGCAGTTCGGGGAAGGTTAGGGGACCATGCATCCGAACTGCCAGTGCCTGGCGGTCAGTCTTGGGGGGAGACTGACCGCCCCATCACTCGCACCCTGTGAGGTATTAGCAACTCTAGGGACGGAGTATGGGAGAACACCGGGGCGAGGGTGGGAAAAGGCTGGGAAAGGATCCGCCGGCCGGCATGCGGCGGCCGCCCCCGGCTGGCAGGATGGGGGCATGAGCAACCAGATCGCATTCCTCGGCACGGGCTCCATGAACGGGGCCATCATGGGCGGCCTGCTCGCGGCCGGCTTCCCCAAGACGGACATCGTCGCCACCGTGCGGCGCCGGGAGAGCGCCTCGGAGCTGGCCGAGCGCTACGGCGTGACCGTCATGGCCTGGGACGAGGAGAGCGACTCCAACGCGCAGGCCGCGCGCGGGGCCTCGATCGTGGTCATCGGCGTCAAGCCCGTCGGCGTCGCGGCCGTCGCACGCGAGATCGCGCCCGTGCTCAGCCCGGGTGCCGTCGTGGTGAGCGTGGCCGCCGCCGTGTCGATCGAGCAGCTCGAGCGTGAGCTGCCCGAGGGCCAGCCGGTGATCCGCACCATGCCGAACACCCCCTCCCGGCTCGGCAAGGGCGTCGTGGCCCTCGCGCGCGGCACGCACGCCACCACCGAGCAGGTCGAGCACATCAAGAAGCTCTTCGGCGGCCTCGGCCTGGTGGTGGAGGTCTCCGAGGACCAGATCGCGGCGGTGAGCGCCGTGAGCGGATCCGGCCCCGCGTACGCCTTCTACCTGGCCGAGGCCATGGCCAAGGCTGGCGAGTCGCTCGGCCTCGAGCCCCGGCTCGCGCTCCAGCTCGCGCGCGAGACGGTGGTCGGCGCCGGCTACATGCTGGACGAGCCCGGCGCGGACCCGGCCGCGCTCCGGCGCGCCGTGACGAGCCCCAAGGGCACCACTGAGCAGGCCATCCGCGTCTTCGACGAGCGGGGCCTGCCGGGCATCATCGCCGACGGCGCGCGTGCCGCCGTCGAGCGTTCGGACGAGATCACCCGCGAGCTCGGCCGGGCCCCTCGGGTCTGACGGTCCCGGTCTCAGAGGAGATCATGGGCGGCAGCGAACAGGGCTGCTCCCGCCCGGGTCGAGCACCCGGTCTTGACGTAGATGTGGCGCACGTGGTGGTCGGCGGTGGCCGGTGAGACTCCCAGCGCCGCCGCGACCTCTTTCTTGGTCGCCCCGCGGCAGAGGAGCCGCAGGACCTCGACCTCTCTGGCGGTGAGGCCCGCTGGCCATGCGGGACGTGAACGGCGGTCCCTCGCGCCCGCGGCAGCGAGGACAGCGTCCACGGCGTCGCTGTCAAGGCGGTGCGGGGCTTCCCGGGAGAGCGCGTCCGCGGCCCGGGCCGCGGAGGGCTGGGGCCGGCCGGGGGCGGCAATGAGCAGCTCGCGGAAGGCGTCTGCGGCCGCCAGGACCCTGGCCTCCCACGGCTGCTCGCCGGCCGTCGCCCCCCGATAGTAGCCGGAGCCGTCGAGCCGCTCGTGGTGCATGCCTGCGAGCCGGGCCAGCGGGGCCGTGGCGGGAACCCGCGCCAGGATGCGCTCGCTGTAATACGGGTGCAGCCGGAGCCGCTCGCTGGCATCCAGGGACCCGGCGGGGTCACCGGCGGGGACCGCAGCACGTCCGAGATCCTCGACGAGGCCAGCGCCGCGAAGGGTCTCCGCATGGTCCGGGGCTGCCGAGGCCGCGAGGGCGGCGACATCGCGAGAAAAGCCCGCCCGGGCCGGCACCTTGAGATCGGCGAAGTCGGCGAACACCGTCAGGACCTCGTCGATCCGGTCGTCGGGGACAGTTGCGACGGGTGCAGGCTCGCGGCGCAGCGCCTCGTCCCAGGGCTTCTCCGTCTGCGCCGCCTCGAGGAGCCGGTCGAGGTGCCGGAGGGCGGTCTCCGCGAGCGCTGGATCCAGGGAGCCTCCCGACCGCGCGCTGAGCGCATCGCGCAGGGCCTCGCGCCCGTGGAGGCGGTTGATCACCTCGATGTCGCGGGCAGCGAAGGCAATCCGCGCGGGGAGGGGGATATCCTCCCCGGCGAGCCCGTCGGGGAACCCCTTTCCGTCCCAGGTCTCGAACGCGGCCCTCAGGGCGGCCCTCGTCACTGCGGGGAGACCGAGCCGCACCGCGAGGATCTCCGCGGCCTCGCAGTGGGCCCGCACGCCGGCACGGAGCGTGTCCCTCCCCGTCGCCAGGAACACCGTGGCAGCCCTTGCACGCGGCAGGAGGGTACGCCCCGGAGCAAGAGCTGGCACGACCCCGCGGAGGAACTCGTGCGGCGGTGCGCCGAGCACGGGCGCGATGGCTGCCCGCAGCGCGATCTCGTCGCCGCCAGCGAGCGCCGCGGCCTCGTGCGCGTCAGCCGTGCAGCCGAGGAACCTCAGGAGCGCGGTGCAGTACACCTCGGACAGCGTGCCGCGCTCCACGCCCGCGGCATCTGCCAACTCGAGCGCCGTGAGACAGGTCCTCAGGCACTGCTCGAGCGGCTGGCCCATGCCGAGGTCGGTGGCGAGCGAGACCGCGGCCATCACCTCGGCGAGGCGCAGCGGGCGCGTCATGGGTCGATCATCGCGCCCGCGGCCGTGCGCGTACAGCATCCGCGCGCACCAGGACGCCGCGACGGCTCAGATAGCGCGATCGCGCGATGCGCCGGTGCGACCGACGCCGGATCCTAGGTGTATGAACACCGCAACCGCACACCGCGTTCTCCTCCTCCCCGGCAGCGTCCTGCCAGCCGCTCTGGCGTACGGCGCGCTCATCACCGCTCTGCGGGACAGGCTGGGCGACGCCGTCCAGCCCGTCGCCAAGGACCTCGAGGTCTATGCCGGTCCCACACCGCCCGCCGGCTACTCGCTCGATACGGAGGTGGCCGGCGTCGTGCGCGCCGCCCTCGAGCTCGGCTGGGACAGGTTCCACCTGGTGGGCTACTCCGGCGGGGGAGCGGCCGCCCTCGCGGTGGCGGCGGCCCATCCCGAGCTGCTCCAGTCGCTCGCGCTGCTCGAGCCGGCCTGGGCGGGAAACTGGGGATGGAGCTCCGCCCATCGCGCCCTGTGGGAGCAGTACCGGGAGCTGGACGGCCTCGGACCCGATGAGTTCATGGCGCGGTTCGTGCGCCTCGGCGTGCGCCCCGGCGTGACGGCGGGCCTGCCCGTGCCGGGCGGGGAGCAGCCGCCGTGGATGGCGCAGCGCCCCGCGGGCATCCGGGCCTTCCTGCAGACGTTCTCCACCTACGACCTCGACCGGAGCGCCCTCGCGCGCTTCGACCGCCCGGTCTACTTCGCCCTCGGCGGCCTCTCCAATCCCGACGACTACGGGGAGATCGCCGACCGCCTCTCCGGCGTCTTCCGCAGGTTCCGGCTCGAGGTGTTCCCCGACAGGCACCATTTCGATCCCCCTCACCGGGTCGAGCCGGACCGCGTCGCGGCGTCCCTCGCGGCGCTCTGGGACGAGGACTGACCCGGGCGGCTAGCGTGAGGGGATGAGCCTTGAGCCCCACCCCGTCACCGGAGCGCCGTTCCCGTCCCCGGTCCCGCCGGGCACCGGATGGCCGGGGGACCCGGCGACGCCCAGCACCCCCGTCGCCCACGACCCGGGCGAGGTCTCCCGCCTCGCGGCCGCGGCGGAGACGGTGGAGGACGTGGACGCCCTGAGCTCGGTGTGCCGCGCGTGCCCGCGCCTCGTCCAGTGGCGCGAGGACGTCGCGGTCTCGGGGCGCCGCGCGGCGTTCGCGGACCAGCCCTACTGGGGCCGCCCGGGCCCCTCGTTCGGCGACCCCTCGGCCTCGAAGCTCGTGCTCGGCCTCGCGCCCGCGGCGAACGGGACGAACCGGACCGGGCGCATGTTCACGGGCGACCGCTCCGGCGACTGGCTCTACGCCGCCCTCCACCGCACGGGGTACGCGAACCAGGCCACCTCGGTCGCGGCCGGGGACGGGCTCGTGCTGAGCGGCATCCGGATCGTCGCCTCGGTACGCTGCGCGCCTCCGGCCAACCGCCCGACGCCAGCCGAGCTCGCCACGTGCGGGCACTGGCTCGACCGCGACCTCGCCCTCACGGCCGCCTCGCCCGGGGGACTCGACGCCGTCCTGGCACTCGGCGGCGTCGCCTGGAACGCGGCGCTTGCCGCGGCGCGCAGGCTCGGCTGGGCCGTGCCCCGGCCCAAGCCCGTGTTCGGGCACGGGGCCGAGGTGGTCCTGGGCCTTCCGGGCGGCGGCGGTGTCCGGCTGCTGGGCAGCTACCACGTGAGCCCCCACAACACGTCCACGAAGCGGCTGACCGAGGAGATGCTCGACGCCGCCCTCCGCCGCCTCTGAGGGCGGCGGAGGGCGCCGGCCGCGGGCGACAGGCGCCTACGGACGCGCCGCGAACCGCTCGAGCAGGTCCACATGGCCGGAGACGATGAGCATGTCCCGGCTCGTGACCTTGGTGTGGGGCTGGGCGTAGGTGAAGTCCTCGCCGGGGCTCTTGACCCCCACGATGGTGACGCCGTACTTGGAGCGGACGGCCGACTCGGCGAGGGTGAACCCCTGGGTCTCCTTGGGCGGGTACATCTTCACGATCGCGAAGTCGTCGTCGAACTCGATGAAGTCCAGCATGCGCCCGCTCACGAGGTGCGCGGCCCGCACCCCCGCATCGGCCTCCGGGTAGATCACGTGGTTCGCCCCGATGCGGGAGAGGATCTTGCCGTGCGAGGGAGTGATCGCCTTGACCCACAGGTGCTCGATCCCGAGGTCCACGAGATTGGCCGTGATGAGCACCGAGGACTCGATCGAGGTGCCCACGCCCACCACTGCGGACTGGAACTCCTGCGCTCCGAGCTGGCGGAGGGCGTCGATGTTCGTCGCGTCCGCCTGCACCACGTGGGTCAGGGTCCCCGACCACTTCTGGACGAGGTTGATGTCCCGCTCGATGGCGAGGACCTCGCGGCCCTGCTTGACGAGCTGCTCGGCGGTGGCCGCGCCGAACCGGCCGAGGCCGATGACGAGGACCGGGGCCGAGGGGTTGGGCCGCCGGCTGGCGCCCGTGGCGCTGGGCGTGGGATTAGCCAATGATCGGCCTCTCTTCCGGGTAGTGGTACAGCTGGATGCGCTGGCGGACCGCGAGGGCGGAGGCGAGCGTGATCGTGCCGAGGCGGCCGGTGACCATGAGGGCGGTCAGGACGTACATGCCGGCGGGGGGTGACTCCGCGCTCAGGCCCGAGCTCAGCCCGCAGGTCGCGAAGGCGGAGATGACCTCGAACAGGACCCGGTCCAGGGACTGCTGGGTGATGGCGGACATCAGGAACGAGCCCACGAGGACGAGCGTGGCCCCGGCGACGATCACGGAGATCGCCACCCGCAGCGCGCTGTCGGGGATGGTGCGCCCGTAGACCTTCACGTCGCTGTCCCCTCGGCCCTCGGCGACGATGGCGAGGAACAGCACGGCGATGGTCGTGACCTTGATGCCGCCCGCCGTGGAGGCGGAGCCCCCACCGGCGAACATGAGCGCGTCGGTGAGCAGCCGCGTGGTTCCCTCCAGATGGTTCTGGTCCACGAGGTTGAACCCGCACGAGCGGGTCATGATGGAGGCGAAGACGGCGTGGATGATCTTCTCTGCGACCCCCATGCCGCCGATCGTGCGGGGGTTGTCCCACTCCATCCAGCCCCACAGGAGGCTGCCGACCGCGACGAGGATCGCGGAGACCTGGATGGTCAGCTTGACGTGGAGGCTCCATTTCCGCCACCGGAAGCCGGCCTGGCGCAGCCCGAGGATCACGGGGAAGCCGAGGGAGCCCACAAACGCGCCCAGGGCCAAGGGGACGAGGATCCACAGGTCCGCCGCGTACGGCACAATCCCGTCCGAGTGCGGCGTGAAGCCGGCGTTGTTGAAGGCGGAGATCGAGTAGAAGACCCCATGCCACACGGCCGTCCACCACCCCTCGCCGAGGGCCAGGAACCGGCCCGTCAGCACCACGGCGAGGGAGCCCTCGATCACGACCGAGGTCATGATGACGATCCGCAGCAGCTCTCCGACCTCGCCCAGGCGGCTTGAGTTGTTCAGTGCCTCCTGCGCGATGAGCTTGCTGCGCAGGCCGAGCCGGCGGCTCACCATGAGGGTCAGGAGCGAGGCGATCGTGAGCGTTCCGAGGCCTCCCACGAAGATGCCCAACAGGATCACGAACTGGCCGAAGAACGTCCAGTGCGCCGCCGTGGAGACCACGGTGAGCCCGGTCACGCAGACCGCGGACGCGGCGGTGAAGAGGGCCTCGTGCAGGGGCGTGACCTGGCCGTCGGCGGAGGAGGCGGGCAGCGAGAGCAGGAGCGTGAAGACGATGATGACGGCGGCGAACGCGAGCATCGCCAGCCGTGCCGGCGACGACGCCGCAAGCCGGTCCACGAAATCCCGCAGGCCCGTGAGGGGGCCGAGGCCCTCGCGCTGCGGCATGGGCTGCCATGTCGGCTTCGTCTGGGCCATGGAAAGCGTGTCCTGTGTGCGTCCTGGCCGTCCGGAGGGCCCGGGCGGCGGCTTCGTGTCACAGTAAACCACCAACGGCCCCCGAGGGCCGCACCCGAAGGGGTGTCCGGTAGCCTAGGCGCATGTCCGACGGCGCAGCGCAGCAGGCCAGCGGCCCCGCCAGCGCCGTCCGCAGGGTCGAGTACCCCACCCTCGTCGCGTGGAGCGAGGAGGTCCTCGCGTACGACTTCGGGCCGCACCACCCCATGAGCCCGGCGCGCCTGGACCTGACCGCACGGCTGTGCGAGGACCTCGGACTGTTCGGGCTGCCCGTGGTCCGCGTCGTCGAGCCCCCCGTGGCCACCGACGACGAGCTCGCCACCGTCCACACCCGCGAGTACATCGCCGCGGTCCGCCGTGTCAGCGAGAATCCCGCCGAGCCCGAGCCGGGCCGTGGGCTCGGAACCGAGGATGACCCCGCCTTCGCCGGCATGCACGCGGCGAGCGCCCGGATCGTGGGAGGATCGCTGGCCGCCGCGGAGGCCGTCCTCGACGGCTCCGCAGTGCACGCCGTCAACTTCGCCGGGGGCATGCACCACGCCGCCGCCGACCGCGGCAGCGGGTTCTGCATCTACAACGACGTCGCGGCGGCGGTCCAGCGGCTCCTGGACCGGGGCGTGCAGCGTGTGGCGTACATCGACACGGACGCGCACCACGGCGACGGCACGGAGCGCATCTTCTGGGACGAGCCGCGCGTCCTGACCATCTCGCTCCACGAGAGCGGGCTGACGCTCTTCCCGGGCTCGGGCTTCCCGAACGAGGTGGGCGGTCCGCACGCGGAGGGCACCGCCGTCAACGTCGCCCTGCCCGCCGGGACCCGCGATGCGGGCTGGCTGAGGGCCTTCCACGCCGTGGTCCCCCAGCTCGTCGAGGCGTTCCGGCCCGAGGTGATCGTGAGCCAGCACGGCTGCGACTCCCACCACCTCGACCCCCTGACCAACCTGAAGGTCACCGTGGACGCCCAGCGGGAGGCCGCGCTGTCCATCTCGGCGCTGGCGCGCCGGTTCTGCGAGGGCCGCTGGATCGCCACGGGAGGGGGCGGGTACGAGGTCGTCCAGGTGGTCCCGCGGGCCTGGGCCCATCTGGTCGGGATTGCAGCGGGCCACCCCGTGCACCTGCGCACCCCGACGCCTCAGCGGTGGCGCGACTACGTACACGAGAAGTACGGCAGGAACGCCCCGGCGCTGATGGGGGAGGACGCCGACACCTGGTGGCGCTCGTGGGAGATCGGCTTCAACCCGAACGATCCGGTGGACCGGGCCGTCATGGCCACCCGCAAGGAGATCTTCCCCCTGCAAGGCCTGGACCCGTGGTTCGACTGAGTCCGCGGCCCTCGCCGGGATGGGTAGGCTGGAAGCATGGTGACTGACATCTTCGCCGTCATCGCTGACCGCACGCGGAGGGACATCCTCGACACGCTGCGGACCGGTGACAAGGCAGTGGGCGAACTCGTCGAGGCCCTCGCCGCGAGCCAGCCGACGGTGTCCAAGCACCTCAAGGTCCTCCGCGACGCGGGACTCGTGAGCACCCGCGCCCAGGGGCAGAAGCGCTTCTACGCCCTCCGGCTCGAGCCGCTCGACGAGGTCGGCGGCTGGCTCGCCGGGCTGCGCACGACGGCGCCGTCCCCGCCCGCCGCCGCTGCCCCGCCCTCCGCGGTGGAACAGGCAGCGCCCGAGGCCGGCCCGGCGCAGGCCGAGGAACCGCCCGCCCGGGCCGCCCCGCCCAGCCCGCGCACCGGCGAGGAGGCCGCGCTGGTGCCGGCCGCCGTCGTGCCCGGCCCGGCCGAGCGGCTCGAGGCGAGGCCCGAGGGGAGCCGGCCGGCGCAGATCCAGCGCACGGTCGAGCGCGCCGCCGCGCGGGCCACGGAGCTCATGGCGAACCTGCCCAAGTTCGGGCGCCGGAAGTAGCTCGAAGAGCTCACGCGCGGCCGTCCCACCAGCCGAGGACCCGGGCGGCGTGGAACGTGAGCCACTTCGAGGGCTCTCCGGGAGGGACGTCGACGTCGAACCACGTCCGCCCCGGGTACCGGTGCTCCTGCACCCAGGTCCCGTCGGGCCCTCGCCTGCCCCGGACGAGCTCGACGGCCTCCTCGAGCCGCGGGTCCGGCGCGGTGCCGTCGTGGAGGGCGGAGGCCCGGAAGTAGTCCAGCGCCCGGAGCACGGTGTACTGCCAGCGGAACGGGTAGCCGAAGACCTGGAACCGCGGCCGGATCAGGTCGCCGGTGCTCGCCCGGTACATCAGGCGCCGGGCCAGGAGGTACTCTTCGCCCGCGGTGCGCGCCAGGCGGAGGCCCTCCGGGGACGCCGAGGCGCCCTGCGGGGACTGTTCGTAGGCGAGGATGCCGCGCAGGCAGCTGAGGGTCGAGTCGAACGACGAGCGGATCGAGCCGTTGACCCATTCGCAGTTCCAGCCGCCCTCGGCCGTCTGGTGGTCCACGAACCACTGCGCGAGCGCCCCGACGTCCGCGCCGAGCCACGCGCCGTTGGCGAGCGTGGCGGCGTTGATGCACGCGTCGACCTCACCGCCCCAGTAGGGCAGATCGTCGTACTCCCACCGGCTGTTGGCCGCGAGCTTCTCCGCGGTCCCGGCCAGCGCCGCGGCGTCGAGGCCCCACTCGCGCAGGGTGGTGAGGGTCCACGTCGTCGCCGTCCAGGGCTGGCCCGCATCCGGCGCGGCCTCGGGGCCGTGGACGTCGAAGTCCGCGGGGAAGAACGCCCCTCCGGCCCACTGCCCGTCGGGGTCCTGGAGTGCGAGCAGGCGTGCGCCGTGGCCCTCGGTCGCCACCCTGGCACGGGTGGCCTGCCACACCTCGGGCGCGGCCCCGGCGAGATCGCGCTCGACCTGCCAGCGCAGGGCAGGATCGGCGTCGAGGAGCCACCCGGTGAGATCGTCCCCCATGGGGGCTAGGCTACTCGCACCCGTGGGGCGGCAAGCCCCCCCCACGGGACCTTTCACGGCGGGGGTTCGAGAAGGAGGCAGACATGCTGCAGTACACGGATCCGGCGCCGGCAGGCGCGGCGGGCAGGCGTGCATTCCGGATGGGGGACAGCACCACCGGAGTCCTCTGGGGCCCGGACGACGCCGCGGGGCGCCCCCTCGTGCTCCTGGGCCATGGGGGAGGACAGAGCACCCAGGCGCCGGGGATGCGCGCCCGGGCCGAAGGCCTCGTGCACAGCGGCTATGCGGTGGCCGCTCTGGACGCCCCCGGCCATGGCGGCCGCCCCAGGACGGCGGAGCTCGAGCGGCGGATCGAGCGCATGCGGGACGCGCAGGGCAGCCCGGACTTCGGCGCCGCCGTGGCGGACCTCAACGCGGCGGTGGCCCAGGAGGCGGTGCACGAATGGAGCCTGCTGCTCGACGACCTCGAGGCCGAAGGCATGGCCGGCGCCGCGCACGCGGGGTACTGGGGCTACTCCCTCGGAGCGGCCATCGGGTTCCCGCTCGTCGCCGCCGAAGGGCGCATCCGGGCTGCCGTGCTGGGCTTGATCGGCGAGACCGTGGCCGAGAGCGCGGCGGCGATCCGGGTGCCCGTCCAGTTCGTCATGCAGTGGGACGACCCGCTCGTCTCGCGCGTGAGCGCGCTGCGGCTCTTCGACCTGGTCGGCTCGAAGGACAAGACGCTGCACGCCAACCCCGGCGCCCACGGCGAGGTCCCCGACCACGAGGAGGCGAGCTCCGTGGCGTTCTTCGCCCGGCACCTCGGTGGCGCGGCGGCCTGAGGGGGCTCGGGGAGCACCGTCCCCGTGCCCGCCGCACGGCCCGGGGGCGGCCGTCAGGGCCGCGGTGAGGCGATGGCCGTGGAGAGCCGGTGGGCCTCGGCCAGGAGCTGCTCTCCGAGCTCCTCGCGCCGGCCCGGCCGGAAGCGCGGCTCGATCCCCGTGAGGGAGAGCGCCCACGCCGGCCGCCCGGAGGGATCGAACACCGCCGCGCCGAGCCCATAGGAGCCCTCGACCACGAGCCCCGGGTTCACGGAGTAGCCCAGCTCGCGGGTCTCGGCCAGCCGCTCCCGTAGGGGGCCGGCGGCATGCGTCGGGCCGTACTCCGCGGTGCGGGCGGCGTCGTCCGCGATGATCGGCTCGGCCTCGCCGCCGGGCAGGAAGGCGAGGATCGCGATCCCGGCCGAGGCGACGCCGAGCGGGAAGCGCTTGCCCTCGTAGAGCACGAACGAGCGCACCGGGAAGCTGCCCTCCTCGCGGGCGAGGCACACGGTCTCGTCGCCCCGGCGGATCGAGAGGAACGCGGACTCGCCGGTCGCCTCGGCCAGCCGCCGGAGGGCGGGGCGGGCGAGGTGCTCGACCGCGAAGCGGCCCGCGGCGACAGCACCCATGACGTACAGCTCCGGCCCGAGGTGCCAGCGACCGGCCCCCTCGTCGAAGTCCAGCAGGCCGTCCGCGGCGAGGGCCTTGAGCAGCCGGTGGACGGTGGGCCGGGTGAGTCCGGAGGCGCGCACGATCCCGGCCAGCGACAGCCCCGCTCCGCCGGCCCGCGCGATGACCCGCAGGACGAGCGCCACGCGGCCCACGACCTGCGTGCCCTGGATCCCGGACATGGCCTCCCTCACAGAAATCCGCCACAATGTGGACATTCTACGCAGCCGTCGCCACGACGTGAACAGCTCCATCGGTACTCCCTTGTGACGCGGGCAACACCTGCTTACGCTCGCTGAGCAGAAGAGTCCACAACGTGGCCGCAGCGGGCCACGGGACGCAGCCAGCTCGAGGAGGAGCCCATGCCCACGATGTACACCGACGCCGCCGAGGCCCTCGCCGGGGCCCTCGCCGACGGCATGACCCTGGCGGTCGGAGGGTTCGGCCTCAGCGGCATCCCCGCAGACCTCATCGACGCCGTGCGGGACTCCGGGGTGACGTCTCTGACGGTCGTCTCGAACAACATGGGCGTGGACGGCAAGGGCCTCGGCGTGCTCATCGAGGCCGGGCAGGTCGCCAAGGTGATCGCGAGCTACGTCGGCGAGAACAGGCTGTTCGCGGAGCAGTACCTCGCCGGCCGCCTCGAGGTCGAGTTCACCCCCCAGGGCACGCTCGCCGAGCGGCTGCGCGCCGGCGGCGCCGGCATCCCGGCCTTCTACACGAAAACCGGCGTGGGGACCCTCGTGGCCGAGGGCAAGCCGCACGAGACCTTCGACGGCGAGCTCTACGTCCAGGAGCGCGGCATCGTGGCCGACGTCGCCCTGGTCCATGCCCACACGGCGGACACCGCGGGCAACCTCGTCTACCGCTACACGGCGCGGAACTTCAACCCGGTCGTCGCCACGGCCGGCAGGATCACCGTCGCCGAGGCCGAGCAGATCGTCCCCGCCGGAGCGCTCGACCCGAACCACATCGTGACCCCGGGCGTGTACGTCCAGCGCCTCCTCCAGGCGACCGACCGGGTGAAGCACATCGAGCAGGTCACCACGCGCCCCCGGCCGGCCGCCGTCGTCGGCTGACCCGCGCCCATCTGAAGGTCAGCTTCTGGGAGTCACCTCGCGTGACCCCCAGAAGGTGACTCCCAGAACCTGACTCCCAGAACCTGACTTCCAGAACCTGACTTCCAGAAGGAGGGCCTCCCATGGCCTGGACCCGCGACGAGATGGCGGCCATCGCCGCCACCGAGCTCAGCGACGGCGACTACGTGAACCTCGGGATCGGCATCCCAACCCTTGTGGCCAACCACCTCCCCGACGGCGTGACCGTGCACCTGCAGAGCGAGAACGGGCTCCTCGGCATGGGCCCCTTCCCGTATGAGGGCGACGAGGACGCCGACCTCATCAACGCCGGCAAGCAGACCGTCACCGTGCTTCCGGGCGGCTCGATCTTCGACTCTGCGACGAGCTTCGGCATGATCCGCGGCGGCCACGTCAAGGTCGCGATCCTCGGCGCGATGCAGGTCGCGGGCAACGGCGACCTCGCCAACTGGCAGATCCCCGGGAAGATGGTCAAGGGCATGGGCGGGGCGATGGACCTCGTCGCGGGGACCCCGCGCGTCGTCGTCCTCACCGAGCACGTGGCCAAGGACGGCACGCCCAAGATCGTCGCCGAGTGCACCCTGCCGCTCACCGGGGTGGGCGTCGTGGACCGGATCGTGACGGACCTCGCCGTCTTCGACGTGGTGAAGGCGGACGACGGCGGGCGGCGGCTCACGCTCGTGCGGCGGGCCCCCGGCGTCGGCCTCGGGGAACTGCGGCAGAAGACGGGCGCGGAATTTGACGTCGCGCCCGAGGCGGACGATGCGGCCTCGGCGGACGAGGCGCGCGTGGAGGTGGCGCTCTGATGGCCCTCAAGGACCAGTTCGGAACCGACGTCCTGCTCACAGGCTGGGGGCACACGCGCTTCGGCAAGCTCGAGGGCGAGACGCTTGAATCCCTCGTCGTGGCCGCGGCCGCCGAGGCCATCGCCAACTCCGGCCTCGAGCCGGGCCAGATCGACGAGATCTACGTGGGCAACTACAACGCCGGCATGGTGCCGCTCGCGTTCACGTCCTCGCTCGCGCTCCAGGTCTCCGACGAGCTCGCGAACGTCCCGGCCACCCGCGTCGAGAACGCCTGCGCCTCCGGCTCGGGCGCGTTCCAGCAGGGCGTCAAGGCCCTCCTGGCCGGCACGGCCCGCAACGTCCTCGTCATCGGTGCGGAGAAGATGACCTCCGCCGGAGCGGACACGGTCGGCGCCGCGCTCCTTGCGGCCGGCTACGAGTCCGCCGGGCACCCCTCGCGCACCGGCTTCACCGGCCTCTTCGCCGAGGTCGCCCGCGCCTACGAGGACCGCTACGGCGCCGTCTCCGATGTGCTCGGATCGATCGCCGCGAAGAACCACCACAACGGCATGTCCAACCCGTACGCGCAGATGCACCGCGACTTCGGCGTCGAGTTCTGCCGGACCGTGTCCGAGAAGAACCCGATGGTCGACGCCCCGCTGCGCCGCACCGACTGCTCCCCGGTGTCCGACGGCGCCGCAGCCGTCGTGCTCTCGGCCGGCCACGCGCCGTCGGGCGCCGCCACCGCGCCGGTGCGCCTGGCCGGCTTCGGCCACGCGAACGACTTCCTGCCGGCCGCCAAGCGGGACCCGCTCGAGTTCGCCGGCAGCCGCGCCGCCTGGTCCCGGGCGCTCGGCATGGCCGGGGTGGGGCTGGCGGACCTCGATCTCGCCGAGGTGCACGACTGCTTCACCATCGCCGAGCTGGTCATGTACGAGGTCATGGGCCTGGCCGAGCGGGGCAAGGGCTCCGTCGCGATCGAGGACGGCTCGGTGTACCGCGGCGGCCGGCTGCCCGTGAACCTCTCGGGCGGGCTGAAGGCCAAGGGCCACCCCGTGGGCGCGACGGGCGTCTCCCAGCATGTCATCGCCGCCATGCAGCTGGCGGGGACCGCGGGGGAGATGCAGCTGCCCGGCGCACGCCGCGCCGCCGTGCACAACATGGGCGGCCTGGCGATCGCCAACTACGTCAGCGTGCTCGAGGCGGTCTGACCGCCTCCCCCGCAGGTGAGCGGGGCCGATACCCGGCCCCGCTCAGCCGCGCTCACTCGGCGCTGATGACCACCTTGAGCGCGTGCTCGGAGGCGGCGTTGGCGAAGGTGTCGTAGGCGTCCAGGATCTGCCCGAACGCGAACCGGTGGGTGACGAACTTCGCGGGGTCGATCTCGCCGGCCGTGATCTTCGCGAGGAGCTCCGGCGCCGTCGTCGCATTGACGAGCCCCGTGGTGACGGTGATGTTGTTGATCCAGTCGCGGTCGAGGGGGAACTCGGCCGGCTTGCCGTGGACCCCGACGTTGGCCACGCGGCCGCCGGGCCGGATCGCATCCAGGCACGTGGTGAAGGTCGCGGGGAGGCCCACGGCCTCGATCGCGACGTCGACCCCGAGACCGTCCCGGCTCAGCCGCTTGATCTCTGCGGCGACGTTGACGCCCTCGCCGACCCGGAGCGTGTCCGTCGCGCCGAAGTTCCTGGCCTGCTCGAGCCGGTACTCGTTGCCGTCCACGGCGATGACCTTCGAGGCGCCCGCCGGGCCCGCCGTCATGATGGCGGCGAGCCCCACCGGGCCGGAGCCGACCACCGCAACCTCGTCGCCGGGGCCCACCTTGCCGTAGAGGACGCCGATTTCGTAGCCGGTGGGCAGGATGTCGCTGAGCATCGCGCCCTGCTCCGCGGTGACGCCCTCGGGCAGCGGGATGAGCCCGTTGTCCGCGAAGGGCACGCGCACGTACTCGGCTTGGGTGCCGTCGATGAGGTGGCCGAAGATCCACCCGATGCCCCCGAGGGTGCGGCAGTGGGACGTGAGCCCGGCGGTGCAGAAGTCGCACTCCATGCACTTGCTGATGCAGGAGATGATCACACGGTCGCCGACCTTGACGCGGGTACATTCGGGCCCGGCCTCGGTGACGACCCCGACCCCTTCGTGGCCGAGGATCCGGCCGTCCGTGACCGCCGGGACATCACCCTTGAGGATGTGCAGGTCGGTCCCGCAGATCGTGGTGGTCTCCACCTTCACGATCGCGTCGGTCGGGTCCTTGAGGACGGGGTCGGGGACGTCCTCCCAGGCCTTCTGGCCCGGGCCGTGGTAGACGAGTGCCTTCATAGTGGAACCTCCTTGATGGGTTTCACGCGGAGCGCCCGAGCCACTGCGGCTCGAGGTGCCGTCGCCGTACCTGATCGGACCCGACCCAGAACTCGCGCGCGCCCCGGTAGTAGGACATGCCCCAGAGCACCTGCACGAGCACGTGCTCCCCGTTCCAGCCCAGGGCGAAGCCCTTCTCGGTGCGGGCCGTGCGGCCGTCGTCGAACGTCAGCCGCACCCACACCGGAAGGGGCCGGTGCGCGCGGACTGCCCGCTGCCGGCAGGCCTCTCCTACGGGGGCCACGACCGGGTCCGGTTCGGGCTCGCCGATCCTGTTCAGCTCACTCATGGCTGGATCATGCCTGAGGCCTCCGACATCCGGGCACGGGGACCGACCCGGCCATCTCCTGCTGCGGTCACGCCGCCGTGCGGCGCGTGCCCAGCACCACCACTGGCCGGGCACACGAGGCCGCGGACGTCGTCGTCCGCCCCTCTGCCCGGCGCGCTCCCTAGCTGCGGGGTCCCGACCTGGAAATGTGCCCGCGCCGCGGGCGCGGCCGGGGATCGCCGTCGAAGGCGGCGGCACCCGCGCCCGAGGGCCGCGAGCCGGGGGCCAGGAAGGCCTCGAGCGCCGCGAAGGCCTGCCCGGTCCGTTCGAACGCAGGGTGGGGCCGCTGCAGTCGCTGCAGGAGCTCCCCGTTGTGCTGGAGGCGCAGGCGTGCCTTGGTCACGGCGGTGCGCGCGGCGGGCAGGTCGCCGGGCCGCAGGGTGAGGGGCTGCAGGACCCCGCGGACGGACTGCAGGGCAAGGGCGAACGCGCGGGCGTCCTCGCGCTGGGCCGCGGCGCGGTGCTCGCGGAGCTGGCCCGCGGCCTCGGACCACAGCTCTCCTGCGGCGATGCGCGCCACCTCTGTCCAGGCCTGCTCCTCATCGAGCCCGGCGCGGACCAAGGTGGCGTGCAGCCGGTTCCACCGGCCGGCCAGCTCCTCCTCGGTCGCCGGGCGCGGCGGAACCGTGGGGATGTGGCTCGAGGGGTGGGCGTGCAGCGCCGCTTCTGCGGTGCGGGTGCGGTAGTGTGCGAGTGCTGGGACTCTCTTCATCGTTTTCCGCTCAGCTGGCCAGCCCGTGCCAGCAGGGCTGGGACAGGGGCTGGATCGGGACGTGGTGCAACGGCCGCGGCTCGTCGGCCCCGAAGCTGTGGGGACCCGGATCACTGCGGCTCCATTCCAGAGTCCACAACGGACGCCGGATCCTTGGAGGGCCAAAAGTCCCGTGTCTTCACCGCGAGCCTGTCCCGGGCGCCGCGCGCGCCGCCCAGCAGAGCCGGCCCCACGGCGGCAGTGACCTTTTCCCCTGACCCGCCTCGAGCGCACGGACCTACCATGTCCTCGGCTGCAGCAAGGACGTTGCGGCCGCGGCGAGATGGGGGGCGGCATGGAGCGCCGTGAGTCCCACACCGGCGACAGGAGCCCAGCAGGCGGGGCCGTCCGCGTGTTCATCCTCGATCGCCATGAGGTGGTCCGCCTCGGCCTGCGGGGCCTGCTCGAGGGCGCCGGGATGACGGTGGTCGGGGAAGCGGGATCGGTCCGCGACAGTCTCGCCCAGGTCCCGCAGCTGGAGCCGCATGTCGCGGTCCTCGGGACGCAGCTGACGGACGGGATCGGCATCGAGGTGTGCCGCCGCCTCCGGTCCGCGGCCCCGGGCGTCCAGTGCATCATCCTCAACGACGCCCATGACGACCAGGCCGTCCTCGAAGCGGTGCTCGCGGGGGCGGCGGGATACTTCCCGAAGGACACGCCGGCCGCCACGCTCGTGGAGGCGATCGGCCGCGCGGCGGCGGGGGAGACGCTCTTCGGGCCCGGGGCGGAGGCGCGCGCGAAGGCCCGGCTCTCATCAGCCGAACCCAAGGATCCCCTCGTAGAGTCGCTGACCCCGCAGGAGCACAGGGTGCTGGACCTCATCGCCGAGGGGCTGACCAACCGGCAGATTGCCCGCGAGCTCGACCTCGCGGAGAAGACGGCGAAGAACTACGTCTCCTCGGTCCTCACCAAGCTCGGGCTCAGGCACCGGACCCAGGCCGCGCTGCATGTCGCCACCCGGAACGAGGACGGCCGGAACGGGGACGGCCGGAACGGGGACGGCCACCCTGGGGGGCCCTCGCGCGGGCGCTGAGCCACCGCTGGGACCTTTTCCCCTGTGGACCCTGGGCGCCGGGCAGCGATGCTGGATGGACGCCCGCACGTGCACGAGGAGAACCAATATGCCGCACTACGAGCTCACGTTCATCAATCCTGCCTCCCGCAGGTCGCACCCCCTCCAGTTCCGGGCAGCGTCGCCTGAGTCCGCCCGCATCCTTGCCTCGCAGCTGATCGACCATCAGCTCCGGGGCGGCCGGGTCGCCGAAGCTGTGCTCTCGGCGGCGGCCACCGCGGCCGAGTCGCTGCGGTGGAGGGACGGCGTCTGGGAGACGGACGCCGGGGCACCTGGCCAGCCGGGCGCCGAAGGAGGGGAGCGCCCGTGACGGTCTCGCCCCTGACCCCGCGCGGCCGGCGCGGCCTCCTGGCCCGCTGGGAGAGCGTCCGCACCCTGCTGGTCCTCGAGGGCGCGCCGGACGAGCGCGCCCGCACCGAGGCCGCGTGCCTCGGGGCGCTCGAGGCCTGGGACCTGATCAACCTGCGTCGCCGCCACGAGCGGGACCGGGGCAACGGAAGCGAGGCGAAGATGCTCGAGGCGGCGCTGCGGCCGCTGCAGAGCGTCGTGGTCGGCCTCCTGCGCCACCCTGGGGACACCGAGACGGCCCGCTCCGTGATCCGTGCCGCGCAGCGCCGCTTCGAGCAGGATGCGGGCCTCGGCCCGGTCCAGCGCGCTGCCGGCGCTCGCGTGGCCTACGAGGCGTTCAGCTCGCTCGATGCCCTGCTCACCTCCGGGATGCGCAGGGCCGGCTGAGCCGGGCGCGGGTCGCGCCGGCTTCAGCGTCCCCTGAAGGGCCGGCTGAGACGCTCAGTCCACGAACGCCGTCTGCGGCAGCTCGGGATGGATGCGCCGGACGAGCTCGGCGGCGACGGTGTGCAGCTTGACGTTGCGGTTGTTCGACGCCCTGCGCAGGACATCGAAGGCCTCGTCTGCCGAGCATCGGCTCTGGGCCATGATCACCCCGATCGCCACGTCGATCACGGTCCGGTTCTGCATGGCGTGGGCCCGGTGTTCGGCGAGGTCCGTCTCATCCGCGAGCCGCACCGCCATCCGCAGCGCCCACGACGCCTCATTGCGCACGCGGCCCAGCAGGGCGAGAGCAGCGCGCCGCGTCCCTGGGTCCGCAGGCGGCGTGCCGACGAGGACGAGCGCCGCCGTGGCGGAGGGCCCGGCGGGCACGGGCACCACGAGCAGGCCCGCGTCGACGCCCCAGGCGGTCCCCGACGCCCAGGCGTCGGGCAGCCGCTCCTCGGACGCCGAGCGCGAATGCTCGAGCGCGGAGGCGAGGTACACGTCGTCGTCCGCGAGGCGCTCCTGGGTGAGCCGGACGAGCGAGGGGGCCGCCCCCGCCGTCAGCACTGGCCGGTTGCGGCGGTAGACGGCCAGTGCGGTGTCAGGCTGGCCCAGCGGGGCGAGGCGGCGGCCCGTGCGGTCGGCCAGGGCGGAGAGGAACGCGTCGAGCCCGGAGTACGCCAGCAGCAGGTGGATCAGATCGTGCGTGGCGGGATATAGCTCGGGCCGGGCGGCCATCGGTGCGCTCCTTCGGGGGCACGGCCGCCGCGGGAGCGTAGGCCGTGTGGACTGAAGTCGGCCCTTTTCCTGAGCACGGGCGGCGCTCGGCGCAGCCCCGTCGATCATCTTTGACGAAAGTCCGCGAACCGGTCAAATCTCGAGGCCCCCGGGACCCGCCACGAACGCCTCGATCCACCACGGAAGAGGGGACACCCGGGGCCGGCGTCCACTATGCGGGCTGTCTTTGGCGTCCCGGCGGCCCGGGAGCTACGGTGGGCGCATGTTCAAGCGTTGGTATGCGTATTTTGCGTTGGCTCTGGAGGGCCAAGCGTAGAGTTTCGCGTACCGACTTCCAGAGCCAACAGGGCAGGGACTTCACGGTCCTTGCCCTTTGCCATATCAACGGCAGGCTCTGGACCCCGCGGGGCCTGCAGATGAAGGACAGGACCCCATGAACCCCCAGCCCGCCGCCCCGACCGCCAGCTCCGCCGCGGCCATCTCCTCCACCGGCAACCTCCGTGTCGCCGAGTTCACCGCGCTCCCGTCCCCCGAGGAGATCCTCGGCGAGCTGCCCCTCTCGGACGGCGCCGCCCGGACCGTGGCCCGCGCCCGCGACGAGGTGCGCGCCATCATGGACGGGCTGGACGACAGGCTCCTCGTGATCGTGGGGCCCTGCTCCATCCACGACCCCGAGGCGGGCCTCGACTACGCGCGGCGACTGGCCGGCGTCGCCCGCGGACACCGCGAGGACCTGCTCGTGGTGATGCGGACGTACTTCGAGAAGCCGCGCACCACCGTGGGCTGGAAGGGGCTCATCAACGACCCCCACCTGGACGGGAGCCACGACATCCCCGCCGGGCTGCGCACCGCGCGGCGCTTCCTCCTCGACGTCCTCGCGCTCGGGCTCCCCACGGCCACCGAATTCCTTGAGCCCATCAGCCCGCAGTACACCGCGGACGCGATCGTCTGGGGCGCGATCGGCGCCCGGACCACGGAGAGCCAGATCCACCGCCAGCTCGTCTCCGGCCTCTCGATGCCGGTCGGCTTCAAGAACGGCACCGACGGCGGGCTCGGGGTCGCCGTCGACGCGTGCGGGGCCGCGGCCGCCGCGCAGGCCTTCCTCGGGATTGACGACGCCGGCCGGGCCGCCCTCGTGGAGACCGCCGGCAACCCCGACACCCACCTCATCCTCCGCGGGGGATCCGCGGGGCCGAACTACGGCGCCGAGCACGTCGCCGCGGCCTCTGCCCGGATGGCGGGCAAGGGACTCAACCCGCGCCTCATCGTGGACGCGAGCCATGCCAACAGCGGCAAGGACCACCACCGCCAGGCCGAGGTGGCCCTCGAGATCGGCGCGGAGCTCGCCGCGGGCGGCGAAGCGGCCGGTGCGGTGGCCGGCGTCATGCTCGAGAGCTTCCTCGTGGGCGGGGCCCAGCCGCTCGACGTGGCCGAGTTCGCTGCCGGCCGTGCGCAGCTCGTCTACGGGCAGAGCGTGACCGACAAGTGCATGGAGTGGGGCGTCACCGAGCAGGTCCTCGATCAGCTCGCGGGAGCCGTTCGGGCCCGCCGCGTTCCCAAGGGCCACTCCAGCAACTAGAGTTGTTTGTATGTCTGATTTCTCCTCGTCGCGGTTCCTCACAGTCGCTGAGGTCGCGGAGATGATGCGGGTGTCGAAGATGACGGTCTACCGTCTGGTGCACTCGGGGGAGATGCCTGCCGTGCGCTTCGGCCGCTCCTACCGGGTTCCGGAGGCCGCGGTCGAGCAGTACCTGAAGAACTCGGTCGTGGACGGCAGGACCGAGTCGGCCTGACGCGTACGGTATCCTGTTCAGGAACGTTTTACGTCACGTCACCAGCAGTTGGTTGAACGGCGCCCCTGTGCGCGACCCGGCCAGCAGCCCGGGGCACCAACTACCGGTAAGGAACTTTTCATGGGTTCGGTTATCAAGAAGCGCCGCAAGCGCATGGCCAAGAAGAAGCACCGCAAGCTGCTTCGCAAGACTCGTCACCAGCGCCGCAACAAGAAGTAGGCGCCCGCCCCTGAGGGGCGATGGTGGGTGGGGCCCGTTCCCTTCGTGGGAGCGGGCCTCACGTGCGTCCGGGCACCTTCCTTCCCACGGGGTGACTTCGCGGGAGAGGGGGCAGCCGGGTACAGCTACCGGCGGAAGCGGGCGTAGCCGCGCCACAGCCCGTACAACGCGCCGCCGACGGTGGCGGCCTTGAGCCCGAGCGTCGCGGCCCGGCGCCCGGCGCGGAAGTCGTAGATGGGCCAGTTGTGCGCATGCGCGTGCGCGCGCAGGCGCGCATCGGGATTGATGGCCACGGGGTGCCCCACGAGGGTCAGCAGCGGGATGTCATTGTGCGAGTCCGAGTAGGCCCAGCAGCGGTCGAGGTCGAGGCCCTCCCGCTCGGCGAGCTCTGCGGCGGCGGTCGCCTTGGCCTTCCCGTGCAGGATCTCGCCCACGAGCCGGCCGGTGTAGGCGCCGTCCTCGATCTCGCCCACCGTCCCGAGCGCGCCGGTGAGCCCCAGGCGGTCGGCGATGACGGAGGCGACCTCGATCGGCGTGGCCGTCACGAGCCACACCCGCCGGCCCACGCGCAGGTGCTGCTCGGCGAGGGCCTTGGTGCCGGGCCAGATGCGTGACTCGATGAATTCGTCGTAGACCTCGTGGCCGATCGTCTCGACGTCTACCGCGAGGATCCCGGCTCCGAGCGCGAGGGCCGAGGCCTCGATCGAGCGGACGTCCTCGAGGCTCTCGCCGCGGAACAGGAACGCCACGTGCTTCCAGGCGAAGCCGGCAGCGTCGCGGAGGGTGAAGGCGCCGCGTTCGTACATCTTGCGCGCCACGTGGAAGAGGCTGGCCCCCTTCATGAGGGTGTTGTCCACGTCGAAGAAGGCTGCCTCGCCCGGGCGCCCGAGGGGCGCGGGGCGCACTGGATCCAGCGCCTTCTTCTCTGCGGGCATGGTCCGAGTCTAGCGATTCACGGCTCCGCCACGGTCGCGCGCTACCGTGGAGGCATGCGCATCCCCGAGATCGTCCTCGTGACGAAGAGCCAGTGCCACCTCTGCGAGGCGGCGCGGGACGTGGTCGGACGGGTGGCGTCGGACGCCGGCCTCGGCTGGGAGGAGCGCAGCATCGATGACGACCCGGCCCTGCACGACCGCTTCGCCGAGGAGGTGCCCGTGGTGCTCGTCGACGGGGTCCAGCGCGACTTCTGGCGGATCAACGAGGCCCGCCTGCGCCGGACCGTCGAGGCGGCCCGCCAGGACTGAGTCCCAGCGCCCGGCCCGGCGCCCCGCAGCCCTTTTGGCGGCCGCCCCGCCCCGGTCCTAGAGTGAATGGGGCCGCCCAGACGGCGGCGACCGAGCGTATCGCGCGACAGGCGCAAGGCCCGCGAGGGAATGAGGTGGCAGTGGCAGGACGGTCCCAGTCGGGGAGCCGAGGCGCCGCGCCCGCGCCCGACGGGAAGCAGCTTCCGCCCGCGGTCGTCTCCCGCCTGACCGTCTATCTGCGCGCGCTGAACTCCTTCCTGGCGGACGGCGTGGACCGGGTCTCCTCGGACGCACTCGCCGAGGCGTCCGGCGTCAGCTCCGCGACGCTGCGCAAGGACCTCTCCCAGCTCGGCTCCTACGGCACGCGCGGCGTGGGGTACGAGGTCGAGAACCTCCGCCAGCACCTCTCCGTGGCGCTCGGCCTGACGCGCGACTGGCGGGTCGCGATCGTGGGCGCCGGCAACCTCGGCCGTGCCCTGGCCCGCTACGGCGGCTTCGGCACCCGCGGCTTCGACGTCGTCGCGCTGCTCGACACGGACCCGCAGATCATCGGCAACGAGATCGGCTGGCTCCGGATCTCCGACGCGGCCAACCTCGAGGCCGTCTTCCAGCGCACCCGCGCGAACATGGCGGTCCTCGCCCTCCCGGCGTCCGTGGCCCAGGCCGTGTGCGACCGCGTCGTCGCGGCGGGCGTCCGCAGCATCCTCAGCTTCGCGCCGACGATCCTCCAGGTGCCGCCCGGAGTGACGCTGCGGAAGGTGGACATGGCCACCGAGCTCCAGATCCTCGCCTACCACGCCCAGCGCGGGGAGGCCGGAGGGGAGACGGGGGCCTCTTCGGACCCCGACCCGAGGTACGACGCCGCCCCCCACCCGGGCGGGCAGCCCGCCTGAGGTGGGGGCCGGCGTCGTGCGCCGACTCCCGCGGGGCGTCAGGAAGCGGGGGCGCCGGCACGCCGGGGCGCCGCGTGCTCAGCGCAGGTAGCCGCCGCCGAGCTTGGCCGCACGGCGCGCGGCGATGTACTGGCTCGAGGGGCGCAGCCACGTGAGCACCGCCGCGGCGATGTACAGGGCCGCGGAGAGGAACCCGAGCACGTACACGAAGGCCGGCAGGGGGAAGGTGCGCGCGGTCGGGAGCGCCGTGGCGATGGCGAAGTTGACCACGTAGCCGAGGAGCGAGAGGCCCGCGAACACGGTCAGCAGGATGCGCACCCAGTTCATGCCGGCCCGGATCCCGAGCGCGAGCAGCACGGTGACCGCGACGCCGATGAGCGCGGAGATCCACAGCACGGGGGTCATGATGGCCGTGAACTGGCTGGCGAAGGCGACCGCGCTGGCCCGGTTGGCCCGCGTGGTGGACTGCATGAGGGCGGTGTGCATGTAGGTGCCCATCCAGTCGACGATCGCCGGGATCCCCGCGAGCGGTGCGACGGAGCTCGCGATGAGGAACCAGACCGCGAGCGTGATGGTCAGCGGGCGGGCGATGCCGACGGCGGGCATCCCGGGGAAGGATCCGCTGGGCAGCTGGCTCGGCCAAGGACCCTGGTACGAGCCCTGCGGCGGGGGAGGGCCGTAGTCCGGCGCTCCGTGCGGAGGGGGCCCCGGCTGGTACGCCGGGGGGCCGGACTGGTACGGGGGCGGCGTGGGCTGCTGGCTCATGGCGTCACTGTCCGTAGGGGTTGCCGAAGGTGGGTCCCTTCGGGGTGGTGTAGGGGTTGGCGAACTGGTTCTGGGCGGCGAGGAAGGCCGTCACCGCAGGCCGGAACAGGAGAACGACCGAGGCGACCGCGAGGCCGATGGTGATGAGGGAGAAGACCCCGCCCGCGAGGAACGCGCCGAGGGTGAGGCAGAGGAAGACGGTCCCGAGGATCCGCGCCCAGCGCCGGCCCCGCATCAGGAACACCCCGCAGAGCACGAGCACGGCGGCGTTGACCACGACCCCTGCCATGGCGAGCCACACGAAGGTGCTGATGATCTGGCGGAACTGCTCGAAGGTGATGCCCGACGACGCGCCGCCGGCGTCGTCGAAGAGGTTCCGGAGCGCGGACGTGGGCGTGTTCAGTGTGACGAACGTGGCGAAGAAGCCGATGACGACCTCGGCGGCCGCCGTGATGAAGATCAGCAGGGACGCCCGGCGGACCGCCGTGCGCTGGGCCTCGGGGCTCGGCACGCCGAAGCCCGGGGCGCCGTACCCGGGGGCGGCGGGCTGCTGCCACGGCTGGCCGTAGCCGCCCTGCTGGCCGTAGCCGGGCTGCTGCCCGTACGCCGGGGGCTGCTGCTGGCCGTAGCCGGGCTGCTGTCCGTAGGCCGGAGGCTGCTGCTGTCCGTAGGCGGGCGGCTGCTGCTGTCCGTAGGCGGGGGGCTGCTGCCCCTCCCCGAACCCGGGGGCGTACTGCCCGTACCGGGGGGCGGGCCTGGCGGCCGGGCCTCCGTGGTCGCCGGGCCCCGCCTGTCCTGGCCCGGCCTGCTCGGGCCCGGGCTTCTGATCCCCGTGGTGCTGCTCGGCGCCGTTCGGGGGGACAGGGGGCGTGCTCATGCGGGTCCAATCGTTGAAGGTGGCCCGACGGGGGAGCGTCCACGCGCCCCCGCCGCGTTGACCCCACTGTATCGCCAGAGGGCACCGGCCCGGCACCCCTCCTGTCGCCAGTGAGGGCGTGCCGCGCGCGGCGGACGCACTGCGCCTCCGGCCCGCGTCGGGCCGGCGGTCAGTGGGCCGGTTCGTCCACCGTTGCCGCCGCGATGACGGCAAGGCTTTCTGCGATGCTCAACAGTGCCGTAGTGCGGGCCTGTTCGAGGCATCCTGCGATTTCGGCGGAGCTGGTGCCCTCCCTCTGGGACGCTTCGAAGAAGGCAAAGGCCAGTTCGAGCGGCTCGTGTGCCATGGTCGGGTTCCCTTCATCTGCGTCAGCGAACCCCCCGGGGTTCCTCATTCCGGGGTACCCACGTCAGCTACCCACCGTCGCGAGTCTCAACCGTCCGCCGCGCAGATCGTCCCGCGCGGGCCGACCTACCCGCGACCGCCTAGGGGAAGATCCTCAGGGAGGTGTCCCAATTGAAGTTCTCATGGGCCGGGCTCACCTGGAGGCCGAAGACGAGGAGCATGAAGGCCTCCAGCTCACGCGATCGGCGCAGGGGCCCCGCATCGATCGGCCGCATCCCGGACTTGGCGACCAGGGCGCTCACCTTCTCCTTGGCCGTTTCGGAATCGCCCGCAATGAAGACATCCAGATGCTGGCCTCCCACCGAGCCAGACTCCAAGGTCGAGGCGAAGACCGTGTTGAAGGCCTTGACCACCTCGGCCCGGCCCCGGACCATCACGGCGACCTCCTCGGCCGACGACGTTCCCGCCGGCGTGAGCAGCCGGTCGAAGGTCGAGACGTCCACGGGGTTCGCGATATCCACGACGACGCGCCCGTCCACCCCGTCTCCGAGCTCGCGCACCACGTTCGCGACTTCCCTGTACGGGACGGCCAGGACCACGAGGCCCCCCTCGACGGGGGCGCCGATGATTCCGCCGCTGGCGCCCGCCCCCAGGGACTCGACGAGGTCGCGGGTCTGGCTGCCATCCCGGCCCAGGATCTGGACTGCGCGGCCGGCGCGCAGAGCCATCTGCGCCAGCCCCCGTGCCATCCGTCCGCTGCCGATGATCGTGACCTCAGCGCTCACGTCTGCCTCCTCGATCGCTGGCCTGATGGCACCGAGGGTAGGTCTGCGCCCGCGCAGCAGGTAGGGCCTAAGGCCACTCGCACGGCGCTCGCAGGTCCGGCGCCGCAGCAGGGGCGCCGTCAGGCCCTTCGACTCTGGCCCGCCCCCCGCGGAGGGCCCGAGAGTGGGACACGGGGATCCTCGCGCCAGAAGGAGCGGATCATGCCTCGGACAGCAGTGGTGACGGGGTCGGCGTCGGGCATCGGCAGGTCCACCCGTGAGCTGCTCGGACAGCGGGGCGAGAACGTCATCGGCGTCGACGTCCGTGACGCCGAGGTGGTCGCCGACCTCTCGGGAGCCGGCGGCCGTGACGCCATGGTCGAGGGCGTGCGCCACCTCAGCGGCGGCCGGGTCGACTCCGTGTACGCCATTGCGGGGCTTGCAGCCCCCACGCCGGCCACTGTTGCTGTGAACTTCTTCGGAGCCCTCGCCACGCTCGAGGGACTCCGCCCCCTGCTGTCCGGCTCGCCGTCGCCCAGGGCCGTGCTGGTCTCCTCGATGGCGGCGCTCCTGCCGAGCGATGCGGAACTGGTCTCGCTGCTCACGGCCGAGGACGAGCCGGCGGCGCTGGCCCGCGCAGAGGTTCTCGCCAAGGCCGCCGAGACCACCGGCCTGATCTACTCCTCGACGAAGCTCGCGCTCTCGCGTTGGGTCCGCCGCCGGGCGGCATCGGCGGACTGGGCGGGGGCGGGGATACCCCTCAACGCCGTGGCTCCGGGGATCATCGCCACACCCATGACCGCCGCGATGATCTCGACGGCGGAGCAGCGCCGCGCGCTGCTGGAGAGGGTGCCGATGCCCCTGAACGGCATCGCCGAGCCGATGGTCGTGGCCCGTGCGCTGGCGTGGCTCGGCGGCGAGGAGAACACCCACCTCTGCGGCCAGATCGTCTACGTCGACGGCGGCAGCGACGCCGTCCTCCGCGGCGACGCCGTCTGGTGAGCCCCGAAGGCCGCACCCGAGAGCACCCGCCGCTGGACGGGCATCCACAGCATCTGCCCCGGAAGCCGGGGCAGATCCCGAGGGGCTTCCGCCCCGGGAAGGAAGAAGGGAAAGGAAGAGCAATGAACAGATGGACGCGGTGGGAAGACTACGTCGCGGGCGTCTGCGGCCTCTATGCCGCGATCGCGGTCCTGTGGACCGCTCAGACAAGCACCTCGACGACCCTCATGGTGGTCTTCGGCCTCCTGCTGGTCGTCGCGGCCGTGCTGAACCTGTCGATGCCCGGTACCCCGTGGCTCGAGTACGCGCAGTGCGCCGTGGGCGTGCTGCTCTTCGCCTCGCCCTGGATGGGCGCCTACTCCGACCACACCGGTGCGGCGTGGACGTCCTGGATCGCCGGGATCGTGGCGGCCGGCGTGACCGCGGCAGCCATCCGTCCGGCCATGGAGGCACACCACCGGACGATCCCCTCGCACTGAGGCGCACTGGAGCCCGGGGCGGCCGCCCGCTTGCCTGCGCTGTGGACACCGCAGCCGACGAGCTCCGCGGCCGCCGTCGGGGAACGTCTTCCCGCTGGCGCAATGACGGAGGGACCATGGGCGCTCGGGCCGGAAGCACGGATGCACGGGCCGATCTGGAGGGCCGCGTGGCCGTGGTGACCGGGTCGACCCGGGGCCTCGGGCTCGCCATGGCACGGCTGCTGGGCCGGCACGGCGCCACCGTGGTGATCGCCTCCAGATCGGAGGCCCACGTTCGGGCAGCCAGGGACCTGCTCCAGGCGGAAGGCCTTGCGGTGCACGGGCGCCGCTGCGACACGGGCTCTCTGGCCGACGTCGAGGCGCTCCGGGACGAGGCACTCGGCTACGGCACGGTGGACATCTGGGTGAACAACGCGGGGACCTCGGGCATCTACGGACCCACCGCCTCCACCCCGCCGGACGACTTCGAGCGCGTGGTCCGCACCAATATCCTCGGCACCTTCCACGGGGCCCGCACCGCCCTCCCGGTATTCCTCGCCCAGGGCCACGGCGACCTCGTCAACCTCTACGGGCAGGGCGACCGCGGACCGGTGGCGCAGCAGAACGCCTACGCGTCGAGCAAGCGCTGGGTCCGCCAGTTCACCGAGACGCTGCAGCTGGAGACGAAAGGCACCGGGGTCCGGGTCCACGGGCTGAATCCCGGCCTCGTCATGACGGACCTGCTGGGCCACGTCTCCTCCCAGCGCGGCTACGAGCAGCGGCTGGGGGCGCTGCAGGTCGTGGTGGGCCTGTGGGGACAGACCCCCGACGACGCCGCGCGCCCCCTGCTCCGCCTGGTCACCACCGAGGCCGCCGAGTTCCGCGACCTGCGGGGCCCGACGCTGGTGGCCCGCGGACTGCGCAACCTCCTGGCCGGGCGCCTCCGCAGGGCTCACCGCATGCCGCTCGAGGTCACTGTGGTGGACGGCTCCACGAGGGGCTGAACGCTGCGGAGCCATCGGGGGTGCCGGCCGGGAGCGGCCGGCGAGGATCGATCAGGCCTGGGGCGCGACGAACGCGAGGTCCAGGGTGATCACGACCTTGTCGGACACGAGGACACCGCCGGCCTCGAGGACCGCGTTCCAGGTCAGCCCGAAGTCCTTGCGGGAGATCGTCGTCTCGCCGGAGAGGCCCGCGCGGGTCGCGCCGAAGGGATCGACGGCGACGCCGTTGAACTCGGTCTCGATGGTGACGGGCTGGGTGACGCCCTTGATGGTGAGGTTGCCGGTGACGTCGAACTCGTCGCCCTTCGCCTCGATGGAGGTGGCCTCGAAGGTCATCTCGGGGAACTTCTCGACGTCGAAGAAGTCGGCGCCCTTCACGTGGCCGTCGCGGTTGGCGTCGCCGGAGTCGAAGGATGCGGTCTTGACGACGGCGGTGGCGGTGGTGTCCGCGGCGGTCGAGCCGACCGACACGGTGGCGGTGGCGTCGTTGAAGCGGCCGCGCACCTTGGAGATGCCGGCGTGGCGGACGGTGAAGCCGATCTCGCTGTGCGCGCCGTCGAGGGTCCAGGTTCCGGGGGTGAGGCCGTGGGGCAGAGTCACTGTGGTTCCTCCTGAGTGGGGTTTTGATTGAAGCGTCAACTAACCGCTGACTCAATAAAAACATGCATCTGCATGGACCGCAACCCCCTGTGGCAGGGGTTACACAGGGAACTCTAGGGTGGGCGTGATAGTTCTACCCTTTGTAGAATCGCGGGCAGGGCCGTCTCCCGCGATTTCACGGCCGCCCACCACGTTTGAGAAACTGGAGCCATGCCCTCTTCGACCGTCCATCTGCTGCGCCACGGCGAGGTCTACAACCCCGCCGGCGTGCTCTACGGCCGGCTGCCGGACTTCCACCTGTCCGAGCTCGGCCGGCAGATGGCCAACACGGTCGCGTCCCACTTCGCCCAGCGCGCGCTCGACGGCGCGCGGGTGGTCCTGCTCGCGGCGTCGCCGCTGACCCGGGCCCAGGAGACGGCCGAGCCGAGCGCCAAGGTCCTCAACCTCGTGGTCCGGACCGAGCCACGCATCATCGAGGCCGAGAACCACTTCGAGGGGCTCAAGGTCACCCCGCGCGAGCTCCTCAAGCCGAAGCACTGGCCCTACCTGGTGAACCCGCTCCGTCCCTCCTGGGGCGAGCCCTACGAGAAGCAGGCGGCCCGGGTCCTCGAGGCCGCACGGGACGCCGCGCGCCGGGCCGCCGAGCTGGGCGGCGACGGTGCGGAGGCCATCCTGGTGGCGCACCAGCTGCCCATCTGGATGGCCCGCCTGAAGGCTGAGGGCAGGCCGCTGCCCCACGATCCCCGCAAGCGCGAGTGCACGCTCGCCTCCCTCACGTCCCTCACGATCGACACCCTCACGGGCGCCGTCACTGCCGTCCGCTACACCGAGCCCGCCGCCCGGCTGCTGCCCGGCGCGGCCACGACCCCGGGGGCCTGAATGCCCCAGGAGCACCAGATGTCCCGCGCCGAGCTGTCCCCCCGATCCGCCCCCGCCGTTCCCGGCCGCCCGACCCGCCGGCGGCTGCTCGCCGCGGCGGCGGCGGTCGGACTTGCCGCCGTGCTCTCGGGCTGCGCCGCCTCCGACCCGCTCGCCCAGCAGGCGCGGGCGGGGGACAACAAGAACTACGTGGCGGGCGATGGCTCGGTCACCGAGTATGCGAAGGACTCCCGCAAGCCGCCGGTCGACTTCACGGGCACGCTCTACGACGGCACGAAGGTCAGCTCCAAGGACTTCGCAGGCCACGTGACGGTGCTGAACTTCTGGTTCGCCGCGTGCGCCCCCTGCCGTCTCGAGGCGCCCGAGCTCGAGGCGCTGCACACCGAATTCAAGCCTCAGGGCGTGGCCTTCTACGGCGTCAACCTGCGCGACGAGCAGGGCACGGCGCAGGCCTTCGAGCAGAGCTTCAAGCTCACCTACCCGAGTTTCAACGACAAGGACGGACAGGTCCTCCTCGCGATGTCCGGGGCCGTCCCGCCCGGCGCCGTGCCCACCACGATCGTGCTCGACAAGCAGGGCCGCGTGGCCTCGCGCGTGCTCGGCCAGCTCGACAAGGGCACCCTCAAGGCCCTCATCACGTCCGCGGCGGCCGAGTAGTGGGCGGGATCTTCAGCGATACCGTCCTCAACGGCTCCCTCCTGCTCGCGCTGCCCGTGGCCCTGCTCGCGGGCGTCGTCTCCTTCCTCTCCCCGTGCGTCCTCCCGCTCGTGCCCGGCTATCTCGGGTACGTGACCGGGCTGACGGGCGTGGACCTGGCCAAGCAGCGCCGCGGCCGCATGGTCGCCGGGATCGGCCTGTTCGTGCTCGGCTTCACCGCAGTGTTCGTCGCGACCGGTGCCGTGTTCGGCCAGCTCGGCTCATGGCTCGCCATCTCCTCCGGATGGCTCACGAGGGTGCTGGGGATCGTCGTCGTGCTCATGGGGATCGTCTTCATGGGCGGCCTCGGCATCTTCCAGCGGGAGGCGCGCGTCCACGCCCGGCCGCCCGCCGGACTCTGGGGCGCCCCGCTCCTCGGCATCACGTTCGGCCTCGGCTGGGTCCCGTGCATCGGCCCGACCCTCGCGGCGGTGCAGGTGCTCGCGTTCTCCGACGGCCCGAGCGCGTACAAGGGCGCCCTGCTGACCTTCGTCTACTGCCTCGGGCTCGGTGTGCCGTTCCTGCTCATCGCCCTGGGCCTGCGCCGCGGCCTCGGGGCCATGGCGTTCTTCAAGAAGCATCGCCGCGCCCTCCAGGGAGCCGGCGGCGGCCTGCTGATCCTCGTCGGAGTCCTCATGGTCTCCGGCGTCTGGACCTACTGGATCAGCCAGCTGCAGATCTGGATCGGAACCGTGGAGCTGCCCGTCTGATGAGTGAGACGAAGTCAAAGCCTGACAACCAGGAGAAGAAGAGCCCCAAGCCCGCCAAGGGCCGCAAGGGCAGGCAGGCGGCGCGCACCGACGTCGCACTGCCCGCCCTAGGCGTGGTGGGCATGCTCCGCTGGGCCTGGACCCAGCTGACGAGCATGCGGACGGCGCTCTTCCTCCTCCTGCTCCTGGCCGTCGCCGCAGTCCCCGGGTCGCTGTTCCCCCAGCGGCCCACGAACCCGGCCATCGTGACCCAGTACCTCAAGGACCACGCGGACTACGGCCCGATCCTGGACAAGCTCCAGATGTTCGACGTCTACTCCTCCGTCTGGTTCTCGGCCGTCTACCTGCTGCTGTTCATCTCGCTGATCGGCTGCGTGGTCCCGCGCGCCATCGCCCACTGGAAGTCCTGGCGCTCGAAGCCCCCGCGCACCCCCGCCCGCCTCTCCCGCCTGCCGGTCTACGGCACGCTCGTGGTCCCCGCCGAGCGCGGCCTGGCAGCCGCTGACGCCGCCGAGCAGGCTGCGGCGCTCCTGAAGAAGCGCGGCTACCGCGTGGACCTCCGCCCTGCCGCGCCCGAGGCCGAGGCGACGGACGCGCACGACGGCGGTGCCCGCCGTCGTGCGTCCGCCTTCCACTCGGCCTTCCACTCCGTGGGGGCCGAGAAGGGCTACCTCAAGGAACTCGGCAACCTCTGCTTCCACTCCGGACTCGTCGGGGTGCTCGTCTCGGTCGCGATCGGCGGCCTGTTCGGCTACAGCGGCCAGCGCACCCTGATCGAGGGCGAGACCTTCGTCAACACCCTCGTCGGGTACGACACGTTCAACCCCGGCACCGACTTCCAGTCCAGCTGGCTCGCGCCGTACTCCGTCCACCTGGACAAGTTCGACGTCCGCTACGACCGCGAGTCGGTCAAGCAGTTCGGACAGCCGCTCGACTTCACCGCGCACGTGACCACGAGGGATTCCCCCTCGGATCCCGAGCGGCAGCAGGACCTCAAGGTCAACGACCCGATCTCGATCGGGGCCACCGACGTGTACCTGGTCGGCAACGGCTACGCGCCGGTGGTGACGGTCCGCGGCGGCGACGGGAAGGTCGCGTTCCAGGGTCCCGTCCCGGCCATCCCGACCGACTCCGTCTACACCTCGACGATCGTCATCAAGGTCCCCGACGCCAAGCCCACCCAGCTCGGGTTCGTGGGATTCTTCCTCCCCACGGCTGAGAAGGGCGCCAACAACGTCGCCTTCAGCGCAGACCCCGATCCGCTCAACGTCCAGCTCAACCTCAACTCCTATGCGGGAGACCTCGGGCTGGACAAGGGGAAGCCCCAGAACGTCTACGCGCTCGACGTCGCCAAGCTGACCCAGGTCAATGGGCGCGACAAGCCTGCCGGGGGCATCGTGCTCGGCGCCGGGCAGTCCTACACCATGCCGAACGGCCAGGGGTCGATCACCTTCGACGGCCTCAAGCGCTACGTGGCCCTCGACATCCACCACAACCCGGGACAGGAATGGGCCCTCGGCTTCGCCCTGTTCTCCCTCGCCGGCCTCATCTGCTCCCTCTTCCTGACCCGGCGCCGCCTGTGGGTGCGCGTGGGCCAGCACGAGGACGGGCGCACCATGGTCGAGTACGGCCTCCTCACCCGTGGTGAAGACCACGGCGGCCTCGCGGCCGAGGGGCGGGCCGTGCGCGCCGCACTCGCCAAGGCCTGGGACGTTCCCGGCGACGGCCCCGGGGCGCAGACTAAGAACGCGAAATCCACATCGGCCACCACAGACACATCGGCCAGTACAACAACCACCTCGGCCAGTACTCAGAAGGACGCCTGATGCCGCAGATCAATTTCACTCTCGGTGCGTACAGCGAGCTGTTCATGCTGCTTGCCGCCGGAACGTACGTCGTCGCGTTCCTCGCCTTCGCGTGGGACATGGCCACGAGCGGCAAGGTCGGCCAGCGTGACGCCGCCCTGCTGGCCGGGCAGAAGGCGGAGGCTGCCGCGCAGGCCGAGGCCAAGCAGTCGGTGCTGGCCGGCGCCGGGGGCGGCAGCGGCAGCGCGGCCACCCCGGCGTCGCCGAAGAATGCGGGCGCCGGGACGGTTGAGGTGGCTGACTCCGACCTCAAGTACCGCTCCCGCCGCAAGGGCGCCCGCGTCGGCGTCGCGCTGAGCATCCTCGGCCTCGTCATCCACGCCGCGGGCGTGCTGAGTCGAGGCATCGCGGCCGGCCGCGTGCCGTGGGGCAACATGTACGAGTTCTGCACCACCGGCGCCTTCCTCGTCGTCGCGGTCTTCCTCGTGGTGCTCATCCGCCGGGACCTGCGCTTCCTCGGCACGTTCGTGCTCGGCCTCGCCGTGGTCATGATGGTGGCCGCGGCGGTCGCGTTCTACATCCCGGTGGGGCACCTCGTCCCCGCCCTGCAGAGCTACTGGCTCGTCATCCACGTCTCGATCGCCGTGCTCTCCTCGGCGCTGTTCACGCTGACGTTCTCGATGGCCGTCCTGCAGCTCCTGCAGAGCCGGCGCGAGGCGAAGATCGCCGCCGGCGGCCTCGACACCGGGTCGTTCATGCGCCTGGTGCCCAGCTCGCTGACCCTCGAGGCGCTGTCCTACCGGATCAACACCATCGCCTTCGTGGGCTGGACGCTGACCGTGATGTTCGGCTCGATCTGGGCCGAGAAGGCCTGGGGCCGCTTCTGGGGCTGGGACACCAAGGAGGTCTGGAGCTTCGTCATCTGGGTCGTGTACGCGGCCTATCTCCACGCCCGCGCGACCCGCGGCTGGACGGGTGCCCGCGCGGCCTGGCTGTCGATCGTCGGCTACCTGTGCGTGATCTTCAACTTCACCGTGGTCAACATCTACTTCTCGGGCCTGCACTCCTACGGCGGCGTCAGCGCCGGCTGAGCGGCGCGGAAGAGCTCCGCTCCAAGGCCGCGGGCTCAGAGCCCGCGGAGGAAGTCAGGGTCGTCGTCCGGTGCCATCGGGCGGCGGCCCTTTCCGTTGCTGCCGCGCGGCGGCGTGGTGCCCCGCGGGCGCCCGAACACGAACCACAGGACGGTGCCCACGGCGGGCAGGACCGAGATGAGGAACCAGAGCGTCTTCGAGATGCCGCCCCGGACGGCGCGGCGGTCACTCAACGCGCAGTCCACCATGCCGTAGAGCCATGCGACCAGGACGATGAGCCAGGGCAGGACGCGGATCATAGGACCATTTTAGTAAACTCGTCCAGTGGCATCCCTCAAGTACTTCCTCCTCCGCGCCGTCCTCTTCGTTGTGCCGTTCGCCGTCTTCATGGTGCTGCGCATCGGGGTAGTCCTCTCGGCCATCTATGCCGTGCTCATCGCCTTCGCCATCAACTTCCTGTTCCTGACTCGGCAGCGCAATGCGGCCGCGAGCGAAGTCCGCGACGTCTTCGGCGGCCGCAAGCAGGTGCGTTCCAAGCGCGAGCTTGCCGACGCCGAGGTGGAGGACGCGCTCGACGAGGCGCAGCGGGCCGACGAGGAAGCCGAGTACGAGGGCGACGAGAACCCAAGCGCCGAGGGTGAGGAGAACCCAAGCGCCGAAGGCTGGAAGGCCGAAGGCGACAGGGCCGAGGGCGACACGGACGTCCAGGGCCACGGGGCCCTGCGCGAGCCTGCGTCCCAGGGCCGCAGGACTGAGGACCGCAAGACCGAGGGCCGCAAGGCCGAGGACCTGAAAACCGAGGACCTGAAGGCCCAGGACTCCGGCGAGCAGGGGACTGCCTCCTAATCCCACGCTAGAACGGTGGCGGTGGGTCGCTCTCGGGGTAGGTGATGTAGCGCCGGCCGGCTGGGGAGGTCCATTCGATCGTCCCTGGAGGTGCCGCGGAGCGCTGCGCGGGCGATGTCGGTGAGCCGTGCGAGGGGGCCGCTGGGCCAGCCTGCGGGCGCCCGATCTGCCGAGCCCTCCAGTGGCCCTCGCTCTTGAGCCGATGGTGCTCCCGACACAGGAGGGCGAGGTTCCCTGTGCTGGTCTCGCCGCCGCTCGCCCAAGCCGTGGTGTGGTCGGCTTCCGTCGCTGTCGACGGCCTGTCGCATCCGGGGAACCGGCACACCACGTTCCGGGCGCTGAGCTGCCGGCGCATCGCAGCGCTCGGTCTGTAGCGTGTGCGGCCGAGCGCAAGGGGCGCGCCGGTCCCGGGGTCGACCCACAGTCGGGTCCACGTGGCCGCCTGCGAGGCCAGGAGGCGGGCTGCGTCCGGATCGAGGGGCCCGTAGCCGAGGATCTCTCCGGGAGCGCTCCCGGAGCCCTCAAGGGTGCCCAGCGGGACCGTGGCGATGATCTGGGCGCGGGGCCCCGCCGCGGGCCGCCCGTCAGCGGTGAGGGCAGCGGTGAGGAGGTCCGCGAACACGTCGGCCCGGAGCTGGGGGAGCGTGCGGCCCTCCGAGGCGCTCTGCAGGGAACGCGCCATGCTCTCCAGGCGGG
Source organism: Sinomonas sp. RB5 (assembly GCF_054063535.1). Lineage (NCBI taxonomy): Bacteria > Bacillati > Actinomycetota > Actinomycetes > Micrococcales > Micrococcaceae > Sinomonas > Sinomonas sp. RB5. The sequence continues at coordinate 169,113 of NZ_JBSSGJ010000001.1, forward strand.
TGTCGATCGCAGCGGCGTCCTCGAGCGGCAGATAGGCCGTGAGCCAGCACATCGCGTCGCCGGCGGGCTCGATGTCCACGCGGCGGTGCTCACGGGCCTTGGCCCTGCGGAGGGCAAGCGGCTCGACGGCGTGCCGCTCGGCCACCCGCCGGAGCTGCCGCCCAAGAGCTCCCGGGCTCAGCAGTCGATCGGCGTCGAGGCTGCCGTCGGGGCCGGTGGGGACTGCGACGGCGACAGCCTCCGCGACGAAGGCCGCCAGGCGTTCCGGCGGAATCGGCGTTGCGGCGTCAAGGACCGTCCGGACGCGGCGCTGCGGGAGGAGCCCTGCGTGCATGGCATCGACCAGGGGGCGCCAGGCGGGCCGGGAGAGTTCGAGAGCCTCGGTGACCATGCCCTTTGCCGTGCGTGCTGAGAGGTTCAGGGCGGCCGCGACCTCGGACGCGGCAAGAGAGGCGGCGCCGAGGCGGCGGAAGGGATCGTCCGACGAGCCGCCGACCGCCCGCGCGAGCGAGGCGAGCGTCAGGAGGCGTTCGGCGGCTCGTGAGGCGTTCTCGCGGTCGAGTCGCTCCAGACGGGCGATCAGGACCTGCGCGGCCTCTGCCCCGATATCCGCCACGATCGCGGCGGGGGAGGGGAGGCCGACGTCGGGGAGGGCGTGCTGGGCCGTGGGCCCGCGGTGCCCGGCCTCCGGCTGCTCGCCCGCCGCCGCGCCGGCTTCGGCCTCGGCTTCGGCATCGGCGGCAATGATGTCCAGCAGTTCGGGATCGGGCCCGGGTCGCCGAAGTGGCCGCGTCGAAGGATCGTCGCGACGTTCCCAGGCGCTGAGCAGCCACGGCGAGGGCTTTACCGGGCCTCCCGCGGCGGCGTCGGCCTCGTCAGCCTCGCGAATCGCCTGGAGCTCGAGGGCTGCCCACCACGCGCCGCCCCCTTCGGCGGAGCCGGCGGACTCCTCGAACTCACGTCCGATGCTCATGGAACGATGCTAGGACGCACCTACGACACTTCTCGCTGGCCGTCGGTGCCCCCCCACAGGGCGCCTAGAACAGGGTCCTCAGCACCACGGCCACCGTGAACAGCCCGGCGTAGCCGAGGTTGATGAAGCCCGTCTGCTGGAGGACCGGGATGAGCCGGGGCCCCTTCTTCCCGCCGAGCATGAGCCACGACGGAGTGAGGCACGCCGGAACCAGCAGCAGCATGACCAGCATCCACGGGTTCCACGGCACCAGCAGGAGAGGCCCGAGGACCGCGATGCCGAGCATCCACACGTAGGCCCTGCGGGCCCTGTAGTCGCCCAGCCGCACGGCCAGGGTCCGCTTGCCCGCCAGCTCGTCCGTCGGGATGTCGCGCACGTTGTTGGCCATCAGGAGCCCGTCGGCGATCAGCCCTGTGCCGACGGCCCCGATCCACGAGGCCGCGCTGAGGGTGCCCGCCTGGGTGTACGTGGTGCCGAGCGTGGCCACGAGGCCGAAGAACACGAACACGAACACGTCGCCCAGCCCGAGGTAGCCGTACGGGTTCTTGCCCCCGGTGTAGCCCCAGGCCGCCGCGACGCATCCGACGCCGACGAGCAGCAGCCACCACGTCTGCGAGACCACCACGAGGGCGAGCCCGCACAGCATGGCCGCCCCGAACGCGATGAAGGCGGCGCGCTTGACCTGGGCGGGCGCGGCGGCCTTGGAGCCCGTGAGCCGGAAAGGTCCCACGCGGTCGTCGTCGGTGCCGCGGATCCCGTCGGAGTAGTCGTTGGCGTAGTTCACGCCGACCTGGAGCAGCACCGCGACGAGCGCGGCCAGCACGGCATTGACCGGCTTGAACGCTCCGAGCCCGTAGGCGGCCGCGGTGCCGATCACCACGGGCGCGACGGCCATGGGCAGGGTGCGCGGCCGGGAGCCGGAGATCCATTGGGCGGGTGTTGCCACGTGCTGATTCCTCTGAAGCTGGTCGGTGGGTGGAGGCTGATGGATGACGCCGGCTGCCGGCGCCCCGGGCTAGCGCCTGCGGTGCCTGGCGGCCAGGAGCTCGGTGAGGGCCCTGCGGTCGGGCTTGCCGTTGGGCAGGAGCGGGAGCGCCTCAAGCGCCAGCCAGGACTTGGGCGCGAGCCTGCCGAGCCGCTCTGCGGCCGCGGCCCGGACGTCCTCCGGCACCGTGCCTTCGCCCGGCTCTTCCCGATCCTCCGGACCGTTCCGATCCTCCGGCACCGCGAGCACGACGGCCGCCACCAGCGCCTGCCCCCACTCCGGGTCGTCGACGCCGGCCACGAACGCCTCGCGCACTCCCGGCAGGCCCTCGACTGCTGCCGCCACCCGAGCGGCGGAGGCCTTGACGCCGCCGGTGATGACGACGTCGTCCGCCCGCCCCAGGATCCTCAGGCGGCCGTCGGGCCCGAACTCGCCCACGTCGGAGCTCAGGTACCACCGGCGGCCGTCACCGTCGGTGCGGAAATGCTCGGCCGTGCGCTCCGGATCGCCCACGTACCCGGCGGCCACGACCTCGCCGCCGAGCCACACCCGGCCGTCCACGAGTTCCACCTCGACGCCGTCCAGCGGCACGCCGTCGTACACGCAACCGCCGCAGGTCTCGGCCGAGCCGTAGGTCGTCACGACGTGCACCCCGGCCCCGCGGGCCCGTTCCAGGAGGTCGGGGGGCATGGCGGCGCCGCCCAGGAGCACGGCGTTGAAGCGGTTCAGGGCAGCGAGCACGCGGGGAGAGCCGTCGTCGAGCAGGCGGCGCAGCTGGGTCGGCACGAGGGAGGTGAGGCGGATCGGATCGGTGAGGGCCTCCGCCGCGTCGGCGAAGGCCTCCGGCGTGAACCCGGCCGTGAGGTCCATGGCCCACGGTCGCGTCCCCGCGAACAGGGACCGGACGAGGACCTGCACGCCTGCGACGTAGTCGAGGGGCAGCGCGAGCAGCCATTGCCCCTCGCCCCTGAGCCTCATCGCCGTGGCAGCCGAGGACGCCGCGAGGGCGTCGACGGTGAGGGCGGTGGCCTTCGGCTGCCCGGTCGAGCCCGACGTGCGCACCACCACCGCCGTGCCCTCGGGCAGCGCCGACCCGTCGGCGCGCGCGGCCTGGCCCGAGCCGCCGGGCCCGAACTCGACTGCTGGGCCCTCGCCCGCGAGCGCGGCGGCGAGGGCTGAGAGCACGGGGTCCAGGTTCACGGTGTGGGTGCGCCTCTCGTTGAAGGGTCAGGTCCGCCGGGTCGAGGAGTCACCTCCGCCGGGCTGAGGAGTCAGAAGTAGTACGGGAAGCTCGACCAGTCGGGGTCGCGCTTCTGCAGGAACGCGTCCCGCCCCTCCACGGCCTCGTCCGTCATGTACGCAAGCCGCGTGGCCTCGCCCGCGAACACCTGCTGGCCCGCGAGGCCGTCGTCGGCGAGGTTGAACGCGAACTTGAGCATCCGGACGGCCTGGGGCGACTGGCGCGCGATGTCCGCCGCGTACTCGAGCGCGACCTCCTCGAGGCGGGCGTGCTCCACCGCCTCGTTCACCGCGCCCATCGCGACCATGTCCTCCGCCGAGTACTCGCGGGCGAGGAAGAAGATCTCCCGGGCCCGCTTCTGCCCGATCTGGCGCGCCAGCAGCGCCGAGCCGTACCCGGCGTCGAACGAGCCGACGGTCGCGTCAGTCTGCTTGAACTTCCCGTGCTCGCGCGAGGCGATCGTGAGGTCGGAGACGACGTGGAGCGAGTGGCCGCCGCCGGCAGCCCAGCCGTTGACCACCGCGATGACCACCTTGGGCATGGTCCGCATGAGCCGCTGCACCTCGAGGATGTGGAGGCGTCCCGCGCGGGCCGGGTCGATCGTCTCGGCCGTCTCGCCGGAGGCGTACTGGTAGCCGGCGCGCCCGCGGATGCGCTGGTCGCCACCCGAGCAGAACGCATGGCCGCCGTCCTTGGGGGAGGGGCCGTTGCCGGTGAGGAGCACGGTGGCGACGTCGGGGGTCATGCGGGCGTGGTCCATGGCGCGGTAGAGCTCGTCCACCGTGCCGGGCCGGAACGCGTTGCGGACCTCGGGCCGGTTGAACGCGATCCGCACCGTGGGCAGGTCGCGGACGACGGCGCCCCTCGAGTCCCGCTCGACCTGCCGGTGGTAGGTCAGATCCTCGAAATCGAAACCCTCGACCGCGCGCCAGCGCGTGGGGTCGAAGACGTCAGAGACCTTCTCGGGCAGGGCGGGCTGCTCATTCGCGGAACTGGTGGTCACGTGAAGGGAGTCTAGTCGGCGCCGCGAGAAGGGGAGCCCCGAGGGGCGGGCAGGGGCTGCGCCGAGACGCCTCGGGGCCCCCGAGGTCTAGGCCGCGGGCGATCCCGCGGCCGGCCCCACCGAAGCCCGCTCGACGAGGTGGGCCCTCAGCGGCAGCTGTTCCGCAGGAACGCGGTGGCCGAGCCGACGCAGCAACGCCCGGGCTGCTTCCCGTCCCATGTCGTAGACCGGCTGTGACACGACGGTCAGAGGCGGCTCCACCAGCTCGGTCCACGGAAAGTCGTCGTAGGCGACCACCGAGATGTCCTGGGGCACCCGAAGCCCCCGGCGCTTGATCTGGCCGAGCACGCCCAGGGCAATCCGGCTGTCCGAGCAGACGACGGCGGTCGCCGGCCCAGGGCGGTCGAGCAGGTCCGCGCAGGCGGCGGCGAGCGCGTCATCGGATGCGGCATTGAGCTTCACCAGGCTCCGGTCCCACTCCGCCCCGGCCTCTCTGAACGCCCGCTCGATTCCGCCCACGCGGTCGGCGACAGGGGAGAGGCCGAGATCCGTACCCTGTTCGTACGGTTCCTCCACGCGGAGGCTCGAGACGTAGCCGATCCGACGGTGCCCAGCGTCCAGCAGCAGCCGCCCCACCTGGAGGGCCGCTTCCGCGAAGTCGACGCGGACGGTGTCGAGGGCCCATCCGCGGACGCCGCGGTCGAACAGGACGACAGTGCGGTTGTGGTCGTGCGCAGACTCCAGGTGGGCGGCCTCGGTGCTTGAGCAGGGTGCGACGATGAGGCCGGCCACCCGCTGCTGCAGCAGTTCTTGGACGGCGCCGACCTCGGCAGTCAGGTCTTCGTCCGTGTTCACGAGGACCACCGTGTACCCAGCCTCCCGCACCTCGTCGGAAATTCCGCGAAGCGCCAGCCCGAAGTGGGCGTTCTCGATGTCCCCGACCACGACCCCAATCGAGTTGGACCGCCCCGTGGTCATGCTCCGGGCGAGCTGGTTGGGCCTGTACCCGAGCTCCTCGGCCGCCGAGACCACGACGGAGAGCACCTGCTCGCTGACTGCCCCGTAGCCGCCGAGCGCCCTCGCAGCCTGCGCCTTGGACACTCCCGCGGCCCGCGCCACATCGGCGACCGTTGCCTCGCGGACCCCTTGCTCTCGTTTCGTCACATGCCCATCCCATCGGGAAAAAGAGATTGACGCCACACGGTGGCGTAAGTACAGTCACATCATCCCCGAAGTTGAGACCGGTCTCAACCTCCTTGACTGAGACCGGTCTCACTACCAGAACGGAAGTCCCCTCATGCGGAGCATCAAAGCAGCGGCACTGGCGGCAGCGGCCGCACTCGCCCTCTCCCTGTCGGCCTGCGGCGGCTCGAGCAGCGCGTCATCCACGGCTGCGGCGTCAAACCCCTACGGCCTCATCACCCCCGGGCAGTTCCGTGTCGCGAGCGTCGGCGACTCCAAGCCCTACACGTTCACTGACTCGTCCGGGAAGTTCACCGGCTTCGACGTCGAGCTCTTCACTGACGTCGCGCACCGGGCCGGCATCGACAATGTCGTCTTCACCGGCCAGGACTTCTCCGCGATCCTTCCCGCCGTCGCGAACGGGCAATTCGACGTCGGCGTCGCCGCCATCGGCATCACGGACAAGCGCAAGCAGACTGTCGACTTCTCTGACGGCTACCTCGCCGGATACCTCACCGTGCTCACGACGAAGGCGTCGGGAGTCACGAGTGCCGATGCCATCAAGGGCAAGCGTCTCGGTGTCGTGCAGGGCACCCTGCAGGAGACCTACGCCATGAAGAACTTCCCCGACTCGAACCTCGTCCGCTTCCCGGACAACAACGCCGCGGTCTCGGCCCTCAACTCGGGCACGATCGACGCCCACTTCCTCGACTACGAGGCTGCCAAGGACTACGTCTCGAAGTTCGGTCTCGTCGACGCGGCCGACATTCCGTCCTTCGACGCCCCTGCAGGCTTCGCCATTGCCAAGAACAAGCCTGCCCTCAAGGACGCGCTGAACAAGGCGCTCAAGGCTGCGATGGCCGACGGCACATGGAAGCGCCTCTACCAGAAGTGGTTCCCGGGTTCGCCCATGCCGAAGCAGTACCTGCCCGCTTCCGACCAGTAACCGAGCAGAAAGCACCACGATGGATCTGTTCGACACCCTCGCCAAGACCTTCTTCGACTTCCAGGCGATGGCCGATGTCCTGCCCCAGCTGCTGCAGGTCGGCCTCGTGAACACCCTCGTCATATCGATCGCGGCCACCGTTATTGGCTGCATCGCCGGGATGCTCGTCGCCCTCATGGGCATCTCGCCCTCGGCCTGGCTGCGATGGCCCGCCCGTGTCTACACCGACCTGTTCCGCGGACTCCCGGCCATCCTGACCATCCTCCTCATCGGCCAGGGCTTCGCGCGTCTGAGCCAGCAGATCTTCGGGCCCAGCCCCTACCCGCTCGGCATCATCGCGCTGAGCCTCATCTCGGGCGCGTATATCGGGGAGATCTTCCGGGCCGGCATCCAAGCTGTCGACAAGGGCCAGCTTGAGGCCTGCCGCGCCCTCGGGATGGGCTACGGGCCGGCCATGCGCCTGGTGGTCGTGCCCCAAGGTGTTCGACGCGTGCTCCCCGCGCTCGTCAACCAGTTCATCTCGATCGTCAAGGACTCCAGCCTCGTCTACTTCCTGGGGCTGCTTGTCTCCGAACGCGAGCTCTTCCGCGTCGGCCAGGACGCCGCGGTCCTGAGCGGGAACCTCTCCCCGCTGGTCCTCGCAGGGCTCTTCTACCTCATCGTCACCGTCCCGCTCACCCACCTGGTGAACTTCATCGACCAGCGTTTCCGCACCGGGCGGCGCAAAGCTGTCGCGCCCATCTCCGGACTCCGAGAAGTCGCCGAGCTCGAGACGGTCGGCGCTCCAGCAGAGGATGCACGCCCATGACCATCCCCGCGGCAGCCCGCCCATGGACCAGGGACACCACCATGAACACCGAAGCATCGCCATCGCCTGCCACACCATCGGCTCCCGTGGCCCCCGCCTACAGGGGCGCCGGGCTCGACCTCCGGGACCTCACCCTCGCCTATGGGGAGGTGGACGTGGTCCGCAGCATCAGCCTCCGAGTCGAGCCCGGAACGACGACCTGCGTGATCGGGCCATCGGGCTCGGGCAAGTCGACGCTCCTGCGCGGCATCAACCGGTTGCATGAGCCGAAGTCGGGGGATGTGCTCCTCGATGGAGCCTCGACCCTCGGCCAGCACCCGGACCAGTTGCGCCGGAAGATCGGCATGGTCTTCCAGCACTTCAACCTCTTTCCGGACCACAGCGCTCTCGAGAACGTGGCGCTCTCGCCGTGGAAGGTCAAGCGTCTTTCGAAGAAGGAGGCCATCGATCTGGCGAGGGCACGTCTGGACGAAGTGGGGCTGCGGGACCGGGCGGACCACAGGCCCAAAGACCTTTCCGGCGGACAGCAGCAGCGGGTCGCGATCGCCCGTGCGCTCGCGATGGAACCCCAGGTCATGCTCTTCGACGAGGCGACGTCCGCGCTTGACCCCGAACTCGTCAACGGGGTGCTCAATCTCATGGCAAGCCTTAGCAGGCGCGGCATGACGATGGTCGTCGTGACGCACGAGATGGGGTTCGCGCGGAGGGCCGCGAATCAGGTGGTCTTCATGGATGAGGGGCAGGTCGTCGAGACCGGCACTCCGGAGGACATCTTCGACCGCCCCCGCTCGGCCCGTCTGCAGCGTTTCCTCTCGGAGGTGCTGTGATGGGACAGGTCGGCCCGAGGAGCCCGATCAGAACGGCGATCGTCGGCTTCGGCGTCTCCGGCGGGGTGTTCCACGGCCCCCTCCTCGCGGCCAATCCGGACTTCAGCGTGGACGCCGTCGTGACCGGAAACCCGGCCAGGACGGTGTCCGCCCGCCGGCGCTTCCCGAGGGCCCTCATCGTGCCGGATTACGCCGGGCTCCTCAGGAGCATCGACGACGGCAGTCTGGAGCTCGATCTCGTGGTCCTCGGTACTCCGCCTGCGCTCCACCGGGACCAGGTGATCGCCGCCGTCGGCCGCGGCTTCCACGTCGTGGTCGACAAGCCCTTCGCACCGTCGGTCGAGGACGCCCAAGCGATGATCGACGCCGCGGCCGCCGCCGGCGTCGTCCTGACGGTGTTCCAGAACCGGCGCTGGGACGGGGATTTCCTGACGGTCGCCGACCTCGTCGGTTCGGGCAGGCTCGGCGAGGTCCATACGTTCGAGTCCCGCTTCGAATGGTGGCGTCCCGAAGGCTTCGGCAACTGGCGCGACGCCGCCGGGATCGATGAGGGCGGCGGTCTGCTCACTGACCTCGGCAGCCACCTCATCGACCAGGCGCTCCGGCTCTTCGGCCCCGTCGACACGGCGAGGGCGGACCTCAGAAGGCATTCCTCGGGGGCAGGGGGCGACGAGGACAGCTTCACAGAACTGCGGCACGCCTCCGGCGTCGTGAGCCGCCTCTGGATGAACGGCGTCGCCCCGGCGCAGGGCCCGCGGTTCCACGTCCTCGGTAGCCGGGCCGGGTTCACATCATGGGGCCTGGACGGTCAGGAAGCCGCGCTCGCAGCCGGAGGGGACCCCGCCCGGCACGGCTACGGCGCTGTCCCATCAAGGGAACCCGCCCGGCTCTCGGACGGCACCACGACCGTCGACGTAGGCCTCGCCCCCGGCGACTACCCCGCCTTCTACCGCCTGCTCGCCGACGCCCTGCATCGCGGCGCACCCCCACCCGTCGAACCGACCGAAGCCCTCCAGACCCTGCGGATCATCCGGGGCCTGCATGCAGGCACTCCCGTCCGCTCGCTCGCACACATCTGAGACACCAGAGGAAGAACGACATGCCCGAGAACCAGAACTCCCGCCACATCGCAGTCATCGGCGGCGGCGTCATCGGCGTCTCCGCCGCGGTCCACCTGCTCCGCTCCGGTGCGGCCGTCACCCTGGTCACCGAGGGGGCGCTCGCCTCCGGCGCCTCGGGCCGCTCGCTCTCCTGGCTCAACTCGGCCGGGACCAGGAGCGTCGAGTACCACGCGCTGCGCATGGCGGGCATCGACCGCTACCGCACCCTCTTCGCCCAGGATCCCTCCCGTGAATGGCTCCAGTTCGGCGGCGGGGTCTTCTGGGACAGCGACGGCGACGGGGCCTCAGCCGCCGCGCGGCACCAGTACGAGCGTTCCCACGCCTACGACTCGCACCTCGTGGGGCCGGACACCATCGGCGACGTCACCCCGGGTCTCAATGCCGAGGCGCTCGCCGAGACCTCCGTCTACAACCCCGGGGAGGGCTGGGTGAGCCTTCCGCACCTCATCGATCACCTCATGGCCGAGTTCACGCGCCGCGGCGGCGTCCTCCAGGCCCAGGCAGGTCCGGCCGAGGTGATCATCGAGGACGGCCGCGCCGCCGGCGTGGCGGCGCCGGCCCTCGGCACCGTCCGAGCGGACGCCGTAGTCGTCGCCTGCGGTGCGCACACCCCGGACGTCGTGGCTCCACTCGGGGTGCAGATCGACAACGGCTCGCCCGTCTCGATGCTCGTCGTCACTGAACCCTTCGACCACGGCGTCCGGGCCGTCCTCAACACGCCCCGGGCCGCAATCCGTCCCAACCCGGGCAGCACCATCGCGATCGACCACGATTGGTACGAGGAGCACATTGTCCGCGACGCCGCCGGGGAGTATTCCATTCCCGAGCCCGTGGTCGACGAACTGCTCGAGGAGGCCTCGCGGCTGCTCGTGGGGACTCCGAAGCTGAAGGCAGGATCGTGGAAGCTGGGACTCAAGCCGATCCCCGGCGACGGCGAGCCCGTCTTCGGGGAGCTTCGGAAGATCCCGGGGTGCTACACGGCATTCACCCACTCCGGGGCCACACTGGCCCTCATCGCCGGCGAACTGATTGCCAGCGAGCTCATCACCGGCCGGCCACATCCGATGCTGGCAACGTTCAGGCCCGAGCGGTTCGACGCCTGACGCCGCCCGCAGGCCTTTCCGCCCGGTCCAGATGAGTGGAGAGGCTTGCACTCGCGGGCCGGGGTGGCATAGGAAGACTCCATGGCGGCTCAGGCAGGCAAGCTCGTGGTGGTCGGCGCCGGCGCGGTGGGGAGCTCGGTGGCCTATGCGGCCCTCATCCGCGGCTCGGCGCGCGAGGTGGTCCTCTACGACATCGACCAGGCGAAGGTCGAGGCCGAGGTCCTCGACCTCGCCCACGGGACCCAGTTCACCGGAGCCTCGAGCATCACCGGCGGGACGGACCTGGCGCTCGCGGCGGGAGCGGACATCGTGGTGATCACCGCGGGAGCGAAGCAGCGGCCCGGCCAGACCCGGCTCGAGCTCGCCGGGACGAACGCCCGCATCCTCGAGAACCTCATGCCGCGGCTCACCGAGCAGGCGCCCGAGGCCGTCTACGTCCTCGTCACGAACCCGTGCGACGTGCTCACGGTCATCGCGCAGCGGATCTCCGGCCTCCCTGCCGGCCGCGTGTTCGCCTCCGGTACGGTGCTGGACACCTCCCGCCTGCGCTGGCTCCTCGGCGAGCGCATCGGGGTCTCCCGCTCGTCCGTGCACGCCTACATCGTCGGCGAGCACGGCGACACGGAATTCCCCCTCTGGGCCTGCGCGACCATCGGCGGCGTCCCCCTGCGGGATTGGAGGGCCGACGACGGCTCCCTGGCCTTCACTCCCGAATCCCTCGAGGCGCTCGCACACAACGTCCGCACGGCCGCGTACCGGGTGATTGAGGGCAAGGGCGCCACGAACTACGCCATCGGGCTCTCCGCGGCCCGCATCGTCGAAGCGGTCCTGGGCCGCGAGGACGCCGTGCTGCCGGTCTCCTCGGTGCTGTACGGCCAGTACGGCCTCCACGGGGTGGCGCTGAGCCTGCCCTCGGTGGTGGGCGCGGGCGGTGTGCGGCGCGTCCTCGAGGTCCCGATGGACGACGGCGAGCTGGCGCGGCTCGGGCGCTCGGCCGAGGCGCTGCGGGCCTCGGCACAGTCGCTCGGGTACTAGCCACCAGGGAGCCGGGACGGGAAGACCCCGCCCGGGCCGCTCACGTGATGCAGAACTCGTTCCCCTCCGGATCGGCCATGGTGTACCACCCATGGGGGCCCTCGTGGCCCTCCCACAGGAACCTGGCCCCCCGGGCCTCGAGCCGGGCCCGGACCTCGTCCTTGTCGTCGCCGCGGAGGCGCACGTCCCAGTGCACCCGGTTCTTGACGGTCTTGTCCTCGGGGACGGCCTGGAACAGGAACCGCTGCCGGCCCCGGTCCCCGACCTGGTCGGGCGGGCAGATGGCCTGCGCGGACGCCCACACGAGGACGCCGTGGTGCGTCGTCGTCTCGGCCTCGGTCGCGTAGCCCTCGGCGATCATGCGCCGGATGAAGTCCTCGTCGCTGGGCTCGACCGTCCAGCCGAGGGTCTCGGCCCACCAGTCCGCCTGGGCATGCGGGTCTCGGCTGTCGATGACCACTTGGAAGGAGTAAGCCATGGCCCCACGCTAGGCAGCGCCGTCCTGGCGCGGAAGGGCCAGCGAGGCTCGAAGAGGACAGAACGTGTCCGCTGCTGCCCGGCGCCCCTCGGGGCGAATTCCTCTAGGCCGCGCTGTGGGTGGCCGTCACGCTGGAAGCCCAGCGGTGAGGAGGGCACCATGTCAGGAACGCGAGGCGCGAGGCGGGTCCTCTCCCACGGGCGGCGTGGAGCACGCCGCCTGAGCCGTCTGGCCGTGGCCGCGGCGATGGTGGTCCTTGCTGCCGCCGGATGCTCCTCCGGCGCGTCCGCACCGCCGGCCGCGCCGACGGCCAGCCAGTCGCCGGCAGCGGGGGCGCCCGCGGGCCAGCCGACCAAAGTCTTCACCGATGACGAGCTCATGGCGATCGTCAACGCGGTGACGGTGCGCCCCTACGGCGCCTCCGACTCGCGCAGCTTCCGGATCGGTGCCACGGCCAACGCCTGGCCGTCGATCACGTCCACGGCGACTCCCGCCGAGTGCCAGCCCTTCGCGACCAAGAACCCGTTCGATATCGCCCGCGACGCGAACGTGGCCTTCGCCCAGGGCGCGATGCCGGCGTTCGGCGGCTCCGACGCCACGGCGTCGGCCGGTTCCGGAGGGCCGACGACGACCGCGATCGTGATCGTCAGGAGTGCGCCCGGGGACGCGCTCGCCTCCTCCGACTTCCACTACACGGACAGCATCGCCTCCCACTGCAGCCAGTTCAGTCTGAAGATCGACCAGGGGAGCACTGCCTCCTCCTACAGCCTCCGGATGCTCCCCGCCCCGAAGGTGGGGGAGCGGGCCTTCGCGGTGCTCCAGAAGACCTCGCCCGGCGGACCGGGCGACCTGGGCGGGACGGCCCTCCACGTGCTGGCGGGCACCCTGTCGATCTCCCTCTCGCTCAGCGTCGCGCAGGACGCCGACGCCCAGCCCGCGCTGGACGCCCTGGCCGGGATCGCCCGGAAGATCATCGACCAGGCCGCCAACCACCCGCCCACCGTGCGCACCCCGGCGCCGAACTCCCGGACGCCGGAGCAGCTGGCCGCCCTGATCCGGGGCGTGCCCGGCCCTGACGGGAGCGCGCCGCTGGTCAACGCTCAGCTCGTCCCGGCGCCGGCCACCTCCTCCGCGCGCCCCACCGAGCCGGCGTGCACCTACGATGACGCCGCGTACCTCGGCGCCCTCGCAGGTTCCTCGATGGTCCAGGCGCAGTACTCGGGCAGCCCGGCCCAGAAGTCGTTCATCACCCTGCTCGCCGTCAGCATGGCCGGGTCCGTCGCGCAGCCCTATCCCTTCGACGCGCGGGCCCAGGCGCTGCGGACCTGCCGGTCGGTCACGGAGAACGTCATGGGGGTCTCCCAGACCCGCTCCTGGTCCTCGCTCAGGCCGCTGGCCTCAGTGCCCCGGGGGGACGCCGGCTACGCGGTGGTCTACGAGCTCCCGGACGGCACCGGCGAGAGGCACATCGCGGTCGGCGCGCGGCGGGGGACGCTGTCCGTCGAGGCGAACGACATCCGCAGGACGGACGCCGAGGTGCAGCCGGCGGCCGAGGCTCTGGTGGCACTCGTCGACCAGGTCTTCAGCAAGGCCGGCCTGTAGGGACGGACGTCCCCGGGCCCGAGGGCGCCCTTGACACCCCGTCCGCCGCCCGGGAGGCTGGGGGCATGCTCCGCTGATTCCCGACCCAGCCCCCATCCGCCCGGGCACACCCGCGCCCGCGAGCCGCGAAGCGAGACAGCGATGCATGCACCCCTCAGCCGGTTCCAGAACAGCCGCCCCGAACTGCGTGCCGGCCCCGGGACAGTCCGGCGCTCGGCGGTCCACCTTTCGCTCAGCGGCGTGAGCCACGGATACGGAGACCGGCTCCTCCTCGACCGCGTGGACCTCACCGTCACGGACGGCGAGCGCATCGCCGTGGTGGGCGAGAACGGCGCGGGCAAGTCCACCCTCCTGCGGCTCATGGCAGGCCAGGAGCAGCCCGAGGCCGGAACGGTCGCGATCCACGGCCGGGCCTCCCGCCTCGCCCAGACGCAGGATTCCGCCGCGCGGGTGGGCGCCCTCCTGGCCGAGGCGGCGGCGGGGGCTGCGCAGGCGGAGCCGGGCGCCGACCCCAGCGCCGAGGAGGCCGACCTCGATGAGGCGGCGAACGCCGTCGTGCGCGCCGAGGTGTCCCTCGCGATCGCCCTCGAGCGCCTCGGGGTGGGCCACCTCGCGCGGACGGGGGAGGACCGCACGCTGGGAAGCCTCTCCGGCGGGGAGGCTGAGCGGATCGCGCTGGCCCTCGCGCTCGCGGACCCGGCCCCGATCCTGCTCCTCGACGAGCCCACGAACCACCTCGACGCCGAGGCGCTCGCCTGGCTCGAGGCCGAGATCGCCGCGCGCCCCGGGATCGTGGTCGCCGTGTCCCACGACCGGGACTTCCTCGACCGCTTTGCCCGCGTGATCGTCGAGGTCGACGCCGACACCCGGTCGGTGCGCCGGTACGGCAACGGGTACGCGGGGTACCGCGCGGAGAAGGCCCGGGAGCGGCGCGAGTGGGAGCGCGCCTACGCCGCCTGGGTCGCGGCGAAGGAGCACGAGCGGGGCAAGGCCGCCGCGGTGGCGGACAGGGTCGCCTACGGCCGCAGGACCGACAACGACAAGTCCGGCTACAACTACTTCGGCCAGCGGGTCTCCGCCGCGATCGAGAGCCAGGTGCGCTCCGCCCGCGAGCGGCTGCGCCGGCTCGAGGCGGCGGCGGTCCTCCCTCCGCCGCGGCCCCTGCACCTCGCCTCGGCCTTCACGGCCGACGCCGGGGCCTCCATCACGCTGTCCGGCGCCGCAGTGCCGGGCCGGCTCGCGCCGCTCGACCTGGCCCTCGCCCCGGGCGAGCGGCTCCTGGTCACCGGCCCGAACGGCGCCGGGAAGTCGACCCTGCTCGGGGTGCTCGCCGGACTCGTGCCCTGCACGGGCGAGGCCTCGGTCGCCCGGGCCCCGGGCGGCGCCGGGGGGCCGGCCGCGGTGTCCCTCCTGCCCCAGGAGATCCCGCCCCCGCCGGACCCGCAGACGCGGCTCCTCGCGGCCTACGCCGCGGGGCTGCACGGCGACCTCGACGACCACGCCGAGGCCCTCATGCACACCGGACTGTTCCGGGTGGGGGACTTCTTCGTGCCCGTGGGCTCGCTCTCGGCCGGGCAGTACCGCCGGCTCGCCCTCGCGAGGATCCTCGCGGGACGCCCGGAACTGCTGCTGCTCGACGAGCCGACCAACCACCTCGCGCCGCTGCTCGTCGACGAGCTCGAGGAGGCCCTGGCCGGGTACCGCGGCACCCTCGTGATCGCGAGCCACGACCGCGCCCTGTCCCGGTGGTTCGGCGGTCTCGGCGGCCCGGCGGGGCCCGGCCGGCGGCTGGCGATCAGCCGTTCTGGGCCAGGTTCACCCGGAACTCGACCTTCGCGTGGTCCTCGACCTTGACGAAGCCGAGGTTCGGCGGGTCGATCCCGAAGTCCCTCACCGCGATCGGGATGGAGCCGGCGGCGGCGATGCGGTCGCCGTCGCGCACCACCTTCACATCCGCGCTCACGCTACGGGTCTCGCCCGCGAGGGAGAGCGTGCCGGGCACGATCACGTCCACGGGCTGGCCGCCCAGGTCCGGAAGGGCCACGGGCGCCCCCAGCGTGAACGTGGCCTGCGGGTACTTGCCCGCGGAGATCACGGTGAAGCGGAAGTAGTTGTCACGGCCGGTGTTGTCGGTGGCGATGCTGCCGGCATCCACGGTGATGGTCCCTGCGGTGAGCTTTCCGCCGGCCACCGACGCCGACCCGGTCACCTTGTCCGTGCGGCCCACGACCGCGAGCGCCTTGCCGTTGAGCACCTCGTTGACCGTGTACCCGGCCTGCGAGCCCGGGGCCACGCTCCAGGTGCCGTTGTCCGCCGAGGCGGGGCGCGGCGTCGTGCTGGCCGCGGGTCCGGTCGCCGCCGCGATGCTGAACGGGTCCTGCGTCGCCGGCCTGACCGCTGCGTACACGAGCGGGCCGCCGACCACCACGGCGGCGATCAGCGCCACGACGATGACGAGGGGGATCAGGAGTCTGCGTCTGTCCATAGTCCTAGCGAGTGAGCGAACTGATGTCCACGGTGTACATGAGCACCACGGACAGGAGGTTCTTGAGGGCGTGCAGTGAGTAGCTGAACATGAGGTTGTTGGCCGTCCACGCGTACGCGAAGACGAGCACGAGGCCCAGCCCCAGGTACGGCGCGAGGGCCTGGAGGGTGATCGCCTCGCGGCCCGCGATGTGCAGCGCTGCGAACAGTACCACCGATGCCGCGTAGCAGATCCATCGGTTGATGTACTGGCTCAGCTTCCCGATCAGCAGGTGCCGGAAGATGTACTCCTCGACGAAGGGGCCGATCAGCACGAGCAGGGGCGCCGTGAGGTACCAGGGGACATGGGCCGTCATGTCCTCGAGCCCGGTCTGGTTGACCGACACCTCGACCCCGCCCGCGAGCGAGACCACGATCACCGTCACGATGAGCATGGCCACGAGCAGCAGGGGAAGGATCCCCAGCGTGAACCATGGCCTGGTCGCGAGGATGCGGGCGTCCCGGACCACGTAGTGCCGCGCGGCCACCATGGCGGCGACGAAGACGGCCGCGTAGAGCGCGAGGTTGAGCAGGTAGGTGCCCACCAGCGGGTCCCGGGTCAGCCAGGCCAGCCGATCGAACGGCAGGAACACCAGGGCGAACGGCAGGCCGAGGTAGAGCACGATCGCGAGGGCGTCCGTGGGCGTGTACCGGGTGAAACGCCGCGGCCTGGCGGGCGACGTGGAGGGCGAGTGGAGCATCAACTCTCAGAACGATCTGGGCCCCTGCGGGGTTCCACCCCTCTGCAGGGGCGCTGCAGCGGCGCTGATTCGGCGCCGGCGGGCGGGGCGGCGGGGGCCGCGGGGGTGTGGTGGGCGGAGCGGCGGTAGGTTGACCCGAGGGTGGCCGGGTGAGAACCTTTATAGAACGAACGGTCGGTAACTATTTCGTGGACGGAAGGCTCCCGGCCGGATCCTGCGCGTAACGATGCATGAGGGAGTGCACATGGCTGAGGCTTTTCTGGTCGGCGGGGCGCGGACCCCGGTGGGGCGGTACGGGGGCGCGCTGTCCTCGGTGCGTCCGGACGATCTGGCGGCGCTGACGGTGCGGGCCGCGGTGGAGCGGGCGGGCATCGATCCCGCGCTCGTGGACGAGGTGATCCTGGGCAATGCCAACGGCGCGGGCGAGGAGAACCGGAACGTGGCCCGCATGGCGTGGCTGCTGGCCGGGTTCCCGGACAGCGTGCCGGGGATCACGGTGAACCGTCTGTGCGCCTCGGGCCTGTCCGCGATCATCATGGCCTCGCACATGGTCAAGGCCGGGGCGGCGGACCTCGTCGTGGCCGGCGGGGTCGAGTCGATGTCCCGTGCCCCCTGGGTGATGGAGAAGCCCGCGACGGCGTTCGCCAAGCCGGGGGCCGTGTTCGACACCTCGATCGGGTGGCGCTTCCCGAACCCGAATTTCCTGTCCGGGGAGCTCTCCCGGGACGGGAAGGCAACGTTCTCGATGCCGGAGACGGCCGAGGAGGTCGCCCGCGTCTTCGACACCTCGCGCGAGGACTGCGACGCGTTCGCGGTCCGCTCCCACGAGCGGGCCCTCGCCGCGATCGAGGCCGGGCGGTTCGCCGACGAGATCGTGCCCGTGACGGTCACGGGCCGCAAGGGCGCGACGACCGTGGTGGACACCGACGAGGGCCCGCGCCCGGGCACCTCGATGGACGTCCTCGCGAAGCTGCGCCCGGTCGTGAAGGGCGGCTCCGTGGTGACGGCGGGCAATGCGTCCTCGCTCAACGACGGCGCCTCGGCCATCGTGGTGGCCTCGGAGGCCGCCATCGAGCGGTTCGGCCTGGCCCCGCGGGCCCGCATCCTCGACGGCGCCTCCGCCGGGGTGGCGCCGGAGATCATGGGCATCGGCCCGGTCCCGGCCACCCGCAAGGTCCTCGAGCGCCAGGGCGTCTCCGTGGCGGACCTGGGCGCGGTGGAGCTGAACGAGGCCTTCGCCTCCCAGTCGCTGGCCGTGATGCGCGAGCTGAAGCTGGATGAGGACATCGTCAACGCCGACGGCGGCGCGATCGCCCTCGGCCACCCGCTCGGCTCCTCCGGGTCCCGCCTGGTCGTGACGCTCCTGGGCCGCATGGACCGCGAACTCGGCGCGGGCGCTGGCCGGAAGCTCGGCCTGGCCACGATGTGCGTGGGCGTGGGCCAGGGCACTGCCCTGCTGATCGAGGGGGTCTAGGTGGCGGACGGCATCGAGGCTGCGGCGAGCGCGGACGGCGGCGCGCCCACCGCGGCGGGGGAGGGGCCGGCGTCGTCCGCGCGGTCCGCTGAGGCGACGCACGACGGCGGGGCGCGCCTGGACGCGTCAGGCTTCGCCACGCTCGTGGTCGAGGAGGCCGCGGACCGGCTGCACGCGCGGCTGCACCGTCCGGCGGTGCGCAACGCGATCGATGCGGCGATGGTCGAGGAGCTGCACGCCGTCTGCGCGCACCTCGAGGCCCACCCGAAGGTCCTGATCCTCTCGGGCACCCCGGCGGACCCCGCCACGGGTGCGAAGGGGGTCTTCGCCTCCGGCGCGGACATCGCCCAGCTGCGCCAGCGGCGGCGGGACGATGCGCTGGCGGGGATCAACTCGGGCGTCTTCGACCGCATCGCCAAGCTCCCCATGCCCGTCATCGCCGCGCTGGAGGGGTATGCCCTCGGCGGCGGGGCGGAGCTGGCGTACGCGGCGGACTTCCGGATCGGCACCGAGTCGCTGCGGGTGGGCAACCCGGAGACCGGGCTGGGGATCATGGCCGCGGCCGGGGCGACCTGGCGGCTGCGGGAGCTCGTCGGCGAGCCGCTGGCCAAGGAGATCCTCCTGGCCGGGCGAGTCCTCAAGGGCGCCGAATGCCTCGCGGCCGGGCTCGTCACCGAACTCGTGGAGCCGGCGGACCTGATCCTGGCCGCGCACCGGCTCGCGGACCGGATCGGCGCCCAGGACCCGCTGGCCGTGCGGATCTCCAAGGCCGTGTTCCACAGCCCGCGGGAGGTCCACCCCCTCATCGACACCCTGGCCCAGGGGATGCTGTTCGAGTCCCAGGCCAAGTTCGACCGCATGCAGGCATTCCTCGACCGAAAGAAGAAGTAGACACATGGGAAAGATCACTCTGGCCGAGGGGCTGCCCGCACGCGTGGGCGTGCTCGGCGGCGGCCGCATGGGCGCCGGGATCGCGCACGCGTTCCTCATGGGCGGGGCGGACGTGGTCGTCGTCGAGCGCGACGAGCAGTCCGCACAGGGGGCCCGGGAACGGGTCGAGGCGTCGGTGGCGAAGTCGATCGAGCGCGGCGCGGCCGAGGGCAATCTCGATGAGATCCTCGAGTCCTTCACTGCCTCGGTGGACTACGCCGACTTCGGCGGCCGGGCCCTCGTGGTCGAGGCCGTGCCCGAGGACCCGGCCCTGAAGACCCAGGCCCTCACCGCGGTCGAGGCCGAGCTCGCCCCCGGCGCGTTCCTGGCCACCAACACCTCCTCGCTGTCCGTGTCCAAGCTGGCCGAGTCCCTCGCCCGGCCCGAGCGGTTCCTGGGCCTGCACTTCTTCAACCCGGTCCCCGCCTCGACCCTGATCGAGGTCGTCATCGCCGAGAAGACGTCCGCGGAGACCGAGGCCGCGGCCCGGGCCTGGGTCGCCGGGCTCGCCAAGACGGCCGTGGTGGTCAAGGACGCCCCCGGGTTCGCGTCCTCGCGCCTCGGCGTGGCGATCGCGCTCGAGGCGATGCGCATGGTCGAGGAGGGCGTCGCGTCCGCGGAGGACATCGACAACGCCATGGTCCTGGGCTACAAGCACCCCACGGGCCCGCTGAAGACCACCGACATCGTGGGCCTGGACGTCCGGCTCGGCATCGCCGAATACCTCCACCAGACCCTCGGCGACCGCTTCGCCCCGCCCCAGATCCTGCGCGACAAGGTCGCCGCCGGCGAGCTCGGCCGCAAGACCGGCAAAGGCTTCTACGACTGGACCTGACCGCCCCGCGACCCCCCCGCCTCCGTTGAGGAGCCAGGTCCGCAATGGTGAGGAGTCACCCCCGCGGTGTTGGGGAGTCACGTCCGTCGGGTTGAGGAGTCGCGTTCTCGCAAGCGACTCCTCATGGGTGCGGAGGTGACTCCTCGACGCAGCGCATGCGACTCCTCGTGGGTGCGGAGGTGACTCCTCGACGCAGCGCATGCGACTCCTCGTGGGTGCGGAGGTGACTCCTCGACGCAGCGCATGTGACTCCTCATGGGTGCGGAGGTGACTCCACAAAGGAGGGAGGGCTGTGCGGGAAGATGGTGCCATGAGCTTGCCCCGTTCCGCCGGCCCCGCCGCTGTCCCGCGCGCGGCGGCCCGGCGCCCCGGCCTGTCCGCATGAGCGACGCCGTGGCCTGGGAGGGCGCCGTCAACGCCCGGCGGGTCCTCGGCTCGGTGTACCGGATGGGCCGGCGCGAATGGCTCACCGAACGCGGGTGGCGGCAGATGCGCACCGACGGCGTCCGCACCGTGATCGACCTGCGGAACCCGGACGAGCAGCGCCGCCGCCCCACCGATCCCGACGTGCGGCCGGAGGCCATGGACGGCATCACGATCGTGAACACGCCCACCGAGGACCCCGCCCATCCCGAGCACGCGGCCCAGTTCGCGGCCGAGCTCATCCCGTACCTCAGCCACCCCAAGGGCTACCCGGGCACGGTGCGCCTCTTCCCGGACCTCATCGCCGCCGTGTTCCGCGCGATCGCGGAGGCGCCGGCCGGCGTCGTCCTGCACTGCTCGGCGGGCCGCGACCGCACAGGCATCATCGTCACCATGCTGCTGCAGCTCGCGGACCCGGCCGCAGCTCCGGAGGCCGTCGCCGCCCAGTACGAGGCGAGCGTCCGCGGCATCAACGAGTGGCACCGGGTCAGCCCGGTCAAGCACCCCTACGAGCGGTGGCACGACGACGCCGAGCTGGCCCCGATGATCGCCGAGCGGCAGGAGGCCCTCGCGGCGTTCGCGGCCGGGCTCGACGTCGAGCGCTTCCTCCTCGACCACGGCCTCACCGCCGCGGACATCGCGGCCATCCGGGCCAAGCTCGCCCCGACCGCCACCTGAGGCGGCCACCACGACGCCCTGCGCGGGCCCGGTATCCTCGGCGCATGCCCTTCCTCGACCCCGTGACGCTGCGCGGCCGCCTCGTGACACTCGAGCCGCTCTCCCAGGACCACCGCGAGGAGCTCGAGGACGCGGTTCGGGACGGGGAGCTGTGGCGCCTCTGGTACACGTCCGTGCCGCGGCCAGAGGGAATGGCCGCGGAGATCGAGCGGCGGCTGGCACTGCGCGACGCCGGGTCGATGCTCCCGTTCGCCGCCCGCCGTACCTCCGATGGCCGGGTCATCGGGATGACCACGTACATGAATGCCGACGCCGCGAACCGCCGCGTGGAGATCGGCTCGACCTGGAACGCGGCGAGCGCGCACGGCTCGGGCACCAACGCGGAGTCCAAGCTCCTGCTCCTGGGCCATGCGTTCGAGGCCCTCGGCTGCATCGCGGTCGAGTTCCGCACGCATTGGATGAACCGGCAGTCCCGGGCGGCGATCGAGCGGCTCGGGGCCAAGCAGGACGGTGTGCTCCGCAGCCATCAGCTCATGCCGGACGGGTCGCTGCGGGACACCGTGGTCTACTCGGTGATCGCTTCGGAGTGGCCCATGGTCCGCAACGGGCTCGAGCTTCGGCTCGGCCGGAGGGGTTGAGCCGCAGCCCGGCCGCGAGCTGCCCGCGAGGAGTGGTCAGACGGCGGGCCTGGCGATACTGATCTGGCTCGCCATCGCGGGATAGTAGCCCTCCAGGTATCCCTCGGCCGTCGGGTGGAAGTTGAAGGGTTCGAGCTGGGGGTCCGTGAAGCTGAGGTTGAACCAGGAGTCTGCCGACCCGATCTCGTGGCCGCTGAAGTTCGGCGTCACGTTGACGTACTGGGTCCTGACGCCCTCGGTGCGGCCCGCCTCCCCGACAAGGCCGGCGAGTTCGGCGTTGAGCGCGTCGGTGCCCTGGTTGAAGACCGACGCCGCCGCAGGAGACATGACCCCACCGCCATTGGCCGCGAACAGATGGGGGTAGCCGACCCACGCGACCACTGCATGCTTCGCCGCGGCATGGATCGCCGCGACGGTTCCCGCGACGTCGATCTGCCGTGCCTTGAGGAGTGCGGCAGCGGCAGCCTGCTGGCAGTCCCCGAGGGTGCCGCGGGCGCAGACCCCGATGATCGTGCCGAAGTCGATGTCGTTGCCGCCGGCGCTGACCGTGACGAGGTTGGTGGTGGTGGTGAGCTTCCGCGCCGCGCTGGCGGCGGCGATCTCCTCCCCAATCGTCGGCCGGCCCGTGGTGTTCGTCCCCACCGTGGCTCCTGTGCACGCGAAGTCGCCGGCCAGGGAGACGTTCTTGAGCTCGGAGAGCAGGGTGACCTCGTCCGGGCGGCCGCCGACGAGGCAGTTGCCCCATCCGACGTCGGGGTTCACGGAGGCCGCGGGGGCATCCGCGCCCCAGCCCGCCGCATAGGAGTCGCCCAGATTGACGTAGCTGACGTGAGGGGTCGAGGAGGCAGCGGGGACGGAAGGCGGGGGCGCGGCCGTCGCGGGGGCGGCAGACACAGCGCCGGCGCCCGCCACGAGGAGCGCTGCGCCGGCGGCGAGGGTACGGCGGGGAAGCTTCAGTGAAAGGGGCATCTGGGCTCCGATGGTCCGGGGGCATGACCGCCGCGGAGTCGCGGCCCAACGCTCCGGGCCGTGCGCCCCCCGACAGCTGCGCTCCAAGCGGTCGATGTGGCCCCGGGGGACCACCTGATGCCCGCCATCCTAGAAGCGGTGCTGCTGTGGCAGAAGGGACCAAGGGCGCTGATGGTGCGGCCCTCGTGCCGCCCCGCG
The DNA here is from genome assembly GCF_054063535.1 of Sinomonas sp. RB5. NCBI lineage: Bacteria > Bacillati > Actinomycetota > Actinomycetes > Micrococcales > Micrococcaceae > Sinomonas > Sinomonas sp. RB5. Next base: position 191,785 of record NZ_JBSSGJ010000001.1, read on the forward strand.
CTTCCGTGTATTCTGGTCTCATTACCGAACGGCCGGTCAGTAATTTCTGCCAGCCGTGCAGGCCCCCATCGGAAGGAACTGTCGACGATGACCACTGCCACCGAGACCACCGCCCCAGACTCCACTCGCGTCGCCGTCGTCCCCAGCTACATCCGCGACGGCTGGTGGACTCCGGACGAGGCCAGCAAGGCCGCCGAGGTGCGCGACGCCAGCACGGGCGAGCTGCTCGCCGTCGTGAGCGCGGACGGACTCGACCTCGGCGCGATGGTCGAGCACGGCCGTACCGTGGGCCAGGCCGAGCTCGGCCGGCTCACCATCCACGAGCGCGCGCTCAAGCTCAAGGAGCTCGCCCAGTTCCTCAACGGCCACCGCGACGAGCTCTACGAGCTCTCCTACAAGACCGGCGCCACGAAGATCGACTCGATGGTGGACGTCGACGGCGGCATCGGCGTCCTCTTCACGTTCGGCTCGAAGGGCCGGCGCGAGCTGCCCAACAGCAACGTGATCGTGGACGGCCCCATGGAGGTGCTCTCGAAGGACGGCTCGTTCGCCGGTGAGCACATCTACACCCGCATCCCGGGCGTGGCCGTGCAGATCAACGCGTTCAACTTCCCCGTGTGGGGCATGCTCGAGAAGTTCGCGCCCGCGTTCGTGGCCGGCGTGCCCACGATCGTCAAGCCCGCCACCCCGACCGGGTACGTGACCGAGGCGATGGTCCGCCTCATGGTCGACTCCGGGATCCTCCCGGCGGGCTCGATCCAGCTCATCTCCGGCTCGGCCCGCACGCTCCTGGACGAGCTCGACTACCGCGACATGGTCTCCTTCACCGGCTCCGCGGCCACGGCGAACCTGCTGAAGTCCCACCCGAACGTGGTCCACGGCGGCGTCCGCTTCACTTCCGAGACGGACTCGCTCAATGCCGCGATCCTCGGTCCCGACGCCGTCCCGGGCACCCCGGAGTTCGACGCCTTCGTCAAGTCCGTGGTCACCGAGATGACCGTCAAGGCCGGCCAGAAGTGCACCGCGGTGCGCCGCAGCATCGTCCCGGCCGAGCTCGTGGACGACGTCGTCGCCGCCATCGGCGCGCGGGTGACGGAGCGCGTCGTGGTCGGCGATCCGCGCGCCGAGGGGGTCACGATGGGCGCCCTCGCCTCGGTGGAACAGCTCAAGGACGTCCGCGGAGCGGTCGAGTCCCTCGTGGCCGCCGGCGGCAAGATCGCGTTCGGCTCCCTCGAGGCGCCCGAGGTCGTCACCGCGAGCGGCGAGAAGGCCGTCGTGGCCGACGGAGCGTTCATGTCCCCGGTGGTCCTGACCTGGGAGGACGTCCAGGCGCCGGCCCTGCACGGCACCGAGGCGTTCGGCCCGGTCTCCTCGGTGGTCGGCTACTCCTCGCTCGAGGAGGCGATCCGGCTCGCCGCGCTGGGCTCCGGCTCGCTCGTCGCCTCGGTCTGCACCAACGACCCGGAGACGGCCCGCACGCTCGTGACCGGGATCGCCGCGCACCACGGCCGCGTGCTCATGCTCAACCGCGAGGACGCCAGGACCTCGACCGGCCACGGCTCCCCGGTCCCGCACCTCGTCCACGGCGGCCCGGGCCGCGCCGGCGGCGGCGAGGAGCTCGGCGGCATCCGCTCGGTCAAGCACCACATGCAGCGCACCGCGATCCAGGGCTCGCCGAACATGCTCACTGCCGTCACGGGCGTGTGGCACACCGGCGCCGACTGCAACCTCGCCGACCCGGCGGACCCCTCGACGCACCCGTTCCGCAAGTCGCTGGCCGAGCTGCGCGTGGGCGACGCCATGCGGTCCGAGCTGCGGCAGATCACCCGCGAGGACATCGCGAAGTTCGCTGCCGAGACGGGCGACACGTTCTACGCCCACATGGATGACGAGGCCGCCCGCGCGGCCGGCGTCTTCCCCGGCATCGTGGCGCACGGCTACCTCCTCGTGAGCTGGGCCGCGGGGCTGTTCGTCTCGCCCGAGCCCGGCCCGGTGCTGCTGAACTACGGCCTGGACAACCTGCGCTTCCTCCGGCCGGTCCCGGCCGGCGACTCGATCCGGGTGACCCTCACGGCCAAGCAGATCACCCCGCGCGTCACGGACGAGTACGGCGAGGTCCGCTGGGACGCCGTCCTGACCAACCAGGACAACGAGCTGATCGCGAACTACGACGTGCTCACCCTGGTCGAGAAGGAGTGGCCGAGGAAGGCCTGATCCGTCGCGGAGGGCGGGGTGCGCACCCCGCCCTCCGGGCTTAAACTGGGCGCGTCAGTTCCCCTCGTGGAGGTGTGCCATGACGCTGGCGACACGACCGGCAACCACTATCCTGACCGTGGCCGACGAGGCTCGCGCGAAGGACTTCTACGAGGGAGCGCTGGGGCTCCCTGTCCGCGGCAAGGACCCGACCGGGATGATGATCCTCGGTCTGGACGGATCCGCATCGCTGGGCCTGATGGTGGACGCCAACGCCGTCCACACGGGCCACACCGCCCTGACGTTCGAGGTCGACGACCTCGAAGGCTCCATGGCGGAACTCGAGGGGCACGGCGTGCACTTCGAGGACTACGACCTCCCCAACCTCACAACGGACGAGCACCACATCTACTCCGTGGCCGGCGAGCGCGCCTGCTGGTTCGCGGATCCCGATGGGAACATCCTCTGCCTGCACGAGGGCGGGACGGTCGAGTACAACATGTAGCGCGCTGCTGCAGCGCACGACGGCGGTGGGCCGGGTTCCGTACCCGGCCCACCGTTGCGTCCGGGGCGGGGCGCGGTACCGTGTGCACTGAGGATGGGCGTCCCCGATGGAGGAAGCGTGTGCCGGCTGTTCGGACTGCATGCGGGCCGCAGCCCGGTCGCGGCGACCTTCTGGCTGCTGGACGCCCCGGACAGCCTCAAGGTCCAGAGCCTGCGCGAGCCGGACGGCACCGGGATCGGCACCTTCACCCGCCACGGCCGGCCCAGGGTGGACAAGCAGCCGATCGCCGCCTGGGAGGACCGGGCGTTCGCCCGGGAGGCCCGGCGGCTCGAGAGCACCACGTTCCTCGCCCACGTGCGCTACGCGAGCCTCGGAGCCCACACCTACGTGAATACGCATCCGTTCGAGCAGGACGGCAGGCTCTTCGCGCACAACGGCGCCTTCGCCGACGTCGCCGCCCTCGACCGCAGGCTTGAGGACGTGGGCACCCGGGCGCTCGTGCAGGGGCAGACGGACAGCGAACGCCTGTTCGCCCTCATCACGGCCGAGACCCGCGGCGCGGCCGGGGACGTCGGCGCCGGCATCGCGGCCGCCGTGACGTGGCTGGCGGAGAACGTGCCCGTCCTGAGCCTCAACTGCATCATCACCACGGCCACGGACCTCTGGGCGGTGCGCTACCCGGACACCCACGAGCTGCACGTCCTCGAGGACCGCACCCGGGCCCCGGGCCGCGTCCGCCCGCTCCATGCCCGCAGTGCCCGCATCTCCGCCCACGCGGAGGACCTCGGCGACCACGTGCTCGTGGCCACCGAGCCGATGACGGACGATCCCCGGTGGCGCATGATCGACCCCGGCACGCTCCTGCACGTCGGCAGCGACCTCACAGTATCCTGCAGCTCCCCCTTCCCGGACCAGCCCACGAGGAGGCTCTCGGTGGACGATCTCAGCCCCGCCGCCGCCGCGTCGCAGCGCGAGGGGAGGCCCCGGTGAGCGAGGCCGGGACCGCCCACGAGACGGCGACCGCCCCCGAGGGCGGCGGCCTGCTGGCCCTGCGCCGCCACCTCGCCCCCGCGACGGCCGCCGTCCCGGACACCGGCGGATGGTGGTCCGGCCCGCGCTGGTGGTGGGCCGGGGCGCTGGACGTCGAAGGCCTCGCGCTCGGATCGCTCGGCGCGCTCATCGCGGCCCTCGATGCGTTGGCCGCTGCAGACGCCGAGGCCCGAGGCGCCGCCGCGAGCGGACGGCGCGTGACGACGTCGTCCGCGCTCGCCGCGGCCTCCTTCGACTCGATCCGGCACCTGCGCGTGGACGGCATGCCGCCCGACATCTGGGCGCCGATGTCCGGGTTCCGCCGCGCCCGCGACGGGTGGGTGCGGCTGCACGCGAACTATCCGCACCACGCCCGGCGGCTGCTGGAGGCGCTCGGGCTCGAGGGGCCCGAGCAGCTCGACGGAGCGGTGCTCGAGCGCACGGCGCACGAGGTCGAGGAGGCGGTGCGGGGCGCCGGGGGAGTGGCCGCGGCGGTGCGGACGCGGCAGGAATGGCAGGAATCCCCGCCGGGGCGTGCTGCCGCAGCCGAGCCGTGGATCAGGTGGTCGCTCGAGGACGCCCCCGGCCGCCGTCCGCCCGCGGCCGAGCCAGGCGCCCTGCCACTCGCGGGCGTCCGGGTCCTGGACCTCACCCGCGTCATCGCCGGCCCGAGCGCCACCCGGCTCCTCGGCGCGCTCGGCGCCGACGTGCTGCGCATCGACCCGCCGCAGCACCCCGAGCTCCTCGACGCCCACCTCGACACGGGCTTCGCCAAGCGCAGCGCGGTCGTCGACCTGCGCGATCCCTTCCAGCTCGGCCGCATCCGGGACCTCGCCGCCGCGGCGGACGTGGTCTTCCTCGGCTACCGGCAGGACGCCCTCGCACGGTTCGGACTCGACGCCGCGGCCCTCCGGGAGTCATTCGCGCACCTGGCCGTGGTGACCCTCAACGCGTGGGGTTGGGACAGCCCCCGGGCCGACGCGCGCGGCTTCGACAGCATCGTCCAGGCCGCGTGCGGGATCGCGCACCTGTGCGGCGGCCCGGGCACCCGGCCGGACGACGGCGCGTGGCGGCCGGGCGCGCTGCCGGTCCAGGCGCTCGACCACGCGACCGGGATGGGCATGGCCGCCGCTGCCGTGGCCCTGCTCGCGGCGCGCGGCCGGGGGATCGCCGGCACCGCGCGCCTGAGCCTGGCCGCGACGGCGGAGGAGCTGCTCCGGGCCGACCGGCCGGCCGCGGCCGCACAGGCCGTGGGCCTGCCGGTGGAGACGCGGCAGGCCCACGGCGCCTACGGTGTGCTGGAGTTCGTTCCGCCGCCGCTGGTCCTGGACGGCACCCAGCTCGAGTACCCGAACGGCCCCCTGCCCTATGGGGGATCCGCGCTCGGCTGGACCCAGGGGGCCGGGGGCGTCGGGGCGGTGTCCAGCTAGACCGGGTTGATCTCGGCGAGGCTGCGCCGCGTGGTGAGCGGCCCGAACACGGCGACCGCCGTGGCGATGATCACGAGCGCGACGGCGACGACGCCGAACATCGCGAGCGCGCCGAAGCTGTCGAGCACCGGGAGCAGGACGAAGGGGAGGGCACCGCTCGAGAGCCTGGAGAGCGAGTAGGTCCACCCCACAGCCGTAGCGCGGAGGGCGGTGGGGAAGATCTCCGCCTGGTAGATGTGGAAGACGTTCGAGAAGACGTTGCTGATCATGGTGGTCAGGAAGCCGAAGGCCACGATGAGGACGTCGTTGCCGGACACGGCGAACCCGACGCCGCTCACCCCGAGCGCCAGGATCGAGGCGATGAGCAGGTGCTTGCGCTCGAACTTCGCCACGAGCGGGGTGGAGATGAGCGAGCCGATCGGGTACCCGAGGAACGAGAGCGCGGTGAAGAGCAGCGAACTCGTGACGCTGTGCCCGCTTGCCACGAGGACGAGGGCGGCGAGGGTCCCGAAGCCGTAGTAGCCGAAGGTCTGGAACAGGTGGAAGATCACGAGCATGGTCAGGCGGTTCCGGTAGGGGGCCTTCATGAGGCGGGTGAGGCTCCGGCGCTCGTCCTGGTCGGTGCCGCGGCGGGGGCCGGCCTCAGCCTGGGGCGGGGCGGCCTTTTCGAGCTCGCTGATGCTGGTGCCGGCCCCGCGGGCGAACACCTCGAGGGCCTGGGCAGCCTCCTGGGTGCGGCCCACGCTGTTGAGCCACCGCGGGGATTCGGGCAGGGACCGGCGCAGGAAGAGCACGACGACGGCGCCGACGCCGCCGAGGCCGAGCAGCCAGCGCCAGCCGGAGATCCCGGCCAGGGGAGCCGTGTTGAGCCACAGGGCGAGGAAGCCGACCACGGGGACGGCGACGAAGGAGCTCGTGTACGCCCAGGTCGCCATCCGGCCGCGCTTGTCCTTGGGCAGGACGTCGGAGAGGTAGGCGTCCGCGACCGGGTACTCCGCGCCCACGCCGATGCCCGCCATGAAGCGCGCGAACACGAGGAAGACTGCATTCGGGGAGAAGGCCCCGATGAGGGACCAGACGGAGTACCAGACGAGGTTGAACAGGAAGGCGCGCCGGCGCCCCAGGCGGTCGGCGAGGCGGCCGAGGAAGGCAGCGCCGAGGAACATGCCGAGGAACGCCGAGGCCAGCAGCAGCTTGAGCTCGACCCCCGAGAGCCGGAAGTCCTTGCCGAGGGCCACGCTCATCGACCCGGAGAGGAACACCTCGTACATGTCGAAGAAGAGCCCGAGGCCGACGGCCACGACGACCTTCCAGTGGACCCGGCCGATGGGCAGGCGGTCCAGGTGGTCGCTGATCCTGCTGCTCGTCATCGCGCTCGTCGAAGGCAGTGAAGCCATGGTTCTCTCCTTGGGAAGGCCGTCGGGGCGGGCCGTCGGGGCGATGTCCTCGGGCCTACTAAGTGGTTCGCAAACCACTATGTGATTCGCAACACCCCTGAATATAGCCCACGTCACATCTGATGGGTAGGGTCGGCGCGTCCGCCGAATCGCTGCTCCGTCCGCGGCGGCCTAGACTCGCGCTTCAGGAGCCGCATCGACCCACGGGAGGGGCCGCAGTGAACGCGCAGAGGCCAGCAGCGAGTGCATCGGGCCCGGAGGGCTGGGACGACGAGGAGCTGGCCGCCCCGGTGGCGCGCCGGGACGGCGCCCGCGAACTCTCCAGCGGGGTCAAGCCTCTGCTCGTCCTGGGGAAGATCCGGGGCATCCTGGACTCCTTCACCCTCTCGCGCCCGGCGCTGACCCTCTCGGAAATCCGGGCCGCCACCGGGTACCCGACCTCGACCGTCCAGCGGCTCGTGGCGAACCTCGTCGCGGAGGAGTTCCTGGACCGCGAGGGCGACCGGGTGCGCATCGGGGTGAAGTTCGCCTACTGGGCCGCGCCCGCGACGCGGGGACTCGACGAGCTCGAGATCATCAAGCCCGTCCTCGAGGGGCTCAGGGACCTCACGGGGGAGACCGTCACGCTGTTCCGGCTCGAGGAGAACGTGCGAGTCTGCGTGGCCATGGCCGAGACCCGGCACGCCCTGCGCCGCGAGATGCACGTGGGCAAGCTCCTGCCCCTGCATGCCGGCTCGGCCGGACGCGTCCTGCTGGCCTGGAATCCCGACGCGGAGGCGGCCGTGCTCTCCTCGACCCTCGAGCGGCTCACCGAGCACACGATCACCGACCCGGACCGGCTGCGCTCCGATGTCGACCAGACGCGGCGGGACGGCTACGCGATCACCTCCGACGAACGCGATGAGGGCGCCACCGGCCTGGCTGCCCCCGTCTTCACGTCGATGGGCGACCTCGCCGGGGCCTTGAGTGTGAGCGGCCCCTCGCTGAGGGTCACGGCCGAGAAGTGCCAGGCCTGGATCGAGCCCCTCGTGGCGGCGGCCGAGCAGGCCACGCGCCTCATCGGCGGCCGCCTTCCCCGATAGCCTCGGGCGCGCCGGCTCTTGCCCACTTTGTGGGTAAGAGCCCATAATGTAGGTGAAAGGCATCGACCCTCATCGATGACGGAAGCCTGCCCAGAGGGAGCAACCATGCGCGAACACTCCATCGCCCCGCTGGCCGGGGTCCGGGTCCTCGAGCTCGGCAACTACATCGCTGCGCCGACGGCGGGGCGGCTGCTGGCCGACTTCGGTGCCGAGGTCATCAAGGTCGAGCGGCCCCGGACGGGGGACGAGCTGCGCAGCTGGCGGCTCCATGCCGGGACGACGTCCATGCTGTACCGCACGATCAACCGGAACAAGAAGTCGGTCGTGCTGGACCTGAAGACCGAGGAGGGCCGCCGGCTCGTGCTCGAGCTGGCCAAGCACTGCGACGTGCTGCTGGAGAACTTCCGGCCCGGGACGCTGGAGAAGTGGGGGATCGGCCCGGAGGCGCTCAACGCGGCCAACCCGGACCTGGTCATCACGCGCATCTCGGCGTTCGGGCAGACGGGCCCGCTGTCGCCGCGGCCCGGGTTCGCCGCGGTCGCCGAGGCGGTCGGGGGCTTCCGGGAGCTGGTCGGGGACCCCGACCGGCCGCCGGTGCGGGTGGGCGTCTCGATCGGGGACTCGATCGCCGGCCTGTACGCGGCCTTCGGCTCGGTGATGGCCCTGTTCCAGCGCGAGGTGCGCCGGGGCGCGGCCCAGCCCGGTGTGCCGCTGGGGGAACGGGTGATCGATGTGGCCCTGAACGAGGCGATGCTGTCGATGATGGAGTCCCTCGTGCCGGACTACGAGGCCTTCGGCGTCCGGCGCGAGCGCACCGGCGGCCGGATGGACGGGATCGCGCCCTCGAACGCGTACGTGTGCCAGGACGGGGCAAGCATCGTCGTCGCGGGCAACGGCGACTCGATCTTCCAGCGCTACATGCGCGTGATCGGGCGGCCGGACCTCGCCGAGGACCCGGCGCTGGCCAGCAACGAGGTCCGCTGGGCCCGCCGCGAGGAGCTGGACGCCGCGATCGGGGACTGGGCCGCGCAGCACCCCCAGGCGGAGGCCCTGGCCATCCTCGAGGAGGCCGGGGTCCCGAGCGGGCCGATCTACACCGCCGCGGACATCTGCCGCGACGAGCAGTACAAGGCGCGGAACATGGTCCAGCGCCTGCCCGTCTCCACCGGCGAGGACGTGATCGAGAACGTCGGCTTCCCCGGCATCGTCCCCGTCATCGGCGGGACCTCGCTGCCCATCCGCAGCCTCGGCCCCGACCTAGGCCAGCACACCCGCGAAGTCCTCACCGACATCCTCGGCATGACCCCCGAGCAGATCCAGGCCGTCACGGCCGGGGAAGGAGCCCTCCTGTGACCAGCCCCCACACCCGAACCACACTGCGTGACGTGACGCTGCGGGACGGCCTCCAGCTGACCGGCAAGCTGCTCCCGACCGAGTTCAAGGTCCGCCTCGCGCGGGACCTGCTCCGCCTCGGGGTGCCCGAGCTCGAGATCGGCTCGATGGCCCGGCCGGACCTCGTGCCGCCCATGGCCAATACCCTCGAGGTCATCGCCGGCCTCACGGCCGAGGAACTCGAGAGGTGCTGGATCTGGGCCGCCACTCCGCGGCACGTCGAGAAGGCCCTGGCCGCGGGCGCCCGCAACATCCAGTACTGCTTCTCCGCCTCGGACGCGCACAACGAGGCGAACATCGGACGGACCACCGAGCAGAGCCTGGCCACGATGCCGGACGCGATTGCCCGCACCCTGGACGCTGGGGGACGCATCCAGCTGTGCATCGCCACCTCCTTCACCTGCCCCTTCGAGGGGCCGGTGGCCCCCGAGCGGGTGCTCCGCATCGCCGAGGACGCCCGCACGGCCGGCGCCGAGGACATCGTGGTCTGCGACACCCTCGGCCAGGCCTTCCCCGGCGAGGTCGCGGATCTGGTCTCGCGGGTGGCTGCCGAGACCCCCCAGCGGCGGATCGTCTTCCACGGGCACGACACCTGGGGACAGGGCGTGGCGAACTCCCTCGCCGCGGCTGCGGCGGGAGCCGCGGTCGTCGACGGGGCGCTCGGCGGCCTCGGCGGCTGCCCGTTCGCCCCCGGCGCCAGCGGGAACACTTCGAGCGAGGACCTCCTCTTCGCCACCCGCCCGGGCTGGCTGGACCCCGAGGCCTTCGCGGGCGTCGTCGGACTCTCGGAGACGCTCCTGGGCGAGCTCGGCGAGCCGAACCGTTCCAAGGCAGCCCAGGGCGCCCGGTCCAAGGCCAAGGCCTTCGAGTGGGTCATCCCGGGCGACGGGGTGCCCTCGTGCCGGGAGGCCCTGTGACCCGGTCCAGGATCCTCGTCACCACCCCGATCCCCGAACCCGGCCCCTCCCTCCTGGACGGTGCCGCCGAGGTGACCGTGCTCGAGGAGCCGCCGACTTACGAGGACCTCGCGGCGCGGTGCGCGAGCGGGGAGTTCGACGTTGTCCTGACCCAGCTGCGGGACCGCATCGATGCACCGCTGCTGGCACGGGCGAAGGTCAAGGGGATCTCCAACTTCGCGGTCGGCTACAACAACATCGACATCGCGGCCGCGACCGGGCGCGGAATCATGGTCGGCAACACGCCCGGGGTCCTGACGGACGCCACCGCGGACATCGCCATGCTGCTGATCCTGGGCACCGGGCGCCGGGTCATCGAGGCGGACCGGATGGTGCGCGAGGGGCGGTTCCGCGGGTGGGAGCCCGAGCTCATGCTCGGCGCCGACGTCTCCGGACGCACGCTAGGACTCGCCGGATTCGGCCGCATAGCCCGGGCCACGGCGCGGCGCGCGCTCGCCTTCGGCATGGAGGTGCTGTTCGCCCCCCGGCCGCCCGCCGACCGTCCGGTGGACGAGAGCGAGCTGGGCGAGTTCGCCGGTAGGGTCCGCAAGGTCTCCTGGGACGGGCTCGTCGCCGAGAGCGACTACCTCTCCCTCCACGTCCCCCTCACCGAGGGCACCCGCCACCTCGTGGACGCGGACGTCCTGGGGCGCATGAAGCCCTCGGCGATCCTCATCAACACGGCCCGCGGGCCCGTGGTCGACGAGGCCGCGCTCGTGCGGGCCCTGCGCAGCGGGACGATCGCCGGCGCCGGCCTGGACGTCTTCGAGGACGAGCCCCGGCTCGCGCCCGGACTCGCGGACCTGCCCAACACCGTCCTGCTGCCGCACATCGGAAGCGCCACGGTCTCCGTCCGTGCTGAGATGTCCCGGCTCAGCGCCCTGAACGCCATCGCGATGGCCGAGGGCCGGACCCCGGACCACCCCGTCAACCCCGAGGCGTGGTCCTGACCCTCCCGCGCCCGCTGCCCAGGACCGCTACGCGCGCGTGGTCCGTACCCTCCGCAGCCAGCCGTCCACCCACCACGCGAGCTCGACCAGCACGATTCCGGCGCCCGCGCAGGCCAGCGCCGTCCACGTGTGCCCGGCATTGCCCGGGTCGAGCTCGAACAGCTCTCGGGTGAGCGGCATGGCGAACATCGCGTAGGAGGCGGCCATCATGGCTGCCACGAGCAGCACCTTCCACCACGCGTAGGGCCGGGCGACGATCGCCAGCACCCAGAGCGCGATCGCGATGAGCGTTATGAGCGCGGAGGTGCTCGCCTGCACCTGGGTGGTCCCGCCGTCGGCCACCGCGGGGCGGACCAGCAGGTAGGACGTGAACGAGGCCGCCGCGATGACCATCCCGGCCGGGATCGCCATCCGCAGGACCCTCCCGACGAAGCCGGGGCGCGCGCGGTCGTGGTTCGGCGCGAGCGAGAGGACGAACGCCGGCAGGCCGATCGTGAACCAGCCGGTGATGGTGACGTGGCGGGGCAGGAACGGGTACGGCAGCGCCTCGAGGCCGATCAGCCCGGGCACGCCGACCAGGAGCGCGAGGAGCACCGAGTACACCGTCTTGGTCAGGAACAGGTTCGCGACCCGCTCGATGTTCCCGATCACGCGCCGCCCCTCGCCGACCACGTGCGGGAGCGTCGCGAACCGGTTGTCGAGCAGCACGATCTGCGCGACGGCCCGTGCCGCCGGGCTGCCGGCGCCCATCGCGACCCCGATGTCCGCGTCCTTGAGCGCGAGGACGTCGTTGACGCCGTCGCCCGTCATGGCCACGGTGTGCCCGCGGTCCTGCAGGGCCCGGACCATGGCGCGCTTCTGCGCCGGGCCCACCCGGCCGAATACGGTCCGCTCCTCGACTGCATCCGCGAGGGCCTCGCCGTCCTCGGGCAGCGTCCGCGCGTCCACCGGCGCCTCCGCGCCCGGCAGCGAGAGCTGGCCCGCGACCGCCCCGACCGAGGCCGCGTTGTCGCCGGAGATGACCTTGACCGTGACGTGCTGCGCCCCGAAGTAGTCGAGCGTGGGGCGCACGTCCTCGCGCACCTTCTGCTCGAGCACCACGAGCGCCTCGGGCTCGACCCCGCGCACGACGCCGCCCGGCCGGGTTCCGCCTGCGGCGTCGCCTCCCGGCTGGGGGGACGCCTCGGGGAGCCGCGCCGCGCGGGCCAGCAGGAGCACCCGCAGCCCCCGCGCCCCGATCTCCTCGGCCTCGGCCCGCGCGGGCGAGCCGGCAGGGAGCAGCACGTCCGGAGCCCCGAGCAGCCACGCCCCGTGGCCCTCGAACACGACGCCGCCGTACTTGCGCGCCGAGGAGAACGGCAGGGTCTGGGCCGTCGCCCAGCCGGGGGAGTCCGGGAAGGCGTCCCGGATGGCCTGCATGCTCGCGTTCGGGCGCTGGTCCGCGGCGGCGAGGGCCGCGAGGGCGAGCCGATGCTCGGGGAGGTGCGGGCCGGCGTCGTGCCTCGGTGCCGCACCACCCGGCGCGAGGCCGCGCACCTCGGCGAGCTCCATCGCGTTCTCCGTCAGGGTGCCGGTCTTGTCCGCACAGACCACGTCCACGCGGGCCAGCCCCTCGATCGCCGGCAGCTCGTTGACGAGGCAGTTGCGCCGCCCGAGCCGCACCACTCCCACGGCGAACGCGATCGTGGTCATGAGGATGAGACCCTCGGGGACCATGGGCACGAGGGCCGCGACCATGCCGCGGAGGGCGTCCGGCAGCGCCTGCCGGCCGGTGAGCTGGTTGTAGACCGAGAGGAGGCCCGCCGGCACGAGCAGCCACGTGATGACCTTGAGGATTGTATTGATGCCGCTGCGCAGCTCGGAGTCGACCAGGGTGAACTTGCTCGCCTCGGCCTCGAGCTGGGCGGCGTACGCCTCACGGCCCACCTTGGTGGCCCGGTACAGCCCCGTGCCGGCGGAGACGTAGGAGCCGGAGAGGACAGGGCTGCCCGGAGTCTTCGGGATCGGGTCGGCCTCGCCGGTGAGCAGGGACTCGTCGAGCTCGAGGCCCTGCGCCCAGAGCACCTCGCCGTCTACGACGGCCTGGTCGCCGGGCCCGAGCTCGATCACGTCGTCGAGCACAATGCCGTGCGGCGGCAGCTGCACGGTGGTGCCGTCCCGGCGCACGTGGGGGTGCGCCTGTCCCACGATCGCGAGCCGGTCCAGGGTGCGCTTGGCGCGCAGCTCCTGGACGATGCCCACGATCGAGTTGGCCACGATGAGGCCGGCGAACAGCCCGTCCAGCAGGTGGCCGGTGGCGAAGATGATCGCCGCGAGCACCGCGAAGATCGCGTTGATGCGGGTGAAGACGTTCGCGCGGACGATCTCCCACGTGCTGCGGCCCGGGCGCGTCGGGACATCGTTCGTGGCGCCGGACGCGACCCGCTCGGCGACCTCCTCGGCGGTCAGCCCGCCGGTCGCAGCGGGGGCGCGTTCCCCAGGTGGCCCGACAGTGGTCCCCTCACCCATGGTCCAACACTAGTCGGCCCGTGCGGGCCTCCAGCATTCGATCCACAGCGGGCCCGCCGCTGTCTCGGCCCGCCCCACGGGGTCCAGCCGGCCGTCCTGGCCGATGGCGTAGGAGGTGACGTGGCCGGACCTCTCCCCGCACGCCAGGAGCCAGCCGCCCGAGGGGTCGATCCCGATCCCGCGCGGCTGCGCCTCGGTCTCGGTCCGCCGCAGGAAGGACAGGCGGCCGTCGTGGGCCACGGAGAACGCGGCGATCGTGCTCGTGGAGCGCTCCGTGACGTACACGAACCGCTCGTCCGGCGTCAGGCGGAGGTCTGCGCACCACACCACGCCGGGGCCCGGGTCAGGGGTCCGGGGCGAGCGGATCGGCCCGGGCTCCAGGTCCAGGCCCTCCACGGCCGAGGTCCGCTGCATCAGCTCGAGGGCGCCCGTCCCGGCGTCGCGCGCGTACACGTCCACGGTCCCGGTGCGCTCGTGGCTCACGTACACGCGCCGGCCGTCCGCGCTGTGGCGCAGGAAGCGGGGCCCCGAGCCCGGGGCGGCGTCCACGTGGCCGGCAGGCCGGACCACCCCGCCGCCGGCGGTCCCGGTTTCGATCGGGAACCACGAGATGCGGTCCGCCCCGAGGGATGCCGCGTAGACGAAGCGGCCGTCCGGGCTCGGGACGGCCGAATGGGTGTTGGGCCCCGAGCGGTACTCGGTGACCGGGCCGGCGGAACCGTCCGGGCCCGGGACCGCGTAGGCCGCCATGAGCCCCTCGTGGTACGACGCGCTGAAGAGCACCTCGCGGTCGGGGCGCAGCGACAGGAAGCACGTCGTGGCAGGGACCTCGCGCACGCCGGCGGGCGAGGCCGCGCCGCTCGCGGGGTCGAGCGCGAGGGCCACCGTGCGCCGCGGCTCCCCGTTCACGCCGGCGTACAGCGTGCCGGCGGGGTCGAGGGTGAGCGCGGTGACCTTCGGCAGGCCCTTGGCGCGCGAGACGAGCTCGAGCCGGCCGGAGATCGGGTCGAGGGAGAGCGTGTCGACGGCGCCGCCGCCGGCGCAGGCGATGTAGACGAAAGTGGGGGCCATGGCGTGTGCTCCTCAGCGTGACGATGTGGCCTGCGGGTCATCAATCCACCCCGCGGCGCGGAACATACGGTGCCGCTCCGCCTCAGGACAGCCGGGGGCGAACACGTGCAGGTTCACCTGCGGCACCTCCGCGGGGTCGGCGCGGATCCCGGCGGCGACCTCGTGGAACTGCGCCGGCCACGCGGCGTCGTACGCCACCACGCGGATCGGGACGGCGGGCGGCGGCGGCCCGACCCCCGGATCCTCGCCGTCCACCGGCTCGTGGTGACGCATGACGGCGGCCCTGCGCGCCGCCTCCTCGGGGCTGGGGGAGTCCATGCGCCCACGGTAGCAAGGGCGGCATGGCGGGGATCACAGCCGCCCCTTGTATAGCGCTGCTATATCGACTACCGTAGCGGCCATGCGCAAAGGGGCGGTCGAGGTGGCCGGAGATGCCGCAGCGGAGAAGCTGCAGCAGCGCGCCGCCGCACCCTCGCCCCGGGAGCGCATCCTCCAGGCAGCCATGGAACTCGTGGCGGCCTCCGACGGGAACACCGTCTCCACCCGCCAGATCACCGAGAGGGCGGGGGTCACCGCGCCCACCCTGTACCACCACTTCGGGGACAAGGACGGCCTCATGGAGGCCGTCGTCGCGCGCGGCTTCGAGGAGTTCATCCGGAGCGAGGGCAGCATCGAGCGCACGGACGCGCCCATCGAGGACGTCAAGCGGCTCTGGGACGTGCACGTGCAGTTCGGCGTCACCCATGCCCAGCTGTACCTGCTCATGTTCGGCAACGCCGGGCCGAGCCGCCGCCCAGGGGTGGTCGTGGAGGCCGAACGCCTCCTCGAAGCCGAGCTCACGAGGCTCGCCGTCGCCGGGCAGCTCGCCGTCCGTCCCGTGGAGGCCGCGCGCGCCGTCCTCGCCTCCAATATCGGTGTGACCCTCATGCTCATCGCGGACACCACCGCGGGCAGCGGGGACACGTCGTCGGACGGACCCGGCCGGCCGGTGTCTGCCTCCGCCCTCTCGGTCCAGACCCGGGACGCCGTCCTGCGCTCGGTGCTCACGGACCCCACCCTCGTAGACATCCCCCGCGCGGGAGCGCCGGCCGGCCAGGACGGGCAGCCCAGCTACGTGGCTGCGGCCATCGCCCTCAACGCCACGCTCCAGTCCTCGCACCCGGACCAGCTGTCCGGCACCGAGATGAAGCTCTTCCTCGAATGGCTCCACCGGCTCTCGAGCGCGCCCGACGCGCCGCCCGGACGCCGGACTGACCGGACGAGCTGACCCCGATCCCAGCAGCCGCGTGCTGCGTCCTGAACAGAAAGCAGGATCACCATGTCGACCACAGCAGCGCCGTCGCGACTGCACACGGCCCGGGCCGGGGTGCAGAAGTTCGGCACGTTCCTCTCGGGCATGATCATGCCCAATATCGGCGCCTTCATCGCCTGGGGGCTCATCACGGCCCTCTTCATCGAGAAGGGCTGGCTCCCCGTCGGGGCCCTCGGCGGCTTTGGCAACGGCCCCGACGGCAAGCCTTACGTGGGCCTCGTCGGACCGATGATCACCTACCTCCTCCCTCTTCTCATCGCCTACACCGGCGGCAAGGCCGTCTACGATGTCCGCGGCGGTGTGGTCGGGGCCATCGGCACCATGGGCGTGATTATCGGCGCCGGCATCCCGATGTTCATCGGCGCCATGATCATGGGCCCCCTGGGCGGCTGGACGATGAAGAAGATCGACGCCATCTGGGACGGCAAGATCAAGCCGGGCTTCGAGATGCTTGTCAACAACTTCGCCGCCGGCATCTGGGGCGCCATTCTTGCCCTGTTCGGGTTCTACGCGATCAGCCCCGTCGTGACGTGGTTCACTGAGCAGGCGGGCCGGGTCGTCGAGTTCCTCGTCAGCAACGGTCTGCTCCCGCTCACCTCGATCTTCATCGAGCCGGCCAAGGTTCTGTTCCTCAACAACGCCATCAACCACGGCGTCCTCACCCCGCTCGGCACCCAGCAGTCCCTCGAGCAGGGCAAGTCGATCCTGTTCCTGCTCGAAGCCAACCCCGGCCCCGGCCTCGGGATCCTGCTGGCCTACATGTTCTTCGGCCGCGGCGCGGCCAAGGCCTCGGCCCCCGGTGCCGCGCTCATCCACTTCATCGGCGGCATCCACGAGATCTACTTCCCGTACGTTCTGATGAAGCCGATCCTCATCCTCGCCACGATGGCTGGCGGCATGACCGGCATCGCGACCCTCGCGGTCACCCATTCCGGGCTCGTCGCCCCGGCCGCCCCGGGGTCGATCATCGCCGTGCTGGCGCAGACGTCGAAGGACAGCTACTTCGGCGTGATCCTGTCGGTGCTGCTCGCCAGCGCCGTCTCCTTCGTCATCGCCTCGGTGATCCTGCGGACGTCCAAGGACAAGGGCGAGGGTGATCTGGCCGCGGCCACCTCCCAGATGGAGGGCATGAAGGGCAAGAAGTCCATGGCCTCGAGCATGCTCCGGGGCGGTGCTGCCGGCGGAGTCGCCACCGTGACCGAGATCAAGAAGATCGTCTTCGCGTGCGACGCCGGCATGGGCTCCTCCGCGATGGGTGCCTCGGTGCTGCGCAACAAGATCCGCGCCGCGGGCCACAAGGACGTCACAGTGGTCAACCAGGCCATCGCGAACCTCACGGACACCTACGACATGGTGGTGGTCCACCAGGACCTGGCCCTGAGGGCGGAGCAGAAGACCCCGAGCGCCCAGATCGTCACGGTCGACAACTTCATGGGCAGCCCCAAGTACGACGAGATCGTCGCGCTCCTCGACGAGCAGGAGGCCACCGAGGACGTGCCGTTCGAGGGCGTCGCCGCCAAGGCCGAGCCCGCCTCCGAGTCCGAGGCCGCGGCCTCCCACGTCCCGGTGCCGCACCGCCACGCGGAGACGCCGAACGTGCTGCGCCGCGAATCAATCGTCCTCACGGGCTCCGTCGCGGACATGGCCGGGGCGATCGACGAGGCCGGCCGGCTGCTCAAGGAGGCGGGCGCCGTCGACGACGCCTACGTGGCCTCGATGCACGAGCGCGAGAGCTCGGTCTCCACATACATGGGCAACTTCCTGGCCATCCCGCACGGCACCAACGAGGCCAAGGACCACATCCAGGCCTCGGCCGTGACGTTCGTCCGCTACGACGAGCCCGTCGACTGGAAGGGCAAGCCGGTGAAGTTCGTCGTCGGCATCGCCGGCAAGGGCAAGGAACACCTCGGCATTCTCGCCAAGATCGCCAAGGTCTTCGGCGACAAGGAGCAGGTGGCCCGACTCGAGGCCGCGACGACTGCCGACGAGGTCCTGGACATCTTCGGAAAGGTGAACGCGTGAGCGAGGCATCGGCAGGGTCCCGGGGCGCGGCGGTCCACTTCGGCGCGGGGAACATCGGCCGCGGCTTCGTGGGGCTTCTGCTCCACAACGCCGGCTACCGGCTCGTGTTCGCCGACGTGGCGGCGCCGCTCATCGACGCGATCAACGCCACCACCTCGTACACCGTGCACGAGGTGGGCCAGGGCGGCGTCGACCACGTGGTGGACGGCTACGCGGCGGTGAACTCGGCCACGAACGAGGCCGAGCTTGTCGACCGCATCGCGGAGGCCGAGATCGTCACCACGGCGGTCGGCCCGACCATCCTCAAGTTCGTCGCACCGGCGATTGCGCGCGGCATCGCCGCGCGTCCCGCCGGCGCGGGCCCGCTCGCCGTCATGGCCTGCGAGAACGCGATCAATGCCACGGACATCCTCGAGGCGGAGGTCCGCGCCGCGGCGGCGGGGGAGGGGCTCGACGACGCGGCCGTGGACGCGCGCGCCGTGTTCGCCAACACCGCGGTGGACCGCATCGTGCCGACCCAGGACCCCTCCGGCGGCCTCGACGTGCGCGTGGAGCCGTACTTCGAATGGGCGATCGAGCAGGGGCCCTTCGGCGACGACGTGCCGGACATCCCTGGCGTGACCTGGGTCGACTCGCTCGGCCCGTACATCGAGCGCAAGCTCTTCACGGTCAACACCGGGCACGCCTCCGCGGCGTACTTCGGGCGGCGCGCGGGGGCCGAGAAGATCTCGGATGCGCTCGCGATGCCAGAAGTCCGGGCGAAGGTCGAGGCGGTCCTCGCCGAGACCAAGTCCCTGCTCGTGGCGAAGTACGGCTTCGCGCCAGAGCAGCAGCAGGCGTACGTCGAGAAGATCCTCGGCCGGTTCGCCAACCCCGAGCTGCCGGACCCGGTGGAGCGCGTGGGCCGGGCGCCGCTGCGCAAGCTGTCCCGACACGAGCGGTTCGTCGGCCCAGCCGCCGAGCTCGCCGAGCGCGGCATGCCTGCCGACGCGCTCCTGGAGGCGATGGGCGCTGCCCTCGCCTTCGACGCGCCCGACGACGAGGAGGCCCAGCGCCTCCAGGCCATGCTCGCGGGCGGGTCCACCGACGAGGCCCTCGTGGAGGAGATCACGGGCCTGTCCGCTGCGCACCCGCTCCATGGTGCGGTCGCGGCCCGGGTCAAGGAGGCCAGGGCCGCCCAGCCCGACTGAGCGCCCTGCCTTCGCCACATCGCGGGGTCACCTCTGCCGCATCGCGGGGTCAGGTCTTTCCCATCATGGGGTCACCTCTCGAAGAAGCTTGAGTGCTTCCTCGGGAGGTGACCCCGCGTTCGTGAAGAGGTGACCTCGCGTCGGATGGGAGGTTACCCCGCGTCGGGGTAGGAGGGGGGGTGCTAGACCGCGACGGCGAGAATCCGCGAGCCCTTGCCCTCGTTCGTCGCGATCCACAGCTCCCGGCGCCCGGGGACCCGGACCACGTCCCGGAGCCGGCCGTACTGGCCCCGGAAGTACTCGGCCGCCCCCGGCAGCGTCCCGCCGCCCGGCACCGGTGCGCCCGGCGCGGGGAGCGGGAGCCACCACAGGCGCTCGCCTCGAAGGCAGGCCACATAGGCGATGTCGTCCACGATGGCGAGAGCGCTCGGTGACGCGTCCGCCGTGTTCGGCCACACGTGCACGGCCGGGATGCTGCCGTTGACGCTGCGGGCGCCCGTCACGCTGGGCCACCCGTACTGCGCGCCCGGCGTGAGCAGGTTGAGCTCGTCGTCGCGGTCGGGCCCGAGCTCGCTGGCCCAGAGCCGCCCGCCGGAATCCCAGGCGAGGCCCTGGACGTTGCGGTGGCCGTAGGTGTAGATCCGGGTCCCGAACGGGTTCCCCGGCGCCGGCGAACCGTCGAGCGCCACGCGCAGGACCTTCCCGCCCAGGCTGCCGAGGTCCTGGGAGTTGGGCTGCCGGGTCGCGTCCCCGGTGCCGATGTACAGCAGCCCGTCCGGGCCCACCTTGATCCGGCCGCCGTTGTGGAACGTCCCGGCGGGGATCCCGTCGACGAGCACCCGCTCGCCGCCCGCCGAGCGCCCGTCCCAGCGCAGCGCCACGACCCGGTTGCCGCCCGCGGCCGTGTAGTACGCGAAGACCGTGGAATCGTCTGCGAACCGCGGCGAGAGCTCGAGGCCGAGAAGGCCGCCCTCGCTGGTGTCGGTGCGCACGGCGATCCGGCCAGCCTCGCGGGGCTCCCCGCCGCCCGCGGGCACTTCGAGGATGCGGCCGGTGCCGCGTTCGGACACCAGCGCCGAGCCTCCGGGCAGGAAGGCGATGGACCACGGGGTGTCCAGTCCGCCGGTGACGGTGCCAGCCACCGTCGGGGCCGATGCGGCGCCCGGGGTCGGCGCGGCCGCGCTCCCGGCCGCGGACGGCCGTGGGGTGGACGACGGCGTGCACGCGCCCAGCGCTGCGGCCGCACCGGACGCCGCGCCGGCCAGGGCGAGCGCCAGGAACGCCCGGCGCGGGGTCAGTCCCCGATCAGCGGATCTCATGGGTCAGCGGCGGCCCGAGGAGGGGCTCCCGAACGAGGGCAGAGAAAAACCTGCATCGCGCCATTGAGATGCAGGTCACGCTCTCGAGTGTAGGCAGGCCCGGAGGGCGCAGACAAGTTCATCCGGGAAAAAATTGCATCCAGGCTGCGGATTATCACGACCACGGGCTCCGCGGCCGGGCGGTCCGTTCGCCGTCCACCTCGACGTCCACGCGCTCGTCGAAGAAGGCGACCAGGCCGCGGATCTGGGCCATCTCCGGGAAACTCGGCGTCGTGGCCCCGTAGCTCCAGGCCACGGGCCGCGTCTCGCCCAGGCCGGGCGCCGTCCAGTACTCCGCGACCCCCTTGTAGGGGCAGACCGTCCGCAGCGGATCCTCGGCGAGCCGGTCCCAGTGGACGTCCTCGCGGCGGAAGTAGGTCCGGGGCGGCAGCTGCCCCTCGAAGAGGCGCACGGTCTCGCTCGACTCGGCGAGGACCACGCCGTCGAGCAGGACGCGGGCGTGCGCACGGCTGGCCCGCATGTCGATCCGGCTGAACGGGTCCCGCGCGTGGCCGATCACCGGCTCGTCCTCCTCGAACCACGCGAACGCATCCGTGTCGAAGGCCACGTAGCCGGCGAGGTCGGGGTCGGCGAGCCGGAACGCCGCGCCCGGCAGCCTGATCCCGCCGACGACGACGGCGAGCGCCTCGCCGTCGGCCGTGTGGGCTGAGAACGGGTCGGGCGAGCTCGGCGGCCCCGAGGCCTCCGGCGCCTCCGGCACCGGCGCGGGAGCCGCGTGGAGCGGCTCGAGGCGCGCCGCGACATCGTCCGCCGGCACCGCGTGGAGCGGCAGGTGCCGCCCCGGCTCCCAGAGCACGACGGCGCGCCGCGAGTCGAGCACGAGGACGTCGCCGAGGCGCGCCCGCAGCCGCTTGGGCGTGGGCTCGTAGCGGAGCTGGGGGAGGAGCCGCTTGAGCTCGCGGGAAATCCTGATGGCCATAGGGCAAGCGTGGCCGGTGGGGCCCGGGATGGCAACGGGGCCCCCGGCGCGTTGCGCGCCGTGGGGCCCCGTCCAGGTGGGGCAGCGTCGGGGGTCAGCGGCAGGAGCCGCCCTGGCCGAGGTGCTGGCCCTCGTTGCCGGCGCAGTACGCGCCCGGGACCACCGATCCGCTGGCCGGATCGAGGATCAGGCCGTCCCGGCGCGGCGGGGCGTTGAAGTTGAACATGCCGCCCAGCGACCCCGCGGTGGCGTCGAAGGACCCGTCACCGAGCTGGCCGAGGCCCCAGTTGTCCTCGATGAAGCGCAGGATCGAGGACTGCTGGGTCTGGGTGTGGTCCACGAAGTTGCTCTTCGCGTAGGGGGAGACCACGAGCAGGGGCAGGCGCTGGCCGGGGCCGCAGCGGTCCTGGTAGCCGCCGAGGACAGGGGTCCCCGCGGCCGCAGCGTTCTGGCACCACGCGGCGTCGTTCGCCGGGTCGTTGGAGGCGTTCTTCACCTGGGCCGCGACGTGGTCGTACCAGCCGTCGGAGTCGTCGTAGGCGAGGACCACGGCGGTCGAGTCCCAGTTCTTCGACTTCTGGATCGCGTTGATCTGGTTCACCACGAACTGCTGCTCGTCGATCGGGTCCGAGTAGCCGGCGTGCCCGTCCTGATACATCGGGGCCTTGAGGAAGGAGACCGCGGGCATGCTGTCCGTATTCACGACCTTGTCGAAGTCGGTCATGTCGTACTGGTGGTTCGCCGGGCCGCTGTGGCCGATCTCGGCCTCGCTCGCGGGGGCGACGTGGTGCGGATTCGCGGTGGAGGCGTAGTACTGGAACGGCTCGTGGTGCGGGCTGTAGTCGATCGAGGAGACCCCGGCCACGGACGAGTGCTTCGTGGTGCACTGCGCGTAGTCGGTGCCCTTGATCGTCGCGGTGCCCTGGGGGCGGAAGCCGCCCTGGAACCAGCCCCAGGAGACGCCCTTGGCGCTGAGGAGGTCGCCCACGTTGGTGCCCTGCATGGCGGCGAGGGCATTGGACTTGGAGTGGCTGTTGTCCGAGCAGTCGTCGAAGGCCGGGTCGGGGTCGCCCGTCACGGTGCCCACACCCTGGGTGTTCGGCGACTTGACCGTGTAGGCGTCCGGCGCCGCGGTCTGCTGCCCGGTGAACGGATCAACGCTCACCACGCCGTGCGTCTGGCCCGAGACCAGGTTCAGGGCGCCGGGGGTCGACGGGCCGAACTCGTCGTCGTAGCTGTTGTCGCTCATCGCGAAGTGCTGGGCGTAGTTCCACATGCCGGTGACGGTGTTGCCGTCGTAGTAGCCCATGGTCAGGCCGTTGCGGCCGTAGAGCGGCGCGCCGCAGGTGTCCGTGCTCGTGTACTGGACGAACTTGTCCATGAGGCCGCCGTTGTAGGCCTGCTGCTCGGGCTTGTAGGCGTGGTCCTGGTCGCAAGTGCCGGCCTGGGCCGGGCTGAGGCGGAACGGCTGGACCGAGTTCGGGTTGTTCGGCGCGAGCAGGCCCGCGCTGGCGAGGGTGTCGACCTTCTTCGGCGTGCTGGGCGCGGCGGTGAAGGACGACGCCGGGGCGCCGGTTCCCTGGACCTTCTCGCCGGGGGCGTTGGCGGCCTTCGGGTAGGTCGCGAAGTAGTGGTCGAACGAGACGTTCTCCCCGAAGATGACGACGACGTGCTTGATGGGCGTGGTGGTCGTGGACGCGGCCTGGGCGGGCAGGGCGGCGGCGACGCCTCCCGCCGCTGCGGCGGCGAGCGCCACTGCGCTCGTCGCTGCCGCGGCGCGGATGCTGAACTTGGGCATGGGCTGTGACTTTCTCACGGTGGATGGTGGTCCCCTGGCGGTGCGGGTGGTTCCCGCACCGACCTTAGGGCCGGCCTCCGTCGGAAGTTCCCGGTTTCGCCCGGGCTTCCCCATCAGTTCAGCAAGTGTTCACCCCTGCCGGGCGAGGGGCCGCGTCAGCTGCGGGTGTGCAGCCCGTCGAAGAGCACGGCCACGACGTCGTCGGCCAGCTTCGCGGGGGTGAGCGCCCCGCCGGGGCGGTACCACTCGACGATCGAGTTGATCGTGCCGAACAGCAGGCGGGACGCCGTGCGCGGATCGATGTCCGTGCGGATGCTCCCCTCCGCCCGGGCCTCGGCGATGAGCTCGGCGACCTTGCGGTCGAAGCTGCGGCGCCGCTCGAGGGCGGCCCGCTCGGTCTCCGTGTTCCCGCGCAGGCGCAGCAGGAGCGTCACGAACGGCAGCCGCTCCGTGAGCACGCGCACGGTCGAGCGGACCACGAACTCGAGGCGTTCCTCGGCCCGGCCCGACTGCGACTCCGGGGCCTCCCACACGGACTCCAGCCCGCCGAGGGCCTGCTCGAGCGCGAGGGAGAGGAGGTCCTCCTTCGAGGGGACGTGGTGGTAGATCGCGGACTTGGAGATGCCCAGGTTCTCCGCGAGGATGCCCATGCTCGTCGCGTCGTAGCCGTGCCGGTTGAAGACCTCCACGGCGACGTTGAGCACCGTCTGCTGGTCGTAGCCGGGGCGGCCCCGGCGGCCCGTGGAGGAGGCGCCGGAGGCGGCGGCAGGTGCTGAAGGCATGGGATCCAGTCTAGGGAAGGGAACGGGGCCGCCGGCTGAACCGGCGGCCCCGTCGGGCGGTGTGGCTCAGGCCTGCTTCTCGCGCAGGTCGTAGATGCGGCGGAGCTTGCCGTTGGAGCGCTCGAGCGAGCCGGGCTCCACGACGTCGATCCGGCACGAGGAGCCGATGTGGATCTTGATCTGCTGGCGCAGCGTTGCGCCGGCCGCGTCGCGCTGCTCGGGCGTGGTGCCGTCGCGCGGCTCGATCCTGACGGTGAGCTCGTCCATGCGGCGGCCCTCGGGGCGGGTCAGGACGAGCTGGAAGTGCGGGCTCAGCTCCGGGATGCGCAGGGCGATCTCCTCGATCTGCGAGGGGAACAGGTTCACCCCGCGCAGGATGATCATGTCGTCCGTGCGGCCCGAGATGCGCCCCATGCGGCGGTGCCCCGGCCGGGCGGTGCCCGGCAGCAGGGTGGAGAGGTCCTTGGTGCGGTACCGGATGATCGGCAGGGCCTGCTTGGTCAGGGACGTGAAGACGAGCTCGCCCGTCTCGCCGTCGGCCTTGGTCTTCGTCAGGTCGAACGGGTCCACGATCTCCGGGCGGAAGTGGTCCTCCCAGATGTGCGAGCCGTCCTGGGTCTCGACGGACTCGCCCGCCACGCCGGGGCCCATGACCTCGGAGAGGCCGTAGATGTCCGAGGCCTTGAGGCCGAACATCTCCTCGAGCTCGGCGCGCATCTCGTTGGTCCACGGCTCGGCGCCGAGCACGGCGTACTTGAGCGAGGTCTTGCGGGGGTCGAGGCCCTTGTGCAGCATCGCGTCGCCGATGGTGAGCAGGTAGGTCGGCGTGCAGCAGATGGCGTCCGGGGCGAAGTCCTCGATGAGCTGGATCTGCTTCTCCGTCTGGCCGCCGGACATCGGGATGACCGTGGCGCCGAGCTTCTCGATGCCCGAGTGCGCGCCGAGGCCGCCGGTGAAGAGGCCGTAGCCGTAGGCGTTGTGGACCTTCATCCCGGGGCGCACGCCGGCCGCGCGGAAGCAGCGCGCCACGATCGTGGCCCAGGTGTCGAGGTCCTGCTTCGTGTACCCGACCACGGTGGGGCGGCCCGTGGTGCCGGAGGAGGCGTGGATGCGGGTGACCTGGTTCATCGGCACGGCGAACATGCCGAACGGGTACTCCTCGCGGAGGTCCTCCTTCGTGGTGTACGGGAACTTGGCGAGGTCGTCGAGCTCCTTGAGGTCCTCGGGGCGGACCCCGGCCTCGTCGAACTTGCGCGTGTAGTGGGGCACGCGCTCGTAGGCGTACTTGACCGTCTCCTTGAGGCGGGTCAGCTGCAGGGCCTCGATCTCGTCGCGGCTCATCGTCTCCTCGGCGTCGAGGACGGCGGGGCCGAAGGCTGAGGCGGTGGGTGTCTCGGGGGCGGATGCGGTCTGGGTCACTGCGGTGCTCACTTCGTTGTCGGCTGGGGAGGGGCGGGGTCGGTGCGGGGGGAGCGGCGGTCCGCGGCGCACGACGGCGGCCACGCGCCGTCGTGCTCTGCCGCCGGGCCGAGCGGCCCGGCTAGCGCTGGGGGATGGTCCGGGACCGGCCGCGGAACTCGACCACGAGGCGGCCGGGGGCCTCCGCCGTGTGGGGGGTGTCCGGGGGGGAGGCGAAGACCTGGATGTCGTAGAGGCCGCTGCGGCCGGCGTTGGCCCGGCGGGCGGCGACGGCCGTGATGAGCTCGCCCTCGTGGGCGGGGGCGAGGAAGTTCACGTCGACGCCGGCGGCGACCGTGATGGTGTTGTGGCCCTCCTCGGGCGTGTGCGGGTTGCACGCGAGGGCGAAGGCAGAGTCGGCGATGGCGAAGAGCATCCCGCCGTGGGCGATGCCGAA
The DNA here is from genome assembly GCF_054063535.1 of Sinomonas sp. RB5. Taxonomy (NCBI): domain Bacteria; kingdom Bacillati; phylum Actinomycetota; class Actinomycetes; order Micrococcales; family Micrococcaceae; genus Sinomonas; species Sinomonas sp. RB5. The sequence goes on from NZ_JBSSGJ010000001.1 coordinate 217,555, forward strand.
GCCGTTGAGCATCTCCCGCCGCAGTGTCGTGGACACGGTGGCCGTGCCGTCCCCGAGGTCGAGGACCGACAGGCCCATCCATTCCGTCGCGTAGTCGTCCGTGAGGATCGGGTGGGCCAGCGTGTGGGCGGGAGCAGCTTCGCTCATGGGGCACCTTCTCGCAATTCTTTACCGAATGTTCATTAGGTAATCCCATGACCCCCGGACGTGTCAAGGAGCACACCGCCCGAGACCCGCCGCCGAGGGGCAGGGCGCGGGTGCCGACGACCTGCAAGACTGGTCCTGACCAGGCCGGCGGCACCCGAACAGGAGCCCACATGTCACGAGGCATCTACGTCAGCGCCACCACCCCGGGCTCGGGGAAGTCGCTCATCGCCCTCGGGGTGGCCGAGGCCCTCCACGCGCGCACGGGGAGCATCGGATTCTTCAAGCCGGTGGCGATGGCCGAGCAGCCGGACGACGACCCCATGGTGGCCCTCATGCGCTCGCGGTTCGGCCTCGACCCGGCGGTGTGCCGCGGCGGGCTCTCCGCCCGCGAGGTCCGTCGGCTCCTCGCCGAGGGCCAGCGCGAGGAGATCGACGCGCGCTGCGTCGAGGTCTTCGCGGAGATCGCCGCCCGTGTGGACATCGTGATCGTCGAGGGCACCGACCTGACCGGGCAGGACTCGGCTGTCGAGTTCGCCCTCAACGCCCGCCTCTCCAATGACCTCGGCTGCCCCATGCTCGCCGTCGTGAGCGGCCGGGACCGCACCCCGGAGGAGATCGCCGACGCCGTCGACGTGGCACGCAAGGAGCTGTATGCCGCCCGCTGCAGCCTCCTCGTGATGATGGTCAACCGCGCCGACCCCGAGGCGATGGACGCGATCAGGGCCGCCATCCGGCCCGGGGTCTCCCACCGGCCGGTATACGTGCTGCCCGAGCTCGCTGAGATCTCCCGGCCCACCACCGGGGAAGTCTCGGGGGCGCTCGCGCTGCGGCAGATCGCCGGGAGCGCCGACATGGAGCGTGAGGTCAGCGGCGTGAAGGTTGCGGCCATGAGCGTGGCGAACTTCATCGGCGCGCTCGAGAACGGCGACCTGGTGATCGTCCCCGGCGACCGCGCCGACGTCATGGTCGGTGCCCTCGCCTCGACGTTCTCCCCCGAGTTCCCCGTGCCGGCGGCGATGATCCTCACCGGCGGCCTCGCACCGGATGCGCACATCCTGCCGCTGCTCGCGCAGGCCCCCTTCCCGGTCTTCGCCTACGAGGGCGACACCTACCACGCCGCCCGCGCCGTCTCCGAGGTCCGCAGCGAGATCTGGACAGGCCACCGCCGCAAGGTCGCCTCCGCCCTGGGGGCGTGGGCCCGGCACGTGGACGACGACGAGCTCGTCGAACGGCTCAACCTGCCCCGCCCCGACACGATGACGCCCCTGCGCTTCCTGCACGAGCTCATCGGACGGGCACGCGCGCAGCGCACGCGGATCGTGCTGCCCGAGGGCACGGACGTGCGCATCCTGCGGGCGGCGGACATCCTCCACCGCCGCGACGTGTGCGACCTGACGCTCCTGGGCAACGAGAGCCAGGTCCGGGAGATCGCGGCCGCCAACGGCGTCCCGCTCGAGGGCATCGACGTGGTGGACCCGGCCTCGTCGCCGCTGCGCGAGCGGTTCGCCGAGGAGTACGCACGGCTGCGCGCCCACCGCGGCGTCGACCTCGCCAAGGCCCTCGAGGTCATGCTCGATGTGAGCTACTTCGGCACCATGATGGTCCAGCTCGGGATCATGGACGGCATGGTCTCCGGCGCCGCGCACACGACAGCCCACACCATCCGGCCGGCGCTGGAATTCGTCAAGACCAAGCCCGGCGTCAAGATCGTCTCCTCGGTGTTCCTCATGCTCATGGCGGACCGCGTGCTCGTCTACGGGGACTGCGCCGTGAACCCGGAGCCGAACGAGGAGCAGCTCGCGGACATCGCGCTGGCGTCGGCGGAGACGGCCGCCGAGTTCGGCGTCGAGCCGAGGGTGGCGATGCTCTCCTACTCGACCGGGCTCTCGGGGTCGGGGGAGGCCGTGGACAAGGTCCGCCGCGCCACCGAGCTGGTCCGCGCCCACCGCCCGGACCTGGCCGTGGAGGGGCCCATCCAGTACGACGCCGCCGTGGACGCCTCCATCGCGGCCTCGAAGCTGCCCGGGTCCGACGTCGCCGGGCAGGCGACCGTGTTCATCTTCCCGGACCTGAACACGGGCAACAACACCTACAAGGCGGTCCAGCAGTCCTCCGGGGCCGTCGCCGTCGGCCCCGTCCTGCAGGGGCTGCGCAAGCCGGTCAACGACCTCTCCCGCGGCTGCACCGTCGAGGACATCGTCAACACCGTCGCCATCACCGCCATCCAGGCCCAGAGCGTCCGCGCCGCCGCCCAGCCCGCCGCCCAGGCCGTCTAGCCCCAGTCCCGGTCCGCCCGGTCCCGTCCCGCCCCAAGGAGTCCCGCGTGCTCGTCCTCGTCATCAACTCCGGCTCGTCCTCCCTGAAGTACCAGCTCCGCGACGTCGGGGAGGCCGACGGCGGCCGGGAGCCGGAGCCGGCGGTCCTCGCCGAGGGGCTGATCGAGCGGATCGGGTTCGACGGCGGTCCTGCGGACCATGCCGAGGCGCTCGGCCAGGTCGATGCCGAGCTGCACCGCGTGCTCGGCGACCGCACGGTCGACGCCGTGGGGCACCGCGTGGTCCACGGGGGCGAGCGGTTCTCGGAGCCGGTCCTCGTTAACAACGAGATCACCCGCGCCATCGAGCGGCTCAATCCGCTCGCACCGCTCCACAACCCCGCCAACGTGCTGGGCCTGCGCGCCATCGCCTCCAAGTGGCCCGAGATGCCGCAGGTGGCCGTCTTCGACACGGCCTACCACCGCACCATCCCCGAGCACGCATGGCGCTACGCCGTGCCCAACTGGCTGTACACGCACCATGGGATCCGCCGCTACGGCTTCCACGGCACCTCGCACCAGTACGTCGCCGGGCGTGCGGCCGAGCTCATGGGGATCGCCCCGGAGGAGTTCGACGGCGTGGTGCTCCACCTCGGCAACGGCGTGTCCGCCACAGCCGTGCAGGGCGGGGAGAGCATCGACACGTCCATGGGGTTCACCCCGCTCGAGGGCCTCGTCATGGGCACGCGCTCCGGCGACCTCGACCCCTCGATCCTCGTGTTCCTCGCCCGGCAGGGCCACGGTGCGGACGAGATCGACGACCTCCTCAACCGAGAGTCCGGACTCAAGGCGCTCGCGGGCTCGAACGACATGCGCACCGTCGTGGAGGCCGCCGAGAGCGGGGACCGGCGCGCGCAGGTGGCCCTCGACGTGGCGTCGTACCGGCTCGCGAAGTACATCGGCGGCTACCACGTCGCGGTCGGCGGGGCGAAGGCCATCGTGTTCACCGCCGGGATCGGGGAGAACTCCGCCGCGTTCCGGGCCCGCGTGGCCGCCCGCCTCGGCGCCCTCGGCGTGCTGCTCGACGAGGGCCTCAACGCCGTCCGCTCGAAGGAGCCCCGGACGGTCTCGTCCCCCGATTCCGCCATCCCGCTGCTGGTGGTTCCCACCGACGAGGAGAGGGCGATCGCGGAGGCGACGGCCGCCGTCGTCCGCGCCGCCGTGCCCCGCTAGCCCGATCCGCGAGCTCACGCGGGGGGAGCACCAGGTCGCGCCGTGGGAGCGCGAGGTCACCGCGGTGGGTGAGGCGCGCGCCACACGAGACCTGTGCCACAGCGCAGATCTGGGGCACGCCGCGGGTGCTTACACTGGACGGCGGCCCGGGCCGGCCGGCGCGGGCACGCCTCTCGAAGGACCGCTTTGCCAGTGCACGACCATTCCTCGCCCGCCGCCGTCTCCGCGGAGGGCTACCAGAAGTCCCTCACCCGCCGCCATGTGCAGATGATCGCGATGGGCGGCGCCATCGGCGTCGGCCTGTTCATGGGAGCCGGCGGCCGCCTCGCCTCGACCGGCCCCGCGCTCGTCTTCTCCTACGCGATCGCCGGCGCGATCGCGTACCTGCTCATGCGCGCGCTCGGCGAACTGGTCATGTACCGGCAGACCTCGGGCTCGTTCGTGAGCTACGCGGGGGAGATGTTCGGCCCCAAGGGCGCGTACCTCTCCGGCTGGATGTACTTCGTGAACTGGGCCATGACGGGCATCGCCGAACTCCTCGCGATCGGCCTGTACTTCCAGTACTTCTTCCCCAACGTCCCCGTCGAGGTCTCGGCGGTGTGCGCCCTGGTGCTGCTGGTGGCCGTGAATCTCCTGAGCGTCAGGGCGTTCGGCGAGTTCGAGTTCTGGGCGTCCGTGCTCAAGGTCGGAGCCATCAGCCTCTTCCTCATCGCCGGGACCGTCATGGTGGTCCTCAACACCCAGATCGGCGCCACCCGCGCCGCACCCGCGAACCTCCTGGCCGGCGACGGGGGGATGTTCCCGCACGGCGTCTTCGCCATGGTCCTGGTGCTCAACGCCGTGATCTTCGCCTACAACGCGATCGAGCTGGTGGGCATCACCGCCGGGGAGATGGAGGACCCCCAGCGCGAGGTGCCGCGCGCCATCCGCGCCGTGGTGCTGCGCATCGTGGTCTTCTACGTCGGGTCCGTGCTCCTGCTGGCCATGCTCCTCCCGTCGGGCCAGTACGAGGCCGGGGTCAGCCCCTTCGTCACGGTCTTCGACCAGCTCGGCGCGGGCTGGATCGGCGACGTCATGAACCTCGTGGTCATCACCGCCGCGCTCAGCTCGTGCAACACCGGCCTCTACTCGATCGGCCGGATCTTCCGCACGATGGCGGACAACGGCCACGCCCCGCACTGGCTCACCCGCATGTCCTCGCGGCGGGTGCCGTACGCCGCGATCCTCGCGATCGCCACGGTCTACCTCGTGGGCATCCTGGTGAACATCTGGGCCGGCGGGACCCACGCCTTCGACCTCGCCCTCAACACTGCCTCGATCGGCGTGATCTTCACCTGGGGCTCCATCTTCGCCTGCCAGCTCATGCTGCGCAGGAAGCGGGGCGGCTCCGCCTCGACCCTGCCCATGCCCGGTTCGCCGTGGACGAGCTGGCTCGGCCTGGGCGCCCTGGCCGCGATCACCGTGCTCATCGCGTTCGACACCATGACGGACAAGGCCACCGGCGAGGTGTACCCGATCGGCCTGTACACGGTCCTCAGCGTCCCCGTGATCGCGCTGCTCCTCTGGCTCGGCTGGCTTCTGGTCAAGCGCCGCGAGGGCTCGCTGGCCCCCGCGTCCGAGGACACCGACGCGGAGACCGCGGACGCGAACGCCTGAGGTCCTCGACGCCCACCTGGGGCCACCTTCTGGAGGTCACCTGATGTGACTCCAGGAGGTGACCTTCAGGAGGTGGCCTTCAGGAGGTGACTTTCAGGATCATCGCGGGAGGAGCTCGCGGGCGCCGAGGGCGTCCGCGATGAACGCGTAGTCCCAGGCTCGTTCCTTCCACGCTTCGTAGCGTCCCGACGCGCCGCCGTGCCCGGCGTCCATCTCGGTCTTGAGCACGATCGGCTGCCCCGACGTGGTGGCCGCGCGCAGTGCCTGCACCCACTTGGCCGGCTCGACGTACAGCACCCGCGTGTCGTTGAAGCTCGTCACGGCGGCCACCTTCGGATACGGGGCCCGGCGGATGTTCTCGTACGGGGTGTAGGACTTCATGTAGGCGTAGACCTCGGCGTCCTCGATCGGGTTGCCCCACTCCTCCCACTCGAGGGCCGACAGCGGCAGCTCGGGGTCGAGGATCGTGGTGAGGGCGTCCACGAACGGCACTTGCGCGACCGCGGCGGCGTACTTCTCCGGGGCCAGGTTCAGCACCGCGCCGATGAGGAGGCCGCCGGCGGAGCCGCCCATGCAGGCGATCCGTGCCGGGTCCGCCCATCCGGAGGACGCGACCCAGTCCGTGGCGGCCACGAAGTCGGTGAACGTGTTCCGCTTGTGCAGCTTCTTGCCGTCCTCGTACCAGTGCCGGCCCAGCTCGCCGCCGCCGCGCACGTGGGCGACGACGAACACGATGCCCCGGTCCAGCAGGCTGAGTCGGGCGATGGCGAAGGCCGGGTCCATGCTCACCTCGTACGAGCCGTACCCGTAGACGAGGGCCGGGTTCGTCCCGTCCCGCTCGACCGACGCCCGCCGCACCACGGACAGCGGGACCCGAGTGCCGTCGTCGGCCGTCGCCCAGGCTCGCTCGGCCACATACTGGCCCGGGTCATACCCGCCGAGCACGGGGGTCTCCTTGCGCAGGAGCAGCTCGCCGGTGGCCAGCACGTAGTCGTAGACGCGCGGGGGAGTGACGTAGGAGGTGAAGCTCAGCCGGGCCACCGGGGCGCCGTGCTCGGTGACGCCGCCGCCCGCCGTGTAGAGCTCCTCGCCGAACTGCGGCTCGACGAACGACGGCGTGCGGCCGGCGTCCGCGGCCTCGACGGCGTCCGCGAGGGGTGCGAAGCGGACGGTGGTGACGGTGTCCCTGCGCAGCGTGACGATGAGATGCGTCGCGGAGACGTCCGCCCCCTCCACCTTGACCTGCTCGTCGTGCGGAACGAGGGTCGACCAGCGCTGTTCGGAGAGGGGCTTGGACGTCTCGGACAGGTCCACGAGGGAGAGCATGCTGTTCGGCGCCGAGCCCTCGGGCCCTTGCGGACGCCCGTCGTGCAGGAGCAGCAGCCTCGTGCGGCCCCCATGCTCGAACGGCTCGGCCGAGTGCAGGATGCGCTCCTCGCGGCCCAGTACGAGCCGGAGCGCGGCGTCGGGATCGGCCAGGTCGAGGATGCGGGTCTCGGAGTACTCCGAGTTGCCGATCCCCACGAGGAGCCAGCGGCGGTCCGAGGAGAGGTCGATCCCGGTCCACTGCGCGACATCGTCCTCCTGGTACAGGACCGTGTCCTGCTCCGGCGGCGTGCCGAGCACGTGCACGCGCACCTGGTAGGGCCGCCACGAATCGTCCGCGACCATGTAGAACAGCCGCGAGCCGTCAGGATCGAACTCGAGGCCGTAGAACACGCCCTCGATGACCTCGGGCAGGTGCTCCCCGGTGCGGAGGTCCTTCACGCGCAGGGTGAAGGTCTCGTCCCCGGCCGTGTCCACCGAGTAGGCGTACAGGGTGCCGTCGCGGGAGACCGCCGCCCCGCCGAGCGCGAAGAAGGGGTGGCCCTCGGCCTCGGCGTTCCCGTCCAGCAGCACCTGCTCGCCGGGGACCGCGGTGCCGGGCACCACCGCCGGCGGCGTCCACGCGTCCAGGGTGCCCTCGTCCACGGCGCCGCGGGCCGGTCCGCCGGCGGAGTCCGCCCGGACCCGGCAGTAGATCGGGTACTGCTGGCCCTCCACGGTGCGCGCGTAGTACCACCAGCCGTCCTTGCGGGCAGGCACCGAGAGGTCGGTCTCCTGGGTGCGGCGCTTGATCTCCTCGAAGATCGCATCGCGGAGGGGCTGCTGGCCGGCGGTCACGGCGTCGGTGTAGGCATTCTCCGCTGCGAGGTGTGCGATCACCTCCGGGTTGTCCTTCTCGCGCAGCCATTCATACGGGTCCACAAAGGCGTCGCCGTGGTGCTCGCGCGTCGAGGGCACCTTCTTCGCGACAGGGGCTTCCGGCACGGTGGCTTCAGTCATGGCCCCACCCTAGCTGGCGGCGCCGACAGTCCTCGGCGGGGCTACCCGCTCGTGCGGTACCATTTCCGTGACTGTGCGCACGCCAGCGCCATGACCATTGGGGAGGTACACGCGGGTGGAGCAGGGCACTGGCCTCAGCGCCGAACAAGGGATGTCACTGACGGACTATCTGCGGATCGCACGGCGGTTCTGGAAGGGCATCGTGGCGCTCGTCCTGGTGTCCACCGCGGCCGCGTTCGGCTGGTACCTCATCCAGCCGCGCATCTACTCGGCCGAGGCGAGCGGCATGGTGATCAGCTCCGGTGCCGACAACCTCTCCTGGTCCCTCGCCGGGGACAGCCTGGCCAAGTCGAAGGCGAAGTCCTACAAGGCCGTCGCCGAGTCCGCGTCGGTCGCGGACCGCGTGATCAGCGACCTCAGCCTGCCCACGACCGCGCAGGACCTCCTCGGGAACGTGGCGGTCACGGTGCCCACGGACGGCACCGAGATCCGCATCGATGCGAGGGACAAGGATCCGGTCCAGTCCCAGAAGGTGGCCAACGACTGGGTGAAGGCCCTGGCCAGCCAGGTCAGCGACCTCGAGAAGGACGCGAATTCCAACGCCAAGGGCAACCCGGCCGTGAAGGTCGTTCCTCTGGTCACCGCGATGGTCCCCACAGAGCCGGTCTCGCCCAAGCTCACCCTCGCGCTGGGCGTCGGCGTGGTCGGAGGCCTGCTCCTGGGCCTCGCGTACGCCTTCATCCGTGACCGTGTTGACCGCCGGATCCGTACCTCCGAGGAGGCCGAGCGCTTCGGCTACCCCGTGATCGGAACGCTTCCGCTCGACGATGTGCTGGTGAAGGGCTCGAGCGTCCTCGAGGGGACCGGCGGCCACCAGTTCATGAGCGAGGCGCTGCGCGAGCTCCGCACCAACCTGCGCTTCATCGACGTGGACCACCAGCCCAGGATCGTGCTCGTCACGAGCTCGCTGCCCTCCGAAGGCAAGTCGACGGTGATCGCCAACCTGGCCTCCACCCTGGCGGCCGATGCGGAGCCCGTGATCGTGGTCGACGCGGACCTGCGCCGCCCCAACGTCCACAACGTCTTCGACATCGTCGGCGACGTCGGCGTCACCGACATCCTCTCCGGACGTGCCCGCATCGACGACGTGATGCAGACGTGGCACCGCAACGACCTGGTCCGCGTCCTCGCCGCCGGGCACATCCCGCCGAACCCCTCCGAGCTCCTCGGGTCCCAGGCCATGCGGAACCTGCTGGCCACCCTGTCGCAGGACGCGCTCGTGCTCGTGGACGCGCCCCCGCTGCTCCCGTTCACTGACGCCGCCGTCCTCTCCCGCGCCGCGGACGGCACCCTCGTGCTGGTGCGGGCCAACCGGACCAAGGTGGACGAGCTCTCCCATGCGCTGGGCAACCTGCAGCGCGTCAAGGGCCGCGTCCTCGGGCTCATCCTCAACGGCATTCCCGCGAAGGGCGCCGACGCGCGCGCCCGCGGCTACTACGGCCGATACGGCTACGGCGAGCCGCCCGCAGAGGACCGGACGCTCGAGCCCGCAGCGCAGCCCCGCGAGGCACGGAGCCGGCGAGGGTCTGCGGGGTCGGCCGAGGACTGGTCGGGCAGCGGGCAGTCGATGACGGACGACGCCGCGGGGTCGCGGTGGGACCGCCCGTTCGACGAGGACAGCCAGGGGGCGCACGGCTTCGGAGCGCCGTCTCCGGGGCAGGACCGTCTGGGCCTCGCCGCCGAGCACGACCAGCCGGATGGGCCGCGCGGCCACTCCGGGTGGGCGCAGCCGGGCTACGGCGAGGATCCGGGCGCGCACTCCACCGATGCTGACGAATCCGCGGCGGACGACGGCGTGTGGCTTCCTGCCCGCGTGCGCGAGTCCTACGGCTCCCGGCGCCGCGGCCTCTGAGGCCGCGTCCGGGACACGCCCGGAACAGCACCACGGCACAGCACGCCGGAAGTCAGGGACTTCCGGCGTGCTTCCGTCTGCGCACAGAGTCCCCGGCGGTGAGGATTGCATCGACCGCGGGCACCAGCTCCTCCGCCATCCGCCGGTAGACCTCCGGGCCCTCACGGAACGGGTCGGTGATGTCGTCGTCGGGAGCGGGCCCCGCCTGACGGCGCCCCGCGGCCTCGGCGATCGTGGCCAGCCATGCTTCCCGCACTGAGGCCGTGCTGGCTGCCTCGGCCTTCTCGAGCGCCGCGCGCGAGAGGACCCGGGCGAACTCGCGCAGCGTGAACGTCTTACGGAAGGCGGACGGCGCGAGCTGGAGGATCACCGCCCGGTGTTCGGTGGACATGGCCAGGACCAGGTCCGCCCCGGTGAGCATCGGCGTCGTGAGCTGGCGGGCGGAGAACCCGGCGAGCGAGGCCCCGAGAGCGGAGGCGATGGCCCGGGATCCGGGCTCGGCGTCGGCCCCGACCAGGGCATGGGTTCCCGCGCTGCGGACCTCCACCGCGTCCGGGCAGATCTCGTCGAACCCGGTCTGGAGGAGGCGCTCAGCCAGCGGAGAGCGGCAGACATTGCCGGTGCAGACGGTCAGGATTCGCAGGCGGTCGGCGCTCGTCACCGGATCACGCTAGCACCGGGCGCCCGGCGGCACCTGAGTGGGCTGGCGCCTGTGCCTCCCGCACGGGGGCGGGGGCTCAGCTGCCCTGGAGGTTCCGGTCAGCCAGGTACTCGGCAACGGTGCCGTGGGCCATGGCCGAGGCGAGGGCGTCCGCGGCCCCGTGGTCGAGCTCGACGATGGACTGGCCGTCGGCGGAGGTGCCGGTCCCGGACGTCGGAAGGGTGAAGCTCACGATGTCCGCGGGCCGGAGGTCCTTCACCTCGAGGGCGAGCGCCGCCACGGCCCGCGCGTCCAGGCCCCTGTCCACGGTGAGGTAGGGCGCGAACTGGCCCACGATCCGGCTCACCGTGACGGGGTTCGCGAGGGTCTGGGGCCTGGCGAGCTGGGCCACGAGCGCCTTGAGGAAGATCTGCTGGTCGCGGACCCGCTGGTAGTCGCCGTCGGGGAACGCGTAGCGCTCGCGGACGAAGGCGAGGGCCTGGTCCCCGTCCAGTGTCTGGGGCCCGGCGCCGAAGCGGTAGCCCGAGGTCTGGCCTGCGGTGAAGGGCGCCGGGACGTTGACCCTGACACCGCCGACGGCGTCCGTGAGGCCCTTGAAGCCCTCGAAGTCGACGAGGACCGCATGGTCGATGCGCTGGCGGAGCAGAGACTCGACGGTCTGGACCATGAGCGGGACGCCGCCGAAGGCGAGCGCCGCGTTGACCTTCGCACTCCCGTGCCCGGGGATGGGGACCCAGGTGTCGCGCATGATCGAGATGATGTACGCCTTCTTCCGATCGGCCGGGAGGTGCACGAGCAGCATCGTGTCCGAGCGCTGGTCGGATGACGCGCCGGACTCGGCCTGGGAGGCCGTGGCCCCGCGGCTGTCGCTGCCGACCAGCAGGATGTTCACCGGCGTCCTGCCGTCCGCGGCCGGGGTGGCCGCGGGGCGGTCGGAATCCTGCGGGAAGGCTGCCGCGATCTTCTGCGTCGACGCGTCGAACGTCGCCGCGAGCGTCCCCAGGTACGCGAAGGCGGTGCCGCCGGCGGCGATGACGAGGACCAGCGCGATGAGGAGGACCGCGCGTCCGCGGCGGCCGCGGCGCGGGGAATGCGGCCGCCTCGGGCCCGGCTCGGCGCGGAGGGCCGGATCGCTGGTCGTCGGCACCATGCCACCACGCTGGCGCCGGGCGCGCGGGCCCGGACAGGGGTCGCGGGAAGACCAGTACGTCGCCGCGGGAATTCGGGTGCTGCGCCGTCGGCGGGAGCAGGGGAGTGCGTACCTTGACGCCAGTGTTCGACCTCCCATATTCTGAACGAACGGTCGGTAATTATTTCTTGAGGAGGAGACATGGCAGCTGCGAACCTGCAGTCCGTGCCCCAGCCCCAGGCTGGACAGGGCGAGGACGCCCCGTCCGCTGAGGACATCGCGGGACAGGCGTACTTCGATCGGGTGATCGCCGAAGACTCGCGCATCGAGCCGCGCGACTGGATGCCGGCGGCGTACCGCAGGACGCTCGTGCGGCAGGTGTCCCAGCACGCGCACTCCGAGATCATCGGCATGCAGCCCGAGGCCAACTGGATCACCCGGGCCCCGAGCCTCAAGCGCAAGGCGATCCTCATGGCCAAGGTCCAGGACGAGGCCGGCCACGGGCTGTACCTGTACTCGGCAGCGGAGACGCTCGGCACCCCGCGTGACGTCCTCAACCAGCAGCTGCTGGACGGCAAGGCCAAGTACTCCTCGATCTTCAACTACCCGGCCCGCACCTGGGCCGACATGGGAGCCATCGGCTGGCTCGTGGACGGGGCGGCGATCGCCAACCAGGTGCCGCTGTGCCGGGCCAGCTACGGCCCCTACGGGCGGGCCATGGTACGCATCTGCAAGGAGGAGTCCTTCCACCAGCGCCAGGGCTTCGAGATCCTCCTCGAGCTCTCCAACGGCACCCCCGCCCAGAAGCAGATGGCGCAGGACGCCGTCGACCGCTTCTACGCCCCCGCGCTGATGATGTTCGGGCCGCCGGACGACGACTCGCCCAACTCGAAGCAGTCCATGGCATGGAACATCAAGCGCTTCTCCAACGACGAGCTGCGCCAGCGGTTCGTCGGCATGATCGCCGAGCAGGTCAAGGTCCTCGGACTGACCCTCCCCGACCCCGAGCTCCGCTACGACGAGGAGACCGGCCGGTGGATCCACATGGAGCTCGACTGGCAGGAGTTCAAGGACGTCATCGCGGGCCGCGGCCCGTGCAACGCCCAGCGCATGGCCCGCCGCCGCGAGGCCCACGAGAACGGCACCTGGGTCCGCGAGGCGGCCCGCGCGTACGCGAAGAAGCAGGCCGCGAAGCGTGCCGCAGAAGAGATCGGAGCAGCTTAAGTGAGCGAGCAGAGCAACATCTGGCCCCTCTGGGAGGTCTTCGTGCGGTCCAGCCGCGGGCTCTCCCACGTCCACGCGGGGTCGCTGCACGCCCCGGACGCGGCGATGGCGCTGCGCAACGCGCGGGACCTCTACACCCGCCGCAACGAGGGCGTGTCCATCTGGGTCGTCCCCTCCGAGGCCATCGCCTCATCCGACCCGGACTCGAAGGGCGCCTACTTCGAGTCGCCCCAGGGCAAGGACTACCGGCACGCGACGTACTACACCAAGAGCGAGGGCGTGAAGCACCTGTGACCGCTCCGACCCCCGCCCACGAGGCCGCTGCCCACACCGACCACGCCCTCGACAGCTTCGGCGACGCCGCGGCGTCGGCCACCCGCGTCACCCCGGGCAACGCACTGCGCCCCGAGGACATCGCCGTCTCCCCGGAGAAGCCCACCGAGGACGTCGCCCAGTACGCCCTGCGCCTCGGCGACGACGCGCTCATCCTCGCCCAGCGCCTGAGCCACTGGATCTCCCGCGGCCCGGAGCTCGAGGAGGACATCGCCCTCGGCAACATCGCGCTCGACACCCTCGGCCACGCGCGCTCGTTCCTGACGTACGCGGGCCACGCGTGGGACAGGACCGAGGACGACCTCGCGTACTGGCGCGAGGAGGAGGAGTTCCGCTGCGCCTGGATGGTCGAGCAGCCCAACGGCGACTTCGGCGTGACGATCGCCCGCCAGCTCGTCATGTCCGTCTACCAGTACCTCCTCTACTCGAAGCTCGTGGACTCCACCGACGCGACCCTCGCCGCGATCGCCGCCAAGGCGCTCAAGGAGGTCGACTACCACCGCGACCACGCGATCCAGTGGACCGTGCGCCTCGGCGACGGGACCGAGGAGTCGCACGACCGCATGCAGGCAGCGCTCGAGCTCGTCTGGCCCTACGTCGACGAGCTGTTCGACGACGACGCCCTGATCGACGCGGTCGGCGATGCCGGCGTGCGCCCCTCGAGCCTGCGCGAGACCTTCGACGCCCACCTCGCCGAGGTCCTCGCCGAGGCCACCCTGGACCTCCCCGACGTGCCGCGCGCCCGCGGCGGCGGTCGGCGCGGCGAGCACACCGAGCATCTCGGCTACATCCTCGCCGAGATGCAGGTGCTCGCCCGCAAGCACCCCGGCGCCACCTGGTAAGGCCCGGGACGGCACACGCCCACGAAGGAACACCCATGATCACCACCGATGACGAGGTCCGCGCGCTCGCCGCGACCGTGACCGACCCGGAGATCCCCGTGCTCACCATCGAGGACCTCGGCATCCTCCGGGACGGGCACCTCGAGGCGGATGGCACCGTGCGCCTCACGATCACCCCGACCTACTCCGGGTGCCCCGCGATGGACGCGATCCGCGCGGACCTCGCCACGGTGTTCGCCAAGGCCGGGCACGAGAAGGTCCACGTGGACCTCGTGCTCTCCCCGGCGTGGACCACGGACTGGATGAGCGAGGCGGGCAAGGCCAAGCTCGAGGAGTACGGCATCGCACCGCCCACGGGCAAGGCCGGCCACTCCGGCCCCATCCGGCTCGGGCTCACGGTCAAGTGCCCCCAGTGCCACTCGCTCAACACCCGCGAGATGTCCCGCTTCGGCTCCACGTCCTGCAAGGCCCTCTACGTGTGCCAGGACTGCCACGAACCCTTCGACTACTTCAAGGTGCTCTAGATGACTGACCAGCTGAACGAAACTGCGGCCGAGCCGGACGAGGCCGCCGCCGACGGCACGGAGGGGACCGCCCGGCGTCGTGCGTCCTTCCACCCGCTCGAGGTGAGCGGGGTGCGCAGGCTCACCAACGACTCCATCGAGGTGACGTTCGCCGTCCCCGCCGCGCTCGCCGACGAGTACGACTACATCCCCGGCCAGTACGTGGCCCTGCGCGCGCAGTTCCCCGACGAGTCCGGGGCCCCGCGCGAGGTGCGCCGCTCCTACTCGATCTGCGCCGCGCCGCGCCGGTTCGAGGACGGTTCGAGCGAGATCAAGGTCGCCATCAAGCGGGACCTCGGCGGCGTCTTCTCGACCTGGGCCAACGAGAGCCTCGAGGCGGGCGCGACGCTGGACGTCATGAGCCCCGCCGGGGCGTTCATCTCCAAGCACCGAATGACGGGCCTCAACGACCCCAGCAGCATCGACACCGAGCGCGAGCACACGTTCGTGGCCGTGGCTGCGGGCTCCGGGATCACCCCGATCATGGCGATCGCGCGCACCGTCCTGGCCGCCGACGAGCACGTCCGCTTCGACCTCGTCTACGCCAACAAGGCCGCGATGGACGTCATGTTCGTCGAGGAGCTCGCCGACCTCAAGGACCGCTACCCGTCTCGGTTCGCGCTCCACCACGTCCTCTCGCGCGAGCAGCGCATCTCCCCGCTGCTCTCGGGCCGGGTCGACGCCGAGAAGCTCACCACGCTGCTCAACACGGTGATCCACGCCGACGACGTCGACGAGTGGTTCCTGTGCGGGCCGTTCGAGCTCGTCCAGCTCGTCCGCGACACCCTGGCCGCCCGCGGCGTCGAGCCGGAGAAGGTCCGCTACGAGCTCTTCACCACCGGCACCCCCACGAACCTCGAGGGGAACATCGGCCGCCCGGTCGTGGAGGATCCCTCGGGCGCCAACGTCGAGATCGAGTTCACGCTCGACGGCCTCACGGGCGTGGTGGCCTCGCCCGTCTCCGCGAATGAGACGGTCCTCAACGCGGCCCTGCGCGTGCGCCCCGACGTGCCCTTCGCGTGCGCCGGCGGCGTCTGCGGCACCTGCCGGGCCAAGCTCGTCTCCGGCACCGTGGACATGGCCGAGAACTACGCACTCGAGCCCGACGAGGTGGAGCGCGGCTACGTCCTCACGTGCCAGTCCCGGCCGACCTCGGACCGCGTGTCCGTCGACTTCGACGCCTAGGAGCCCGCATGATCACCCTCTCCGTGACCGATGGCGTCGCCGACGTAGTCCTCGACGCCCCCGCCAAGCTCAACGCCCTCGACGAGGCCGCGCTCCGCGAGCTCTCCGACGCGTACGACGACGCCGCTGCCGCCGCCTCCCGCGGCGAGGTGCGGGCGCTGCTCCTGCGCGGCGAGGGCCGGGCGTTCTGCGCCGGCCGCGACATCTCCGCCGTGGACCCGGCCAGCGACGACGTGCTCGGCTACCTCGGCGGCCTCGTCACCCCTCTCATGCAGAAGATGGCCGCGTTCCCCGCGCCCACGTTCGCCGCCGCGCAGGGGGCCACCCTCGGCGTCGGGCTGGGGCTCCTGCTGGCCACGGACGTGGTGTACGTGGCGGACAACGCCAAGATCGGATCGCCCTTCGCGAACCTCGGCGCCACCCTCGACTCGGGCGGCCACTGGTACTTCACCGAGCGGCTCGGCATGCACCGGGCCCTGGACCTCGTCTACACGGCCGAGCTGATGAGCGGCGCCGACGCCGTGCGCTCGGGCATGTTCTCGCGGTCCTTCCCCGCGGAGGAGCTGCTGCCCGCCACCCGGGCCATCGTGTCCCGGGTCGCGGCGGGCGCCACGGGGGCGTTCGTGGCCTCCAAGGAGCTCGTGGCGCAGGTCCGTGACCGCAGGCTGGGCCTCTGGGAGTCGATGGACGCCGAGAACAAGGCCCAGGCGGCCCTGTGCGCGTCCGAGGACTACGCCGAGGGGTTCAAGGCCTTCCAGGAGAAGCGGAAGCCGGTCTTCGCCGGCCGCTGACGGGCCCCCGGCCGCCCCGCCCGTCTGTGGGTCGCCTCCTGAGGGTCACCTTCTGGAGGTCATCTTCTGAGGGTCACCTCCCCAGCGAACCCGCAGGAGGTGACTCACAGGTCCTGACCTTCAGGAGGTGACTCCCAGACGGAGGAGGGCTCACCGGTTGCCCACCGCCCCGCGCACCGCGCCTCACCGATCGGCGAGGTACGCGTGCACGCTCGCGTGGTTCATCGCCGTGGCGGCCTGCTCCGGCTTCGGGCACTCGGCCACGATCGCCACGGACGACTGGGCGGACGGCACCGCGCGTACGGCCAGACGCATGTACGTGACGGTGCCGTCGGCGTGCGCGACCTTGAGCGCGGCCCCCGCCATGTCCACCAGCGGACCGCCCTCCGAGCCGAGGGTCGTCACGACCACGAGCCCCTGCTCGGTGACCTCCACGGAGGACGAGGCCTTCCGCTCGGCTGCGATGGCGTCAGCCAGCGCTCCGCGCGTGGCCGCCGTCTGGGGGTCGGGCGAGAGCAGCGTCGGCGAGGCGGACGCCGAGGAGGGGGCCGCCGTCGTGCGCGAGGGCGACGCCGATCCGCCGGCCTGCAGCGGCCCCGCCCGGAAGGAGAGCCGGCAGCCGGCGTCGGAGACGTAGCGCAGCTCGTCCGGGGCCGCGGTGAGGCGGTACTCGGCACTCGGCGCGGCGTGCCACACCGGCCGTGCGGTGAAGGGCAGCGGGTCGTTGAGCGCGTACGCCTGGCCCGGGGCGGACGACGGCGCCGCCGCGCCGGCCGTGCCCGGCGTCGGGCCCGGCGTGGGGGGCTGGGGGGACGGCCCCATGAACAGGGCCGCGATGGCCACGACCACGCCCACTCCGACCACGACGCACGCCGCGACGAGCACGGCGACCCACGGAGGGCGCGACGAGGGCCCGGCCGTGCCGCCGTCGTTCGCCATGGGCCCTCCTGAAGCGTTCTCCTCCAACCATCCCATGCCGCAGGGTCCTCGACGCCCCCTGGGGCCGCCGGTAGCGTGGGGGTGTCCGCCGGCCCGGCCGGTCCTGCGGCCCGACGCGACGTCAGGAGTGCCCACGTGCCTGCCTCCCGTTCCACCTTCCATCCCGCCTCCGACGGGCGGGGACGGCGAGGGCGCCGGGAGCCCGCCTCGAACGTCGAGCTGAACCCGCTCTTCAGCCGGCCCGGCGAGGCCACCGAATTCCCGCGCTTCACACTGCCCGCGGGGGAGAGCCTGCCCGGCACGGCCTACCAGGTGGTCCACGACGACGCGATGCTCGACGGCAACGCCCGCCTCAACCTCGCGACCTTCGTGGGCACGTGGATGGAGCCCGAGGCCGCCCGGCTCTACGCCGAGACCGTCGACAAGAACATGATCGACAAGGACGAGTACCCCAAGACGGCCGAGATCGAGCACCGCTGCTGGCGCATGCTCGCGGACCTGTGGAACGCGCCCGAGCCCGAGCACGCCGTCGGCACCTCGACGATTGGCTCCTCCGAGGCGTGCATGCTGGCCGGGCTCGCGCTCAAGCGCCGGTGGCAGCACGGCCGCCGCGCCGCGGGGAAGCACGCCGAGCGGCCCAATCTCGTGATGAGCTCGGCGGTGCAGGTGTGCTGGGAGAAGTTCTGCAACTACTGGGACGTCGAGGCCCGCTACGTGCCCATCTCGCACGAGCACCCCGTCCTCGACGGGCACGGGCTCTCGGAGTACGTGGACGAGAACACGATCGGCGTCGTGGCCATCATGGGCGTCACCTATACCGGGATGTACGAGCCGGTCGCCGAGATCTCCCAGGCGCTGGACGAGGTCCAGGCCGCCACGGGCCTCGATGTGCCGATCCATGTGGACGGGGCCTCGGGGGCGATGGTCGCCCCGTTCCTCGCCCCCGAGCTCGAGTGGGACTTCCGGCTGCCCCGGGTCGCCTCGATCAACACGTCCGGGCACAAGTACGGGCTCGTGTACCCCGGCCTCGGGTGGGTGGTGTGGCGGGACGCCGCCGCCCTGCCCGAGGACCTCGTGTTCCACGTGAGCTACCTCGGCGGGGACATGCCCACGTTCGCGCTCAACTTCTCCCGCCCCGGCGCGCAGGTGCTCCTGCAGTACTACCTGTTCCTCCGGCTGGGGTTCGAGGGGTACCGGGCCGTGCACGCTGCGTCCCGGGACGTCGCGGGGTACCTGGCCCGGGAGATCGGGGCCATGGACCCGTTCGAGCTGTGGAACGACGGCTCCGACATCCCAGTCTTCGCCTGGAGCCTCGCGCCGGGACACACCCAGAACTGGAACCTGCACCACCTCTCCGACCGGCTGCGGATGAACGGCTGGCTCGTGCCGGCGTATCCGATGCCGGACGGGCTCGCCGACCTGACAGTGCAGCGGATCGTGGTGCGCAACGGCTTTACCCGGGACCTCGCGGAGAGCTTCCTCGAGGACCTGCGCACCGCGGTGGCGTTCCTCGACTCCGCGGACACCCCGTTCCCGGACCCGGAGCACGGGAGCGCCTTCCACCACTGACCCCCGCGCCCCCGCGCCCCGGCCGTTTCGGGTACGCATCTCGTCGCGTTCTTGCCGTTTCGGGTACGCATCTCGTCGGCTTTTCGCCGTTGCGGGTGCGCACGACGGCGGGTTCCCGGCCCGCGCGGGTCGGGAACCCGCCGTCGTGCGTACCGGCCTGTACCAGAAAGCCCAACAGGGGCGACGAGATCTGTACCAGAAAGCCTAAAAGGGCGACGAGATGCGTACCCGAGAGCCGAAAAGGGCGACGAGATGCGTACCCGAAACGGGGGGCGGGGGAGCGGGCTGGGTCAGCGGGTGTCCAGGTCCTCGAAGACGAGGAAGGTCTGGGTGTCGAGGACGCCGGGCATGCTCTGCAGCTGGTCGAACACGACCCGGCGCAGGTCCGTGTTGTCCACGGCGCGCACGAGGATGATCACGTCGAAGTCCCCGCCGACGAGCGCGATGTGGTGCACCTCGGGGATGGCGCGCAGCCGTTCGCGGAGGTCGCGCCACGTCTGCTGCCGCACCTTCAGGGTCACGTAGGCGCTCGAGCGCAGCCCGGCCTTGAGGGGGTCGACGAGTGCCGTGTACTTCGTGATGACACCGTCCGACTGGAGCCGCGCGAGCCGGTTGTAGGCGTGCGCGCGCGAGATGTGCACGTTCTCGGCGATCGTGGTCACGGACCGTCGCGCGTCCTCGGTGAGCTGGTCGAGGATGGCGCGGTCCACGGCGTCGAGCTCCCTCGGCTCGGCCGCCGGCCGCGGAGCCTCGCGGCCGGCCTGCAGATCGTCCATCGCAACCTCCTGTGACGCAGCTCATCATGACGATTCGTCTTTAGTAGCATGCAAATCGACACCAGTATTCCATGATTTACGCCTTTGCTGCATACGAATGGCTACCGAAGCGGATACTTGAGGGGAAGTCCAGCGCCGTACCAAGGAGGAGCCATGACCCTTCCCGCCGAGGCACAGGAGGCCATCCGCAGCTTCGGGATCAGCATCGAGGACTACATGCTCCCGGTGCACGGCCGAGTGCCGCAGATCCAGATCCTCGACGAGGCCGGGAGCCTCCGTCCCGAGGACGAGCGCGGTTCCGCTCCGGGCCACGAGTACCCGATCCCCGCCGCCGAGGACCTCCTCGAGGCCTACCGCCGCCTCGTGATCGGCCGGCGCGTCAACGACCAGAACTCCGCGCTCGTGCGCCAGGGCCGCATGGCGGTCTACCCCTCGAGCCATGGCCAGGAGGCCTGCCAGGTCGCCGCCGCGCTGTGCCTCGGCGCGGGCGACTGGATGTTCCCCACCTACCGCGACGCGGTCGCCGTCATGACCCGCGGCGTCGACCCCGTCGAGACGATGACGCTCTTCCGCGGCGACTGGCACGGCGGCTACGACCCGCACGCGCACAAGGTCGGCATCCAGTCCACGCCGCTGACCACCCAGCTGCTGCACGCCGTGGGCGTGGCGCACGCGGCCAAGCTGCGCGGCGAGGACACCGTGGTCCTCGCGATGTGCGGCGACGGCGCCACGAGCGAGGGCGACTTCCACGAGGCGCTCAACTTCGCAGCCGTCTTCAACCTCCCGGTCGTGTTCTTCGTGCAGAACAACCAGTACGCCATCTCCGTGCCGCTCGCGCACCAGACGGTCGCGCCCTCGATCGCGCACAAGGCCGTGGGCTACGGGATGGCCGGCGAGCGGGTGGACGGGAACGACGCCGTGGCCCTCCTCGCCGTCCTGGACCGCGCCGTCCGCCTCGCGCGCGCCGGCTCGGGGCCGCTCCTCGTCGAGGCCTACACCTACCGCATGCAGGCCCACACCAACGCCGACGACGCCACGCGCTACCGCCAGGACGCCGAGGTGGCGGCCTGGGCCGAGAAGGACCCGCTCAAGCGGATGCGGGAGTACCTGCGCTCCGAGGGCGTGCTCGCCGAGGAGACGGAGGCCGCGTTCGCCGCCGACGCCGAGGAGGTGGCCCGCCAGCTCCGCGACGGCCTGGGGGCCGAGGCGCAGCCCGACCCGCAGGACCTGTTCCGCTACGTGTTCACCGAGCCCACCCCGCAGCTGCGCGAGCAGGCCGCGTCCCTCGCCGAGGAGCAGGCCCGCGAGCAGTCCGCCGACGAGACCACCGGAGAGGAGCGCCGAGCATGAGCACGGTCGCCGAAGCCGCCGCCGCCCGCGCGGCCGGCACCCCAGCACCCGAGGCCCTCACGTTCGCCAAGGCCCTGACCACCGCCATGGCGGACGCCATGCGCGCCGATGAGAACGTCGTCGTGTTCGGCGAGGACGTCGGCACCCTCGGCGGGGTCTTCCGCATCACCGACGGGCTCCAGAAGGAGTTCGGCGAGCAGCGCTGCTTCGACACCCCGCTGGCCGAGTCCGGCATCGCCGGCATGTCGCTCGGCATGGCGATGAACGGCCTGCGCCCCGTGATCGAGATGCAGTTCGACGCGTTCGCCTACCCCGCGTTCGAGCAGATCGCGAGCCACATCGCGAAGATGCACAACCGCACGCGCGGGGCGGTCCGCCTGCCGCTCGTGATCCGCATCCCCTACGCCGGCGGGATCGGCGGCGTGGAGCACCACTGCGACTCCTCGGAGGCGTACTACGCGCACACCCCGGGGCTGAAGGTCTTCACCCCCGCCACGGTCCAGGACGCGTACCGCATGCTCCGCGAGGCCATCGCCAGCGACGACCCCGTGGTCTTCATGGAGCCCAAGAAGCTCTACTGGTCCAAGGACCTCGTGGACCTCGCCGCCCTGCGCGCCGAGTTCGACGCCGCCGGCTCCCCGGACGGCACCCCTCGCGGCACCCCCGCAGGGACGCACGACGGCGGGCGGCGGCTGAGCGTGGACGGCGCCGCCGTGGTGGCCCGGCCGGGCACCGACGCGACGATCATCACGTACGGGCCCTCGGTGCCGACCGCACTCGCGGCCGCCGAGGCCGCGGCCGCCGAGGGGCGGTCGGTCGAGGTCGTCGACGTGCGCACCCTCGTGCCGTTCGACGACGAGACCGTCGCCGCGTCGGTGCGCAAGACCGGCCGCGCCGTGGTGGTCGCCGAGGCGCCGGGCTTCGCCTCGGTGGCCTCCGAGATCGTCGCGCGGGTCCAGGAGCGCTGCTTCCACTCGCTCGCGGCCCCGGTGCGCCGCGTGACCGGGTTCGACATCCCGTTCCCGCCGCCCAAGCTCGAGCACTACTACCTGCCCAGCGTCGACCGTATCCTCGACGCACTCGACGACCTGCAGTGGGAGGACTGACATGGCGACCGCGCTGACCGCCCAGAGCGGCACTGGACAGAAGACGTTCCTGCTCCCCGACCTCGGCGAGGGCCTGACCGAAGCCGAGCTCGTGCGCTGGCTCGTGGCCGTCGGGGACACCGTGGCCGTGGACCAGCCCGTGGCCGAGGTCGAGACGGCAAAGGCGGTCGTCGAGGTGCCCACGCCGTTCGCGGGCACCGTCGCCCAGCTGCACGGCGAGGCGGGGTCGACGATCGACGTCGGCACCCCCCTCATCACCATCGCCGAGGTCACCCCCGGGGACCGCGAGGCCACCCGTGGGGCGGCGCGCGAGGCCACCCCTGGGGCGCGCGAGGTCGGGGCGTCGGCCGGCGAGGAGTACCGCACCGAGGAGCGTGCCGGGGCGCGCCCGCCGAGCCAGCCGAGCCAGGCCTCCGGCTCCGGGAACGTGCTCATCGGCTACGGCACCCCCGCGGGAACGGCTGGCGGGCGCACCCGGCGGCGCAAGGCGGCCGCGGCGTCGTCGGCTCCCGCTTCCGTCACCGCGGCCCCGCCGCGCACGACGGCGCCGGAGCAGGCCGTGCGCGTCGTCTCGCCGATCGTCCGCAGGCTGGCCCGGGACCTCAACGTGCCGCTCTCCCTCGTCTCCGGGACGGGCCCCCACGGGCTCATCATGCGCCGCGATGTGGAGTCGGCCGGGGTGACGTCGGCATCCCAGGGGGCGACCTCGGCGTCCCCAGGGGTGACTTCGGCATCCCAGGGGGTGCCCTCGACGGCGGAGGTGGACGCGCGCACCGGGCTGGGCGTGGCCGCCAGGACCCCGGTCGCGGGCGTGCGCAAGGCGGTCGCCCAGGCCATGGTCCGCTCCCGCACCGAGATCCCCGAGGCCACGGTCTGGGTCGACGCCGATGCGACCGAGCTCGTGCGCCTGCGGGCCGACCTCAAGCGCCGCGACCCCGAATCGGCGCCGAGCCTGCTGGCATTCATCGCGCGCTTCGTGCTCGCGGGCCTCGCCAAGTTCCCGGAGCTCAACACCCGCATCGAGGGCACCGGCGACGGCGGCCAGCAGATCCTCCAGTTCGACGGCGTCAACCTCGGCTTCGCAGCCCAGACGGACCGCGGGCTCGTGGTCCCCGCCATCCGCGGCGCCCACACGATGAGCGCCCGCCAGCTCGACGGCGAGCTCCGCCGCCTCACGGCCCTCGCCCGGGACGGCAAGGCCTCGCCCGCCGACCTCACCGGCGGCACGTTCACCCTGAACAACTACGGCGTGTTCGGCGTGGACGGCAGCGCGGCGATCATCAACCACCCTGAGGCCGCGATCCTCGGCGTGGGCCGGATCATCGACCGGCCCTGGGCGGTCGACGGGGCGCTGGCGGTCCGCAAGGTCGTCCAGCTGACGCTCACGTTCGACCACCGGGTCTGCGACGGGGGCACCGCCGGCGGGTTCCTGCGGTTCGTGGCCGACGCGGTCGAGCAGCCCGGCGGCGTCCTCGCGGACCTGTAGCGGCCATGGCAGAATCGAGCACATCCTCGAACGCCCTACGGAAGGACGGCATCACCCCCATGGCTGACTGGCGAGATCTCGGAGCGAACACCTACGTCCTCGCCACGGAGCCACTGCGGCTCAACGTCGGCCTGGTCGTGGGCGAGGACCGGGCACTCGTCGTGGATACCGGCCAGGGGCCGCGCCAGGGCGCCGAGATCCTCGCCAAGGTGCGTGAGAAGACCGAGCTGCCGCTCGTCGTCGTCAACACGCACGCCCACTACGACCACTACTTCGGCAACGCCGTCTTCGCCGCCGCCGGCGCCGTGGAGTTCTACGCGCACGAGAACGCCGCGGCAGAGATCGCGGAGAACGGCGAGGCGCACCGCCCCGCGGTGGCCGAGTCGGAGCCGGAGATGGCCGCAGGCGAGGGCGAGAACACGCAGATCGTGGTGCCCACGGCGATCGTGCGCGACCAGCCGGTCCTCGTGGACCTGGGCGGGGCCTCGGTCACGCTGTTCTACCTGGGCCGGGGGCACACGGACGGGGACCTCCTCGTCGGGACCCAGTCCACCCTGTTCTCGGGCGACCTCGTGGAGGAGGGCTCCTACCCCGAGTTCGGGGACTCGTACCCGGAGGAGTGGGCAGACGCCCTGCGCCACATCTCCGCCCTCCGGAACCGGTACACGACCCTCGTGCCCGGGCACGGCGGCCTGTGCAGCGATGCCCTGGTGCGCACCATGGCCGATACGATGGCCACGGCGGTCCGCTCGGCGCTGCAGGCCACGCGGGAAACACCGGACGACGCCACCAAGGCGGTTCCGATCCTCCCGTACGGGCCCGAGCAGTCCCGGCTGTTCATCCGGCGCCTCAAGACCGCCAGCCTGGGCTGACCAGCCCGAGGGGGCGGCCGGGCCGCCGGACCGAGCCAGCGCCAGACCGCGTCAGACGCAAGGGGCCAGCATGACCGAGACTCAGCCCGACGGAGGGCGGCCGTCCTCGTCCGCGCCCATGACGCGACGCGAGGCGCGGCGGCTCCGTGAGGCAGAGGAGGCCCGGCGCGCCGCGCCGCCTCCCGCGCCGTCCGAGTCCTCGGCGCGGGAATCCTCGGTGCCGGCCGAGTCTCCGACGCCCCAGCCGCCGGCCCGCGAGACCGGCGAGCCCAGAGAATCCGGCGAGGCCAGCGAAGTCGGTGAGGCCCGCGAGACCCGAGAGGCCCGCGAGGGCCGCCCGGCGCCGTCGTCCGCACCCCCGGCGAGCACGCAGCCCGTCCCGGCGTCCGCCCCGCCCCGGCCCCGGATGCCCCCGGCACAGCCTCGGGGCGTCGACCAGGCTCCGGAGCCGCCGCCCCGGCCTGCCCGCCGCAGCGCGCCGGTGCCAGCGGACGCCGCGACCGCCGCAGTTCCGGCGGTCCGGCCCGCACCGAGCAGCCCCCCGCAGAGCGAGCCCGCACCCACCAGCCCGGCACCCTCCAGCCCGGCGCGCCCGAGGACCGCGCCCACCAGGACCGCGCCTACCAGGACGGTGCCGACCAGGACGGTGCCGACCAGGACGGTGCCGACCAGGCCCCCGGCACCGGCCCGGCTCCCGGCCGAACCGGTGGAATCGCCCGCGGGGTTCATCCGCACCGCTCCCATGCCGCCGTCGGGGGGCCTCCGCGGACTCCTGTACCGGATCAGCGGCGGCGCGATCAACCTGGGGCCCTCCGAGCAGGACCGGCAGGCTGAGCTGCTCGAGAAGCAGATCGGCCGCCGGCTCGAGGGGACCTGGAACACCGCGTTCCTCTCGCTCAAGGGCGGCATCGGCAAGACCTCCACGACGGTCGGGGTGGGGCTCACGCTTGCCGAGCTGCGCCCCGAGCCGCCGTGTGCCATCGATGCCAACCCGGACGCCGGAGACCTCGTGGAGCGCGCGCTGGGGGAGGGCTCCTACGAGTCGGAGCGGCGGCGATCCATCACGGCCCTGCTGCGGGACTTCGAGTCGGTGCAGACCCGGTCGGAGCTGCTGCGCTACCTCCACCAAGCCGGCAGCCTGCACCTGCTGGCCGGCGAGCAGGACCCCGAGCTCTCCGACTCCCTCACCGCCGAGGACTACCGGCGGGTGCACGCTCTCGTGGCGCGGCACTTCGCCGTCACGCTCACGGACTGCGGGACGGGCGTGAGCAGGCCCGCGATGCGCGGCATCCTCGAGGACGCGGACAACATCGTGGTGGTCGCCGGGTACGCGGTCAGCGGCGCCAAGCGCGCCCGGGACACCCTGCGCTGGCTGTCGGCCCACGGCTACGACCGCCTCGCGCAGGGGGCGATCGTGGTCGTGACGGACAAGGACGGGGTCTCGGCGCGCGTGGACAAGGCCGCCATCGAGGCGACGCTCTCGGGGATGTGCCGCGCCCTCGTGACGGTCCCGCACGACCGCTCGATGGCCGACGGCGACCTCGTGGCCCTCGACCAGCTCCGCCCCGCGACCCGCCAGGCCTACCGCGAGATCGCCGCGGCGATCGTCTCCGGCTACCAGCGGTAGCGGGCGCCCACCGCGCCCCGGGCGTGTGCCGCCGGCGGTGGCCCGGGACCTAGAGTGGGGGAGTGGTTCGAGAAGGCAACGATCAGTTCTCCCTGCTGTCCATCGCGGTGCCGGCCTTCGGCCCCTCGGTGCTCTTCTCCCTCGGCGAGGGCGCCGTGCTGCCCGTCGTGGCGCTCTCGGCACGGGACCTCGGCGGGTCCGTGGCCGTCGCCGCGCTCACCGTCACGCTGATCGGCCTCGGCTCGCTCGTCTTCAACCTGCCCGCATCCCTCCTGACGATCCGCTTCGGCGAACGCTGGGCGATCATCGGCGCCCAGGCCACCGGCGCCGTGGCCCTCGTGGTCGCGGCGCTCTCGCGCGAGCTGTGGCAGTTCATGCCCGCGCTCGTCGCACTGGGCATGGCCTCGAGCGTGACGAACCTCGCGCGGCAGAAGTACCTCACGGAGGCGGTGCCGCCCGGATTCCGGGCCCGCGCCCTCTCGACCCTCGGCGGCACGCTGCGCGTGGGCCTCTTCCTCGGGCCCTTCCTCGGCGCCGCCGCGATGCAGGTATGGGGCCTGCGCGGGGCGTACTGGGTGGGCGCCGCCGTGTACACGGGGGCCGCGGTCGTGGCCTGGTTCATGCCGGACCTCGAGGACGACGCCGCCGGGCCGGGCCGCGCCGTGCAGCCGCGCCTCGGGCGCATCGCGGCGACCCACTGGAAGGTCCTGGCCACGGTGGGACTGGGCGTGCTGTTCGTCTCCGCCGTCCGCCAGTCGCGCCAGGCCGTGATCCCGCTCTGGGCGGAGCACCTGGGCATGGACGCCCCGACGGCCTCGCTCGTCTACGGCATCGCCGGCGGGGTGGACCTGCTGCTCTTCTACCCGGGCGGCCGCCTCATGGACCTGCGCGGGCGGCTGGCCGTGGCGCTGCCCTCCATGCTCATCATGGGCGCGGCGCTCGTCGCGATGCCCCTGAGCACCTCCTTCTGGCCGTTCCTGCTGGTCTCCTGCCTCCTCGGCCTCGGGAACGGCATCGGCTCGGGCATGATCATGACCCTCGGGGCCGACTTCTCGCCCGCGCACGGCCGGGCCCAGTTCCTCGGGCTGTGGCGCCTCATGGCGGACTCCGGCAGCACGCTGGGCCCGGTGCTCCTCTCGGCCGTGACGGCGGCGGCGAGCCTGGGGATCGGGGTGGCGGCCGCGGGGGCGCTGGGGCTCGCGGCGGCTGGGGTCCTCGCGTGGAGCATCCCGCGCGCGCAGCGCAGTCCCGCGCAGGGCTCGTAGGGCGGCCGGGCGGGGCTGCCGGTCAGGGTCCGGTGGCGCGCCGGGTCAGCGCCGCTGGACGGCGCTCGCGAGGAGCCAGGACGCGGCACTCGCGACGAGGTAGCCGCTGATGACGATGAAGGCGCACCCCGCCCAGAAGTAGTTCGTGGTGCTGACCTCGCTGCCCAGGCCCGGCGCGATGCGGACGAGGGCCACGACCGCCACCGCCGCGGCGACGAGGCCGATCAGCGTCGGCAGCGCCACCCACAGCCGCCAGGACGCCGGGTGGCTGCCGAACCCCTCCCACGTGTTCCAGCTGCCGCCCCGGCGCAGGAGGAGCCACGCCGCGGGAGACATCACGGCGGCCACCACGAGGAACGCCGCCACCACGTCCGCCGGCCGATGCCACTGGTTCACGAGCGTTGCGATCCCCGTGCCCACGGCATACGTCCCGCCGGCGAACGCGACCAGGGGGCGCCAGCGCGGGGAGGCCACCAGGAACACGGCGGCCGCCGCCGAGGCCGCGAGCGTCGTGTGGCCGGAGGGCAGGGAGTTCCCGGCGAAGGTCTCGATGCCCCGGTACGGGCGGGTGAGGACGTCGTTCTTGAGGACCTGCGTGGCGAGGTTGGCTCCCCCCGCGGCGGCGAGGGCTATGAGCGAGGCGGCCCATCGGCGTCGTACGAGGGCGGCGTATCCGAGGCCTATGGCGCCGAGCCCCACCGAGATGAGCGGGAGGTAGTCCAGGAAGCGCAGGGACGCCTTGCTGGCGGCGCCGTAGAGCTGGGTGGCCTCCACCAGCGCCGACTCGTCGATGTACTGGCCGGTGGTGGTCCGCACGAAGAACAGGTACGTGCCCAGCAGGGCCGCGACCGCGGCGAGCGAGGCGAGCATGAAGGGGGCCAGCCGCGGCCGGCCCAGGGCCAGGTCGGGGTCCTCTGCGGGGGCGCCGGGGGGCGCTGCCTGCGTCATCTCGGGGGCTCGGATCGGGGCGGGCATGACACCCAGCGTCCCATACCCGGCTGGGGGCGGGCCAAAACTTCCAGGGGCGCTCGCGAGGGGCGGCCGAGGCCCGCACTCCACGCGCGATGTTGCTCATGCTTGGAGTCCCAGCGGGCGTCCTGCGGCGTGCCGTGCGCGTGTCGCGGAGGGGCCGCGGTGACGGTGAGCAGAATCGCCCGGCGGCTTGGCCCGGCGTGCTCCCAGCGGTCTCGGCTACCCTCGGGAGGCGTGATCAAGGACTGGTGGCAGGCGTTCCTGGACGGCTTCGTGGGCGGGTTCGCCCGCACCCAGCCCCTCGCCGTGCCGGCGTCGGAGCTGGCCCTGCTGCTCGCCGCCGCGGCCGCCCTGTGCGTCGTGCCGATCCTGTGGCGGTTCTTCGGACGGTTCGTCACGATCGTGCACGAGCTCGGGCACGCCTCCGCCGGGCTCGCCACCGGCATGCGCGTGACCGGCATCACGCTGCGCATGGACCAGGGCGGCACCACGCACGGGGTGGGCCGGGGGAGGGCCGTGTGGTTCGGCTTCTGGGGCTACCCCTCCCCGGCGGTGGTCGGGGCAGCGCTCGTCTGGGCCTCCGCCGCCGGGTTCGGCCGCGCCGCGCTCTCCCTGGCCGTGGTGCTGCTCGCGCTCGTGTTCCTCTTCATCCGCAACCTCCAGGGCGTGCTCATCCTCCTCGGGGCGATCCTCGCCGTTGCCGTGATCGTGGTGGCCGTCCCGCCGGACACCCAGGTCCACATCACCCTCGCGGTGGGCCTCGCCCTCGTGCTCGGCGCCGCCCGCGACTGGTGGAACGTGGTCACCGTCCACACGACCCGCCCGCGCGAGCTCGCCAGCTCCGACGCCTACATCCTCTCCCGCAAGACCGGCGTGCCCTCGGCCGTGTGGCTCGCCTCGTTCGCCGCGGTGATCGTGCTCGCCGGCCTCGCCTCGTGGGTCCTGCTCGACGGGGCCGTGCGTACAGTGGACACGTGATCACTGCCCCGCGCCCCGCCCTGCCGGACCTCGCCGAGCTCGAGGCGGGTGCCGCCGTCGTGCGCCTGCCGATGCGGGTCAAGTTCCGCGGCGTGACCGAGCGGGAGGCGCTCCTGGTCCGCGGGCCGGCCGGATGGGGCGAGTTCTCGCCGTTCCTCGAGTACGACGACGCTGAGGCCTCCCGCTGGCTCGCCTCCGGCCTCGAGGCAGCCTGGGAGGGCTTCCCCGAGCCGGTGCGCGACCGGGTGCCGGTCAACGCCACGGTGCCCGCGGTTCCCGCCGGCCAGGTGCCTGAGGTGCTCGCGGCGTTCGGGCCGGTGCAGGCGGTCAAGGTCAAGGTCGCCGAGCGCGGGCAGGCGCTCGCCGACGACATCGCCCGGGTCGCCGCAGTGCGCCGTGCGCTGCCCGAGGCGGACCTGCGCGTCGACGCGAACGCGGGCTGGACCGTGCCGGAGGCCGTCGAGGCGCTCGTGCGGCTCGGCGAGTTCAGCCTCGAGTACGCCGAGCAGCCCGTGCCGGGGATCAACGGCCTCGCCGAGGTGCGGGCCCTCCTCGAGGCGCGCGGCACGCCCGTGCGGATCGCCGCAGACGAGGCCGTGCGCAAGGCCGAGGACCCCCTGCGCGTGGCCCGGGCCCGCGCCGCGGACCTCATCATCGTCAAGGCCGCGCCGCTCGGGGGCGTGCGCCGGGCCTTGGAGATCGTGCGCGAGGCGGGGCTGCCCGCGGTGGTCAGCTCGGCCCTGGACACCTCCGTGGGGCTCGCGGCCGGTGTGGCGCTCGCGGCCGCGCTGCCATCCCTGCCGTACGCGTGCGGGCTCGGCACCGGGGCGCTCCTCGCGCACGACGTCGTGTCCCCGGCCCTCGTGCCGGACGGCGGCTTCCTGCCCGCTGACCGCCTCGCCGAGCGTGCTGTGCCGGACCCCGAGCTGCTCGAGCGGTACGCTGCGCCCCGGGAGCGCCGGAAGTGGTGGCTCGACCGTCTCCGCCGGTGCTACGCACACCTGGCCGCCGGGCACTAGGGCTGGCCTCGCCTCGCCCACTGTCCGCCGAGGCGACGCGGGGTCACTTCTCGACCGACGCGGGGTCACTTCTCGACCGACGCGGGGTCATCTCTCGAGGGATCCGGGGTCACTTCTCGGTCGACGCGGGGTCAGGTCTATGGAAGGTGACCCCGGGTGCGGGTGAAGGTGACCCCGGGTGCGGGTGAAGGTGACCCCGGGTGCGGGTGAAGGTGACCCCGGGTGCGGGTGAAGGTGACCTCGGGTCGTCGCGCCGCGCCCCTCGGTGGTCCAGGTCCTCCCGGCGGTCCACGCCAGGTAGCCCGGTGGCCCGGCGCGGCCAAAACCCTACGATGGGGATGTGAGTCCCCTCAGTTCCCTCGACGCCGCCCGCGAGGCAGTCTCGGCGCTGCTCGCGGGCGGCGTCCGCTGCGTCGTCGTCTGCCCCGGCTCCCGGAGCGCACCGCTCGCGTACGCGCTCGCCGAGGCCGAGGGGCGAGGGCACCTCGAGCTCGTGGTCCGGATCGACGAGCGGGCGGGCGGCTTCACGGCGCTCGGCGCCGCCCTCTCCTCGGGGCGGCCGACGGCGGTCGTCACCACGAGCGGCTCGGCCGTGGGCAACCTCGTGCCCGCCGTCATGGAGGCGAACCATGCCGAGGTCCCGCTGATCGTCCTCTCGGCGGACCGACCCGAGGAGCTGCACGGGACCGGGGCCAACCAGACCACAGAGCAGTTCGACCTGTTCGGCGAGCACGTCCGGTTCGCCGCCACGGTGGAGGCGGGGGCCTCGCCGTCGTCCCCGGTCCGGACCGCGCTCTCCGCGGCGACCGGCGCGCTCGAGGGGGTGCCCGCCGGCCCCGTGCAGCTGAACCTGTGCTTCCGCGAGCCGCTCGTGCCGGAGGACGGCTGGGAGCCGCCGCACGGCGGATGGGACGCCCCGCCGGTGCAGCCGTACGCGTACCGCAGGCCGCCGGTCGCGGCGCTCGGCGGCCTGCCGCCGCGGCGCACGGTGGTCCTCGCCGGGCACGGCGCCGGCCCGCTCGCCGAGGCCTTCGCGGCCGCCCACGGCCTGCCCCTGCTGGCGGAGCCGACGTCCAACGCCCGCTTCGGCGGCCATGCCGTGGGCCCCTACCGCCTCCTGCTCGAGGGCCATCCGGGCGCGCTCATCGAGCGCGTGGTGCTGTTCGGGCGCCCCACGCTCTCCCGGCCGGTGACGGCACTCCTCGCGCGCGAGGGCGTCCAGACCGCGCTCTACCACGCCCGCCCCGCCGCATGGTTCCGTGAGGGGCGGCGCCGCGAGCGGCTCATCGACGACCTCGACGTGCTCTCCGGCTTCGCCGGCCGCGGCGCCGAGGGCTGGCTCGACGCGTGGCTGCTCGCGGGCGCCGCCGCGCAGGAGGCCGTGGACCGGATCATCGCCGGCCCGGGCGCCGTGCTCACCGGCCCCCGCCTCGCCCAGCTCGTCTGGGAGACCTCGCACGGCCAGCTCATGCTCGGATCCTCCAATGGGATCAGGGACGTTGACCTCGCCGCGTCCCCGCCCACCCAGCCGCTGGCCCGCGTGTTCGCCAACCGCGGGCTCGCCGGGATCGACGGGGCCATCTCGACGGCGACGGGCCTGTGGCTCGGCAGGCGCACCGCGACCACGCTCTTCCTCGGCGACCTCACGCTCCTGCACGACGCGGGCGGCCTGCTCATCGGCGACGGGGAAGCGGAACCGGACCTGCGCGCCGTCGTGCTCAACGACGCCGGCGGCGCCATCTTCGGCGTCCTCGAGCACGGCCGCGTGGGCGGCGACCCGGACGCCCGCCCGGGCGCCGCGGCCGCCGTCGAGCGGCTCTTCGGCACGCCGCACCACGCCGACCTCCGCGCCCTCGCGGCCGCGTACGGGGTGCGGCACACCCTCGTGCGCACGAGCGCGGAGGCCGCCGCAGCGCTCTCGGGTCCCCGGCGGGCCGGGCGCGAGATCATCGAGGCGCGCCTCGACCGGGCCGGGCTGCGGGGGCTGCACGCGAGGATCCGGGCCGCCGTCGAGGATGCGGTGGGCGTCCGTTCGTGACCTTGGGCACGCGCGTCTGGGATTCCGGAAACCACCCTGGGCTGCGGGCTTGCGCCCAAGGGCGCAAATATTGTCCAATGATGAACATTAGTTGTCTGTGATGCACATCTCACCGACCCTCTCACAGGGGTAGGATGGGACGTCGCTTAGCACTCTCGACACGTACCTGAAAAGTAAAGGTAGAGATATGACTTTCTCCGCGAAGCTCGCGGCCAAGGGCGCAGCCGTGCTCGCCGTCGGTGCCCTTGCCCTCACGGCCTGCACCAACGCCTCCGAGACCGGCGGCGGGGCGAGCAAGCCCTCGGGCTCGGCGTCGGCGTCGTTCGACCCGAGCACGGTGACCAAGGACGACTCCCTCGCCTCGCAGGTCCCGGCCGCGCTCAAGTCGAAGGGCACGCTCGTGGTCGGCTCCGACACCTCGTACGCCCCGGCTGAGTTCCTCGGCGGCTCGGACAACCACACGCCGATGGGCTACGACGTGGACCTCGCCAAGGCCATCGGCGCCACTCTGGGCCTCAAGACGGACGTGCAGACCGCGGACTTCACCGGCATCCTCCCGGCCCTCGGCCCCAAGTACGACCTCGGCATCAGCTCCTTCACCATCAACAAGGAGCGCCTCGCCGCAGTCAACTTCGTGAGCTACTTCAACGCCGGCACCGCCTGGGCCGTCCAGAAGGGCAACCCGAAGAAGTTCTCCCTCGACGACGTCTGCGGCAAGACCATCGGCGTCCAGACCGGAACCGTGCAGGAGGACCCGGACCTCAAGGACCGCAACGCCAAGTGCACCGCGGCGGGCAAGCCGGCGATCAACATCGTCTCGCTCAAGGCCCAGACGGACCTCAACACCCGCCTCGTCAACGGCAGCATCGACGCCATGGCGGCCGACTCGCCGATCATCGGCTACGCCGTCCAGCAGACCAAGGGCGCCGTCGAGAAGATCGGCGACACCTACGACTCCGCGCCCCAGGGCATCGCGATCGCCAAGAGCGACACGGCGCTCGCCGACCTTGTCCAGAAGGTCATGACCAAGCTCATCGCCGACGGCACCTACAAGAAGATCCTCGACACGTGGAACAACTCCGAGGGCGCGGTCACCAAGTCTGAAGTCAACCCGACTCCCTCCTCGTGATTGACATGACCACGCATCGGACTGAGACAGTCCAGACGTCCAAGGGCGGCGCACCGGAGCTCATCAAGGCGGTCCCGGTGCGCCACCCCTGGCGGTGGGTGGGGGCCGCCGTCATCCTCGTGATCGTGCTCCTCGCCGTCCAGAGCCTGGCGACGAACGAGAACTTCCACTGGGACACCTACGTCCTGTACATCCTCGACGTGAACGTGGTCCGGGGCGTCGGGTGGACGCTCCTGCTCACCGTGCTCTCGATGGTCCTGGCGATCGTGCTCGCGGTCCTGCTGGCGTTCATGCGCCAGTCGGACAACCCGATCTTCCGCTGGTCGTCCTGGTTCTGGGTCTGGTTCTTCCGCGGCACCCCGGTGTACACCCAGCTCATCTTCTGGGGCCTCGTCTCGGTGCTGTACCCGAAGATCGCGGTGGGGGTCCCCTTCGGGCCCGAGCTGTTCAGCTTCACCACGCAGGACCTCCTGAACGCCTTCTGGGCCGCAGTGCTCGGCCTGGGCCTGAACGAGTCCGCCTACCTCGCGGAGATCTTCCGCGCGGGCCTGAAGTCCGTGGACCGGGGCCAGAGCGAGGCGGCGGAGGCTCTCGGCATGCGCGGGACCAAGATCATGTGGCGGATCGTGCTGCCGCAGGCCATGCGGGTGATCGTGCCGCCCACCGGCAACGAGACGATCGGCATGCTCAAGACCACCTCGCTGGTCCTGGCCGTCCCGTTCACTCTGGACCTCACCTTCGTCACGAACACCCTGGCCAACCGCACCTACCTGCCGATCCCGCTGCTCATGGTGGCGGCGACGTGGTACCTGCTCGTAACGAGCATCCTCATGGTGGGGCAGCACTACATCGAGAAGTACTACGGCAAGGGCGTGGACAACCTCGTCCCCGCCCCGGTGAACGCAGCGGCGGCCAAGGCCGCGGCGGCAGGGCTGGGGCCGGCGTCGGACACCATGCCCGGCGGCCCGACCGTGGCCGGCAAGGACATCGAGGAGAGCGGACGATGAGCGCAGCAGCTGCCGAGGGCACGCACCGCGTCGCCCCCGGGACCCAGGAGATCGTGCGCGTCGAAGGCGTGCACAAGTACTTCGGCCACCACCACGTGCTCCGCGGGATCGACATGACGGTTAAGCAGGGCGAGGTGGCGGTGCTGATCGGCCCCTCCGGCTCCGGCAAGTCCACGCTCCTGCGCTGCATCAACCACCTCGAGACGATCAGCGCCGGCCGGATCAGGGTCAACGGCGAGCTCATCGGGTACCGCGAGCACGGCGGCAAGCTGCACGAGCTCACGCTCAAGGAGGTCGCCCGCCAGCGCCGCAACATCGGCATGGTGTTCCAGCGGTTCAACCTGTTCGGGCACAAGACCGCCCTGGAGAACGTCATCGAGGCGCCGATCCAGGTCAAGGGCCAGAACAAGGCCACGGCCAAGAAGCGCGCCCTCGAGCTCCTCGACCAGGTCGGGCTCTCCGACCGGGCCGGCCACTACCCGGCCCAGCTCTCCGGCGGCCAGCAGCAGCGCGTGGCCATCGCACGGGCCCTGGCGATGGAGCCGGAGCTCATGCTGTTCGACGAGCCCACCTCGGCCCTGGACCCGGAGCTCGTCGGCGACGTCCTGAACGTCATGAAGGACCTGGCGGCCTCGGGCATGACCATGATCGTGGTCACGCACGAGATCGGCTTCGCCCGCGAGGTCGGCGACACCCTGACCTTCATGGACGGCGGCGTCGTGGTCGAGTCCGGCAACCCGCGGGACGTCATCGCCAACCCGCAGCACGAGCGCACCCAGGCCTTCCTCGGGAAGGTCCTCTAGCGCGAGAGACCCCGCAAAGCACGGCCAGAGACCCCGCAACACCATCAGGAGGTTGCGGGGTCTCTGGCGTTCGGCTGAGGGCCCCGCGTCAGCGCTCGACGCCCAGGGCCTCGAGCATCGGGCGGAACTTGGCCCACGTCTCAGCCAGCTCGGCGGTCGGCTGGGACGCCTCCACGATCCCGCACCCGGCGTACAGGCGCATCGAGGTCGGCGTCTCGATGACCCCGCCCCGCAGGGCGATGCCCCACTCGCCGTTCCCGGCGGCGTCGAGCCAGCCGACCGGCCCCGCGTAGGGCCCGCGGTCCAGCGCCTCGAGCTCGCGGATGAGCGCGCCGGCGATCGAGGTCGGGGTGCCGCAGACCGCGGCGGTCGGGTGCAGCGCGTTGACGAGCGCGAGCGAGGTCGGGATGTGCCCCTCGACGTCGACGAGCTCGGCCTTGACGTCTGAGGCGAGGTGGTACACGTTGGGCAGCTCGAGGATGAACGGCTCGTCGTGGGCGTTCATGGCCTCGGAGAAGGGGGCGAGCGCCGTGGTCAGGGACTGGATGGCGATCTCGTGCTCGTGGCGCTGCTTGGGCGAGCCGGCGAGCACGCGCTCCGCGTACTCGAGGCCCTGGCCGTTGGCGTCGCGCCGGTCGATCGTGCCCGCGAGGACCCGCGCCTGTGCGGTGCGCCCCTCGACCTGGATGAGCATCTCCGGGGTGGCGCCCACGAGCCCGTCCACCCCGTACACCCACGTGTCCCGGTAGGACGCGGCGAGCCGGCGCAGCACCTCGTGCCGCTCGATCCCGCTGCCTCGGTGCACCACGATGTCCCGGGCGAGCACGAGCTTCTCGAGGTCGCCGGCCGCGATCCGCTCCACCCCGGCGGCCACGGCGTCCATCCACCGCTGCTCGCCCAGCGATCCGGGGGAGAGGGTGACCGGCCCGCGGCCGGCGCTGTCCGCGCCCGAGTCCGCGCGCGCCGTCGTGCGTCCGTCCCCGCCCGCACCGCCGGCGGTGCCGAGGACGCGCACGACGGCGGCGTGCACCCCCGCGTCGGTGGGCTCCGTCCCGTCGCTGGTCACCAGCGTGGCCCAGGCGGCGCCGTCGCGGATGCCGATCACGAGCTCTGGGACCACGAGGCGGGAGAGGAAGTGGGACGTGCGGGAGAAGGCGAAGCTGCCGAACGCGAGCAGGCCGGTGCCCGGGTGGCCCACGCGGTCCACCACCTCGGCCTCGAGCGTGAGCTGCTTCCACCACGCCTCGGCATCGATGAAGCGGTCGGCGCCGGTGGCCGTGAAGCGGGCCGCCTCGCCGAACCCGATCTGGCCCTCGCCGCGGCGGATCCAGCAGTGCACCTCCGCGTCGGTGAGGCCTGCCGCGAGGTCGGTGGCGCCGAGGGCGGCCGGGCCCAGAGTGACCGTGAGGGCGCGCAAGGGGTGCTTCATGATGGGTCAAGCCTACGCGGTCGGCGGCCGCCGTCCCGGCGCGGGCCGCGGGGCCCTGGACGTGGCCGGACCCCCCGGAGCAGACCGCCGGGCCGGGCCGCGGCGCCATGGACGGGGCGCGCGCGCCGCAGCTATCCTGACCGCCGTCCGCCGTACATGCACAGGAGGTCCCGTGAGCATTGCCGTCGTGGTCCACGCCGCCGGGGACCTGCGCCTCGATCCGGTGCCGGAGCCGCGGCCGGGGCCCCGGGACGCGGTCGTGGCGGTCGAGTACGGGGGCATCTGCGGCAGCGACCTCTCCTACCTCCGGCACGGCGCCTCGGGCCTGAGCATCCTGCGTGACCCCCTCGTGCTCGGCCACGAGGTCGCCGGGCACATCGAGGCCCTCGGCGAGGCGGTGACGGGCTTCGACGTGGGCCAGCGCGTGGCCGTCCACCCCGCCACGGTGTGCGGCCACTGCCGGCACTGCACCCAGGGCCGGCCCAACCTGTGCGAATCGGTGCGCTACCTCGGCTCCGCCGCGTCCTGGCCCCACACCCAGGGCGCCTTCTCGGCCCGCACCGTGGTCCCGGCGGACCAGCTGCGCGCCGTGCCCGAGGGCGTAAGCACGCGCCTGGCCGCCGTCGCCGAGCCCCTCGGCGTCGCGATCCACGCCGTCAAGCGGGCCGGCGACGTCCGCGGCCGCACGGTCCTGGTCAACGGCGCCGGGCCGATCGGCGCGCTCGTCGTCGCCGCCGCGCGCCGGGCCGGGGCCGCCCGCGTGATCGCGGCGGACCTCGCCCCCGCCTCGCTCGGGGTCGCCGAGAGGATGGGCGCCCACGAGACGGTGGACCTCGCCGGGGGCGCTGCGCTGCCCGAGGCCGACGTCGTCTTCGAGGCCTCCGGCGCGCCCGGGGCCGTCAGCGCCGTCCTGCGTTCCGTCCGGCGGGGCGGCACGGTGGTCCAGGTCGGCAACCTGCCCGCCGGGGACATCGCGGTCTCGCTCGGCGCGCTCGTGTTCCGCGAGGTGGACTATCGGGGGACGTTCCGCTTCGTCGACGAGATCGCGACAGCCCTGGCGTACCTCGCCGAGGGGCTCGACGTCGGGCCCCTGCTCACCCACGAGTTCGCCGCCGAAGACGCCGCCGAGGCCTTCCGCGTGGCAGGGGACCGCCGCACCGGCTCGTCGAAGGTCCTGCTGCGGTTCTGAAGTTTGGCAGAATGGTGCGGGTGAGCAGCGCAG
The DNA here is from genome assembly GCF_054063535.1 of Sinomonas sp. RB5. Taxonomy (NCBI): domain Bacteria; kingdom Bacillati; phylum Actinomycetota; class Actinomycetes; order Micrococcales; family Micrococcaceae; genus Sinomonas; species Sinomonas sp. RB5. Next base: position 255,397 of record NZ_JBSSGJ010000001.1, read on the forward strand.
GCAGCAGGGCATCCCTCGAGAAGCGGCCCGACGAGGTCGCCACCATGTTCGACGAGGTCGCACCCCGGTACGACGTCATGAATGACCTCCTCTCCCTCGGCCAGACGCGCCGCTGGCGGAAGATCGTGCTCGATGCGGTCGATGCCAGTCCCGGCCAGCGGGTCCTCGACCTCGCCGCCGGGACCGGCACCTCCTCGGAGCCCTACGCGGACGCGGGGATCGACGTCGTGGCCTGCGACTTCTCCCTCGGCATGCTCCGGGTGGGCAAGCGCCGCCGCCCCGACATCGACTTCATCGCCGGTGACGCGACCAACCTGCCCTTCGCGGACGGCTCCTTCGACGCCGTGACCATCAGCTTCGGGCTGCGCAATGTGAGCGACCCCCGCAAGGCCCTCGCCGAGATGCTGCGCGTGACCAAGCCCGGCGGCCGGCTCGTCATCGCCGAGTTCTCCTCCCCGGTCAACCCCCTCTGGCGCACCATGTACGTCGAGTACCTCATGCGCGCCCTGCCCGAGATCGCCCGCCGGGCGTCCTCCAACCCGGACGCCTACGTGTACCTCGCCGAGTCGATCCGCGCCTGGCCGGACCAGGACAACCTGGCCGCATGGCTGTCCGCGGCCGGGTGGACGGACGTGACGTACCGCAACCTCTCCGGCGGGATCGTGGCCGTGCACCGCGCGTACAAGCCCGAGGCCGCGACCGCCTCGCCGGCGGCGCCGCCCGCCCAGGTCCGGCGGGCACGCCGCTCCGCGTCCCGCTGACGCCGCCGGATCCACCGTGGACGTCCTGATCGTCGGCGCCGGGCCGGCCGGCTCGACCGCAGCCCACTACCTCGCACGCTCCGGCGTGCCCGTGACCGTGCTCGAGAAGACCCGCTTCCCGCGCGAGAAGGTGTGCGGGGACGGGCTCACGCCCCGCGCCGTGCGCGAGATCCAGCTGCTCGGGCTCCCGCATGCCGCCGAGGACGGCTGGCGCCGCAACCGCGGCCTGCGCCTCATCGCCGGCGGCCGCACCCTCGAGCTCCCGTGGCCCGACCTCGACGGCTTCCCCGACTACGGGCTCGTCCGCACCCGGCTCGGCTTCGACGAGGCCCTCGCCGCCCACGCCCGCTCCGCCGGGGCGCAGATCCTCGAGGGGCACTCGGTCGCGGAGGTCCTCACGGACGACGCCGGCCGGGTGGTAGGTGCCCGCGCCCACCTCCTCGACGAGGCCGGCAAGAAGACCGGCGAGACGCGTGACTTCCACGCCGACGTGGTGCTCGCCGCCGACGGCAACTCGACCCGCGCCGCCGTCTCCCGCGGGCTCGCCAAGCGCGACGACCGCCCGCTCGGGGTCGCCTACCGCACGTACTTCGAAAGCCCCCGCCACGAGGACGACTGGATGGAGGGCTGGCTCGAGCTGCCCGGGGCGGACGGCAAGCCCCTGCCCGGGTACGGCTGGGTGTTCGGCGTGGGCGACGGCACGTGCAACGTGGGCCTGGGCATCCTCAACTCTTCGAAGGAGTTCGGCAGGCTCGACTACCGCCAGGTGCTGCGCGAATGGACCGCCGGGATGCCGGGGGAGTGGGGCTTCAGCGAGGAGAACCAGGTCGGCCCGATCCGCGGCGCCGCGCTGCCCATGGGCTTCAACCGGACCCCGCACGTGGTCCCCGGCATGGCCCTCCTCGGCGACGCCGGAGGCATGGTCAGCCCGTTCAACGGCGAGGGCATCTCCTACGCCATGGAGTCCGGGCGGTTCGCCGCCCAGTACCTCGTCGACGCCGCAGCAGCCCAGCGCGCGGCGGGCCGGGCGCGGCCGGCGGAGGCCGACGTCGACCGTCGCCTCGGCGCGTACGCGGACCGGGTGCGGCGCGAGTGGGGGAGCCATTTCACGCTCGGCCGCGGGTTCGCGGCGCTGATCGGCCACCCGGCCGTGATGCGGGCGGCGCTCGCCACCGGCATGCCGGTGCCGCCGCTCATGCGCCTCGTGGTGCGGCTGCTCGCCAACCTCACCGACCGGCCCGGGACGAGCCTGCCGGACGCGGCGATCCGGGTGCTCGAGGCGCTCGTGCCCGCGACATCGAACACCGTTCCACCGAGCCCGGCGCCCGCAGCGCGCCCCGAAAGCTAGGCTTGACCCCGTGACTGATTCTGCAGACAGCCGCTGGACGCACGCGGGGCACGGCCGCCCCGAGTCCTCCGAGCCGCCTCCCACGACCACGGCGATCGCCGCGGGCATGCAGCTGCCTGCCGGCTTCGCCGCCATTGCCGAGGACGCTGAGCTGGGCCCTGCGATCAGCACGAGCATGGCGCGCGTCGAGCGGGTCCTGCGGGAGGCCATCTCCAACTCCGACCCGCTGGCCGACGCGACGAGCAAGCACCTCATGGAGGCGGGCGGCAAGCGCATCCGCCCGCTGCTGACCATCCTCGCCGCCCATCTGGGCGACTCCGAGCGCGCCGAGGTGCTCCAGGCGGCGGCGGTCGTCGAGCTCACGCACCTCGCGACGCTGTACCACGACGACGTCATGGACTCCGCGCCGTACCGCCGCGGCGCCCCCACCGCCCACGAGGTCTGGGGCAACACCGTGGCGATCCTCGCCGGCGACCTCATCTTCGCCCGCGCCTCGATCCTCGTCTCCGACCTCGGCGGGCGCGCGCTGGCCATCCAGGCGCGCACCTTCGAGCGGCTCTGCCTCGGGCAGCTGCACGAGACCGTGGGCCCGCGCGACGGCGAGGACCCGCTGCAGCACTACATCTCCGTGCTGTCGGACAAGACCGGCTCGCTCATCGCCGCCTCCGGCCAGTTCGGCGTGATCTTCTCCGGCGCCCCGTCCGAGTACGAGTCCGTCCTCGTGGACTACGGCGAGAAGGTGGGCGTCGCGTTCCAGCTGGCCGACGATGTCATCGATGTCACCGGCGGCAAGGTCACCTCGGGCAAGATCGCCGGGACGGACCTGCGCGAGGGCGTCCCGACCCTGCCCGTGCTGCTGCTCCGCCGCGCCGCGGCCGACGGCGATGCCTCCGCCCAGCGCGTGCTCGGCTTCGTGGACGCGGACCTCTCCGGCGACGACGCGCTCGCCGCGGCGGTCGACGCGATCGCGTCGCACCCGGTGACCGAGCAGTCGTGGGCCGTCGCCCGGGAGTGGGCCGATGCGGCCAAGGCCGCGCTCCGGCCGCTGCCCGAGGGGGTCGTGAAGGATTCGCTGGCCGCGTTCGCGGACGCGGTGGTGGAGCGCCGGGCCTGACTTCGCCCTCCCCCCCCGCCCCCGACGGCCGACCGACGACGAACGACGGCCAACTGACGCGGGGTCACCTCTCGGATGACGCGGGGTCGTCTCTTGGGCGACCCGAGGTCATCTCTCAGGTGACGCGGGGTCATCTCTCCAGTTGTCCGGGGTCATCTCTCGGGTGACGCGGGGTCATCTCTCCAGCTGTCCGAGGTCAGGTCATGCGGTGCGGCCTGCGAGGTGGCCCCTGAGAGCGGCTCGAACGCTAGCGAAGTCGTTCTGGCAATCCTCGGATCTGACGATGAGCACGATCCACCCGGCTGCGCGGAAGGCGGCGTCCCGCCGTGCATCGCGCCAGCGCTGTTCCTCGCTTAGGTGATGACTGCCGTCGTACTGAATCGCCACCTTGACCGACGGATACCCCATATCGGCGCTCGGCGAGAAGGGATCGTTTGGCCGCAGAGCAATCTGCAGCTCGGGTTCCGGGAATCCATGGGCGAGCAGGCTGAGGCGGAGGAGCGTCTCTTGAGGCGAGTCGGCCCCGACCCGCATGTCGGCGAGAGCGGCTCGGCACTTCGCGACGCCCGGCATGTTGGGGTGTGCCCGGAGCAGGGCTGCAAGTGCGCCTTTGGTGGCGTGAGGAACAGCGCGGCCCTCAAGCCCGGGCCTGGGAATGCGAAGCAGCTCGTCTCCAAGGATCACCAGCCCCACGGGGCCGAGTTCGTTTCCAAGGTCGAGCCAGGTCCTCGCCGGCGAGCTGACTCTGACTCCTACACTCAGCTCGACAATCTCGCCTGCCTTGACGCGCACCCTGTGGCCGACGACGCCGGTTCTGCGCACGCGGGGCACGTCCGTGGGCTTGCTCAAGTGGAGCAGGGAGTGGTCTGCAGCGTCATCCGGCAGCCACAGCCCGTGAAGGGCTGCCGCAGTTTGATGCGATGCCCACGCCTGCGGTGTCACCGCGAGGTGCGCTCGTACGCGGTCCCGGAGCTGGGCGGTGTTGTCGTCGGGGACGTAGAGCTCACGGCTGATATGCCGGACGTTCTCCTGAAGCAGTTGGGAGTAGTCGAGACCATGTCGCTCGGCCTCGGCAGCCGTGAAGGGGGCTGCGAGCAGGGTCTCGCGGGCTTTGACAGGATCCATGGCCCCATAGTGGCAGGGTCCGGGCTGGAGCGTCGGAAGTTATCCACAGGCATTCGGCAAAGGGGCAGCGTGGGGAGCGGGACCTGGTGGCCCCGCGCAGAGGGAGAGGTGACCTCGGGTCGGGTGGGAGGTGACCTCGGGTCGGGTGGGAGGTGACCTCGGGTTGGGTGGGAGGTGACCCCGCACGGAGGGAGAGGTGACCTCGGGTCGGGTGGGAGGTGACCCCGCACGGAGGGAGAGGTGACCTCGGGTCGGGTGGGAGGTGACCCCGCACGGAGGGAGAGGTGACCTCGGACCGGGGGGAGGAACGGTTAAACGGGTGGTCCCGGGACTCGGCTAACGCCGATTCCCGGGACCGTTTCCGTTCGCACCCGGATTCACTGGAGGCTAAGAAGTGAACCCACTGACAAGCATATGACAGATCTGTAAAAAGTCCAGCGATACCGGTCAATCAGTGTGAAGGGGGGGGCGGTCAGCCCTCTTCGTCTTCCTCGTCGTCCTCGCTGAAGACCCACTCGAACATGTCGAACGTGAACTCGGAGAACGTGCCGTCCTCCGAGACCCACTCGCCCCGGGCGTTGTTCTTCCGGTACACGATCGGGTCCGGGACGCGCAGGTCGCCCGCGCGGAAGCCCCAGGTGAACTGCTCGTCCTCGTCCTCGAGGAACATGAGGAAGCCCTCGTCGTCGATCTCGAGCTCTTCGGGGTCCCAGAAGTAGTGGTAGGCCTCCATGAGCTCGGAGTTGCCCAGCGCGAGGTAGAACTCGCGCAGCACCTGCGGGACGGTGAACGCATGTTCTTCGAGGGCCTCCTCGAGCTCCTTCTCGGAGATTCCGTCCTCGGGCTTCCAGGGATCCTCGAGGTACTTCGGGACAAGCGCGCGGAACTTCTCCAGGAACATCTCGTTCATATGCTTCATCCTAGTCGGGCGGGGCCCGCGGGTTTCCGCCGCGTGAACTGACGGCCGGTACGCTCGGCACATGAGCCAGGACATCCTCGTGGCATGCGCCCACGGAACCAGCAACGCCGGGGGCCGGGCCGCGATCCTTGCCGTCGTCGAGGAGATCCGGGCAGCCCGGCCGGGCCTGACCGTGGTGGACGCCTACGTCGACGTGCACGGCCCCGAGCTGCCGGAAGTGGTGGCCGGACTGCCCGCGGGGGCGGGCGCCGTCGTCGTGCCCCTCCTTCTCAGCGTCGGCTACCACGTGAAGGTGGACATCGCCCGTGCGGTGGCGGCGCGGCCCGGCACGCTCGCCGCGGGCCCCCTCGGGCCCGACGAGCGCCTCGCGGACCTCCTCGCCGAGCGCCTCGCCGAGGCGGGACTGCGCGCCGACGACGCCGTGGTGCTCGCCGCCGCCGGGTCGTCGAATCCGCAGGCGGCGGCCGACGTCGAACGCCTTGCCGACATGCTCCGCCATCGCGTCCCGAACCGCGTGCTGCCCGGGTACGGCGCGAGCGCCTCGCCGAGCGTGCCGGAGGCCGTCGCCGAGCTGCGGGCCGAGGAGACGGACCGGGCGGGCGACGCCGCGCGGGTCGTCATCGCCTCCTACCTCCTCGCGCCGGGGTTCTTCCACGACCAGCTCGCGAAGGCCGGGGCCGACGCCGTCGCCGCGCCGCTGCTGCCGGCGCCCGTCATCGCCCGGATCGCCCTGGACCGCTACGACGCCGCGCTCGCCGCGCGGGCCGCCCAGGCGCCCGCCCCGGCGCCCGCCGAATGAGCGCCGCTGCCGAGCACGCACCCCGGAAGGCGACGGCCGGACTCCTCGTGGTCCTCGTCGCGGCGATGGGCGTGGGTCCGCTGCTGAACTACGGCCTCAGCGCCGTGAGTCCGCTCATCCTCGCGTCGCTGGGGATGAGCCAGTCCCAGTTCGGCCTCCTCGCCGGGGCCGTGTTCGCCTCGGCGGCCGTGAGCAGCTTCTCCCTCGGGCGCCTGAGCGACCGGGCGGGAACGCGCACGCAGCTCGTGCTGATCTTCGGCGGGACCGTCGTGGCGCTCGTCATCGCGGCCCTCGCGCACAGCTTCTGGGTGCTCCTCGCCGCGGTCATCATCGCCGGCCCTGCGCAGTCGATCTCGAACCCGACCACCAACCGCGTCATCGTGACCTCGGTGCCCCCGCACAAGCGCGCCGGGTGGATCGGGATCAAGCAGTCCGGCGTCCAAGCGAGCCAGCTCTTCTCCGGTCTGTTCTTCCCCGCGGTGGCGCTCTGGCTCGGGTGGCAGGGCGCATTCGGGTTGGCCGCGGTTGTTGCGCTCGGCCTGCTCGCCTACGGGTTCACGCAGGTTCCCTCGGAGCCCGCGAAGCCGAGGTCCCGCGCCCGGCGCGGGCAGGGCGGATCCCTGCCGTTCTCGGTGTGGCTCTTCGCCGGGTTCGCCTTCTTCTCGGGCCTGGGGATGCAGGCCACCAACGTGTACCTGCCGCTCTACGCGGTGCGCGAGCTGGGCTTCCCGCTCGTGCTGGCGGGGGCCGCGGCGGGCGTCTCGGGCATCGTGGGCGTGTCCTCGCGAATCGTGTGGGGGCGCAGGATGGCCGGCGGCGCCCGTCCGTCCGGGCTGCTGTTCGCCCTGGCCCTCGGGGCGATCGTGGGCGTGGCGTGCCTGCTCGGCGCCGGCGCCCTGCACCAGCCGTGGCTCGTCTGGGCCGGGGTCGCGCTGCACGGGGCTACGGTGCTGGGCGCGAACGTGATCATGAACGCGGCCGTGCTCGTGGTGGTGCCCTCGGAACGGGTCGGCGTGGCGTCCGGCGTGCTCGCCGCGGGCATGTACACGGGGTTCTCGCTCGGGCCGCTCATCATGGGCGTCCTGGCCGACGCGACCGGCTCGTACGACGTCGGCTGGCTCTCCGTCGGCGCCGGGTACCTGGTCTGTGCGGGCCTGGCGCTGTGGCTGCGGCGGTACGGCGCCACACACCCGTGGACGTCGTTCTCCCGCTGACCCCCTCGGCGTTCCGGGTACGCATCTCGTCGCCTCCTGAGCGTTTCGGGTACGCATCTCGTCGCCGTTTCCGGCTTTCTGGTACGCACGACGGCGCGTTCCCCCGGCCGCGCGCGGCGACGCGGCCGGCGTCGTGCGCGCCACCAGAGGGCTTGGGCCCGGGCCTGAGCAGCGGACGGCTCCAGAGCGGACGGCGAGCCGCGGGTAACGCCCGCGTACCCGGAACGCCGAAAGCGCGACGAGATGCGTACCCGTAACGCCGAAAGCGCGACGAGATGCGTACCCGAAACACAAGGCGGGGGAGGGGTGGGGCGGGAGGCGGGGAGGAGTCAAGGGGCGCCCCCGAGATCGGGCCCTGTGCGACGAAATGCGTCCCCGGGTGACCCTGCATTGCAGCGCCGTGGAGCCCGGGCAGCGGGCTCCGTACCCTCGAACGCATGACAGAGACCGCCACGCACCCGCGCACCGACGCCGCGCGCCCAGCACGCCCGCGTGCCGCCAAGCCGAACGGGCAGTGGAAGGTGGACGGCACCGCCCCGCTCAACCCGAACGAGGCCTGGAAGCAGGAGGACGGCGGGCTCAGCGTCCGCGAGCGGATCGAGTCGATCTACGCCGCCGGCGGGTTCGACTCGATCGACCCGACCGACCTGCACGGCCGCTTCCGCTGGTGGGGCCTCTACACCCAGCGCAAGCCCGGGATCGACGGCGGCAAGACCGCCACGCTCGAGCCGCACGAGCTCGAGGACCGCTACTTCATGATGCGCGTGCGGATCGACGGCGGCGCGCTCACCACCGAGCAGCTGCGCGTGATCGGCGGGATCTCCCGCGACTTCGCCCGCGGCACCGCGGACATCACCGACCGGCAGAACATCCAGCTGCACTGGGTCGAGATTGAGAGCGTGCCGGAGATCTGGCGCCGCCTCGAGGCCGTGGGGCTGCACACCACCGAGGCCTGCGGCGACGTGCCGCGCGTGATCCTCGGCTCCCCGGTCGCCGGCATCGCCGCGGACGAGATCCTCGACCCCACCCCGCAGATCCGCGAGATCGCGGACCGCTACATCGGCGACGAGTCCTTCGCGAATCTGCCCCGCAAGTACAAGACCGCCATCACGGGCCACCCGTCCCAGGATGTGGTCCACGAGATCAACGACTTCGCCCTCGTCGGCGTGGTGCACCCCGAGCTGGGCCCCGGCTACGACCTGTGGGTCGGCGGCGGGCTCTCCACCTCGGCGCACCTCGCCGTCCGCCTCGGCGCCTTCGTCGAGCCCGCGCGCGCGGCCGAGGTGTGGGTCGGCGTCACGAGCATCTTCCGCGACTACGGCTACCGCCGCCTGCGCAACCGGGCGCGCCTGAAGTACCTCGTGGCGGACTGGGGCGCCGAGAAGTTCCGGCAGGTCCTCGAGACCGAGTACCTCGAGGCGCCCCTGCCCGACGGCCCCGCCGCCGAGAAGCCCTCCACCCCCGGCGACCACGTGGGCGTCCACCGGCAGAAGGACGGCCGCTTCTACATCGGCGCCACCCCGACCGTGGGCCGCGTCTCCGGCGAGACCCTCGTGCGGCTCGCCGACCTCATCGAGGCCCACGGCTCGGCCCGCCTGCGCACCACCCCGCACCAGAAGATCGTGGTGCTCGACGTCGAGGAGGGCCGCGTCGACTCGCTCGTGGCCGGCCTCGAGGAGCTCGGCCTCTACGCAGACCCGAGCCCCTGGCGCCGCTCCACCATCGCCTGCACCGGCATCGAGTTCTGCAAGCTCGCGATCGTGGACACCAAGGACACCGCGACCGCCGCCATCGCCGAGCTCGAGCAGCGCATCCCGGCCAACGAGCTCCTGCGGCCGCTGACCCTGCACGTGAACGGCTGCCCCAACTCGTGCGCGCGCATCCAGACGGCGGACATCGGGCTCAAGGGCCAGCTCCTGCCCGACGGCAACGGCGGCCAGACCCCGGGCTTCCAGGTGCACCTCGGCGGCGGCCTCGCCTCCGACTCCCGCGAGGAGGCCGGCACCGGCCGCACCGTCCGCGGGCTCAAGGTCACCGCCGAGGGCCTGCCCGACTACGTCGAGCGCGTCACCCGGCGCTACCTCGCCGAGCGCGCCGACGAGGGGCAGACCTTCGCCGAATGGGCCCACGCCGCAGACGAGGAGGCACTCCAGTGACGGCCACGACGAAGCGCTCGCAGGACGAGCTCAAGGCCCTCGCCGAGGCCGGCGCCGCCGAGCTCGGCTGGGACGCCTCCGCCCAGGAGGTGATCGGCTGGGTGGCGCGGAACTTCGCGGTGGAGGCCACCGCCGTTGCCTGCTCGATGGCCGACGCCGTCCTGCCGGCCCTGGTGGCCGACCAGCTCCCGGGCGTGGACGTCCTCTTCCTCGACACCGGCTACCACTTCCCCGAGACGTACGCCACGCGGAACGAGGTCGCCGAGAACCTCCGCGTGCGGATCGTCGATGTCACGCCGAAGCAGACCGTCGCCGAGCAGGACGCCGCCGAGGGCAAGGACCTCTTCTCCCGCGATCCGGGCCGCTGCTGCGCCCTGCGGAAGGTCGAGCCGCTGCACGCCTCGCTCGCCGGCTACGAGCTGTGGTTCACCGGCGTGCGCCGCGACGAGGCCCCGACCCGCAGCAGTACCCCGCTCGTGACGTGGGACGAGAAGAACGGCCTCGTGAAGGTCAACCCGGTGGCCCCGTGGTCCTTCGAGGCGCTGGTGCAGTACTCCGAGGACAACCTCCTGCCCGTCAATCCCCTCCTTGCCCAGGGGTACCCCTCCATCGGCTGTGCGCCGTGCACGCGCCCGGTCGCCCCCGGAGAGGACCCCCGAGCCGGCCGCTGGTCCGGCACCGACAAGACAGAATGCGGACTCCACGTATGAGCACTCCCACCGACACGCTGGTCGAGCCCACCCGAGGCCAGGGCTCCCTCGCGCTCCTCGACGCCCTCGAGGCCGAGTCGATCCACATCATCCGCGAGGTCGTCGCCGAGTTCGAGCGCCCCGCGATGCTCTTCTCGGGCGGCAAGGACTCCGTGGTCATGCTGCACCTGGCCGCCAAGGCGTTCTGGCCCGGGAAGATCCCCTTCCCCGTGCTCCACGTGGACACGGGCCACAACTTCCCCGAGGTCCTCGACTTCCGCGACCGCACCGTGGCGCGCCTGGGCCTGAAGCTCGTGGTCGGCTCCGTGCAGGAGTTCATCGACCGCGGGGAGCTCGCCGAGCGCGCCGACGGCACCCGCAACCCGCTGCAGACCGTGCCGCTCCTGGACGCGATCGAGCGCAACAAGTTCGACGCCGTCTTCGGCGGCGGCCGCCGCGACGAGGACAAGGCCCGCGCCAAGGAGCGCATCCTGTCCCTGCGCGACGAGTTCGGCCAGTGGGACCCGCGCAACCAGCGCCCCGAGCTGTGGAACCTCTACAACGGCCGACACACGGTGGGCCAGCACGTGCGGGCGTTCCCCATCAGCAACTGGACCGAGCTGGACATCTGGCGGTACATCGAGCGCGAGCAGATCGAGCTGCCGAGCATCTACTACGCGCACGAGCGCGACGTGTTCGTCCGCGACGGCATGTGGCGCGCCGTGGGGGAGGTGAGCCGGCCGCGCGAGGGGGAGGACGTCGTCGTGCGCACCGTGCGGTACCGGACGGTGGGGGACATGTCCTGCACCGGCGCCGTGCTCTCCGACGCCTACACCGTGGCGGACGTGGTGCGCGAGGTTGCCGCGTCCACCCTCACCGAGCGCGGGGCCACCCGCGCCGACGATCGCATTTCCGAAGCGGCGATGGAAGACCGCAAGAAGGACGGGTACTTCTGATGAGCACGCTGGCCGAGCCTGCCGAGACCACCACGCTGACCGAGGGCACCCTCTTCCGCTTCGCGACCGCCGGGAGCGTCGACGACGGCAAGTCCACCCTCGTGGGCCGCCTCCTGCACGACTCCAAGGCGATCCTCGCCGACCAGCTCGACGCCGTGGCGCGCACCTCCGAGGCCCGCGGCTTCGGCGGCGAGAAGGGCGGGCTCGACCTCGCGCTCCTCACCGACGGGCTGCGCGCCGAGCGCGAGCAGGGCATCACGATCGACGTCGCCTACCGCTACTTCGCGACCGACCGGCGCACGTTCATCCTCGCCGACTGCCCGGGCCACGTGCAGTACACCAAGAACACGGTCACCGGCGCCTCGACTGCGGACGCCGTGGTGCTGCTCATCGACGCGCGCAAGGGCGTGCTCGAGCAGACCCGCCGGCACCTCTCGGTCGCCGCGCTCCTGCGCGTGCCGCACGTGGTGGTCGCAGTGAACAAGATCGACCTCGTGGACTTCTCCGAGCCGGTCTTCACGGCGATCGCGGACGACGTCGCGCGGCTGGCCTCCGAGCTCGGCCTCCGTGACGCTGTGGCCGTCCCGGTCTCCGCCCTCGAGGGCGACAACATCGTGGACCGCTCCGACCGCACCGCCTGGTACGCCGGGCCGACGCTCCTCGAGCTGCTCGAGTCCCTGCCGAGCACCGACGAGCTCGACGACTCTGGTTCTGCTCCTGCGGAGCCCTTCCGCTTCCCCGTCCAGACCGTGATCCGCCCGCAGGGCGCGCTCGCGCCGGGCCTGGACGAGGCCGAGTTCCGCGACTACCGGGCCTACGCCGGGCAGGTCACGGAGGGCGTGGTGCGCGTGGGCGACCGGGTCTCCGTGGTGACCCCGGGCCAGGCCGCGCGCGAGACGACCGTGGTGGGGATCGACGTCGCCGGCCGCTCGCTCGAGGAGGCCGGGGCGCCCCTGTCCGTCGCGCTGCGCCTCGCGGACGAGTTCGACGTGGCCCGCGGCGACACGATCGCCGCCGCCGGGACCCTGCCGGAGAGCAGCGCGGACCTGTACGGCTCGGTGGCGTGGCTGTCCTCCAAGCCGCTGCGCGAGGGCGCCAAGGTGCTCGTCAAGCACGGCACCTCCACGGTGCGCGGCCTCGTGCGCGCCGTGACCGGGAAGCTGGACCTCGACTCGTTCGAGGTGGCGCCCGCGTCCGAGCTGGGACTCAACGACATCGGCGAGGTCCAGGTCCGCCTGGCCGCCCCGCTGCCCCTCGAGCCCTACGCGGCCCACCGCCGCACCGGGGCGTTCCTCGTCATCGACCCGCAGGACGGCAACACCCTCGCCGCCGGCATGGTCCGGCAGCACCCGGGGGACACCGAGGACGAGCGGTACTGGATCTAGGGTCCCGGCTCCGTCCGGTCGCGGCGGAGCAGGAGGCGTCGATGCCATGAGTGTGCGGCTGACGCGGGTGCAATGAGTGAGCACCCGCGTCAGTCGCACACTCGTGTGCGCGCCCAGGGTGACCTTCGGCGCTGTGCGCGGAGGGCCGCCTCAGAGGACCATGCTCCTATGAGGGGTGACCGCCGGGAGCCCGCCAGTGGCCAGGCTGCCGCTGGCGCCGACGTCCTGCTCCGGTCGTGGCGCTTCACCGACGCCTACGGCCGTGAGCTGACGGTCGGCGCCGTGCGCTGGCACTACGCCCGCCTGGGCCGCGGCCCTGCCGTGCTCTGGCTCACCGGCGGCCTGCGGCGGGCGGCCCTCGGGGCAGTGTCCCTCGAGCGGCTGGCCGCCGCCCACACCGTGGTGGCCCCGGACTACCCGCCCGTGACCAGCTTCGCCGCGATGGACGCGGGGCTCTGCGCGATCCTCGCCGCCGAGGGGATCGACCGCTGCGACCTGGTCGGCCAGTCCTACGGCGGGATGCTCGCGCAGGCGTTCCTGGCAGCCCACCCCGAGCGGATCCGGCGGCTGGTGCTCTCCAGCAGCGGCCCGGCGGACTACGGCAGGCGCTGGCTGCCGGTGCTCGCGCTGCTCATCGGGGTGGTCCGCGTGCTGCCGCGCCCCCTGCTCACCCGCCTCCTCGTCCGCGCCCTGAGGGGGCTGCTGTCCTCTGAGCGCAGCCCCCGCGGCGCCGGGGCCGCGATCCTGCGTCGGACCCTCGGGCACGACCTGACCCGGGCCGACGTCGTGTCCCACTTCGCCGTCGCCGCCGACGTGGCGCGGCGCCTGCTGGTGCGTCCAGACCGATTCGCCGGCTGGCACGGCGACGTCGCCGTGCTCCGTGCCGAGAACGACCGCACCCAGGGAGCCCGGGACATCCCCCGGCTGCAGCGGCTGCTGGGCCGGCCGGTCCGGGTCATCTCCATGGGCTCAGCCGGCCATGCGGCGGTGCTGCTCGAACCGGACCGCTACACGCAGTGGCTCGAGCAGGCGCTCGGCTGACGGCGCGCATCTTCCGATGGCCGACGCCGCGCCTCCGCCCTGCCGTCCGGCCAGTGGACGTGTGACAGGCGGGGTTCACCCGGCGCTGCTAGCGTCGGGAGCGAACAGGACGGCATCGCGGCCGCACCCCAGCAGTCCGTGCGCCGGAGCCGACCTGTCGCCTGCAGTAGAAGGCCCACAGTATGACCGGTTTGCCCCGAATCCGAGGCCTGCCTCGGGAGAGGAAGGAAGCAGATGACCGACAACCAGCAGGGCGGATGCCCGGTGATGCATGACAATGCTGCGGCCCAGGCGGGCGCGACGGCGAGCGGCAGCGAGAGCGAGAACCCGGCGATCGATGCGCCCACGCCCAAGACCGACCAGCCGCGGAAGAACACCGACTGGTGGCCGAACCAGCTCGACCTGACGGTGCTCCACCCCCACCACCCCGCGGGCAACCCGCTCGGTGCTGGCTTCGACTACCGCGAGGAGTTCGCCAAGCTCGACCTCGAGGCGCTCAAGCGGGACATCGTGGAGGTCCTGACGACGCCGCAGGACTGGTGGCCGGCCGACTTCGGCCACTACGGCGGCCTCATGATCCGGCTCAGCTGGCACGACGCCGGCACGTACCGCGTGTTCGACGGCCGCGGGGGCGCCGGGGACGGCAGCCAGCGCTTCGCGCCGCTGAACAGCTGGCCGGACAACGCCAACCTGGACAAGGCCCGCCGCCTGCTCTGGCCGGTCAAGCACAAGTACGGCCAGAAGATCTCCTGGGCGGACCTGCTCGTCTACGCCGGCAATGTGGCCCTCGAGTCCATGGGCTTTACGACGTTCGGGTTCGCGTTCGGCCGCGAGGACGTGTGGGAGCCGGAGGAGATCTTCTGGGGCTCGGAGGACACCTGGCTCGGCCCCGACCGCTACGTCGGCAAGGACGAGATGGTGCCCGTGGTCGGCGCGACGGAGATGGGCCTCATCTACGTCAACCCCGAGGGCCCCCAGGGCAACCCGGACCCGGCGGCCGCGGCGGTGTTCATCCGCGAGACCTTCGGCCGCATGGCGATGAACGACGAGGAGACCCTCGCCCTCATCGCAGGAGGCCACACGTTCGGCAAGACCCACGGCGCGGCCCCCGCGGACGCGCACGTGGGCCCCGAGCCGGAGGGCGCGGACCTCGAGGCCCAGGGCCTGGGCTGGCTGAGCACCTACGGCAGCGGCAAGGGCTCCGACACCATCACCTCGGGCCTCGAGGTCACCTGGACCGACCGGCCGACCGAGTGGAGCAACCGGTTCTTCGAGATCCTCTTCGGCTACGAGTGGGAGCTGACCAAGAGCCCCGCCGGGGCGTGGCAGTGGGTGGCAAAGGACGCCCCGGAGATCATCCCGGACGCGTTCGACCCGGAGAAGAAGCACCGGCCCACCATGCTCACCACGGACCTCGCGCTGCGGGTGGACCCGACCTACGAGAAGATCGCCCGCCGCTTCCTCGAGCACCCGGACGAGTTCGCGCAGGCGTTCGCGAAGGCCTGGTACAAGCTCCTGCACCGCGACATGGGCCCCGTGGGCCCGCACATGCTCGGCCCCTGGGTGCCCGAGCCGCAGGTCTGGCAGGACCCGGTCCCCGCCGTGGACTACGAGCTGGTGGACGAGGCGGACATCGCCGCGCTCAAGGCCCAGCTCCTCGAGGCGCTCCCGGCGGAGACGCTCCTGCGCACGGCCTGGGCCTCGGCGTCGACCTTCCGCAGGACGGACGGGCGCGGCGGCGCGAACGGCGCCCGCCTCCGCCTCGAGCCCCAGCGCGGCTGGGAGGCCAACGAGCCCGAGCAGCTCGACTCCGCGCTGAGGGCCTTCGAGGGCGTGCAGGAGAAGTTCAACGGCGCCCAGACGGGTGGGAAGAAGGTCTCCCTCGCGGACCTGATCGTGCTCGGCGGCGCCGCGGCAGTCGAGGAGGCCGCGCGGGACGCCGGCTTCGAGGCGAGCGTACCCTTCCGGCCCGGACGCACCGACGCCACGCAGGAGCAGACGGACGTCCAGTCCGTGGGCTACCTCGAGCCGCGGGCGGACGGGTTCCGCAACTACCTGCGGCCGGGGGAGAAGACCCCCGCGGAGAAGCTCCTCGTGGAGAAGGCCTACATGCTGGGCCTCTCCGCGCCCGAGATGACGGTGCTCGTGGGCGGCCTGCGCGTGCTCGGCGGCAATGTGGGCGGCTCGTCCCACGGCGTGCTCACGGACCGGCCCGGTGCGCTCACCACCGACTTCTTCGTCAACCTGCTCTCCCCGGGCACCCGGTGGAAGGCCTCGGAGACCGAGGAGAACGTCTACGAGATCGCCGACGCCGCCACCGGCCAGGTGAAGTGGACCGCCACGGCCGCGGACCTCGTCTTCGGCTCCAACTCCCAGCTGCGGGCCCTCTCCGAGGTGTACGCAAGCAGCGACGCCGGCCAGAAGTTCGTGGACGACTTCGTTGCCGCCTGGACCAAGGTCATGGAGGCCGACCGGTTCGACCTGCGCTGACACCCGGCTGCTGACGCCCACAGTGGGCCGAGCCGCCCTGTCCTGCCGCTGCATCGCGGCCGGACAGGGCGGCTGCTCTTTGCTCGCTTCCGACCGGCATTCCCGGGCGGCACTTCTGACCGGCATTCCCGGCCGGCAGCGGCGCGTCGGCCAGGACACGCCGGTGTCCGCGCCGGCCGACGCCCGAAACCCGGTCGGAATTGCCGCGGCCGGCCCACCCACATGACTCCCCGTGACGCCCCGTGACCGCCCGTGAACCCACCCTTGGGCGGCCCCCCGCGCCTCGTCCATGCTTGAACGCATGATCCCGCAGACCCCTCCCCGCACGGCGGCGCGAATGCCCCGATGTCGGGCCCGTCGATAGGCCCCATCCGAGACCTGACGACCTGCGAGACCAAGGACTTCCTCCCATGAGCGAGACCACCACGAGCCCCGGGACCATCCGCATCACGGCCGACGCGGGGCCGCCGAAGCGCCGCCGCGGCCTCGCGCTCGGGATCGGCGCCGCCCTCGTCGTCGGCCTCCTCGGCGGAGCCACCGCGGTCGCCGCCGCGGTGACCGGCGGCGAGCCGCGCACGACGCCGGCCGTCGCCGCCGGGGCCCCCGCGCCACAGCTGCGGCTCGGCTACTTCGCCAACGTGACGCACGCCCCCGCGCTCGTAGGCGTCCAGGACGGCCTCCTGGCGAAGGCGCTCAAGGCCGCCGGCACCGACTCCCTGACCACCCAGGTGTTCAACGCCGGCCCCGCCGCCGTGGAGGCGCTCAACGCCGGCGCGATCGATGCGGCGTACCTCGGCCCGAACCCGGCCATCAACTCCTTCGTGCAGAGCCACGGCGAGTCCCTCTCGGTGATCGCCGGGGCGGCCGCCGGCGGCGCCCAGCTTGTGGTCAGGCCCGGCATCACGGCCCCGGCGCAGCTGCGGGGCGCCGTCCTCGCCACGCCCCAGCTCGGCGGCACCCAGGACGTGGCCCTGCGCGCCTACCTCGCGTCCAAGGGCCTGAAGACCACGCCGAACGGCGGCGGGGACGTGACGGTCAACCCCACCGACAACGCCGCGACCCTCAAGCTCTTCCAGGACGGCAAGATCGACGGCGCGTGGCTGCCCGAGCCGTGGGCCTCCCGCCTCGTGCTGCAGGCCGGGGCCAAGGTCCTCGTGGACGAGAAGGACCTGTGGAACGGCACGGGCACGGGGAAGCCCGGCCTGTTCCCGACCACGATCCTCGTGGTGAACAAGGCGTTCGCCGCGCAGCATCCGCAGACCGTCGAGGCCCTGCTGCGCGGCCACGTCGCCGCCGTCGACTGGCTGGGCCGCGCGTCCGCCGCCGAGAAGGCCTCGACCGTCAACGCGGCGCTGCAGAAGGCGGCCGGCGCCGCCCTCCCCGCGGACGTGATCGGGCGGGCCCTGGCCAACATCACCTTCACCACCGACCCGCTCGCGGGCGCCTACCCCAAGCTCCTCGCCGACGGCGTCACCGCGGGCGTCACCAAGCCGGCGGACCTCCACGGCCTCTTCGACCTGCGGGCCCTGAACACCGTCCTCGCCCAGAGCGCCGGCCGCGGCAGGGCCAGCGCCGCCGGCCTGGGCCAGGACTGAGAAGGAGAGGACCCGACATGACCGTCGTGCTCGAGAACCTCGGCAAGCGCTTCGGCACCGGCGCCCCGGTGCTGGAGGGCGTGACCGCCTCGATCGGCCAGGGCGAGTTCGTCGCGCTCCTGGGCGCCTCAGGCTGCGGCAAGTCCACGCTCCTGAACATCATCGCCGGCCTCGACCGTCCCACCGCGGGCGCGCTCGAGGTCCCGGCGGACGGCGCCGCGTTCATGTTCCAGGACGCCGCCCTCTACCCCTGGCTCACCGCCCGCGGGAACATCGAGCTCGCCCTGCGCCTGCGGGGCGTGCCCAAGGGCGAGCGGCGGGCGCGCGCGGTCGAACTCCTCGAGCTCGTGCGCCTCGGCGACGCCGCGGACCGGCGCCCGCACGAGCTCTCGGGCGGCATGCGCCAGCGCGTGGCCCTCGCCCGGGCCCTGTCCCAGGACCGCCAGGTCCTGCTCATGGACGAGCCCTTCGCCGCGCTGGACGCCATCACCCGCGACCTCCTCCACGAGGAGCTCACCCGGATCTGGCGAGAGACCGGCCGGACCATCATCTTCGTCACCCACAACGTCCGCGAGGCCGTGCGCCTGGGGCAGCGGATCCTGCTGCTCTCCTCGCGGCCGGGCCGCGTCGTCGCGGAGTGGCCGGTCCCGGACGCCGTGAAGCACGACGCCGGCGCTTCCGCCACCCTCGCCAACGAGCTCACCACCCGCCTCCGGCAGGAGATCGCCCGCCATGCCAAGTAACCCCACCCTCACCGAGACGGCCTCCCTCGACGCCGAGCTCGCCGCCATCGAGGCGGGCCTCGACGAGCTCCAGTCGGACACCGTGCGGCGCAGCCGGGACCTCTCCCGCGTGCTCCTGCCCCTCGTCGCCGTCGTGGTCCTCGTCCTCGCCTGGCAGCTCTACGTCACGCTCGGGCTCAAGCGCCGGGACCTGGTCCCGGGCCCGCTCGACGTCGCGGCCTCGCTCGGGCAGCTGTGGAGCGAGGGCAAGGCGCAGGAGGCCGTATGGACCTCGCTCCAGCGCGGCCTGCTCGGCTTCGCGGTGAGCGTCGTCGTCGCGACCCCCCTCGGGCTGCTCCTGGGCCAGGTGAAGAACCTGCGCCGGGCCTTCGGGCCGCTCATCTCGGGCCTGCAGGTCCTGCCGTCCGTCGCGTGGGTCCCCGCCGCGGTCATCTGGTTCGGGCTCACGGACGCGACCGTGTACTTCGTGGTGCTCATGGGCGCCATCCCCTCGATCGTCAACGGGCTCATCTCCGGGATCGACCAGGTCCCGCCCCAGTACCGCTCCGTCGCGAAGGTCCTCGGCGCCTCCAAGGCCGAGCTCGCGCTCCAGATCATCCTGCCCGCCGCCCTGCCCGGGTACGTGGCCGGGCTCAAGCAGGGCTGGGCGTTCTCGTGGCGCTCCCTCATGGCCGCCGAGATCATCGCCGTGGGCGGCACGCTCGGGTTCGGGCTCGGTTCGCTCCTGGACCAGGGCCGCACGCTCAGCGACATGGGCGTGGTCATGAGCGCGATCCTGACGATCCTCGCGGTCGGCATCCTCATTGAACTGTCCGTGTTCGGACCCATCGAGCGGCGCATGCTCCAGCGCCGCGGACTTCTCACCGGAGGCACGCGATGAGCGGCATCGACCTGTACCCCACCACGCTGCGCCTGCTCGGCCGGGACGTGCTCGTCGTAGGCGGCGGGAAGGTCGCCGCCCGCAGGGCCCAGGGCCTGCTCGACGCCGGCGCGAAGGTGACCGTCGTGGCGCCCGAGGCGGCGGCCGACGTCGTGCGCCTGGCTGAGGCGGGGCTCGTCGCCTGGGTGCGCCGCTGCTACGAGACGGCCGACCTCGAGGGCGCGTGGTTCGTCCAGACGGCGACCGGCGTGCCGGCGGTGGACGCGCGCGTCGCCGCCGAGGCCGAGGAGCGCCGCATCTGGTGCGTCAACGCCGCCGACCACGAGTCCTCCGCCGCGTGGACGCCGGCAACCGCCCGGGTGGACGACGTGACGGTCGCCGTGAACGCCGGGGGAGACCCGCGCCGGGCCAAGGCGCTCAAGGACGCCGTGGTGCTCGCGCTGCGCACCGGCAAGCTCCCGCTGCGCCGGCGCCGCCAGGGCGTCGGCCGGGTCGCGCTCGTGGGCGGCGGCCCCGGCGACACGGGGCTCATCACCGTCCGGGGACGGACCCTGCTCGCCGAGGCGGACGTGGTCGTGGCGGACCGGCTCGGCCCGCGCGGGCTCCTCGACGAGCTCGGCGATCTGGCCGCGGGCGGCCCCCGGGTGATCGAGGTCGGGAAGGCCCCGGGCGCGCATACCGCCACCCAGGAAGAGATCAACGAGATCCTCGTCCGCGAGGCGCAGGCGGGCCACGTCGTGGTCCGGCTCAAGGGCGGCGACCCCTACGTCCTGGGCCGCGGCGGCGAGGAGGCCGAGTTCTGCCGGCGCCACGGCGTCGACGTCGAGGTGGTCCCCGGCGTCACGAGCGCCGTGTCCGTGCCCGCCGCCGCCGGCATCCCGGTCACCCACCGGGGCCTCGCGACCGGCTTCAGCGTCGCCACGGGCCACGACGAGCTCGCCGAGCTCCCTGCGCGGCCCGACCACACCATCGTGCTGCTCATGGGCGTGCGCCGCCTCGCCGAGTCCGCCGCGGCCCTGCGTGCGCGCGGCCTGGGGGAGTCGACGCCGGTCGCGATCGTCGAGCGCGGCTGGACCCCCGAGCAGCGCGTCACCATCGGCACACTGGGTACGATCGTTGATCGGGCCCGTGCCGTCGGCGTCGCGAATCCCGCCGTGATCGTGGTCGGCGACGTCGTCCGCGTGAGCCCGTACGCGCCGTCGGACATCGCCCACGCCTCGCTCTCCACGAACCGCTAGAGACCCGAAGAAGAAGCCAGAAGGAAACCTCCGTGACGAACTCCCAGCAGCGCCCGCTGCGCATCGCCATCATCGGCTCCGGCCCGGCGGGCGTCTACGCCGCAGACCTGCTCACCAAGAGCGCCCCCGTCGCCTCCGGCGAGCTGACGCTCAGCATCGACCTCTTCGACCGCTACCCGGCCCCGTACGGCCTCATCCGCTACGGCGTGGCGCCGGACCACCCGCGCATCAAGGGCATCGTCAACGCACTGCACAAGGTCCTGGACCGCGGCGACATCCGCTTCTTCGGCAACGTCGACTACGGCACGGACCTGGGCCTGGCGGACCTCCAGCGCCACTACGACGCCGTGATCTTCGCCACCGGCGCCATCAAGGACGCGGACCTGAACATCCCCGGCATCGAGCTGGAGGGCTCCTTCGGCGCCGCCGACTTCGTCTCCTGGTACGACGGCCACCCGGACGTGCCGCGCGAGTGGCCGCTGGAGGCCAAGGAGATCGCGGTGATCGGCAACGGCAACGTGGCCCTCGACGTGGCCCGGGTCCTGTCCAAGCACGCCGACGAGCTGCTCGTGACCGAGATCCCGGACAACGTCTACCGCGCCCTCAAGTCCAGCCCCGTCACGGACGTGCACGTGTTCGGCCGCCGCGGCCCGGCGCAGGTGAAGTTCACCCCGCTCGAGCTGCGCGAGCTCTCCCACTCGCACGACGTCGACATCGTGCTGTACCCGGAGGACTTCGAGTTCGACGAGGCCTCCGACCGCGAGATCCAGACCAACAACCAGGTCAAGACCATGGTGGGCACGCTCACCAACTGGATCGCCGAGCAGCCCGAGGACCCCTCGGAGTTCACGGCCTCCCGCCGCCTGCACCTGCACTTCCTCCAGAGCCCGGTCGAGGTCGTCGACTCGCCGGAGGCCCCGGGCCGCGTTGCCGGGATCCGGTTCGAGCGCCAGGAGCTCGACGGCACCGGCAACGTCCGCGGGACCGGCGAGTTCGTGGACTACCCGGTCCAGGCCGTCTACCGTGCGATCGGGTACTTCGGCTCGGCGCTGCCCGGGCTCGAGTTCGACCACCGCCGGGGCGTCGTCCCGAACGACGGCGGCCGCGTCCTCGGCGCGGACGGCGAGTTCGTGCCGGGCGTCTACACGACGGGGTGGATCAAGCGCGGGCCGGTGGGCCTGATCGGCCACACCAAGGGCGATGCGCTCGAGACGATCGGCCACCTCCTCGACGCGCGCGAGGAGCTCCCCGCCGCCGAGCAGCCGAGCGAGGCTGCGGTTCTGGAGCTGCTCGAGGCCCGCGGCGTCGAGTACACGACCTGGGAGGGCTGGCTCGCCCTCGACGCGCACGAGAAGGCCCTCGGCGCCGCCGCCGAGCCGGCGCCCACGCACAAGGGCGAGGTCGCGCGCGAGCGCGTCAAGGTCGTCCCCCGCGAGGAGATGGTCGCGATCTCGAACGGCGCCCCCGTCTCCCGCTGATTCTGGGAGTCACCTTCTGGGAGTCACCTCCTGAAAGTCACCTTCTGGGAGTCACCTTCTGAAGGTCACCTTCTGGGAGTCACCTCCTGAAGGTCACCTTCTGGAGGTCACCTCCTGAAGGTCACCTCCCGGGGGTGTCCCGCAGGAGCTGACTCTCAGGAGGTGACTCCCAGACGGGGTCAAGCCTTGGCGACCTTCTTGACCGCGAGGGCGAGGTAGAGCTGCACCCGGTCGGCGGTCACGGCCGGGTCGTACCCGGTGAGCTCCGCGATCTGCCCGAGCCGGTAGCGCACCGTGTTCCGGTGGAGGTTCAGCTGCTCGGCCACCTGCGCCACCGAGCCGTTGAGGTTCAGGTACGTCTCGAGCGTGTGCACGAGCTCGGCGCCGTGCTGGCGGTCGAACCGGACCAGCGGGCCGATGGCCTCTCCGGCCATGTCCGCGAGCGGCACGTCCTCGCTCGCGAGCAGCAGGGACGTGATGCTCAGGCGCTCGGGCTCGTTGACGTCGAGCCCGCGCCCGGCGGCTTCCTTGGCCTCGAAGTAGCTCCACCGCAGCCCGTTGGGCTTGGTGTAGGAGCCGCCGATCCCGACGGTCGCGTGGATTCCCGCCTCGGTGAGGTGATCGTAGAGTGCGCGGCCCAGCGCGGGTGCGCGGGCGCCGTCGTCCTCCACCACGACGACGAGGTCCCGGTCGAGCGTCGCGGTGACCGCGCCGTCGAGCGCGGCTGGGAGGGTGGTGCCGCGGAGGTTGCGGTGGTGGGCGGCCGACTCGGCGAGGAGCACCACGTTGCGCTTCGTCGAGTTGATCCCCGTGCCGGCGAGGCGGCGCGAGGCCTCGTCCGCATCGAGGGTTCCGCGCACGACGTCGTTCACCACCTGCCCGGTTAGGGCCCGCTGGGCCTGGCGCTGCTTCATGAGGTTGCTGAGCTCGATGCTGATGAGGTTCTGGGCGTACGAGATGATGCCGGTGTCCTCGAAGGGCTTCTTTGCCCAGAGGGTGCACGCGTCCCGGCGGCCGGTGGGGATGGGGAAGGGCACCCACCGGTCCATGGAGGGCATCCCGGCCTCGGGGCTGGAGGCGTAGAGCTGCGCGGTGAACTGCGTCAGGATCAGCTCGGTGCCGAGCATCGAGCCGAGGTGCCTGAGCAGTTCCTGCAGGCCCCCGCCGGTCAGCAGGGAGCGGGCGAGGACCTGGTGGGCGGCGATGAGGCGCTCGAGGCTCGCGTAGTGGTCTGCGGAGTGGGAGTCGGCGACGAGCTTGCCGATGGCCATGAAGGGGGTGCGGTAGGGCACCTCGACCACGGGGACGCCCCACCGGTTGGCCTCGGCGATGAGCGCGGGCGGAATCGAGTCATGCCCGAGCGCCACTCCGAAGCCGATCCCGAGCGCCCCGGCGCGCTGGAGGACGCGCACGAACCGCCGCTGCTCGGCCGCGGTGCGCTGGCGGACGCCCGTGGTGAGGACGAGCTCGCCGCCGGTGAGGAACGGGGCCGGATTCTCGAGCTCCGTCACGGCGACCCAGCGGATCTCCTCGCGCAGCGTCGCGGTGGCCGAGCCTGCGAGCCGCAGGCCGAGGTCGGGGTGCGCGAGGAGGTCGGCGAGGGTCGAAGCCATGCCTTTCATGATAAGGGAGCGGGCTGGCCGATCGCACGAGAGGCAAGGTCAAGCCTCGTGCGATCGGCCATTCATCGTGTGGTGTGTCTCGCACTAGGTTGGGACCGACGAAAGGAACCCCTGTCATGGACATCCAGTACCGCCTCGAGCAGAAGCGCAAGGTCCTCGCGGACTTCCCCGGCCCCCGCTCCCTCGAGCTCGCCGCCCGCCGCGCCCAGGCCGTCGCCGCGGGTGTCGCCTCGTCCGTCCCCGTCTACGTCGCGGACGCCGACGGCGGCATCATCCACGACGTCGACGGCAACTCCTTCATCGACCTCGGCTCCGGCATCGCCGTGACCACCGTCGGTGCCTCCGACGCCGCGGTGGTCGGCGCCGTCAAGGAGCAGGTCGAGCACTTCACCCACACCTGCTTCATGGTGTCCCCGTACGAGGGCTACGTCGCCGTGGCCGAGAAGCTCAACCAGCTCACCCCGGGCGAGCACGCCAAGCGGACCGTGCTGTTCAACTCCGGCGCCGAGGCCGTCGAGAACGCGATCAAGATCGCCCGCATCGCCACCGGCCGCAGCGCCGTGGTCGCGTTCGACCACGCCTACCACGGCCGCACCAACCTCACGATGGGCCTCACAGCGAAGGCCATGCCGTACAAGCACGGCTTCGGCCCGTTCGCCGGCGAGGTCTACCGCGCGCCGATGAGCTACCCGTTCCGCGAGGAGAACCCGCAGATCACGGGCAAGGAGGCGGCCGAGCGCGCCATCCTCATGATGAGCAAGCAGATCGGCGCCGACCAGATCGCGGCCATCATCATCGAGCCCATCCAGGGCGAGGGCGGCTTCATCGTCCCCGCGGACGGCTTCCTGCCGCGCCTGGCGGAGTTCGCCAAGGAGAACGGCATCGTCTTCATCGCGGACGAGGTCCAGTCCGGGTTCGCGCGCACCGGCGAATGGTTCGCCGTCCAGCACGAGGGCGTGGTCCCGGACCTCATCACCACGGCCAAGGGCATCGCCGGCGGCATGCCGCTCTCGGCCGTGACCGGCCGCGCGGAGCTGCTCGACGCCGTCCACGGCGGCGGCCTCGGCGGCACCTACGGCGGCAACCCGGTCGCGTGCGCCGCGGCGCTCGCCGCGATCGACACCATGGAGACCCAGGACCTCCGGGGCCGCGCCCGCGAGATCGAGGCCACGGTCAAGGAGCGCCTCGGCAAGCTCCAGGCCGAGCTCGGCGAGGCGGGCATCATCGGCGAGGTCCGCGGTCGCGGCGGGATGCTCGCGCTCGAGTTCGTCAAGGCCTGCAGCGGCGCCGCGAAGGTCCCGGACGCCGCGGCGACGAAGAAGATCGCCGACTACTGCCTCAAGGAAGGCGTCATCATCCTCACCTGCGGCACCTACGGGAACGTCATCCGCCTCCTGCCGCCGCTCGTGATCTCGGACGAGCTGCTTGCCGACGGGCTCGACGTGCTCGAGGCCGCCATCCGCTCTGTCGCGTAGCGGCACGTATTCAGCGACCCTCTGGCGAGACGGCCCCCAACGCGCCAGCCTGCCGGTAGAGTCTGCGGTACCAAGCTTCAGACCGGACGAGGGCGCCCGGGATTCCGGGCGCCCTCGTTCTCTGCTGTCACGCGACCTGTGAGGGGTGGCCCATGCGCTATGTCGTCGGATACCAGCCGGACCAGCGGGGTGCGGACGCGGTGGCCCTGGCCGTCGCGATCGCCCGCGCGCAGGACGCCACGCTGGACCTCATGCTCGTGCTCGGGGAGGACGCCCCCTACATCGCGGCGAACCCCGACGGGCCGCGGGTCCATCCGGAGGAGCAGCGGACCCTCACGGCCCAGCGTCAGGCCCTCGCGCTCGTGCCCGCAGATGTCGAGGCCGCCTTCCACGTGCGCCACGGCCACTCCTTCGCGGCGA
Organism: Sinomonas sp. RB5; assembly: GCF_054063535.1. Taxonomy (NCBI): domain Bacteria; kingdom Bacillati; phylum Actinomycetota; class Actinomycetes; order Micrococcales; family Micrococcaceae; genus Sinomonas; species Sinomonas sp. RB5. The sequence continues at coordinate 280,845 of NZ_JBSSGJ010000001.1, forward strand.
CCCTCATCGAGGCCGCGGTCGAATTCGAGGCCGCGCTGATCGTGGTCGGAGCGGCGAGCAACGGGCTGTTCAAGCGGTACACGGTCGGTTCCGTCGCCAACGCCCTCCTGCACGCCTCGCCCGTGCCAGTGGCGCTCGCACCGCGCGGCTACCACCGCTCGGAGCCCGTGGAGCGCATCACTGCGTTCATCGGTCGCAGGCAGGGTGCCGACGCCGCGGTCGACGTCGCCCTCATCGCCGCCGGCCGGCGCAACGTGCCGCTCCGCTTCGTCTCCCTCGTCGAGCTCGACGAGCGGGGCGACTCCGGGGAGAACATCAACGCCGCCCACCGCCACGCGAACACCGTCCTGGCCGCCGCCGCCCGCCGCCTCCCCGCCGGGCACGAGGCGAGCGTTGAGGTGGCCCATGGCCGCACCTTCGAGGAGGCGGTGGACAGCCTGGAGTGGCTCGAGGGCGAGCTCGTGATCATCGGTTCGAGCCGGCTCGCGCAGAAGAACCAGCTCTTCCTCGGCTCGACGGCGAACAAGGTCCTGCGGGCCCTGCCGGTGCCCATGGTCGTGGTGCCGCGCGACTACGAGCGGGCGGAGTCCCACCCCCTGGGCTGACGTCGCGCCCCGCCCCGCCCCTCTCCCCAGGTTTCGGGTACGCATCTCGTCGCGGTTCTGCCGTTTCGGGTACGGATCTCGTGGCGGTTTTGCCGTTTCGGGTAAGCACGACGGCGGCTGCCCGGCCCGCGCGCGCCGGGCACCCGGCGTCGTGCGTCGATCCGAACTGCAATGCGTACCCGAAACGCCGAAAACCCGGCGAGATGCGTACCCTCAACGCCGAAAACTCCGCGAGATGCGTACCCGGAACGGGTCAGGCGGGGCGGCGCGCCGCGTCCAGACCGGCCCGGCGCAGGGCCGCGCGGCGCCTGCCGGAGACGAGCAGCATGTCCACGGTCAGCACGGCCAGGGCAGCCCAGACGATCCCGAAGCCGACCCAGCGCTCGGGGGCCATGTGCTCGCCGAGGACGGTCACGGCCATGGTGAACTGCAGCAGCGGGGCGAGGTACTGCAGGAGCCCGATGGTCGTCATGGGGAGGCGTCGGGCGGCGGCGCCGAAGAACAGGAGGGGGACCGCGGTGATGATGCCGCTCGCGGCGAGCAGCCAGAAGTGCCCGGCGCCGTGTCCGGTGAGGGTCAGGGTCCCGGCCGCCCCGAGCCACCCGACCACCCCGAGGGCGAACGGGGTGAGCACGATCGTCTCCATGGTCAGGCTCGTCACGGCATCCACCTTGGCGCCGACGCGGTTCTTGACGAGCCCGTAGAACCCGAAGCTGAACGCGAGGATCAGGGCGATCCACGGCACGCGCCCGTACGCCACGGTGAGGACCACCACCGCGACTGCGCCCGTGCCCACGGCCGCCCACTGCAGCGGACGCAGCCGCTCCTTGAGCACCAGCACCCCGAGGAGCACGGACACGAGCGGATTGATGAAGTACCCGAGCGCGGCCTCGATGGTCTGCCCGCTCAGCACGCCGAACGTGTACGTGAGCCAGTTGACCGCGATGAGCCCGGCCGCGAGGGCCAGCGCCCAGAACGTCCTGCCGCTGCGGAACACGTCGGCGAGCGCGCGCCAGGACCGGGTCGCCGCGATGAGCACGAGGCACACGACGAGGGAGAAGAGGACGCGGTCCGCGACGATCTCGACCGGCCCGGCGGGGGCGAGCGTCATGAAGTAGAGCGGAAGCAGACCCCACAGCCCGTAGGCCCCGATGCCGTAGAGGAGGCCGGTGGCCCCGCCCGGGCGGGCGCGATCGGCGGCGGTTCTCACGGGGGCGGGGGCGGCTGCTGTCGGCTCAGAGGTCACGGGTGCAGGCAACGCCGCCGCGCGCAGGGTTATTCCCGCACCTGCCCCCAGCCGCGGGCCGTGCACAGCCACAGGGCGACGGCCGCGGCCAGCGCGTCGACCGCGAGCAGCGAGACGAGCACCACGAGCTGCACGATCGCGGCGTCGACGGGGCTCGCGCCGCCCAGCACCATGCCCACGAACGCCCCGGGCAGGGTCACGGTGCCCACGGTGCGCGTCTGGTCGAGGGGCGGCACGAGGGACTCCCTCGCGGTGTGCCGGGCGACGAGCAGCCGCGCCGCTCGCCACTCGAACCCGAGGGCCACCGCGGCCTCGACCTCCCCGCGCCGCCCCGCGAGCTCGGCGGAGACCCGGCGGCCGGCGAGGCTCGCCGTCGTCATCGCCCCGCCCACCTGCTGGCCCACGAGCGCGATGAGGGCGAGGCCCTCGAACGGCAGGACCCCGGTGGCCAGCAGCGCGGCCGAGGCGGGCAGCACCCCGGCGGCGATCGGCGCGGCGGCCCACCACCAGCGGGCGGGGTCCACGCGCCGGCCGGTCGTGGCGGTCGCGACAGCGAACATGAGCGCGGCGAATCCGAGGGCGAGCCACGGGCTGCGCCCGAGCTGGGAGACGAGGAGGGCGACGACGGCGAGCTGGCCGACCGCGCGCAGGCTCGCCGTGAGCGGGGGGAGCCACCCGCCGCCGAGCGCCCAGCGGTGCACGGCCGCGGCGGCGGCGGCGAGGACGACGACGGAGACGATGACGCCGGGCCCGAGTCCCAGAAGCGTCCCGGTCTGCACGAGAACTACAATAGGGGGCTGGGCGCGCCCCACCCGCGCGCCGACCACCGGAAGGAATCCGACGTGTCCGAAGCCCCCGCCCGCCCGCTGCGTGTTGCCATCATCGGCGCCGGTCCAGCCGGCGTCTACGCTGCGGACATCCTGACCAAGTCCAACGAGGTCAGGGGCGGCGACGTCGAGGTCAGCATCGACCTCTTCGACCAGTACCCGGCCCCGTACGGCCTCATCCGCTACGGCGTGGCCCCGGACCACCCGCGCATCAAGGGCATCGTCAACGCGCTGCACAAGGTGCTGGACCGCGGCGACATCCGCTTCATCGGCAACGTGACGTACGGCCGCGACCTCACGCTCGCGGACATCCGCGGCTTCTACGACGCGGTCATCTTCGCCACCGGTGCGCTCAAGGACGCCCCGCTCGACATCCCGGGCGTGGAGCTGGAGGGCTCGTTCGGCGGCGCCGACTTCGTCTCCTGGTACGACGGGCACCCGGACGTGCCGCGGGACTGGCCGCTCACGGCCAAAGAGGTGGCGGTGATCGGCAACGGCAACGTGGCCCTCGACGTTGCCCGCATGCTCTCCAAGCACGCCGACGACCTGCTCGTCACGGAGATCCCGGACAACGTCTACCGCGCCCTCAAGTCCAGCCCCGTCACGGACGTGCACGTGTTCGGCCGCCGCGGCCCGGCGCAGGTGAAGTTCACCCCGCTCGAGCTGCGCGAGCTCTCCCACTCCCGGGACGTGGACATCGTGCTGTACCCGGAGGACTTCGAGTTCGACGACGCCTCCGACGAGGCCATCAAGACCAACAACCAGGTCAAGACGATGGTCAACACCCTCGCGAACTGGATCGCGGAGGACCAGGACACCGGTGCCTCCCGCCGCCTGCACCTGCACTTCCTGCAGAGCCCCGTGGAGATCTACGACTCGCCCGAGACCCCCGGTCACGTGGCCGGGATCCGGTTCGAGCGCATGGAGCTCGACGGCACTGGCAACGTCCGCGGCACCGGCCAGTTCGAGGACTACCCCGTCCAGGCCGTGTACCGGGCCATCGGCTACCGCGGCTCGGAGCTCGCCGAGATCGAGTACGATGCGCGCCGCGGCGTGATCCCCAACGAGGGCGGCCGCGTCCTCGACGAGGACGGGACCCCGATGGCCGGCCTCTACACGACGGGGTGGATCAAGCGCGGGCCGGTGGGGCTGATCGGCCACACCAAGGGCGACGCCCTCGAGACGATCGGCTGCCTCCTCGAGGACCGCGACTCCCTCCCCGCCGCCGAGAACCCGGACGAGCACGCGGTCATCGCCCTGCTCGAGGAGCGCGGCGTCGAGTACACGACCTGGGAGGGCTGGAACGAGCTGGACGCCCACGAACGGGCCCTCGGCGAGGCGTGGGCCGCGGACACGGACGACGCCGGTGCTGCCGCCGGCGCCGCGGGCGGCGGCAGCCAGGTGCGGCGCGAGCGCGTGAAGGTGGTCCCGCGCGAGGACATGGTGCGGATCTCGCGCAAGGCCGCCCCGGACGCCTGAGCCCCGCCCCCGGTCTCACATCGTGAGACCTTCTGAAGGTCTCACAGGCTGGACCCGTACAGTGGATGGGTTTGTTCGTCACTGAAGACCAGGAGTGTGGGATGCAGATCCTCCGCACGAAGCCGATCGAGGCCACGATCGCGGCTTCGCAGGAGTCCGGGCGCCGGCTCAAGCGATCGCTGAGCACGTGGGACCTCATGATCATGGGGGTCGCCGTCGCCGTCGGTGCCGGCATCTTCTCCGTCGGGGCCAAGGCCGCGGCGAGCTTCGCGGGGCCGGCCGTCACGGTCTCCTTCGCGATCGCCGCCGTCGCCTGCGCGCTCGCCATCATGTGCTACGCCGAGTTCGCCACCGCGATGCCCGTGGCGGGGTCCGCCTACGTGTTCACCTATGCCACGATGGGCGAGCTGCTGGCCTGGATCATCGGTTGGAACCTCATCCTCGAGCTGTTCACGGCCGCCGCCGTGATCGCCAAGTACTGGGGGATCTACCTCAGCAAGGTCTTCTCGCTCGCGGGCCTCGACGTCCCGCCGAGCATCCAGCTCGGCCCGGTCGAGCTCGTGTGGGGCCCGTTCCTCATCGTCGCGATCTTCACCGTGCTCCTCATCCTCGGCACCAAGCTCTCGGCCCGCGTGGGCAACGTCATCACGGTGATCAAGATCGCCGTCGTGCTCTTCGTGATCGTGGTCGGGTTCTTCTACGTCAAGGCCGAGAACTACAGCCCGTTCGTCCCGCCGGCCGTGCCCGCGTCGGGCTCCGGCGGCACCGAGGTGCTCAAGCAGTCCTTCTTCTCGTTCCTCACGGGTGCCGCGCCCGCGCAGTACGGCCTGTTCGGCGTCTTCGGCGGGGCCGCCCTCGTCTTCTTCGCCTTCATCGGCTTCGATGTGGTGGCCACGAGCGCCGAGGAGGTCAAGAACCCGCAGAAGACCCTCCCGCGCGGCATCTTCGGCGGCCTCGCCGTGGTGACCCTGCTCTACATCCTCGTCTCGCTCGCGCTGACCGGCATGGTCCCGTACACGGTCCTGGCCAAGGCGGAGGCCCCGACCCTGACCACCGCCTTCGAGGCCGTCGGCAACACCGACGCCGCCAAGGTCATCGCGTTCGGCTCCCTCGTGGGTCTCACGACCGTGATCATGGTCCTGCTCATGGGCCTGGCCCGCGTGATCCTGGCGATGAGCCGCGACGGCCTGCTCCCGCGGGCCCTGTCCGTCACGAGCGAGAAGCGCGCCACCCCGGCGCGCCTGCAGATCATCTGCGGGAGCGCCGTGGCGCTCGTCGCCGGCCTGACCAAGGTGGACGTGCTCGAGGAGATGATCAACATCGGCACCCTCTCGGCGTTCGTGGTGGTCAGCCTCGGCGTCGTGGTGCTGCGGCGCAAGCGCCCCGACCTCAAGGCCGCGTTCCGCGTGCCCTTCGGCAAGGTGCTCCCCATCGTGTCCGCCGTGCTGTGCCTGTACCTCATGACCAACCTCGCGGTCGAGACGTGGATCTACTTTGCCGGCTGGCTCGTGGTGGGCCTGGTCATCTACTTCGCCTACGGACAGCGCCACTCGCGCCTCAACGAGCGCTTCGCCACGGAGCGCGCGGCCGTCTCGGAGCCGCAGCCGTAGTGCACGTCCGCTGTCTGGGAGTTTGCCCAGACAGCGGTGTGCATTGCAGATACTGTCAACATCCGTGATGGTCGGAGTCTAGGATGGGGCCATGGCGAGACCCCCACGGCCAGAGCGGAAGTACGAGCTGCTCGACCAGATCCTCGACCACCTGCTCGGCTCGACGCTGGCGGACCTGACGTTCCGCAGCCTCGCAGATGCGCTGGGCATCAGCAGCTATGTGCTCGTGTACCACTTCGGCAACCGGGAGCAGCTGGTCACGGAGATCATCCGCGGGATCATGCGCCGCCTCGAGCCGCTGACCACCCTCAGGCCGGCGTCCGACTCGCCGGAGGACGTGGTGGCCCTGGCCCGCACAGCGTTCGAGCTGGGCCTGGACCACCGCGGCCGGCACCTGCAGCGGCTCGAGTTCGAGGCCTCGGTCCAGGACGTGGTGGCGGACGATCCGCGCCGGCCGTCGGCGCAGTCCTTCGAGCACTGGTGCGGGCTGCTGGCCCGGTGGCTGCGCGGCCGGGGCCTCCCGCCGCGCGCCGCCCGCTCCATGGCACGCACGTATGTGGGGGCCGTCATGGGGCTCCTGTACGACTTCGTCCTCACGGGCGACCGGCGCGCCGCGCTCGACTCGTTCGACGTGCTGGCCGACGGGTTCATCGCGCACCTCGACCGGGCCGCCCACCGGGTCGCTTCCTAGCCCACCCGTTTCGGGTACGCATCTCGTCGCGGTTCCGGCCTTCCGGGCACACCGCGGCGCCACAACGACGACGGCGGGGTCCCCACCCGGGTGGGGACCCCGCCGTCGTCCGTCAGGACGCTGCTGAGCGCCGGACCGCTGCGGGCCGGGCTGCTACTTGCCCAGCTCTGCGCGGAGCTTGGCGCCGAGCCCGGCGTCCACGTTCGTCCAGTACTGGATCGCGCGCTCCTTGATGTCCTCGCGCTTCACGCCGCTGACGGCGCCGGCGATCGTGGTGAGGAAGCGGGCGCGCTCGGCGTCGTCGAACACCTCGCGGTAGAGGATGCCCGGCTGCACGAAGTCGCCGTCCTCGGCGTGGAGGGAGTGGGCGGCGAGGGTGAGCTCGCCGTCGTTCTCCCAGCCGCCGCCCACCGTGGCGGGCTCGACGGCGGCGGGGCCGCCGGCCGAGTTCGGCGCGTAGACCGGGGTGCTCGGGGAGTTGAAGTGGATGCGCCCGGAGCCGTCCTGGCTGTAGTTGCGCACCTCGCTCTTGGGCGCGTTGACCGGCAGCTGCGCGTGGTTGGTGCCGACGCGGTAGCGGTGCGCGTCCGCGTAGGAGAAGATGCGCGCCTGGAGCATCTTGTCCGGCGAGGCCGCGATGCCCGGCACGAAGTTCGACGGCGCGAAGGCGGCCTGCTCGATCTGCGCGAAGTAGTTCTCCGGGTTGCGGTTGAGCTCCATCGTGCCGACCTTGATGAGCGGGTAGTCCTTCTTGGACCACGTCTTCGTCAGGTCGAACGGGTTGTAGCGGTAGGTCTTGGCGTCCTCGTAGGGCATGACCTGCACGAAGAGGTCCCAGCTCGGGAAGCTGCCCTCCTCGATGCTCTCGTAGAGGTCCTGGATGTAGTAGTCGGCGTTCTCGCCGGCGATGCGCTCGGCCTCCTCGCCCGTGAGGTTCTCGACGCCCTGGTTCGTGTGGAAGTGGTACTTGACCCAGAACCGCTCGCCCTCGGCGTTGATCCACTGGTAGGTGTGCGAGCCGTAGCCCTGCATGTGGCGCCAGGTCTTGGGCAGGCCGCGGTCGCCCATGAGCCAGGTGACCTGGTGGGCGGACTCGGGGGAGAGGGTCCAGAAGTCCCACTGCATGTCCGAGTCGCGCAGGTGGCTGCCCGGGAGGCGCTTCTGCGAGTGGATGAAGTCGGGGAACTTGATGCCGTCGCGGATGAAGAACACCGGGGTGTTGTTGCCCACGAGGTCGTAGTTGCCCTCGGAGGTGTAGAACTTGATGGCGAAGCCGCGCGGGTCGCGCCACGTGTCCGGGGAGCCGTTCTCGCCCGCCACGGAGGAGAAGCGGATGAGCATCTCGGTCTCGGTGTCCGGCTGGAACAGGGCCGCCTTGGTGTACTTCGAGACGTCCTCGGTGGTCTTGAAGACGCCGAACGCCCCGCCGCCCTTGGCGTGGACCACGCGCTCCGGGACGCGCTCGCGGTTGAACTGGGCGAGCTTCTCGACCAGGTAGTGGTCGGTGAGGATGATCGCGCCGTCGGCGCCGACCGACTGGGCGTGGGCGTCCGAGACGACCGGGGCGCCGGACTGGGTGGTCGAGTAGTTGACCGTCATATCTCTCCTTCTGTTCCGCGCGTACTGCGCTGTACTGGTTCCGTGGGAGGAAGGCTCGTGGGCGGTCAGGCCGCCGGCTCGGGGGCGGGCTTCGCTGCGCACTCGGCGCAGACCCCGACGTAAGTGACGTCCGCGATCATGATCGTCATCCCGTGCGTGTCCGAGGGCGTCAGGCACGGGGCGTGGCCCACGGCGCAGTCGACGTCCTCGACGCGCCCGCAGGCCGAGCAGATCGCGTGGTGGTGGTTGTCGCCGACCCGGGTCTCGTAGAGCGCGGGGGAGTGCGGCGGCTCGAAGCGGCGCAGCATCCCGAGGTCGGTCAGGTCGCCGAGAACCACGTAGACGGACTGCGGGGTGATCTCCGGCAGGTCCTCTCGTGCCGCGGCGAGGATGGCCTCGGCCGAGGAGTGCGGGTGGGACTCGACGGCGTCGAGCACCGCGAGGCGCTGCCTGGTCACCCGGCGGCCGTGAGCGCGCAGGGCCGAGGCCCATCCGCTGTGCTCCGTGCTCGGTTCCATGGCCCCATTAGAGCACTTATTTTTAGCAACTCACAATAAGGCCAGCCTAAGCTCACCGGCATCGGCAGGGCATCGGTAGGCTGGAGTCCGTCCGGACCGAGGAGGCACATGGGACAGTTCCAAGAGCGCCGGCTGGCCGCCGGGGGCCACGAGCTGGGCGTGCTCTCGGGCGGGGAGGGCCCGCGGGACTACGTCCTGGTGCACGGCATCGGGGTATCGCCGGCCTACTTCCGCCCCCTCGCCGAGGAGCTCGCGCTGCGGGACCGCGTGCACGCCATCGAGCTCCCGGGCTTCGGGCGGACGCCGAAGCCGCGCCGCGGGCTCTCGATCGAAGACTTCGCCGCCTGCGTCTGGGCCGCGCTGGACCAGCTCGGCGTCCGGGCGCCCGTCCTCGTGGGGCACTCGATGGGGGCGCAGATCGTCGTCGAGATGTCCCTCCAGCGGCCCGCGTCGCAACTGGTCGCCCTGCTCGGGCCGACCACTGACGCCGGCGCCCACAGTGTGGTGCGCCAGGGCCTGCGCCTGGCCTGGGACACGGCGACCGAGCCCCCGGTCGTGGCGGCGACCATCATCCGGGACTACTTCCGCTGCGGCCCGCTCTGGTACTTCACCGTCCTGCGCGGGATGATGCGGCACCGCATCGAGCAGAGGATCCTCCTCGTCAGCGCGCCCGTGCTGCTCATGCGGGGCGCCCGCGACCGCATCAGCCCGCTGCGCTGGCTCGAGCGTCTCGCCCGGTCCGCCCGCAACGCGCACCTGCGCGTGGTCCCGGGCCAGGCGCACGTGCTCATGTACCGGGGGGCCGCGCCCGTGGCGGACTGCCTGCGGGCCGAAGCGGCGCGGGGGGACGCATGAGCAGGGCCTCGGAGGCAGTGCAGGCGGCGCGGCGGGCCGGCGTGCGGGCGACCTGGGTCGCCGGCGGCATCGCCCTCGACGCCGCCTACGCCACAGCCCGCCAGGCGGCGGCCTTCCGGGCCCGCGGCGGCCGGCGCGTCGCCATAGGCCCCGCCGGCACCCCGACCGTGCGCACGACGTCGGAGCCTCCTCGCGGGGGCCGCCCGCCCGCCGTCGTGCTCATCCCCGGCATCTACGAGCCGGCGGCGTTCCTCGACCCGCTCCGGACCCGGCTCGAGGAGCGCGGCCACGAGGTCGCCGTGGTCGAGGAGCTGGGCTGGAACCTCCGCACCGTGCCGGACTCGGCGGCGCTCGTCGCCGACCGCCTCCGCGACCTCGGGCTCGCCGACGTGCTGATCGTGGCGCACTCCAAGGGCGGCCTGATCGGCAAGGAGCTCCTCGTCACCGAGCCGTCCCTCGTGCGCGGCATGATCTCCATCTCGACCCCGTACAGCGGCCACCCCTTCTCGCGCCTGGGGCCGACGCCGGCCCTGCGCGCCTTCCGCAGCACGGACCCCGTGATCCTCGCGCTCGCCGCCGAGCGGGCGGCGAACGCGGCCATCGTGTCCATCAGCGCCGAGGTCGATCCGATCGTGATCGGCGGGACGTGGCTCGAGGGCGCGCGCAACATCTGCCTGCCAGTGGTGGGCCACTTCCGCGTCCTGTCCCACCCGGCCTTCCTCACGCTCCTCGACGAGCTGCTCGATGAGGCGGCCGCCGCCCGAAAATCCCCGCCAGAAAGCGGAACCAAGGCGCATGGCTGAATCGTTGAGAAGGCGGAGGTAACCGTGCACAACCATTACAACGGGCTCAAGACGGCGGCGCTCTTCGGCGTGCTCTGGGCGGTCCTGCTGGGCATCGGCGGCCTGGTGGGCGTCTGGTCGCGCAGCGGCTCGCCGGTGCTGATCTTCGCCGGCCTCGGCCTGATCATGACGTTCTACAGCTACTGGAACAGCGACAAGATCGCGCTGCGCTCCATGCAGGCCTACCCCGTGACCGAGCAGCAGGCGCCGGGCCTGTACCAGATCGTGCGCGAGCTCTCCCAGCGCGCCAACCAGCCCATGCCCCGCATCTACATCTCGCCGACCGAGTCACCGAACGCGTTCGCCACGGGCCGCAATCCGCAGAACGCCGCGGTGTGCTGCACCGAGGGCATCCTGCGCCTGCTGGACGCCCGCGAGCTGCGGGGCGTGCTGGGCCACGAGCTCATGCACGTCTACAACCGGGACATCCTCACCTCCTCGATCGCGGCCGCGGTGGCCGGCGTCATCACCTCCGTGGCCCAGTTCGCCATGTTCTTCGGCGGCGGCGGGGACCGCGAGCGGAACGCGAACCCCTTCGCCCTGCTCATCCTGAGCCTGCTCGCCCCCTTCGCCGCCTCGCTCATCCAGCTCGCGATCTCCCGGACGCGCGAGTACGACGCCGACGAGGACGGCTCCCAGCTCACCGGCGACCCGCTCGCCCTGGCCTCCGCCCTGCGCAAGATAGAGGGCGGCGTGCGCCTCGCGCCGCTGCCCGCGGACGACCAGAAGCTGGTCAACACCTCGCACCTGATGATCGCCAACCCCTTCCGCGGCGGCGCGGGGCTCACCCGGCTGTTCGCCACCCACCCGCCCATGGCGGACCGGATCGTCCGCCTCGAGCGGATGGCCGGCCACGAGCTCGGCCGCTGACCCGGCGCCCGCGCCCACCATGGACGTCGCGGTCATCGGCGCCGGCGCGATCGGCGGGACCCTCGCGGCCCTCCTCGACCGCGCCGGGCACCGCGTCGAGGTGACCGCCCGCGGCGAACGGCTCGCGGCCATCGCGGCCGACGGGCTCCGGCTCACCGGCAGGTGGGGCGAGCACCGCGCGCGGGTGGCCGCCGGCGAGCGGCTCACGGCCGCCCCCGAACTCGCGCTCCTGTGCGTCAAGGCCCAGGACGAGCTCGGGGCGCTCCGCGCCAATGAGCCGGCGCTCGCGGGTGTCCCGCTCGTCGTGGTCCAGAACGGGCTCGACGGCGCCGACGGGGCCCGCAGCGCCCACACCGGCCCGGCCATCGGGGCCATCGCCTTCTTCAGCGCGGACTGCCCGGTGCCCGGCGAGGCCCGGGTGCTCGTCCCGGGGCCGCTCTACCTGGGCTCGGGGACCGCGCCGCCCACGGCCGAGGCCGCCGAGGCCGCACGGGTGCTCTCCACGGCGCTCCCGAGCCGGGCAGTGGCCAACTTCGCCGGGTGCCAGTGGACCAAGCTCGTGGTGAACCAGATCAATGCCATGCCGGCCATCACCGGCCTGAGCGTGCAGGAGACCCTGGCCGAGCCGCGGCTGCGGCGGATCATCCTCGCGAGCATGCGGGAGGCCATCCGCACGGGCCGCCGCGCGGGCATCGCCTTCGGCTCCCTGGAGGGGATGACGCCGCTCGCCCTCGGCGTCCTCGGGTCGGCTCCCGCACCGGTCGGGAGCACGCTGCTGCGGCTCATGGGGCGCCGCCTCGGCCGGGAGCCGGTCCTCGGCTCCACGCTGCAGAGCGTCCAGCGTGGGCTGGCCACCGAGATCGACCACCTCAACGGCGCGATCGTGGCGCGGGCCCGGGCCCTCGGCGCGGACGCGCCCGTGAACGCCGCGATGACCGAGCTGGTGCACGAGGTTGAGCGCGACCACCGATTCCGCACCCCGCACGAGGTGGCGCGGCGGATCCGCCTCACGTAGCCGGGCTCGGCCCGCGTGCCGTAGCCGGCCGCGCCCGCGGCTAGGCTGTTGCGGTGCGCAACTATCTGGCCGACACCAGCCCCCTCACAGAGAGTCTCGAGTTCCGGCGCCTCTGGTTCGGCCAGCTGCTGAGCATCCTGGGGTCGCAGCTGACGGTCACCGCCGTGAGCCTGCAGGTCTACGACCTCACCCGCTCGAGCTTCAACGTGGGGCTGCTGGGGCTCGTGGCCCTCGTCCCGTTCGTGTTCGCGGGCCTGTACGGCGGCGCGATCGTGGACGCCCATGACCGCCGCACGGTCGCGATCGCCTCGTCCTGGCTGCTGTGGGGCACGAGCGCGCTGATCGCGCTGCAGGCGTGGCTGCGCCTCGAGAACGTCCTGCTCATCTACCTGCTCGTGGGGATCCAGGCCCTCGGCACGGGCCTGAACATGCCGGCGCGCAGCGCGATCATCCCGCGGCTCATCCGCCCCGAGAAGCTCGCGGCGGCCAACGCCCTGAACATGATCACCTTCGGCCTCGGCGGCGCCGCCGGGCCGCTGCTCGCCGGCGCACTCGTGGCATCGGTGGGCTACGGGTGGACGTACACGTTCGATGTGCTCAGCTTCACCGTGGCGATGTGGGCGCTGTTCCGCCTGCCGCCGCTGCCGCCCGAGGGCGCGGTGCGCCGGGCCGGGATCCGCTCGGTCGCGGAGGGGTTCCAGTTCCTCGGAACCCGGCCCAACATCCGGATGACGTTCCTCATCGACATGTGCGCGATGGTCTTCGCCATGCCGCGCGCCGTGCTCCCGGCCGTCGCGGTCCTCGCCCTCGGCGGCGGGGCGGCCACCGCGGGCGCCCTGCTGGCCGGGATCGCCGCCGGCACCTTCCTCGGCGGCCTGTTCTCGGGTCCGGTCGCGCGGCTGCGCTGGCAGGGCCGCGGCGTCCAGTGGTCCGTGGTGGCGTGGGGCGCGAGCATCCTCGCGCTCGGGACCGTGGTGCTCTCCGCCGGGCGCACCTCGCCGGGCGGCCCGACGTGGTGGGTGCTGCCCGCGATCCTCTGCATGGTCGCCGCGGGCGCGGCCGACTCCGTGAGCGCCGCCCTGCGCTCCACCATCCTCCAGGCCGCCACCCCGGATGCCCTGCGCGGGCGCCTGCAGGGCGTGTTCACCGTGGTGGTGGGCGGCGGACCGCGCCTCGGCGACGTGTTCTCCGGCGGCATGGCCTCCTGGCTCGGCGAGGGCACCTCGATCGTGGTCGGCGCCCTGGCGTGCATCGCGCTCGTCTGGGTGCTGCACGTGGCGCAGCCGGGCTTCGCGCGCTACGACGCGGAGCATCCCACGCCGTAGTGGCGGGGGGGCGGCCCCCCCCCCGCCCCCCCCCCCGGGGGGGGGGGGGGGGGGGCCCCCCCCCCCCCCACGCGGGGAGGGTGAGGGCCTCAGGCCGGCGTCGATCCGGTCTCCAGGAGCGTCCTGGCTGCAGTCCACGGCAGGAGGATGCACCGCCGCCTGAGCGGAGCGACGGCGAGCTCGGCGAGGGTCAGCAGGGCCTCCGCGCAGGACTCCGGGGCAGAGTGGCCGAGGTCGGGGAGGACCGCCCGGTCCAGCGGCCTGCCGGCCGCCCGGGCGGCCACCAGGACGTCGAGCAGCATCGCGGCCTCCTGCGGCGCCACCGAGCGGAGGGTGGCGGCGAGCAGCGAGGCAGCGGCCCGCGAGAGGGCGCATCCGCTGGCGGTGCCGCGGAGCACGGCCTTCCCGCCGTCGACCGTCAGGGCGAGGTCCACCCGGTCGCCGCAGGTCGGATTGACCAGCTCGACGCGCCGGGTGTCCGCGCGCCCGTCCCCGGGGGTGCGGGGAGCCAGCCCAGGGGCCGTGGCACCGTGCTGTTCGATGACGGCGAGGAGCTCCTCGCGGTCCATGCCGATCACGGGGCCGGGTCCTCATCGCGGGCGCGCAGCGCGGCGTGGAGGGTGTCGCGGGCGATCGGCGTGGCGGTGAAGCGGATGCCGATCGCGTCCCGGATGGCGTTGGCCATCGCCGGGGCCACCGGGTTGAAGGGGGACTCGCTCATGGACTTCGCCCCCCGGGGTCCGAGGGAGTCCTCCGTGTCGGCGAAGTACACCTCGCTGCGGGGGATGTCGGCGAAGGCCGGCACGTGGTACTGGCGCAGGATGTCGGTGGTGACCCGGCCGGTGGCATCGATCCGGATCTGCTCGTGCAGCACCGCGCCGATGGCCTGGGCGATGCCGCCCTCGACCTGGCCGCGGCACTGGTGCGGGTTCATGACCTTCCCGGCATCAGCGGCCTGGACCGACTGCAGGATGCGCAGCTCGCCCGTGCCGGTGTTCACCGCCACGCGGAAGCCGTGGACGTTGAAGGACACCGACCGCGGGGTTCCGCCCCAGTGGCCCCGCCCGACGTAGCGCTCCTCGTCGCTGCCCTCGGCGACGTCGCCGAGCAGCGCATCGAGCTCCACGTCCCCGTGCGGGGTGCGCACCACCGGACCCGCGATCTCGCACTGGGCCGCGTCGCTGCCGGTGCGTGCGGCGGCGGCCGCGCGGAGCGTGTCGGCCAGCTCCCGCGCGGCGGCATCGGTGGCCCGGCCGGCCACCACGGTGCCCGTGGACCCGAACGCCCCCGTGTCGTGCTCGACGAGGTCGGAGTCGGACTGGCGCAGGACCACACGGTCCGTCGTGGTCCCCAGGGCGGTGGCCACGAGCTGCGCGTGCACCGTGGAGGTGCCGTTGCCGAACTCCGCCGTGCCCACGCGGGCCTCGTACCGTCCGCCCGGCAGGAGGCGGACCCGGGCGTGCGCATGGTGGCCTCGCGGCGGCACGGTGTCGATCATGGCGATCGCCGTGCCTTCGCCGACCTTCCACTCCGGCCCGAGCGGGTCGGCGTGCCCGGCGGCCTCCGCGGCTGCCTCGCGGTCGCGGCCGCGCGCCAGTGCATCGCGCACCAGGTCGATGCACTGGTCCAGCCCGTAGCTGCCGAAGTGGACGTCCTCCTCGGGTTGCTCGTGCATGGAGATCATGGGGTCTTCGACGCCGACGACGTTGCGGCGGCGGAACTCGAGCGGGTCCAGGTGCAGCTGGGCGGCGAGCTCGGACATGGCGGACTCGACGGCGAAGATCATCTGGCTCAGCCCGTACCCTCGGAACGCGCCGGAGGGGACGTTGTTGGTGTAGACCACACAGGCGTCGACCTTCTTGTTCGGGGCGCGGTAGACCGACAGCGACTCCCCGCACCCGTGGAACATCACCCCCGGCCCGTGGTTGCCGTAGGCGCCCGTGTCCACGCGGACGTCCACGCCCAGCGCGGTGAGGCGTCCCTCGGCGTCGGCGCCGGCCCGCACGCGGATCCGGAAGGGGTGGCGCACGGTGGTGGCGGAGAACACCTCGCTGCGGGAGAGCTCCAGCTTGACCGGGCGGCCGGTGGCCCGCGTGGCCAGCGCGGCCAGGTCCTCGGTGAGCACTTCCTGCTTGCCGCCGAATCCGCCGCCCACGCGCTCGCAGAAGACCCGGACCCGCTCCTGGGGCAGGCCGAGGATGCGGGAGAGCGTGCGGCGGACGAGGAAGGGGACCTGGGTGCTGGAGCGCACCACGAGCCGGCCCTCGCCGTCGGTCCACGCGATGGAGCCGTGGGTCTCGAGGGCCACGTGGGAGAGCCGGTGGGTGCAGTAGGTGCCCTCATGGGTCACCGCCGCGGCCGCGAGCCCGTCCTCCAGGTTTCCGATCTCCCCGTGGGCCTCGGCGAGGATGTTCCGCCCGGGATCGGCGATGCGGGACTCCTCGGGCTCGCGCCCGGCGTGGAGGGCCGGAGCGCCCGGGGCATCCGCCTGCTCGGGATCCAGGACCGCCGGGAGCACCTCGTAGCGGACCTCCACGAGCCGTGCGGCCCGGTCGGCGGCCCGTGGCGTCTCGGCCACGACGAGGGCCACGCGCTGGCCCACGTGGCGCACCACGTCGTCGAGGATCCGGGTGTCGTCGGGGTCGTCGGTGTACAGCTCGTGCTGCGCGGAGGAGAACCGGACGGCGGGGGCGTCCTCGTGGGTGAGGACGGCGACGACGCCGGGCTCGCGGAGCGCGCGGGAGGAGTCGATGCCCAACACCCGCGCGTGGGCATGCGGGGAGCGCACCACGGCGGCGTGCAGCAGCGCGCCCGGCAGGTCCGCCGGGTCGATGTCCATCGTGTAGCGCGCCGTGCCCGTGACCACCCCGGGGCCCTGGGGAGCCCCGGTGCTCGAGCCGACGCCGCCGAAGCCCTCGTCCACGTTCACGCGGCCGCGGACGGCGTCCTCGATGGAGCGGTAGCCGGTGCACCGGCAGAGGTTGCCCTTGAGGCTGCGGGGCAGGTCCGCCAGCTCCCGGTCGGTGAAGGTGCAGGCGGTCATGATCATGCCGGCCGTGCAGAAGCCGCACTGGAATCCGCCGGCCCGCAGGAAGGCCTCCTGCGTCGGGTGCAGGTGCTCGGGGGTCCCGAGGCCCTGGACGGTCGTCACGGTGCGCCCGGACGCCCGGTGGGCGGGGTAGATGCAGCTGTGAACGGGGGCGCCGTCCACGTGGACGGTACAGGCGCCGCAGTCCCCGGCGTCGCAGCCCTTCTTCACCCCGAGGGCGCCGTTGTCGCGGAGCCACGTGCGCAGGCACTGCCCCGGTTCCGGCCGGACGGGAACGGGGCGCCCGTCGACGAGGGCCTCGCCCTCCCGGGGCGACGGGGACGGCGTCTCGCCGGCCGTGCTGGGTACGGTCGTCATCGGGCGGTCCCTTCCATGGTGATGTCGCCGGTGGTGCGCCGCGCGGCCGCGGGCGCGCCGGGCAGCAGCTCCGCAAGGATCTCCTCGCCGAGCCGGTGGGTCATGGCGCGCCGCCAGTCGGGGGCGCCGTGGACGTCGTCGTGCCAGCCCTTGTCCGCCACCGCCGCGTCGATGGCCGAACGCCACCCCTCGCCGGTGGCCGGCGACTGCTCCGCCCCTCCGAGGTCGACCACGAGGGGGCGGCGCGTGGAGGCGGTCACGACGATGCGGATGCGGCCGGGGCCGGTGCACCGGCCGATGAGCAGGGCCGCGGACCGTCCCCGCTCGGTCAGCGAGATCCGCCGGAAGGCCGAGGGCTGGCGCAGGGCGGCCAGCGGGATGCGGAAGCAGCGGATGAGCTCGCCGTCGCGCAGCGCCGTGCGGGTCTCTCCGAGGACGAAGTCGGCGACCGGCAGCTCGCGGCGCGCACCCCCGGGGCCGAGCAGGACGGCGACTGCATCGAGGCCGGCCAGCAACGAGGTCATGGGCCCGGCCGGCAGGGCCGTCGCCACGTTGCCGCCGACCGTCGAGACGTTCCAGATCTTGTAGGAGGCGACGAAGGAGTCGCAGCAGGGCCGGAAGAGGTCGAGCCCGGGCAGCAGGTCCCGGGGCAGCGGCAGGTCTGCGGCCTCGGGCAGCGCGTACACCTCGGCGACCCGGCAGGTCGCCGCCAGCTCGAGCGCGGGGACTGGCGGGGCGTCCTGCCCGGCGTCCTGGTGCCCGGCGTCCTCGGGATTCCCGTCGGCGTCCCAGAGCACCGGCTGCCATCCCGCCCCGGTGAGGTCCAGGAGCCGCCGCGGGCGGCCGCGGGTGATGTCGGTCCCGTAGGAGAGCAGCACCGTCCCGCCGGCGAGCCACGAGTCGCCGGGCAGCCACTGGTCGGGATCCGCGCTCATCAGCACTTCCTCGACGCTGGTCATGTCCATCTCGTCTGCACCTTCCAGGAATCGGGAGCTTTCTCCATGCCGCGGGACGCATGGACGGGCCCGGCGGTGTCCCGCAGGGGCCGCACCGCCCCGTCCCCTCCGCGCCGGGCGGCAATGACCTCCGCGAGGATCGCCACGGCGACCTCCTCGGGGGTCAGCGCGCCGATGTCCAGGCCGATGGGGGAGTGGAGCCGGCGCAGCAGGGCCTCGGGGAGGCCGCCGCGGAGCAGGTCCTCCGCCCGGCGCCCGTGCGTGGTGCGGGATCCCATGGCTCCCACGTAGGCCAGGTCCATCCGCAGGGCCAGGTCCAGGACTGCGAGGTCGAACCGGGGGTCGTGGCCGAGGACGGCGACGGCCGTGCGCGCGTCGAGGCGCCCCGCCGCGTGCTCGGCCTGCAGGTGCACGGCCGGCGTCTCGGTCACCACCTCGTGGGCGCCGGGATGGCGGGCGGCAGTGGAGAACAGCGGCCGGGCATCGCAGACCGTGACCTGCCAGCCGAGGGGCCGGGCGGCCGCGGCCAGCGCCGCAGCGTAGTCGTTGGCGCCGTAGACGATCAGCCGGGGCGGCGGGCGGTGCGACTCGACGAGCAGGCGCCCGAGGACGGGGCACCCGCCCTCCTCCCCGCCGTGCACGGGCACGATCCGGGTGCCTCCGGCCTTCAGCGCCGACCGCAGCTCCTGCACAGACCGTTCCGGCAGCATGTCCGTCACGGCTGCCGGCAGCGGGTCGGCGGGGTCCAGGAGCACGGGCGCCGGCAGGCCGACGGCCGCTCCCGGGAGGGCGCGGAGGAGCGCGGCTGCCCGGACGGGGAGGGTCTCCACGGCGGCGACCCGGGACGGGAGCGCTCCGCGGAGGTCCGTCATCGGCTGGACCAGGACCTGGAGGCTGCCCCCGCAGGTCAGGCCGACGCCGAGGCCGTCGTCGTCGCCGTAGCCGAACTCGACGACGTCGGCGGTGCCGGTCTCCAGGACCGTCAGGCAGGCGTCCACCACGGCGGCTTCGACGCAGCCTCCGGACACGGAGCCGACGGCGAGCCCGTCGCGTCGGACGGCCATGGAGGTCCCGGGCGGCCGCGGGACCGAGTCCGACACGGCGACGACGGTGGCGATGGCCCACTCCTGGGGGTCGGCCATGGCCGGGGCGAAGTCCTGGAGGCGCTCGAGCACGGTCACCGCCGCCGGGCGGGGCAGGGGCATGCTGAAGGGAAGGTCACGGCGGTCAACTCCTCGGTGGCTCTGGGCCGCCGCGGGGGCGGAGCGCCGGTACGTCGGAAGGAGGTACCGGGAGCTCTCTGGCGGCAGTCCAGCACGGTGGCGTGGTTGCTCGCCCGGTAGATAGTCCAGTCAGGACCCGCCATGGGCTGGGTCACACCGTAGCGGAAAGGCTGCGCCAACTGCAACGGCTTCCGGGCGAGTCCAGGGCAAAATGGAAAAGTATTTCCGAAGATGTGTTGCGCCTCACGGTCCGCTGCCCTACGGTGGTCTCAGCCAATGGCGGGCCCCGGTTGCAGGGGCTATCTACCGGGCATGATCTGACAGCCGGGTGGACCCGCCGATGGACATGAACCGTTCCCTTGGGTCCTCCCATGACGCATAGGACGTGAGCATCATGTCGACCACTCCCCAAGGCACCCTCCGCACGCAGGACTTCCTCGAGCGCGCCATCGACCTCGCTGCCCGGAACGCGGCCGCCGACGGAGGGCCGTTCGGCGCCGTCGTCGTCACGCCGGACGGGCGCGAATTCTTCGCCGTCAACCGCGTGACCGCGGACAACGACCCGACGGCACACGCCGAGGTCATGGCGATCCGCACCGCGTGCAGCGCGCTGGGCACCTTCGACCTCACCGGGTCGGTGCTCTACACCAGCTGCGAGCCGTGCCCGCTGTGCCTGTCCGCGTCGCTGTGGGCGCGGCTCGACGCGGTCTACTTCGCCGCGGACCGCCACGACGCGGCAGCCGGCGGGTTCGACGATGCGGAGTTCTACGAGTTCTTCGCCCGCAGCCCCGAGGAGCGGGACCGGGCCCTGCCGGTGCGCCACATCGCCGTGGAGCGCCGGACCGCACCGTTCGAAGCCTGGGCTGCCAACACCAGCCGCACCGAGTACTGATTCCCCTTCCCCGCATCACCCGGGCCGCCGCCCACCGCGGACGGCGGCTGCCGGAACCCACCAAGATCTGGACACTTCCCGACGAGCGCCCCGCGGGGCCGGCCGGGAACAACAGAGGATCGCCCAACCTTGCGCGCCGGGCACCGCCCGCGCACTGAAGGAGGCTCCTTCCATGTCACCGACCACAACAGACACTGGTACCAAGGCCCAGGCCCGGGCCGGCCGCTGGGGACGTGCAGCACGCACGGGCCACGCCCCGGGCCCCGAGGACGAGAGGCTCCCGCTGGGGCGCACCGGCGCCTACGGCTTCCAGCACGTCCTCACCATGTACGGCGCGATCGTCGCCGTCCCGCTCATCATCGGCCAGGCCGCCGGGCTCTCTGGGGAGAAGACCGCCCTGCTCATCAGCTCCTGCCTGCTCATGGGCGGCATCGCGACCATCGTGCAGAGCGTCGGCGCCCCGTTCATCGGCTCGCGCCTGCCGCTCGTCCAGGGCGTCTCCTTCGCCGGAGTCGCGCCCATGCTCGCGATCCTGGCCGGGGGCCACGATCTCACCGCCATCTTCGGGGCGGTCATCGTCTCCTCGGCGGTGGGCTTCCTGACGGCGGGTGCGTTCTCGCGCATCATCCGCTTCTTCCCGCCGGTCGTCACCGGCACCGTCATCACCGTCATCGGGATCTCGCTGCTCCCCGTGGCGATCTCCTGGGCCGCCGGGCACGGCACCGACGGGGCCGCCGACCTGCGCAGCCTCGCCCTCGCAGGCACCACGCTGCTCATCGTGCTCCTGCTGTCCAAGGTGGGCGTCGGGATGATCTCGCGCCTGTCGATCCTGCTGTCCTTCATCCTCGGCACCGGCGTGGCCGCCGCGCTGGGCATGGTGGACTTCTCGGGCGTGGGCCGCGGCGCCCCGATCACCTTCCCCACCCCCCTGGCCTTCGGGCCGCCGACCTTCGAGGTGGCCTCCATCATCTCGATGCTCATCGTGGTCCTCGTGACCATGACCGAGACGACGGCGGACATCCTCGCCGTCGGCGAGATCGTCGGCGCGAAGGTCGACGCCCGCCGCGTCGCCAACGGCCTGCGCGCGGACATGTTCTCCTCCGCCTGCGCCCCGCTGCTGAACTCGTTCACGCAGACGGCCTTCGCGGCCAACGTGGGCCTCGTCGCCGTGACCGGCATCCGCAGCCGCTTCGTGGTCGCCGCGGCCGGGATCATCATGGCCGTGCTGGGCATGTTCCCCGCCATCGGCCAGGTGGTCGCGGCCATCCCGGCCCCGGTCCTCGGCGGAGCCTCGATCGTGCTCTTCGGCACCGTGGCCTCCTCGGGGGTGCGCACCCTGGCCAAGGTGGACTACCGGAACTCGATGAACCTGGTCGTGGTGGCCGTCGCGTTCGCCTTCGGCCTGATCCCGGTGGCCGCGCCCCACTTCTACCGGGACTTCCCGGCCTGGGCCCAGACGATCCTGGGATCCGGGATCAGTGCCGCCGCGATCGTCGCGATCATCCTCAACCTCCTCTTCAACGAACTGCGGGCGGGCAACTCCCGCAACCAGTCCGTCCTCGCGGCGGCGCCGGTGCGGATCGTGCGGGCGGACGCGCTGACCCATCTGCGCGAAGGGGACCAGCTCCGCAACGGAGCCATCGTGGACTGCGACGGCACCGAGGTGGCGGTGGTCCCGGAGCACTGCTTCGACGACGTGCACCGGATGATCGGGGCCGGTGAGATCACCGACACTGGAGGGGTGCACAGGATCCTGCAGGAACGGCAAGCGCCCCGGTGAGCAGCCCCTGCGTCGTCGTGCTCGCGGCCGGCCTCGGGAGGCGGCTGGGCCGCGGCCCCAAGGCCCTGCTGCGGCTCGAGGGGGAGACGCTGGCGGCCCGGGCCGTCCGGGCCGCCGCCGCGGCGGGCGGCCGCCCCCTCCTGGTCCTCGGGCCGCGGGCGGCCGAGATCGCGGCGTCGGTGCAGCAGCCGGACCGCGGCGGGGAGCTCGTGACCGTGCAGGTGAGCGGATGGGAGGAGGGGATGTCCCGCGCCTGGCGGGCAGGAGTCGAGCGCGCGCTGGAGCTGGAACCCGGGCTTCCGGTGGCGGTCGTGCTGGTCGACCAGCCCGGCGTCGGGTCTGAGGTCCTTTCCCGGCTGCTCCAAGCCCACCGCCCCGGGCGGATCACGAGGGCCGCGTACCGGGGGCGTCCGGGCCACCCCGTGGTCCTCGACCCCTCCCACGCCGCGGCGGCCGCACGCCGGGCGCAGGGGGACACCGGAGCCCGGGAGTACCTCCGGGACCACCTCGACGCGATCGACACGGTCGAGTGCGCCGACCTCGGCAACGACGACGACATCGACGTCCCCGCCGACTTGGCCCGCTGGCCCGGCCTGGGCTGAGAAGGCGGCGAGCACGACGCCGGCCGCCCCCCCCGCGCGGGGGGGGCGGCCGGCGTCGTGCTCCACGCTGTGGCGTGGACGGCCCGCGGGGGCCTAGCGGAAGTTCACGAACTGGAGGTCGACGTCCTCGTAGCCCTTGAGCAGGGAGATGGTGGACTGGAGGTCGTCGCGGGACTTCGAGGAGACCCGGAGCTCGTCGCCCTGGATCTGGGCCTTGACGCTCTTGGGCGCCTCATCCCGGATGAGCTTGGAGATCTTCTTCGCGTGCTCCTGTGAGATGCCCTCCTTGATGGAGGCCTCGATGCGGTACTCCTTGCCCGAGGCGAACGGGTCGCCGGCATCGAGCGACTTCAGGGAGATGCCCCGCTTGACCAGCTTGGACTCGAAGACGTCCAGGACGGCCTTGACGCGCTCCTCGGCGTTGGCCTTCATGAGGATCTTCTCGCCGCTGAAGTCGATCTCGGCGCCCACGCCCTTGAAGTCGTACCGCTGGGCGATCTCCTTCTGCGCCTGGTTGAGGGCGTTGGCGACCTCCTGCTTGTCGACCTTGCTGACAACGTCGAACGTCGAATCTGCCATGGGTAACCTCCGTCTGGACGGGTCTGGGTGCTGCCCCCCAGCCTAGCCGCTTGGGCCCCGGCGGGCCCGGGTAATATCTGGGCGGCACCGCGGAATGCCCACAGTTCACTCACAGCCGAACCCCAGTCGGATCGCAAGGGAAACTGCGAGCGTTGGTACCACTGAAGGCTCGCGAGGGAGGGTCCATGGCGGAGAACGCGCCACGTTCCGAAGACGGCGTTCCGGCGAAGGCGCCGGACGATACAGCACCGAAGAAGTCGATCGCCGGCCGGGCGGCCGCAGCAGCCGGGGGAGTGGTCGCCGCCGCGACGCTCGCCGCCGGCATCGCCATGTCTCCGGCCCCCGCGGCATCCGCACGGCTCGACGCCGTGCATGCGGACCTCGCTCGGGCCGTCGCGCTGAGGCAGATCACCGATGAGCAGGCGGCGTTCTTCGAGGCCCAGGTTGCCCGCGCCATCGCCTCCGAGGAGGCGGCGCAGACGGCCGACGGCGACGGCGCACCCGCCGCCGAGACGGCCTGATTCCCCGGCCCCGCGGCGGATTCGACGCGTGGGCCAATGTTCTGTAAGGTTGTCTTGCTCGCACCGCGGAACACGGCTTGGCTGTGGACCACGGCGTGGCGTTCGGCAGATTACCCGAGCGGCCAAAGGGGGCTGACTGTAAATCAGCTGGCATTGCCTACGGGGGTTCGAATCCCTCATCTGCCACCGAACGAAGGGCCCGGCTTCATCTTCTCGATGAGGCCGGGCCCTTCTGGCGTCTGGCCGGCGAGCGCCGTCAGTTCTCCGCAGCCTGGTCTCCGGGCCGCAGCGCCGCGGAGGCCTGCACGCCGGCCGCCTCCTGCATGCCGCCGAGGACCGCGGTGACGGCCTCCTGCGAGGAGCGCCGCGGCTCCCAGCCGAGCGCGGAGCGGATGCGCGAGGTGTCCATGATCGGCACCTGCACGGCCATGTCGATCCAGCCCGGGTCGGTGCGCTGGATCCGCAGCTTCCACGAGAGCCACACGAGGGCGCGCAGCGCCGCGGCCGGTAGCGGCACCGACTTCTTGGCGCCCAGGACCGGCGGGAAGGTGGTCGGGTCCAGGACGGGCTCGGCGGCCACGTTGAAGGCGCCGCGGGCGTGGGCGGCCAGCACCTTGGCGTAGGCGTCGGCGACGTCCTCGGCATGGACCGCCTGGAAGACCATCGTGGGCGGCATGGGCAGCACCGGCACCCGCGAGCGCGCGATCTGCTGGGGGATGAAGCGGCCCAGGAAGTAGCGCCCCACCTCGGAGGCCTGCCCCGACTGGAAGATCAGCCCCGGACGCAGCCGTGCGACGGTGATGTCCGGATGGTCCGCCTCGAAGCGGTCGAGCAGCCGCTCCACCGCGGCCTTCTGCCGGCTGTAGTGCGAGGTGTGGAGCCCGCCGGTGGGCCACGACTCGTCGACGCGCTCGTCCTTGGGCCCGGGACTGTACGCCCCCACGGAGGAGGCGTAGACGAGGTGCCTCACCCCGGCCTCGGCCGCGGCCTCGAAGACCTGCCAGCTCCCCTCCACGTTGACCCGGTGGAGATCGTCCTGGTGGTGATTGGGCTGGATGATCCACCCCAGGTGCACCACGGCGTCGCACCCGCCGAAGGCGCTCCGCAGCGCCGGGACCGCATCCGGCGAGCCGATGTCGATCTGGTGCCAGGAGGCGCTGCGGTAGGGCTCGGCCCGGGGATCCGGGGCGCGGCGGGCGACACCGATCAGCTCGTGGCCGCCCGCGGCCAGCGTCCTCAGCAGCGCGGTGCCGACGTTCCCGGTGGCTCCGACGATGGCGATGCGCATGGTTGCTCCTTCGGCAGTGCGGTCCCTGTCCCTGTGCTCATTCCCGCAGGCCGCGCCGGGCAACCATCTCCAGCACCTCGGCACCCCGGGCGCGCCCGTCGAGCGCGCGGGCGCGCTCGCCCATCCGGGCGGCCGCCTCGCGGTGGGGGCCGTCCGCGAGGAGCTGCTCCACTGCCGCGCGGATCTTCGCCGGCCGGGCCGTCCGGGACAGGCGGCGCCCGACGCCGGCCCGCTGGACCGCCGCGCCGACCCACGGCTGGTCGGTGGCCCGGTCCAGCGGCAGGACGAGCAGCGGGACCCCGTGGGCGAGCGCGGCCACCGCCGTGCCGTGGCCGCCGTGGCTGACCACGAGGGAGGCCTCGGGCAGGAGCTCGGCATGCGGGCGCCAGCCGTGCACCTCGACGCCGGCGGGCACCCGCAGCGCACCGGCGGCGAGCCCGGAGCCCAGGGTCGCCACGACCCGGGCGGGGAGGCCGTCCACGGCATCGAGCACCCTCCGCCAGGTCGGGACGAGGGCCGGATACGGGGCGGTGCTCAGGGAGAGGACCACGGTGGGCGCGGCGGGCCGGGCCGGGACGGCGCGGACCATGGGCCCGAGGTGCACCACGTCGCCGTGGCCCCGGTCCAGCTCGGGGATGGTCGGCGCCAGGACCGGCCGGCCGGCGTTGAGCAGGCGCAGGGCGCGCAGGCCCCGCACCCGGAGCACGGCGTCGAGGGAGGGGAGCACCCGCCGCAGCACCCCGTCCAGCGTGTGCTCGAGGACCACGTACTCGCGGCCCGCCCGCCGCAGCGCGTCCATGACCCCGAACAGGGCCACGTCCACCACGATCACGTCGGCCGGGTGCGCGGCGAGGTCCGCCAGCACGTCGCGCCGCATCGGCGGATCGGAGGCGATCCGCACCATGTCCAGGGGCGTGGAGCCGGAGGGGAACGTCCGGGTCGTGGAGAAGGACGCGAAGCGCACGCCCGGGGCGGCGAAGTCGGCGGCCTGGGCGGCATCACCGAGCACACTGACCGCGTGGCCCCGCAGCGCGAGCTCCTCGGCGAGGGCCACGGCCGGAACCTTGTTGCCGCCGCCGTCCCACGTCACGAACAGGAATCTGGCCACTGTCCCCCTCCACGGGCCGTGCCGGCCCCTCCGCGCGTCATGCTACGGGGGAGGGCGCCCGTGGTCGAGCCAATCACGGGGGGCACTTTGACATTAGGGTGCCTAACTATTAGGGTACCTAAGTATGAATGAGGAGCTTGCCCGGCTGGCCGAGGGCTTCAGGGACGCGATCCGCTACGGCACCTACATGGCCCGCCGGCTCGACGAGCTCTCCGAGCTCTCAGCCGCCCAGCTGAGCGTCCTGAACATGGTCGCCGGCGAGGGGCTGCGCATGGGGGCCATCGCCAAGAACCTCGGCGTCCGGGTGCCCACGGCCACCGAGCAGGTCGCCCGGCTCGAGAAGGCCGGCCTCCTCGAACGGTGCAGCGACCCGCACGACGCGAGGGCCGTCGTCGTGCGCCGGACCCCCGAGGGCGACGCGACCGCGCAGCGCGCCAACGCGCGCCGCACCGAGCGGATGGCCGCCGCCCTCGCAACGCTCGACGACGATGAGCGCGCGGCCCTCGCGGCCGCGCTGCCCGTGATGGACAAGATCAACCAGTACGTGATGAACCAGGAGCCGCCCGCATGACCGCCGACACCGGCGTCCAGCCCGAATCCCACCGCGAATCCGCCCCCGCGCCCCAGCACGGCCCGGCTCCGCACGAGACGCTCGAGGCCGAGAAGGCCTCGTTCTTCCGCCAGCCCAAGGCCGTCTGGGCCACGGCCGCCGCGTCCGTCTTCGCCTTCATGGGCATCGGCCTCGTGGACCCGATCCTTCCCGCGATCGCCCAGAATCTTGACGCGAGCCCGAGCCAGGTCTCGCTGCTGTTCACGAGCTACTTCCTCGTCACCGCCGTGATGATGCTCGTCACCGGCTGGGTCTCCTCCCGGATCGGCGGGAAGAAGACCCTGCTGATCGGCCTCGCGCTCATCGTGACGTTCGCGAGCCTGTCCGGCACGAGCCAGAGCGTGGCCGAGCTCATCGGCTGGCGCGCCGGCTGGGGCCTCGGCAACTCCCTGTTCGTCGCGACCGCGCTCGCCGTGATCGTCGGCGTCGCCTCCGGCGGGACGTCCACGGCGATCATCCTCTACGAGGCAGCCCTCGGCCTCGGCCTCTCGCTCGGCCCGCTCGCCGGGGCGCTCCTGGGCGGGTGGCAGTGGCGCATGCCGTTCTTCGGCACCGCGACGCTCATGGCCATTGCGTTCATCGCGATCCTTGCGACCCTCCCGAAGACCCAGCCGTCGGCGAAGAAGACCCGGTTCCGCGATCCCCTCCAGGCCCTCGGCCACGCCGGCCTGCGCTCGGTGGCCGGCAGCGCGTTCTTCTACAACTTCGGCTTCTACACCGTGCTCGCCTTCGTGCCGTTCATCCTCGGCATGGGCGCCTACGGGATCGGCGCGGTGTTCTTCGGCTGGGGCGTCGCCCTCGCGCTCTTCTCGGTCTTCGTGGCCCCGCAGCTGCAGGCCCGCTTCGGGGACGTGAAGGTCCTGGCCGGCACGCTCGCCGGGCTGGCCGTGGTCCTGGTGGGCATGGCCCTCTCGGCGGCCGCCCACGCGGTCCCCGCCGTCGTGGTCCTGACGATCGTCGCCGGGGCGCTGCTGGGCATCAACAACACCGTCTACACGGAGCTCGCGATGGGCGTCTCCGACGCGCCGCGGCCCGTGGCGAGCGCCGGCTACAACTTTGTCCGCTGGATGGGCGGCGCCCTCGCCCCCTTCATCGCCACGTGGCTCGGCGAGACCTACGGGGCCCCCGTGCCGTTCTACGCCTCCGCCGCCGCCCTCGTCATCTCGATCGGCATCGCCCTGGGCGGCCGGAAGTACATCCAGGCGCACGAGCCCGCGGCGGTTTGAGTCCCGGCCCACGGGGAAGGAGGCCGGGAGCCCGTACCCCGGGAATGAAACCCCCATGGGTATCGTTGAGACTTTCAGACCGACCCCGCAGGGTCACCCGCACAGAGAGCAAGGAGCGCGGCATGGCAACGAAGAACGTCACCGGCGAGGACTTCGCCGAGGTCATCGAGAAGAACGACATCGTCCTGGTGGACTTCTGGGCGTCGTGGTGCGGCCCGTGCCGCCAGTTCGCCCCGACCTACGAGGCCGCCTCGGAGAAGCACCCGGACGTGGTGTTCGCCAAGGTGGACACTGAGGCCGAGCAGATGCTCGCCGCCCAGGCGAACATCACCTCGATCCCGACCCTCATGGCGTTCCGCGAGAAGGTCCTCGTCTTCTCGCAGCCCGGCGCCCTGCCCGCCTCCGCGCTCGAGCAGGTCATCACCGCGGTGAAGGACCTCGACATGGAGGACGTCCACAAGAAGGTCGCCGAGGCGCAGGCCCAGGGCCCGCAGAACTGACGCACCGCGCCCCCTGCGCGCGAACGGCGCCGCTCCCAGCAGCTGGGGGCGGCGCCGTTGCTGCGTCCGGGCTCCTACAGGCGCTCGATGGTGATCGGCTCGGCCAGCAGGGCGCTGAGCGACTCGTTGAGGTCCTGCACGGCCACACCCTTCGAGTGCCTCTCGAGGTCCTCCTCGGAGGCCCAGAGCTCGGAGAGCACGAACCGGTCCTCTGACTCGTCGGTGATCTCGTACTGGAGGCAGCCGGGCTCGCGCTGGACCTCCTCGATCGCGATGTCGAGGGCGAGCTTGACGCGGAAGAACTCGCCCTCGTTGGGGATGAAGGTCGCCTTCAGGCGCACGGGATCAGTCATGGTCGCCAGCCTACCGAGTTGGTAGCTTTCATCCATGCAGAGCTCCTACACGGCAGGCGAGACGACGATGTCCCTGCTCGAAGAGACCATCGGCGCCAACTTCGCCCGCGCGGTCGGGCAGCACGCTGACCGGGAGGCCCTCGTGGAGGCGGCGGGAGACGGCCGCGCCGACGCCGCCCGCCGCTGGACCTCCGCGGAGCTCGCGCACGACGTCGATGCCGCCGCCCGCGGGCTCCTCGCCGCGGGCGTCGCGAAGGGCGACCGCGTGGGCATCTGGAGCCCGAACTGCGCCGAGTGGACGGTGGTCCAGTACGCGACCGCGGCCATCGGCGCCATCCTCGTCAACGTCAACCCGGCCTACCGCGCCCACGAGCTGCAGTTCGTGGTCCGGCAGAACGGCATGCGCATGCTCGTCGTCGCGCCCAGCGACCGCACGAGCGAGTACGTCGCCATGGCCCGCACCGCGCTCGCCGAATGCCCCGACCTGCGCGAGCTCGTGTTCCTGCCGGCGCCCCACGCCCCGGGCGAGGCCGTGTTCGAGCCCGGCGTGCCGGCGTCGGGCGAGGAGACCACCTGGGAGGCCCTCGTGGCCCGCGCGGGCGAGGTGCCGGCGTCGGCCGTCGAGGAGCGGGCGGCGATGCTCTCCGCGGAGGACCCGATCAACATCCAGTACACGTCCGGCACCACGGGGTTCCCCAAGGGCGCCACGCTCACGCACCGGAACATCCTCAACAACGGGTTCGCGATCGGCGAGCTGCTCGGCTACACCCCGGAGGACCGGGTGGTCATCCCGGTGCCGTTCTACCACTGCTTCGGCATGGTCATCGGCAACCTCGCGGCGTACTCGCACGGCTGTGCCACGATCCTGCCCGGCCGCGGCTTCAAGCCCGACGCCGCCCTGCGGGCCGTCCAGGACTTCGGCGGCACCTCCCTCTACGGCGTCCCGACCATGTTCATCGCCGAGCTCGCGCTGCCCGACTTCGGCTCCTACCGGCTCGGCACGCTCCGCACCGGGGTCATGGCCGGCTCGACGTGCCCGGTCGAGGTCATGGAGCGGGTCATCTCCGACATGCACATGGAGGGGGTGGCCATCTGCTACGGCATGACCGAGACCTCCCCGGTCTCCACCATGACCCGTGCGGGGGACTCCCTCGCCCAGCGCACGGGCACCGTCGGACGGACGATGCCCAACCTCGAGAGCAAGGTGGTGGACCCGGCGACCGGCGAGACCGTGGAACGCGGGGCCATCGGGGAGCTGTGCACCCGCGGCTACGCCGTGATGGCCGGGTACTGGGACCAGCCCGACAAGACGGCCGAGGCCATCGACGCGGACGGCTGGATGCACACGGGCGACCTCGCCCGGATGGACGAGGACGGCTACGTGATGATCGAGGGGCGGATCAAGGACATGGTGATCCGCGGGGGCGAGAACGTCTACCCGCGCGAGATCGAGGAGTTCCTCTACCGGCACCCGGACATCCAGGACGTCCAGGTCATCGGGGTTCCCGACCCGACCTACGGCGAGGAGCTCATGGCGTGCATCATCCTCCGGCCCGGCGCGCAGCCGCTCACCGCCGAGGACATCGCGGAGTACTGCAAGGGTGAGTTGGCGCACTACAAGGTGCCGCGCTACGTGGACATCCGCGACTCGTTCCCCATGACCGTCTCCGGGAAGGTCCGCAAGGTCCAGATGCGCGAAGAGGCGGTCGCGCGGCTGGGGCTCGGGGAGGCCTCGCCGGCCTAGGGCCGTGCCGTGAGGTCGAACCAGACCTCTCCCTCGCAGATTGCGGTCACCCGGACGGTGTAGCCGGCGTACTCGGCCGTCTCGCCGACGGTCAGCCCGGGGAACTCCTTCGGACCGCCCAAGGCGGGATCGTCGGCGATGAGCGAGAGGTCCACCGTGGCGGGGTCCGCCGCCGGCCTGGCCGAGACGAGGCGGACCCGGGGCGTCGCGTCGGCGCCCCGGGGCGAGACCGGCAGCAGCGGATACGAGCCGTTGACGGACGGGACCAGCTTGTAGGCGCCGGTGTGCTGGCATGCGGCCACGGTGGTTCCTTTCGCGGAGGACTGCGGGGGCGGGGACGCGGGCGCGGCCGACCCGCACCCGGCGAGGACGGCGACGGCGAGGGCCGCGGCGGCTGCGCCCGCTGCGCCCGCGAGGAGGGACGGGCCGGTGGGCCGCCCGGACGCGGCGTTCCGGGTGCGCGCCCTCATCGGCTCACCACCGTCGCGTTCTGGAAGTACGCCGCGTACTGGTCCCTCGTGATGACGAGCTTCGTCTCCGACGGGCCCCAGGGATTCTGGAGCACCACCTTGTCGCCGTCCATGCCGGTGGCGAAGAACTCGTGCCCGGCGATGTAGCCGCTGGGGGCACCGTCCGGCTTGGTGCCGAACGTGGAGACGATGGCGGGGCGGCGGTCGCGCACCGCATCCCAGAGTGTGGCCGGGTCGTGGTCCTGGGCGGTGGAGGACGGCGTGAGGTACTTCAGTACGTCCGGGCCGTAGTTTCCCTCGATCGCCCGGTAGTGCCCCGGTCCGTAGACCGCGTCCCCCGGGCCGTCGCGGCCGTCGTCGTCGGTGTACACCTGGGCGAGCGCCTTCTCGACGTAGGCGTTCCAGTTGCCGCCGGGACCCGGCTTGGCACCCTTCTGGCCGCCCTGGCCGTCATCGGGGAGCGACGCGGAGACCGTGACCCATCGCTCGTGGCCGCCATCGTAGAGCTTGACGGACACCGTGCCGTTGCCGTTGTCTGCCACGTGGTCGCGGGCCCAGTTCGGATCCGCGGTGACGAGTGCTCCCGCGGCGGAATCGACCGCGCACGTGCCGTACCCACCTTGGCGGATGTCCTCGGGCCCCTGAGGGTGGGCTGAGACCACCGGCCCTGCAGGGGTCATCCAGCGGTTGCTGGCGTCGCCGCCCTGGCCCCGGGCCTGGTCGCCCATCGCCTGGGCGTCCGGCTGGGCCCAGGGGATGAGGCTTCCGACCCGGGCCACCTGTCCGGGGGAGGCCTTGGCGAGCATGGTGTCCAGAAGGGACTGGCGGTCGAAGGCGCTGGTGCCGTCCCAGTCGAAGAGGCCGCCGTTGCCGCCTGCCACGGTCTGTCCGAGCCTGCGGAGCTCGACGTCCGAGCAGCTGCGCAGGAATTGGTCGAGCTCAGCCGGGCTGAGCGCGGCCAGCGCGGCGCGGAGTGCGGCGATGTCCCCCTCGTTTCCGCCGAAGAAGTCTCCGAGGCCGCCATCGGTGGCCGCATCGTGCAGCCGGCCCTTGAGATCGTCCAGCTGTCTCGTGGTCAGGTCGGCGGCGCCCGGGTCGGGGAAGCGGGGCGTGGAGTGGTCTGCGGTGGGGCCGGCGTCGGAGCTGACCGGATCGGGTGCCGGCGCGCCCGAGGGCGGCCGGGTGCCGCCCTGCCCGCCCTCGCCGTGTCCGCCCTGGCCCGCGCTGCCGAGTTCGCTGCTCGTCGCCTCCTGCGCGTCCGCGTTGCGGAGCATGGTCTCCCCGGCGGACTTCACCCCGGTGGCCACTAGGAGCAGCTGGGGCCTCGCGGAGCCGAACCACGCCGCCCCGAACGCCTCGGCGTCCTGACCTGCCCAGATCCCGTCCAGGCGCACGAGACGGTCCACGTCCCGGGACGTCTGCTCGAGGCGTCCCGCGCGTGCAAGCATCGCGCGGGCCGCGCCCCGCAGCGCCTCGACGTCGGCGCCGACCTTTTCCCCCACGTGGACCCCCCTCACGTGCCTCGCCGCGGCCGTGTCCGGCCGCACCCGCTCTGCCCCCTCACCCTAGCGGGCGCGCCGCGGGCCCACGATGGGGAGGGCTCCCCGGCCTCGGGGCAGCACCGACTGCCGAGGTCATGGCTGGGGCGGCGGTCCCGGTGGGTGCGGCGGTCGCGGGTGGTGCGGTGGTCCCGGCTCGTGCGGGCGGTGCGGAGGTCCCGGCTCGTGCGGGGGCTGCGGGTGCGGGGGCACCCCAGATGATGGTGAAGGCGGAGGCGGCGCCCCGGGTTGTGGGGGAGCAGGGTGCTCTGGCCCGGCGTCCGGGGACCCGACCTCGGCGTCCGAAGAGGTGACCTCGGCGGTGCCGGAGTTGCCAGCGTCAGCAGGGAGTCCGTAGTGCTCCCGGAGCTGGGCCGCCTGGTCCCTGCTGAGGCCGCCGCGGTCGGAGGCGACGCGCGGCGCGGACCGGACGGCGTCGGCGTCGAACGCGACGCGTACGGCGGAGCCGTCCACACTCGCTCCGTCCAGCGGGACGAACCGCTGGGTGATCCCGAAGAAGCCGGCGCGGACGGACACGAAGGCGGGCCAGGACCCGGAGGTGTCCAGCACGATCTGGTCGATCGAGCCGAGGTCCGTGCCGTCGGAGCCGATCAGCCGGCCGCCGGCCTCGAGCACTCCGTCAAGCTCTGCGCGGGTGACCATGCGCCGATCCTCTCACGCCGCGGGCCCGGGTTACCCGAGGGCCGCGAGCAGGGCCGCCGGGACCACCATCAGCGGGACCAGTACGGCGCCGGCCGCGGCGTACCCCCACCACGAGATGCCCACGCCGAGCCGCCGCAGCTGCTCGTGCCAGATGAGCGTCGCGAGGGACGCCCACGGGGCCACGAGCGGGCCCGCGTTCACCCCGACGAGCAGGGCCACGAGCCGCGCCGGGCCGCCTGCTGCCTGCTCGAAGGCCAGATACGCGGGCAGGTTGTTGACCACGTTGGCGCCCACGGCCCCCGCGGCCGCGACCCGCACGAGGCTGCCGGGGCCGTCGCCGGTGCCGAGCACCGCGGCGGCGAGCTCGCGAGCGCCGACGTACTGCAGCGCCTCCATCACGAGGAACAGGCCCGCCGCGAAGACGAGCAGCTGCCAGGGCACGAGCGCCCACCGCAGCACCGTGCGGCGCCGGATGCCGAAGGCGACGAGGAGGACGAGCGCGGCCGCCGTCGCCGGGATCCACACGGGCACCCCGGTCACGAGGGCCGGGAGGAGGAGCGCGAGGACGCCGGCGCCGAGGCCGAGCAGCACGGGGTCCCTCGTGGACGCCTGGGCGCCCTGGGCCTCGTCCGGATCGGACTGGACGCGGCCCAGCCGGACGCTGTTGTAGCGCCCCGCCAGCTCGCGGCGGAACACGAGGGCCACCGCCGCGACCGGCACGGCCGCGCACCACAGCGCGGGCAGCGCCATGCGTGCGGCGAACTCCCCCGGGGAGACGGAGCCGAGCGCGTGCAGGGCGAGGAGGTTGGTGAGGTTGGAGACGGGCAGCAGCAGCGAGCCGGTGTTCGCCAGCCACACTGTGGTGAGCGCGAAGGGCAGCGGCGGCAGGCCGCAGCGCCGCGCGAGGACCACCACGATCGGGGTCAGCAGCACCGCCGTCGTGTCGAGGGAGAGGAACACGGTGGCGGCCAGGGACAGGCCGACCACGAGCAGCCACAGCACCCACACACGCCCGCGGCCCCAGCGCCGGAAGTAGGAGGCCATCCACTCGAACAGCCCGGCGGCGTTGAGGAGTTCGGTCACCACGGTGATGGAGGCGACGAAGGCGAGAATGGGGCCGACGCGCTCGGTCAGGGCGCCGACCGCGGGCCATGGCAGGATGCCCACGGCCGCAGCGGCGGCGCCGAGGACGAGCAGCAGGGCTCCGACGACGGCCAAGGGCATGGGCACAGTCTAGGGTCGCCCCTCAGCGCCGGCGGTGATCCTGGATCGTGATCCTCGCCCCATAGCGCGGGGCACGCACCCCCGACAGGCCGAGGAGCCGGACGATCCGCTGCCGGTGGCCGCGCCACGGCTCGAGGAGGCGCAGCATGCCGGTGTCATCGGTGCGCTCGCCGGTGAGGGCGTAGCCCACGAAGTGCGCGAGGTGGTAGTCGCCCACCGAGATCGAATCGGGGTCTGCATGCGTGCGCTGGGTGACTTCGGCGGCGGTCCACACGCCGATGCCGGGGATGCTCTGCAGGGCCGCCGAGGCCTCGGCCGCGGTGCGCGCGGCGAGGCGCTCGATCCCCGCGGCGGAGCGCAGTGCCCGCATCACGGTGTCCGAGCGCTGCGGGCCGACGCCGGCCCGGTGCCACTCCCAGGAGGGGATCCCGAGCCAGGCCCGTGCGTCCGGGGCGACCATGAGGCCGGCCGGGGCGAACTGCCCGGCGCCGGGCGCGGGCGTGCCGTAGCGGCGCACGAGGTACCGGTAGGCGCGGCGGGCCTCGAGGGTCGTGACCTTCTGCTCGAGGATGGTGGGCACGAGGGCCTCCACCATCCGTCCCGTGGCTGGCAGCCTGAATCCGGGGTGGCGCCGTCTCGTCTCCCGGACCAGGCGGGGGAGCCCGGCGAGGAAGGCCGCGTCGTCGAACGCGGACCAGTCGTCGTGCAGGCCCAGCATCGCCGGCGCCGAGGCGACGGCCGACGCCGCTCCGTCGCCCCACGCGCGCACCGTCACCGTTCTGGGGCGGCCGGGGGCGCGCTGGTGGGTGGCGAGGAGGGAGACGGTGCCTTCCGGAGTCGCGAAGGCGGCCCAGAGTCCGCCCGGATGGGGCGCGAAGCTGGGGTCGCCGTCCCCGCGCTGGAGGGGGAACCAGGTCGCGGCCAGGGAGTAGTGCTCCGGTGCCTCCCAGGTGCCCTCGGCGTCCGCGCGCCGTGGAGCCGAGCCTGCCTCCGGAGGCGCCGCGGCGGGGGCCGCGGTCCGAGGGGGCGGGGGAGCGAGCGTCACCGGAGCATCATGCCACGGGGCGCCGACAGAAGCTGACAGGGGTGTCCTTCTGCCCTAGCGGCTGCGCGCGCGCGGGGCGAGAATCCGACTGCCTGAGGGTTCCACGAGCAGGAGAGGACTGCAGCGCCATGGCTGGAGGAGTTGTCCATTTCGAGATCCCCCTCGACGACGTGGAACGGGGCCGCCGGTTCTTCGCCGAAGCGTTCGGATGGGAGATCAACCCGTTGCCGGAGATGGAGTACACCCTGGTGGGGACCACG
This sequence comes from Sinomonas sp. RB5, assembly GCF_054063535.1. Taxonomy (NCBI): domain Bacteria; kingdom Bacillati; phylum Actinomycetota; class Actinomycetes; order Micrococcales; family Micrococcaceae; genus Sinomonas; species Sinomonas sp. RB5. Next base: position 316,315 of record NZ_JBSSGJ010000001.1, read on the forward strand.
CCGCTGGACGAGCAGGGCAGGCCTGCAGAGGCCGGCTCGATCAACGGCGGGATGTTCGCCCGCGGCGCCCAGGCGCCCTCGTCCGCGCCGGTGGTCACCATCGACGTCGAGGACATCGACGCAGCGCTAGCGAAGATCGAGTCCCTCGGCGGCTCCACGGTCCTCCCGCGGATGCCCGTGGGGGAGATGGGCTTCACCGCGTACTTCAAGGACACGGAGGGCAACGTCCTGGGGCTGTGGGAGACCCGCAGGCCGCAGGTCGGGTAGCGGCCCCGTCCCGGCAGGGCGGGAGGGGCTCACCTGAAGTCGCGGCTGGCCGTCTTCGCCTTCAGGGGCAGCGCCTCGAGCCGGTCCGCGACCAGGTTCGTCACGCCCTCCTTCGAGCGCTCGAGCATCCCGCGGATGACCATGGCGGGCGCGGCCTGCGCGGTCCGCCGGTAGCGGGTCCAGACCCCGATGCTGCACACCACATTGAGGATCCCCGTCTCGTCCTCGATGTTCATGAAGGTGATGCCCTGCGCGGTCTGCGGCCGCTGCCGGTGGGTCACGATCCCGGCCACCTCGATCCGGCCCCCCGGCGCCGCGGTCCCCAGCTGGCTGATCTGCAGGACGCCGCGCGCGTCGAGGCGGCCGCGGGCGTGGCGCAGCGGGTGGTCGTCGGTGGCGACGCCGGTGGCCCACAGGTCGTAGGCCACGGCGTCCTCCGCGGCCAGTTCGGGCAGGAGCGGCGGCTGGACGTAGGGCTGGGACCCGGGGAGCTGGCCCGGCCGCTCGAGGGCTGCTGCCCCCGACTGCCACAGGGCCTCGCGCCGGGTGAGGCCGAGCGAGTCCAGGGCCCCGGCCGAGGAGAGCGCCTCGAGCTGCTCCGCCGTGAGCCCGGTGCGCCGGGACAGCTCGGCCAGCTCCCGGAAGGGGCCCCCGGCCTCGCGCTCTGCGACGATCCTCTCGGCGAGGTCCTGGCCGATGCCGCGCACGCTGGAGAGCCCGAGCCGCACCGCGCGGCTCCCGTCCCGCCGGTGGGCGGCCCCCTCATTCGGGGCCTGGGGGTCGAAGGGGCCGAGCGGGGGCTGGACCCGGTCCAGGCACGTCTCCAGGCCCGGGCTTGCCGGGGCCTGCGTCGAGGCCCCCGGCCCCGGGGCGTGCGGTGAGCCCGCCGCCGGAGCCTCCCGGCCGGCGTCGTCCGCCCCATCATGCGTCCCATCATGCGGCTCGAGGCACGCGTCCGCGCGGGAGCGGAGGATGTCCGGGCGGAGCACCGTGACGCCGTGCCGGCGCGCGTCCGCCACCAGGGTCTGGGGCGAGTAGAAGCCCATGGGCTGGGCCCGCAGGAGCGCGGCGAGGAAGGCGCCGGGGTAGTGCAGCTTGAGCCACGAGCTCGCGTACACGAGCACCGCGAAGCTGATGGAGTGGGACTCGGCGAAGCCGAAGTCGGCGAACGCTGCGATCTGGGTGTAGATCGCCTTCGACTCCTCGGGCGTCAGCCCGTTCGCGGCCATGCCGGCGAAGAGCTTCTCCTTCAGGCTCCCGATCTTCTCGACCCCTCGCTTGGAGCCCATCGCCCGGCGCAGCAGGTCGGCGTCCTCGGCCGTGCAGCCGCCGATCGCCATGGCCATCTGCATGAGCTGCTCCTGGAACAGGGGCACCCCCAAGGTGCGCTCGAGCACCGGCTCGAGCAGCGGGTGCGGGTAGGTCACCGGCTCCTCGCCCGCACGCCGGCGGATGTAGGGGTGGACCGCGCCGCCCTGGATCGGCCCGGGCCGGATGAGGGCGATCTCCACCACGAGGTCGTAGAAGCACCGGGGCCGCAGCCGCGGGAGCGTGCTCATCTGCGCCCTCGACTCGACCTGGAACACGCCCACCGAGTCGGCGCGGCACAGCATGTCATAGACGGCGGGCTCCTCCTTGGGGAGGTCCTCGATCCGCCAGCGCACCCCGAAGTGCTCCTCGACCAGGTCGAAGCAGTACTGGAGGGCCGCGAGCATCCCGAGGCCGAGCAGGTCGAACTTGACCAGGCCCATCCACTCGCAGTCGTCCTTGTCCCACTGCAGGACCGTCCGGTTCTCCATGCGTGCGTGCTCGATCGGCACCACCTCGCCCACCGGCCGCTCCGTGAGCACCATGCCGCCGGAGTGGATGCCCAGGTGGCGCGGGTAGCCGAGGAACTGCTCGGCGAGGGCCACGACGCGTGGCGGGATGCCGTCGGCGTCGTCGGACCCGGCGGCCGAGAGGGCGTCCCACCGCTCGAGCCGCTTGGACCAGGCGTCCTGCTGTCCGGGGCCGTAGCCCAGGGCCTTGGCCGCGTCCCGCACCGCGTTCTTGGGCCGGTAGCTGATCACGTTGGCGACCTGGGCGGCGTTGGCGCGGCCGTACTTCGCGTACACGTGCTGGATGACCTCCTCGCGCCGGTCCGAGTCGAAGTCGACGTCGATGTCCGGCTCCTCCTCGCGCAGGCTCGAGAGGAACCGCTCGAACGGCAGCCGGTACGCGATGCTGTCCACCGCCGTGATCCCCAGCAGGTAGCACACGGCCGAGTTGGCCGCCGAGCCGCGGCCCTGGCAGAGGATGCCCCGGCTGCGGGCGAACTGGACGATCTCGTGCACGATGAGGAAGTAGCCCGGGAAGTCCTTCTTCTCGATCACCGCGAGCTCCTTCTCGAGGCGCTCGCGGACCTCCTCGGGCGGCACGGGCCCCCGCCAGCCGGGTCCCGGGACGCCGTACCGGTCCGCGAGGCCGAGCTCCACGAGGTCCCGCAGGTGGGACATCGGCGTGCTGCCCTCCGGGACCTCCTGCTTCGGCAGCCTCGGGCGGGCGGAGCGCAGGGGGAAGGCCAGCGCTCCGGCGAGGCGCACGGTGTTCTCCACCGCGCCGGGATAGCGCGCGAACCGGTGCGCCATCTCGGCCCCGCTGCGCAGGTGCGCGCCGTCGGTGGCGGGCAGCCAGCCGTCGAGCTCGTCGAGGCTGCGCCGGGCGCGCACCGCCGCGAGCGCCGTCGCGAGGGGGTGCCGGGACGGTGCGGCGAAGTGCACCGCGTTCGTGGCCACGCACGGCAGGTCCAGGCGGGCGGCGAGGGCGGCGAGGGCGTCGTTGTGGTCGGTGTCGAGCGGGCTGCCCTGGTCGTAGAGCTCCACGGCGACCCCGTCGTGGCCGAACAGCTCCACGAGCGTCCGGACGGCGCGCTCGGCGGCCGCCTCCCCGTGGTCGACGAGGGCCCTGCGGACCACGCCCTTGCGGCACCCGCTGAGTACCACGCAGTGCCCGCGCAGGCGCTCGGCGAGGTCTTCGAGGACGAACACGGGCCGGCCCTTCTCCGCCTCCCGGGCGAGCTGCCCGGCGGTGATGGCCCCGGCCAGCCGGTGGTACCCCTCCTCACCGCGGGCCAGGACGAGCAGGTGCTCGCCCTCCGGGTCAGGCCGCCCGTTCTGCGGGGCGGACAGGCCCAGCGAGAGCTCGGCGCCGAACACGGTGGCCAGCCCGTAGGCCTCGGCGGCCTCGGCGAGGCGCACCGCCCCGTAGAAGCCGTCGTGGTCCGTGATGGCGATCGCGGACAGGCCCAGCCGCACGGCCTCCTCCACGAGCTCCTCCGGCGAGGATGCCCCGTCGAGGAAGCTGTAGTGCGAGTGGACGTGCAGCTCCGCGTAGGGCACGGCCGCGGGCGAGCCGACCGACGACGGCGACCGGCCGCCGTCGTGCGCGCCCGCAGTCTGGGCGTCGGTTCCGTCCCCGCCCCCGGCGCGGGGTCCGCCGGAGAGCGCGGGGAGGGGGATGTAGGGGCCGCGCTTGCGGGACCAGGCCGGGCTGTCCCCGCCGTCGTGCTCGACCGGGGCCCGGCCGGCTCCGGTGCGTCCGCGGAGCTCGTCCGCGGTGACCTCCTTGCCGTCGAGGATGTCGTGGAGCTGCCGCCAGGGGATCGGCGGATTGGTCCACCCCATCGGTTCCTCCCTCAGTTCTCAGTCGTCGCCGGCTCTGGTCGTACCGGCCTCAGTCGTACCGGGCCTCGGCCCACCATCGGCCGTCCTCGCCCAGCAGCAGCCAGGCCTCTCCCTCGCTGTCGAGGATCTGGAAGCGTTCCGCCCGCCGGCTCCCTTCCGCGTCCCACCACCTCTCGCGCAGCGGCCAGGGCCCTGCCCAGCTGCGCACAGCGCGCCGGGCCGTGCCCGGGTCCGGGGAGAACCAGGCCGGCGCGGAGGCGAGGTGCCCGCGGTCGTCCACCTCGAGGGGGCGCGCATCGTCGCCGAACAGCGCGACGGGCAGGGGTTCGGGGAAGACCGTGGCGGGCAGGGGCGGCGGGACGGCCCCCGGCCAGGGCCGGGAGGCGAGGTCCGAGGTCCCGGCCGGGGCCTCCTCGCCCCAGGGCACGAGAAGGCAGCGCTCTGCCAGGAGCCGGCCGCCGGCCGCGGCCGGCTGCAGCACCGATCCGTGCCCCAGCATCGTCTGGAGGCGGTGCAGGCCGTGGTCGAGCCGCTCGTCCACGCCGCCGAACAGCGTCTGGGTGCGCCGCCCGAGGAGGTCCACCCGCTCCGGGGCCAGGCGGATCTGGACCACCGGGGCCGCCAGCGCCTCGCCCGTGGAGCGCCACGGGGTGCGGTGCCGGGCCGCGCCCTCGGGGCCGCCGGACTGCAGCTGCCAGCGGACCCGGTCGACCGCGTCGCCGGGCCCGAACTGGTGCGGGTGCCCCCACGAGCGCTCGGAGCGGCCCCCGGCGTCGTCGGTGATCTGCACCCGCAGCTGCGTGCAGGCGAGCCCCGCGCGCACGAGCCCGGCGACGAGGTCCTCGGCGACCGGGCGGAGGGCGAACGCGATCTGGTCGATGCGCTCGAGCCCGGGCTCGAAGTCCGCCGAGCGGTCGAGCGGCTCCGGCGGGACCCGGGGCAGGACGGGCCGGGGGTCCCGGCCCCGTGCCCGGGCATGGGCGGCGAGGCCCTCGGCGCCGAATCGGGAGCGGACCTCGGCGGCGGGCAGCGCCGCGAAGTCCTCGAGGGTGCGCAGGCCCAGCCGCGTCAGGAGGGAGGCGATCTTCGCATCGCCGAGGGCCGCGACGGGCAGGGGCGCGAGGAACCGGGCCGAGGCGCCCGGCTCCACGATCCGCAGGGGAGAGAGCTCCTGGGTGCCCCGCGCGGCCTGTTCCGCGGCGAAGACCGAGTCCGCGATCCCCGCCCGGGCCTCGAGCCCCAGCCGGGAGACGGCCTCGAGGGCGGCGCCCCCGGCACCCTGCTCGCTGCCGTAGTAGCGGGCCGCGCCCGGTGCCCTGAGGGCGCACAGGCCGGGGCGGAGCACCTGCACGCCCGGGACGGCGGTCTCGAGGGCCCGCACCACGGGTTCGAACTCCCGGGCCGAGCGCTCCGGGTCCGCGGGAACCTTGACGAGCTCGGGGCAGCGCGCCTGCGCCTCGCGCACCCGCAGGCCCCGGGCCACGCCGACGGCCCGCGCCGGGGCGGAGCACACGGACACGAGGCCCTTCTCGATCACGGCCGCCGCGGCCTGGTCCGGCACGTCCCCGGCCAGGTGCGCGGCCACGAGGGGCCAGTCCGGGAACCACAGCACGAGCGCCCGGGGCGGCTGGGCAGGGCCCGTTGCCGGGCTCACGGCCGGCTCCCCGCTCCCTGGCGGGGGACGCGGACCGGGAGGGCCAAGGTCTCGGGGGAGGCGAGGTCCACGGTCGCGGTGCGGACGCGCCCGCGGTGGTTCGCCCGGAGCTCCACGAGGTGGCGCGCCAGATGCCCGTGGCCCCGGCCGAGGCCCTCCCAGCTGGACCCCGTCAGGCTCAGCGTGGCCTCGCTCTGGGGCCAGGGGCCCAGGACCAGCAGCACGCCGGACCGCTCGCGCAGCCGCGAGGCGAGCCGGGAGGCCTCGCCGGCCCGCGCCGCCGAGGGCGGGCGGACCAGGACCAGCGGCAGCACGTCGACGAGGGCCCCGACCGTGGCGAGCCAGTCTGCCCCCGGGTCCGGCACGAGCACGAGGCGGTCGAGGGCGATGCCGAACCCGGCGGCCGCCTCCGCGCCGAAGTCCGGGATCCCGGCCACGCCGCACCACTGACCCTCGGCGGACGGCGCGGCCAGCAGGGCCATCGCGACGGAGAGGTGGGTGTCGAGGGAGTAGGCGGCCCCGCCGCGGAGCCCCGCGGGGAACAGGGGCGCCAGGCACGGGAGCACGGGGTGCGAGCCCTGGCGGTTCCGCCGGCCCTGCAGGGTGTGGATGCGTTCCTGGAGCTCGCGCAGCTGCCCCGCGGCGGCCGCCGCGGGATCGGAGCTGAGGGCGAGGGACATACTTCAATTCTCGAAAACATGTTCGAATAAGTCAATCGGGGAAGGAGCGCCGTTCGAAACTTCGGGCTGTGCGTGAACCCCCGAGTCGCCCGCCTCTGCGCGTCCGGGCCCAGAGGCTACAGTGGGGGTCGTGAAGTACGCCAAGTCCGTCGTCGAACTCATCGGGCACACGCCCCTCGTCCAGCTGAACAAGGTCACCGAAGGCATCAAGGCGACGGTCCTGGTCAAACTCGAGTACCTCAACCCCGGCGGCTCCATCAAGGACCGCATCGCGCTGAAGATGATCGAGCAGGCGGAGGCGGACGGCAAGCTCGGCCCCGGCGGCACCATCGTCGAGCCCACGAGCGGCAACACCGGCGTGGGCCTCGCCCTGGTGGGCCAGCAGAAGGGCTACCGGTGCATCTTCGTGGTCCCGGACAAGGTCGGCGAGGAGAAGCGCGCCGTGCTCGCGGCCTACGGCGCCGAGGTCGTCGTCACCCCGACCGCCGTCCCGCCGGACTCCCCGCAGTCCTACTACGGCGTCTCCGACCGGCTCGTCAGCGAGATCCCCGGTGCGTTCAAGCCGGACCAGTTCTCCAACCCGGGGGCCCCGGCCAGCCACTATGAGACCACCGGCCCGGAGATCTGGGCCGACACCGACGGCAGGATCACGCACGTGGTCATCGGCGCCGGCACCGGCGGCACCATCACCGGCACCGGCCGGTACCTCAAGGAGGTCTCCCGGGACCGGCCCGCCTCCGAGGGCGGCCAGGTCAAGGTCATCGGCGCGGACCCCGAGGGCTCCGTCTACTCCGGCGGCACCGGCCGACCGTACTTCGTCGAGGGCGTCGGCGAGGACATGTGGCCGGGGAACTATGACAAGTCCGTCCCGGACGAGGTCCTGGCCGTCAGCGACGCCGAGTCCTTCGCCATGACGCGCCGGCTCGCCCGCGAGGAGGGCCTCCTCGTCGGCGGCTCCTCCGGCATGGCCGTGGCCGCCGCCCTGCGTGTGGCGAAGGACCTGCCTGAGGACGCGGTCGTCGTCGTCGTCCTGCCCGACTCCGGGCGCGGCTACCTCGCCAAGATCTTCAACGACGACTGGATGCGCTCCTACGGTTTCCTCCCGGGCCAGGACGAGAAGACGGTCGGGGACCTGCTCAAGGGCAAGGACGGCCGCCTCCCGGACCTCGTCCACACCCACCCCAACGAGACGGTCCGCGACGTCATCGACATCATGACCGAGTACGGCGTGGGCCACCTGCCGGTCCTCTCGACCGAGCCCCCGGTGGTCATGGGCGAAGTGCTCGGCGCCGTGGACGAGCGCTCGCTGTCCGCCAAGCTGTTCCGCGGCGAGGCGATGCTCACCGACAAGATCTCCGAGCACATGGGCCCGCGGCTGCCCGTCATCGGCTCCCTCGAGGGCCAGGCGGAGCTGCGCAAGATGCTCAGCGAGGACGACGCCGTCATGGTCACCTTCGTCGGTGCGCCCGTCGGCATCCTCACCCGCCACGACCTCCTGGCCAACCTCAACAAGTAAGGGAGACCCCCATGCCTGAGCAGGGCGAGAAGACCACCGGATTCAACACGCGGGCCGTCCACGCCGGCCAGGAGTTCGAGCCGCGGACGGGCGCCGTCGTCCCACCGCTGCACTTCTCCTCCACCTATGCCCAGGACAGGATCGGCGGCCTGCGCTCCGGCTACGAGTACGGCCGCGGCGGCAACCCGACCCGGGACGCGCTGCAGGAGCAGCTCGCGGCACTCGAGGGCGGCTCCCACGCCTACTCCTTCGGCTCGGGCCTGGCCGCCGAGGACGCCCTCATCCGCGCCCTGTGCTCGCCGGGGGACAGGATCGTGCTCGGCAACGACGCCTACGGCGGCACCTACCGCCTCATCTCCCGGGTCCTCGCCCCGTGGGGGATCGCCAACAAGCCCGTCGACATGTCGGACCTCGACGGCGTGCGCGCCGCCGTCGCCGAGGGCGGCGCCCGCCTCGTGTGGGTCGAGACCCCCTCGAACCCGATGATGAAGGTCACCGACATCGCCGCCCTCGCCGAGCTCGCGCACGACGCCGGGGCCCTCCTCGTCGTGGACAACACCTTCGCGTCCCCGTACCTGCAGAACCCCCTCGCCCTCGGCGCGGACGTGGTCGTCCACTCGACCACCAAGTACATCGGCGGGCACTCGGACGTGGTCGGCGGGGCCGTCGTCGTCAACGACGGCGAGCTCGCGGAGAAGATCGGCTTCGTCCAGTTCGCGGTCGGCGCCGTCTCCGGCCCCATGGACGCCTTCCTCACCACCCGCGGCCTCAAGACGCTCGGGGTGCGCATGGAGCGCCATTCGGACAACGCGCAGAAGATCGCCGAATGGCTCGTGGGCCGCCCGGGCATCGAGCGGGTGCTCTACCCGGGCCTGCCCGAGCACCCGGGCCACGAGCTCGCGGCGAGGCAGATGCGCCGGTTCGGCGGCATGGTCTCGGTGCAGTTCGCGGGCGGCGAGGCCGCGGCGCGCACAGTCGCCGAGTCCACGCGGCTGTTCACGCTCGCCGAGAGCCTCGGCGGCATCGAGTCGCTCATGAACTACCCGTCCGAGATGACGCACGCGTCCGTCAAGGGCACCGAGCTGGCCGTCCCGGTCAACCTCCTGCGCCTCTCCGTCGGCATCGAGGACGTCGAGGACCTCATCGCCGACCTGGACGCGGCGATCTCGCGGCTCTGACCCGCCCCGCCCGCTGTTCGGTCCTCTCACCCGCCCTCCTTTCCTCACCCTCCCTCCTTTCCTCACCCGCCCTCCTTTCCTCACCCTCCCTCCCACCCTTTACTCTCCAAGGACTCCTTCCATGCCGCAGACCTCACCTGCGAAGTCCGGGTTCACCCGGGCGCCGTGGTTCCGGCCGACGGCGGTCGGCGTCGGCGCCGTCGTCGTGCTCGCGATCGTCGTGCTCGGCGCGAAGTGGCTGCGCAGCACCGCGGCGGTCTCGCAGTTCATCGCGACCTATCCCGGCCACGCCCCGCTGCCCAGCTGGGCCCCCGACGGGCTGCCCGCGTGGCTGAACGTGCTGCACTTCCTGAACATGATGTTCCTGACGCTGATCGTGCGCACGGGCCTGCAGGTCCGCTTCACGACCCGGCCGCAGGGCTACTGGAAGCGCAGCAACAAGGGGTTCTTCAAGACCAAGGGCCAGCCCAAGAAGATCAGCCTCGACCTGTGGCTCCACCTGTGCCTGGACGCCCTGTGGGTGCTGAACGGGATCGTGTTCTTCGTGCTCATGTTCGCCACCGGCCACTGGGTGCGCCTCGTGCCGACCTCGTGGGACGTCTTCCCGCACGCGGTGTCCGCGGCCCTGCAGTACGCCTCGCTCGACTGGCCGCTCGAGGACGGCTGGGTCAACTACAACGCGCTCCAGCAGCTGACCTACTTCGCGGTCGTGTTCATCGCCGCACCGCTCGCGATCCTCACGGGCCTGCGCATGTCCGCCGTGTGGCCCACGAACGCCAAGGCCCCCCGCCTCAACAAGGCCTACCCCATGGAGTGGGCCCGCGCCGTGCACTTCCCGGTCATGGGCTTCTTCGTGGTCTTCGTGATCGTCCACGTGGTGCTCGTGCTCACCACCGGGGCGCTGAAGAACCTCAATCACATGTTCGCCGCGCACGACGGCGGGGACTGGCTCGGGTTCATCTTCTTCGCCATCGGCGTGCTCCTCATCGCCGGCCTCTGGCTCCTCGCGCGGCCGCTGTTCCTGCGGCCGGTGGCCTCGCTCATGGGCACGGTGACCCGGAACTGACCCGGAACCCCCCGGGCAGGCGGGCACCTGCCGGGCCGCCTGCCACAATGGCCGCATGAGCCAGCGGATCCCGTTCCTCCCGGCGCCCGAGCACCGGCTCCGGCTCGCGGAGCTCGGCGTCCTCGACCGCCGGCGCACCCTGCTCGGGCTCGTCCTTGCCGCGCTCCTGCCCGCGCTGGTCCAGCTCGCCGCCACCCCGCTGCTCGCGGACGGCCGGGGCGGGCGCGCGGTCGCGACCGTCGAGCTCCTGCAGCTGCTCGCCGCGGTCCTCGTCGCCCTCGTGGGCGGGCTGTGGCCCGCGGTCATCGCGGCCGTGGCGGGGAGCCTCCTGCTCAACTGGTTCACCGCCGAACCCGTGGGCAGCCTGAGCGTGGCGCACCCGGAGGCCGTCGTCGGCCTCCTCGTCTTCCTCGCCGTCGCGTGCGCGGTGGCCCTCGCCGTGGGCGCCGCGACGCGCCGCTACGAGCAGGCCACGCGCGCGGCAGCGGAGGCGGACGCCATGACCGAGCTCGCCCTCGGCATCCTCGGCTCGACCGGCGGGACGGAGGAGTTCCTCGAGCGGGTCCGCTCGACCTTGGGCCTGCGCGCCGTCACGCTGCTCGCCCGGCGCCCCGCGGACGGCCCCGCGGCCGCCTCCGGGCAGGCCGCCGGCTGGGACGTGCTCGCCACCGCGGGGGAGGCGCCCCCGGTCTCGCACGCCGCGGCGGACGACGCCGTGGCCCCCGACGGCTACTACACCCTCCTCGCCGCGGGGCATCCGCTGGACGACGGCGAGCGGCGCACCCTCCAGGCCTTCGGCGTGTACCTCGTCGCGATGCGCGAGCGCGCCCAGCTGGCCCGCAGCCGGGAGGCCAACCGGCGCCTCGAGGAGGGCAACACGATCCGCACCGCGATCCTCCAGGCCGTCTCCCACGACCTGCGCACCCCGCTGGCCGGGATCAAGCTCAGCGTGAGCAGCCTGCGCCAGGCCTCCGTCGAGTTCACCCCGGAGGAGGAGGCCGAGCTCCTGGGCACCATCGAGGACTACACGGACCGCCTCTCCCACGTGGTCGGGAACCTGCTGGACATGTCCCGCATCTCCGCCGACACCGTCCGCCCGCTCCTGCGCCCGGTCACCTGGCGCGAGGTCCTGCCCCGGGGGCTCGCGGGCCAGGACCGCGTGGCCGACCTCATCCCCGCCAACGCGCCGGCGGTCGACGCCGACCCGGTGCTGCTCGAGCGGGCCGTGGCCAACCTCGTCGAGAACGCCCTGCGGTACGCCCCGGGGGCCGCCGTCGAGCTCACCGCACGCAGCGGCATGCAGGACGAGCGCGGCCGCCCCTGCGGGGTGCTCCGGGTCGTGGACCACGGCGCCGGCATCCCGCCCGAGGACCTCCTCGTCGTGTTCCGACCGTTCCAGCGACTCGGCGACGTCACGGCCCAAGGGGGCGTGGGGCTCGGCCTCGCCGTCGCCAAGGGCTTCGTGGAGGCGATGGGCGGGCGCATCGAGGCCGAGGAGACGCCCGGGGGAGGGCTCACCATGTCCGTCTCCCTCCCGCTCTCCCAAGGCGTGCGGGCTCCGGGGGCCGGGGCGCCGGGGATGGCCGCATGAGCCAGGCGCCCCAGGCCCCCGACCGCACCACGGTCCTCATCGTCGAGGACGAGGCGCGGTTCGCCCGGGCCCTGCAGATCAACCTCCGGGTCCACGGGTACGAGGCCGTCACCGCGCCCACGGGCGAGGACGCCCTCGAGATCGCCGCCGAGCGCAGCGTGGACATCGTGGTGCTGGACCTCGGCCTGCCCGGCATCGACGGGATCGAGGTGATCCGGCGGCTGCGGGGCTGGACGGACCTGCCCATCATCGTCCTCTCCGCCCGGCACGGCTCCGAGGACAAGGTCGAGGCCCTCGACGCCGGGGCGGACGACTACGTGACCAAGCCGTTCGGGCTCGAGGAGCTGCTGGCGCGGCTGCGGGCTGCCGCCCGCCGGGGGGCCCGGAGCGGCGAGGCGCCCCGCCTGCAGACCGGCGACCTGAGCGTGGACCTCGCCGCGCGGCGCGTGGTCGTCAGGGGCGCCGAGGTCCGCCTTACGCCCACCGAGTGGAACATCCTCGCCCTCCTCGTGCGGCGCGCGGGCCAGCTCGTGACCCAGCGGGAGATCCTCACGCAGGTGTGGGGCCCCGCGTACGCGAAGGAGACCCAGTACCTGCGCGTGTACCTGGCCCAGCTGCGGCGCAAGCTCGAGGAGGATCCCGCCCATCCCCGGCACCTGCACACCGAGGCCGGCATGGGCTACCGCTTCGATCCGTGAGCGCTCCCGCATGGGGCGCCGCGGGTACGCTGGTGGCCATGAAGACCGCCCGCGTCGTCGCCGTCTGCCGAGTCCACCAGCTGCTCGCCGATGCCGGCTCTGTGGGGGTGACGGGGATCGACAAACGGCCGGTCGAGGGACCGGTGCGGATCCGGCGCCTCGGCCTGCGCGGGGACGTCCAGGCCGACCGCGCGAACCACGGCGGCGAGGACAAGGCCGTGTACGCCTATTCGGAGGACGACGCCGCGCTCTGGGCGCGCGAGCTCGGCCGCGAGATCCCGCCCGGGCTCTTCGGGGAGAACCTCCGCGTCGAGGGGATCACCGCGAGCAACGCCGTGATCGGCGAACGCTGGCGCTTCTCCTCGGGAGCGCTGCTCGAGGTGACGATGCCCCGCATCCCGTGCGCGACCTTCGCCCGGCGCATGGGCGAGGACGGCTGGGTCTCGTGGTTCACCCGCGCAGGACTCTCCGGGGCCTACCTGAGGGTCCTCACGCCCGGGGACGTCGAGGCGGGCTCCCAGTTCGGGATCGAGCACGTGCCCGACCACGGGGTGCGCGTCGGCGCCTGGCTCGCGGACCCGACCGCGGAGATGGCCGAGGCACTCCTCGACGCCGAGGCCGACGGCGGGCTGCGCCTCGCCCCGGCGCTGCGGAAGTACGTGGTGGCCGCCGTGGAGCGCGACAGCGAGTAGGGCCGGGGCCCGACTGTGCCCGACCTCACGGCGCCCTGGCCGCCCGAGGTGAGGGCCGGCGTCGTGCGTCCTGTATGATGGATGCATCCCCCACTTTCCGGAATTCCCTTCTCCTGCCCAATTCTTGAGGCAGGACTGGTGCGTGTTGGGGCCCGCGGAGCGGGCAATTGCATAGGGGAGTCCGGCTGAAGCAAACGCTGTACGGGTGCATGTGGTGCCGAATGCAGCGTAGGAGCCCTGCCTGGGATTGAGAGAGCGCCGGGCCTGAGTAACTGACCGACGACGAGCCTCCCCAGGCTCCCCACTGCGAGGACACACGCATGCCTGAAACCATCGAGACCCCCGTGATCACCGACGCCGAGGTCACCCCGACGGGCGCCGAGATCACCCCCGAGACCCGCGAGGTCACCCCGACGGACGCCGAGACCACCGCGGACGACGCCGAGACCACCGCGGACGACGCCGCGCCCTCCTCCGAGGACGACGGCACCCCCCGCTTCACCGACCTCGGCATCGACGGCCGCGTCCTCGCGGCCCTCGCCGACGTCGGCTACGAGAAGCCGTCCCCCATCCAGGCGGCGACGATCCCGCTCCTGCTCGAGGGCCGCGACGTCGTGGGCCTGGCCCAGACCGGCACCGGCAAGACCGCCGCGTTCGCCGTCCCCGCGCTCTCGCGCCTCGCCGAGCTGCACGACCTCAACGGCCCCTCCCGCGCCACCCAGGCGCTCGTGCTCGCCCCGACCCGCGAGCTCGCGCTCCAGGTGGCCGAGGCCTTCACCTCCTACGCCAAGCACCTCGAGGACTTCACCGTCCTGCCGGTCTACGGCGGCTCGGCCTACGGCCCCCAGCTCGCGGGCCTCCGCCGCGGCGCCCAGGTCGTGGTCGGCACCCCCGGCCGCGTGATCGACCACATCGAGAAGGGGTCCCTGGACCTCTCCGAGCTGCAGTACCTCGTCCTGGACGAGGCCGACGAGATGCTCCGGATGGGCTTCGCGGAGGACGTCGAGCGCATCTTCCAGGAGACCCCGGACGGCCGCCAGGTGGCGCTGTTCTCGGCGACCATGCCCTCGCAGATCCGACGCATGTCGAAGCAGTACCTCAACATGCCGGAAGAGGTCACGGTCAAGTCCCAGACCACCACTGGGAAGAACATCCGCCAGCGCTACGTCCAGGTCATGGGCGCGCACAAGCTCGATGCCCTCACCCGCATCCTCGAGGTCGAGGAGTTCGACGGCGTCATCGCGTTCGTCCGCACGAAGATGGCCACCGAGGACCTCGCCGAGAAGCTCAAGGCCCGGGGCTTCCAGGCCGCCGCGATCAACGGCGACATCGCCCAGGCCCAGCGCGAGCGCACGGTCGAGGCGCTGCGCGAGGGCAAGATCGACATCCTCGTCGCCACCGACGTCGCCGCCCGCGGGCTCGACGTCGAGCGCATCAGCCACGTCGTGAACTACGACATCCCGCACGACACCGAGAGCTACGTGCACCGGATCGGCCGCACCGGCCGCGCCGGCCGCAAGGGTGACGCGATCCTGTTCATGACCCCGCGCGAGAAGTACCTCCTGCGGGCCATCGAGAAGGCCACGCGCCAGGCGGTCGAGCAGATGCACCTGCCCACGGCCGAGACGGTCAACTCGCTGCGCATGAGCAAGTTCGCCGACCGGATCACCGAGACGCTCGAGTCCGAGGACGTCTCGATGTTCCGCGACCTCATCGCCTCCTACGAGAACGAGCACGAGGTGCCGGCGGCGGAGATCGCTGCCGCGCTCGCGGTCATGGTGCAGGGTGACACCCCGTTCTTCGTCAAGGAGCTCCCCTCCACTCCCGAGTTCCAGAAGCGCGACCGCAACAAGGACGGCTTCGGCTCCCGCGGCCCGTCCCGGTCGGTGACCGAGGGCAACGCGACGTACCGCATCGCCGTCGGCCGCCGCCAGCGCGTCATGCCGGGCTCGATCGTGGGCGCGCTCGCGAACGAGGGCGGCTTCCACTCGAGCCAGATCGGCGGGATCGACATCCGGGCGGACCACTCCCTCGTGGAGCTGCCTGCGGAGCTCTCCTCCGATCAGTGGAAGGCCCTGTCCAAGACCCGGATCGGCGGCGAGCTCATCAAGCTCGAGCTCGACTCGGGCCGCCGCCCCACCGGTGACCGCGGCGGCGACCGTGGTGGCGAGCGTGGCGGCTTCCGCGGCCGCAGCGACCGCGGCGACCGTGGCGGCGACCGCGGGTTCGGCGGCCGTCCGGACCGTGGTGGCCGCAGCGGCGGACGCGACCGCGACGACCGCGGGTATGCCGGCCGCGGCGGCTTCGGCGACCGCAAGCCGCGCCACGGCAAGGACAGCGGCCGCAGCCGCGCCTGGTGATCCACAGCGCCTGATGGACGAGCCCGTCCCCGGAGACCCGGGGGCGGGCTCGTCCCCTTTTCCCGGTCCGCGTTCCCGGTCCGGGGCCGGCCGCGGCGGCCGCCCGAGCGGGGGGAGCGGGGCGGGCCCAGCCGATTTGGTGGGGCCGCCGCTCTTCCGGTAAAGTATCTGTCTGTTGCCCCCCTAGCTCAGTGGTAGAGCGCCATCTTGGTAAGATGGAGGTCACGGGATCGATTCCCGTGGGGGGCTCTCGCAAGGAGGGTCCGCGTCAACCGGTGTTGGCCGGATGGCGCGGCCTTTTTCCTTGTCGTGGCGGTGTAGCTCAGCTGGTTAGAGCGCACGACTCATAATCGTGAGGTCCCGGGATCGAGTCCCGGCACCGCTACAGCAGGACCCCCGGGAGACCGGGGGTCCTTTTTCCTGTCCGGGCGGCCCGAGCCTGATTCCTCCCGCGGCCCTCTGGGTAAGCATCCTCAAAATGGTCCCAAGGCAATTCCGCTACACTCTCTCGGACCCGAACGAGAGGAAAGCATGACGGCAACAGCCACTGTCAGTTCAGCAGCGCCGGCCCGGCCCCGCGCGGGGGGCTTGGGCCATGTGCCGGCGCTCGACGGCATCCGCGCCCTCGCCATCATCCTGGTCGTGGTCTACCACGCCGTCATGCCGGTGCACTTCGGCGGTGCCGGTGGCGTGGACATCTTCTTCGCCCTCTCCGGCTTCCTGATCACCACCCTGCTCCTCGAGGAGCACGACGCGCACGGGGGCATCTCGCTGCGCCGCTTCTACCTCAGGCGCGTCATCCGGCTGTACCCGCCGCTGCTGATCATGCTGGCCGTGGTCTTCGTGCCGATTGCCGTCCTCATGGGCACCGGCAATGCCGCCTGGGGCTCGCTCATGGCGCTCTTCTACCTCATGCCGGTCGGCGCCGAGACGGGCGCCGACAGCCTCTCGGCCTATGCCCACACCTGGACGCTCGGGCTCGAGGAGTGGTTCTACTTCGTCTGGCCGCTCGCGCTCGTGCTCCTCGTGAAGGGCGCCCGGACGGTGCACGGCCAGCGCCGGCGGCGTGCCATCGCCGTCGCGGGTGCCGCGGCCGTCGGCCTCGGGACGTGGGCGCTCGTGCTCGAGGCCACCACGGGCCACATGTCCTTCATCCTCCGCGCCAGCGGCCTGTTCGCGGGCTGCGCGCTGGCCCTCGTCCTCCACGGCTCCGACCTCCGGGCGCGTGCCTGGCACGGCCTGCTCGGCGTGGCCCTCATCGGGTTCTCCGTGGTCCACTCCTCGATCGTGCCGCTCTCCATCATCCACACCCTCGCGGCGGCAGCCGGAACGCTGCTGCTCATCGTCGCGATCGTGCGCGGGGGCGACGGGCCCCTGCAGCGCCTCCTGTCGCTGCGCCCGCTGACCTACGTGGGCCGCATCAGCTACGAGATCTACCTCTGGCACTACCCCGTCCTGTGCGTGCTCGGCGTGCTCGCCCACTCGCAGTTCCTCGAGGTCGGAGCGATCGCGGGGCCGCTCTCGTTCGTGCTGGCGGCCGGTGCGCACGCCGCGACCAAGCCGCTCGTGGCCTGGCTGAGGGCCCGCACCGCCACCTGGGCTCCCCGCGCCGCCGTGCCCTCAGGGGCGCCGGCCTGACGCGGCAGGCCGCCTCGGGACGGCCTGCCGCCTGCGGCAGGGGGGGCCGCCCCCGGGTCTGCCCGCTAGGGGAGCTCGATCGCCAGGGCGCGGTCGGCCACGTCGTCGAGCGCCCGGCGCACCGCGCCGAGGGCCACCGCGTCGCCCCCGAGCGCGGACACCTCGACGCGCGGCGGCGTGTCCGTCAGGCGCGGGAGCTCCTGGCGGATTCCCGGCAGCAGGGCCGCGGCCGCGCCCGCCACCGCGCCCCCCAGGACCACGAGCTCTGGATTCAGGAGCGTGCCCAGCACCGCGACGACGCGGCTCATGTGCTCCGCGAGGCGGGCCAGGACGCCCAAGGCGCCCGGATCGCCGTCGCGCGCCGCCTCGAAGACCGCCTCCGCGGTGACCTCCGCCGGCGCGAGGCCCGCAAGGCCGCCCGCGGCCGCCGCCTCCGCACCCCACGCCCGGGCGAGCTGCCCGATGCCGTGGGGCCCCGCGGCGCCCTCGACGAGGCGCAGGAAGGACAGCTCGCCGGCGCCGCCGTGGCGGCCCCGCAGGAGCCGCCCCGATTCGAGCAGTCCCGCGCCCAGACGCTCCCCGGCGAGCACGACGGCGACGTCGTCCACCCCCTGCGCCGCACCGCGCCACTGCTCGGCCAGGGCCGCGAGGTTCGCGTCGTTCTCGAGGATCACGGGCCACCCGTGGCGCGCCCGCAGGCCCTCGGCGAGGCCCACATCGAACTGCTCCCAGAAGTCCCGGGGGGTCGCGATCCGGCCGTCCCTGTCCACGGGTGCGGCGACGCCCGCGGCTGCCGCGAGCACCCGTCCAGGCCGCGTGCCGGCCGCGGCGAGGGCAGCGAGCGCGGTGGCGCTCACGGTGTCCACGCGCCCTGCGGCGCCCGCCCCGGGGAAGGCCCCGCTGGCCGAGCCGAGGGTGCGGCCGCGGAGGTCGGCCACGAGCGCGGTCGTCTTCCCGGCGCCCATGTCGAGCCCGAGGACCACTCCGGCGTCGGCGCGGAAGGCAAAGGTCCGCGGCGGCCGCCCTCGGCCGGCCTCGGCCCGCTCGGGGTCGAGGCCGATGGCCCAGCCCCTGCGCACGAGGTCGTCGCCGACGGCGATCACGGTCGCCCGGCTCAGCCCCGTGGCATCCACGAGCTCCGTGGCGGTGAGGCCCGCTTCCGGGGCCTCCCTCAGCCGCCGCAGGACTGCCTCGGCATTCGCGAGCCGCACCACGTGCGGTCCTGCCGCAGGTCCCCTCCGCATCCGCTTGACCTCCCGCTCGCCCCGGCCGAATAATGGACTCCGGCATTGATTTAGATTCTAAATATAAAACGCGGGGATGTGATGCGCACCCGCGGCAGACCCACGGAACAGGAGGACCGGTGCCCACCACCGCCCACGAGCCCGACCGCACGAACCCGTCCGCCGACTGGTGGCGCCAGGCCGCCGTCTACCAGATCTATCCCCGCAGCTTCGCCGACTCCAACGCCGACGGCCTCGGGGACATCCGCGGCATCACCTCGCGCGTGCCGTACCTCGCGAAGCTCGGCATCGACGCCGTCTGGCTCAGCCCGTTCTACCCCTCGGCCCTCGCCGACGGTGGCTACGACGTGGACGACTACCGCAACGTGGACCCGCGGCTCGGGACCCTCGAGGACTTCGACGAGATGGTCTCCGCGCTCCACGGCGCCGGCATCAAGGTGATCGCGGACATCGTCCCGAACCACACCTCGGACCGCCACGTGTGGTTCCAGGAAGCACTGGCCGCGGCGCCGGGGTCCCCGGCCCGCAACCGCTACATCTTCCGTGACGGCCGCGGCGAGCACGGGGAGCTGCCCCCGAACGAGTGGACCTCCATCTTCGGCGGCGGAGCGTGGGAGCGCGTCACCGAGGCCGACGGCACGCCCGGGCAGTGGTACTTCCACCTCTTCGCCAAGGAGCAGCCGGACCTGAACTGGGACAACTCCGAGGTGCACGAGGACTTCCTGACGACCCTGCGGTTCTGGTGCGACCGCGGCGTCGACGGCTTCCGCGTGGACGTGGCACACGGGCTGAAGAAGGACATGGACGCCGTCCACGACGACCTCGAGACCATCCACCGCGCCGACCTCTTCGCCCTCGGCGAGCACCCGCTCTGGGACCGGGACGAGGTCCACTCGATCTACGCCGAATGGCGCAGGGTGTTCAACGAGTACACCCCGCCGCGGGCCGCCGTCGCCGAGGCCTGGGTCCATGCGGACCGCCGCGCCCGGTACGCCTCGCCGGACGGCCTCGGCCAGGCGTTCAACTTCGACCTCCTCCAGGCCGACTTCGACGCCGCCCAGTTCCGCGAGGTCATCACGAAGAACCTCGCCGAGGCCGCCGCGACCGGCGCCTCCTCGACATGGGTCTTCTCGAACCACGACGTGGTCCGCCACGCCACCCGCTACGGCCTTCCCAAGGGCACGGGCCGCGGCGGCGCCGGCACCGACGGGAAGGACTGGCTCCTCGACGGCGGGGACCCGGCCGAGGTCGACGCCACGCTCGGGCTCCGCCGGGCCAAGGCCGCGACCCTGCTCATGCTCGCCCTGCCCGGCTCGGCCTACCTCTACCAGGGCGAGGAGCTCGGTCTGCAGGAGGTCGGCCGCATTCCGGAGCAGGACCGGCAGGACCCCACCTACTTCCGCAACCGCGGCGTGGAGATCGGCCGCGACGGCTGCCGGGTCCCGCTTCCCTGGGAGCCCACGGGCACCTCGTTCGGCTTCGGCGCCAACGGCTCGCACCTCCCGCAGCCGGCATGGTTCAAGGACTACGCCGTCAGCGTCGAGGAGCAGGACGCCGGCTCGACCCTCGCCTTCTACCGCCGGGCCCTCGCGCTGCGCCACGAGCTCGTCGGCGAGGAGCACCTCGAGTGGGCCGACGCCGCGGACGACGACGTGCTGCACTTCGCGCGGACGGCTCCGGACGGCGGTGCCTGGCACGTGGTGGCGAACTTCGGTGCCGCCCCGACGGAGCTGCCGGAGGGGGAGGTGCTGCTCTCGAGCGTCGAGGTCGAGGGCGGCAAGCTGCCCGGCGACGCAACGGCCTGGGTCCGCGTGCAGGCCTAGTCCAGGAGGGGGCAAAGGGCCCTTCCGCGCCCGGGTGCTCCATGGGAGCCTAGGGAGACCACCGACGGGGAGGGGCCATGGCCGACGTCAACGCGGACTTCCAGTACGGGCCGGGGGCCCGTCACGAGGACTACGAGCTGGATGCCGAGCAGTGCTGGTCACTGCTCGGCTCCTCCGGCGTAGGGCGATTCGCCTTTGTCCACGAGGGCCGTGTCGCGGTCTACCCGGTCGGATACCTCGTCTACGGCGGTGCCGTCCACTTCCGCACCTCCCCGGATGGGACCGTGGTGAACAGCCTGCCCCAGGACGGGGCCGCCCTGCAGGTGGACGCCATGCAGCCGTCCGTCCAGGCGGGATGGTCCGTCCTCGTCAGCGGCCGGGCCGAGGTGGTCGAGGATGCCCACGAGCTCACCACGCTGTTCGGCCAGATGGTGGACGAGCCGTGGGCCGGGGGAGTGCGCGACGCGTTCGTCCGCGTCCGTCCCGAGCACCTCAGCGGCCGGCGCGTGTACCTCGCGCAGTAGCGGACCTGCGGACCGGCGGTGTCGCGGCCAGGGCCGCGAGGCGTACCGCCGCGCTATTAATAAAGTCGCTTGACAAATTGCCGTCGCGGGCGTGGACTGGATACATCGAGGTTGGCTGGGGAGCCCGATTCTTCGACCGTTCATCTGTCAGGAGAGTCCCATGGCTGAGCAGGAGACCGTCACCAGCCCCTCACCCCACGAGGCGCCCCGTCCCGTCGACAGGAGCCCCAGGACACAGGAGCGACGCCGCTCCGACGCTGTGCCCTCCTGCGTTCCGCGTCTCCCCGCCGGAATCCGCTGGTGGGAGGCCTGCGGCGGCTGGACGGCGGGCTACCAGCTGAGCGTCTTCTGACCCGGGGTGGGCTGGCCTGCGAGGCCGGCCCACGGATGTGCCAGCGGGGCCTCCGCAGCGATACGGTGGACCCATGACGTCACCTGTTTCCGCCGATTCGACGCGTCCCGTAGGCGCAGACCGCCCCGGCCGCCCCGCGCGCGAGATCAGCCCGGAGATCGCCCGCTCCTGGCTGCTCGTCAACGCGATGCGCACGGAGCTCTTCGACGAGTCGGCAGCGTCCCGTGCGGACGCGATCATCCTCGACATCGAGGACGCCGTGGACCCCTCGCACAAGGACGAGGCCCGCGAGAACGTCACCCGCTGGCTGACCGCCGGCGGCCGCGCCTGGGTGCGCGTCAACGACGCCACGAGCCCCTTCTGGGCCGACGACCTCGCCGGGCTGCGCGGCACCCCCGGCCTGCTCGGCGTCATGCTCGCCAAGACCGAGTCGGCCGACCAGGTGACGGAGAGCTTCCACCGCATGGACGGCAAGACCCCGGTGATCGCGCTCGTCGAGTCGGCGGTCGGCATCGAGGAGGCCAACCGCATCGCCAAGGCCCAAGGTGCGTTCCGCCTCGCCTTCGGCTCGGGCGACTTCCGCCGCGACACCGGTATGGCGGCGACGCCCGAGGCCATGGCCTACCCGCGCGCGAAGCTCGTCGTCGCCTCCCGCGTCGGCAACCTTCCGGGCCCGATCGATGGCCCCACCGTCGGCACGAACCACCCGATCCTGCGCGAGCAGAGCGCCATCACGGTGATGATGGGCATGACGGGCAAGCTCTGCCTCGCCATCGACCAGACCACGGTGATCAACGAGGTCATCTCCCCGACGCCGACCGATGTCGCCTGGGCCACGGACTTCATGCGCGACTTCGAGGCCAATGGCCGCGTGATCCGCGATGGCTCGGACCTCCCGCGCCTCGGCCGCGCCGAGAAGATCATGAAGCTCGCCACGGCGTTCGGCGTCCAGCCGGCGGTCTAGGAGCCACGGCCTCCGCCATGGAAGGCGGGCCCTGGCTCGTCCACGGCATCGCGTGGGACGGCCCCGCCGAGCAGCGCGACGACACGCGCTTCATCCACGCCTTCCACCGCGGCGGGAACGTTCCGGCGGGACTGCGCGACTACCTCATGCAGCCGCACTGGCGCGCTCCCCGCGCCCCGCCTCGCCGGACTCCTCGACGCCAGGGCCGCCGAGGTGACCCAGCTGCTCGGCGAGGTGAAAGGCATCGGAGGGTTCGACGTCGCCCGCGAGAGCTGGCAGCCGCCGGCGGCAGGGACGGGGCTGCTCTCCGCCGCGCCGCGGAGCGCCTATCCCGCCGACCCCGCCCTGGCGACCATGCGCTCACCCTCGCCTCGGTCCTCGGCCCCTTCGCGCTCGGCTCGGCCGGACCGGATGGGGAGGCCTTCGTCGTCCACCTGGGCCGGCTCCGCGGCAGGGTGATCGAGCTCGGACCGTTCGAGGGCGCCCTCCCGCCCCGGCAGGCCCCGCTGTTCTGAGCAGGGCGCGCGCCCGCCTAGACTGGACGCCGTGCCGAACGACTACTGGGAGACCGCCTCGCCGCTCTACAAGAAGGTCGTGTTCTCGGGCATGGCCTTCCTCGGCATCGGGATCGTGCTGAGCATCGTCGCCAACCTCGGCCACGTCACGTGGCTCCTGTGGCCCTCGATCGCGGTGATCGGCGTCGGCCTGGTCGTCCACATGGTCGGGCTCGGCATCCGGGTCCGCGAGACGAAGCGGCGGCTCAAGCAGTAGCGCTGGGCAGCCGCGCCCGCCGCACGTGGCTGCGGGCATGCTCCACGGCGTCATCGAGCGAGTCGAAGAGGTGCCTGTGGTGCCGCAGCTCGGCGATCACCCCGACCCTGCGCACGAGGTCGAGATGCTGCTCCTGCACCCCCTTGAGGAGCACCGTGACGCCCCGCGCCTCGAGCCGGCGGACCGCCTCGACGAGGGTCTGGGCCCCGGTCGCGTCGAGGTAGCGGAGCTGGGACAGGCGCAGGACGGCGACCTCGACGCCGTCGGCCGATGACGTGCGCGTGACCTCCTCGAGCACCCGCTCCGCCGCGCCGAAGAACATGAGGCCGTCGAGGCGGAAGACGGCGATGTGCTCGTCGCCGTCGTGCGCCGGCCCCGGGATCGGCTCGCGCCGGACGCTGCCGAGCTTCGCGAACTGGCGCAGCGTGAGCAGGGCCGCAGCGGCGAGCCCGATCTGGATCGCCACGATGAGGTCGAAGGCGACGGTGATGACGGCCGTGAGGACGAACGCCACCGCGTCCTGCCGCGTCGAGCCGAGGATCCGGCGGGCGGTCCCCACCGAGACCATGCGCCCGGCCGTGACCATGAGGACGCCGGCGAGGGCCGCGAGCGGAATCTGGGCGACGAGCGGGGCTGCCAGGTAGACGATGCCGAGCAGCACCAGGGCGTGGACGATCGACGCCGTGCGGGACCTGCCGCCCGAGCGGACGTTCACTGCCGTCCGCGCGATCGCGCCGGTGGCCGGCATGCCGCCGAAGAGCCCGGCGGCGACCGACGCCAGCCCCTGGCCCACGAGTTCACGGTCGGGGTTGTACGGTCCGGTGGTCCGCCCGTCGGGACCGGCGAGCCCGGAGGCGACCCGCGCCGAGAGGAGCGACTCGATCGCGGCCAGCGCTGCGACCGCCAGCGCAGGGCCGGCCAGGGAGGGCAGGTCCGAGATGCCGAAGCCGGGCAGGGCCGGGGCCGGGAGCGAGGCCGGCAGGGCGCCGATGCGCTCGACCTCGAGGCCCAGCAACCCGGCCCCCAGCGAAGCCGCGAGGATCGCGAGGAGGCTGGCAGGGAGGCTGCGGTGGATCCGCGGCACGAGGAGGGTGGTGGCGACGACGAGCGCGACGACGCCGAGGCTCGCCGCGGCGCGGGGCCACGGGGCGGAGGCCACGGCGGCGACCGCCGCCACCGCCGTGTTCTGTCCGGGGGCGACGGGGGCGGACACGGCGAGGGGAACCTGCTGGAGGAAGATGATCACACCGATCCCGAGCGTGAAGCCCTCGACGACGGGCCAGGGGATGTAGGCGACCGCCCGGCCGAGCCGTGACGCGCCGAGGGCCACGAGGACGATCCCGGCCAGGACGGAGAGCAGGGCGGCCGCGCCCGCCCCATGGGCCGCCACGATCGGGGCGAGGACCACGACCATGGCCCCGGTCGGGCCGGAGACCTGCACATGCGAGCCGCCGAAGACCGCCGCGAGGAGCCCCGCCACGATTGCCGTCACGAGCCCAGCCTCGGCGCCTGCCCCCGAGCTCACCCCGAAGGCGAGCGCGAGCGGGAGGGCCACGATGCCCACCGTGAGGCCCGCAACGAGGTCCCCGCGCCAGGTGCGGCGCACCCCCGTGTAGTCGGACGCCTGGGGGAGGAGGGACCGGAGGGTGCCGAGCCCTCTGGCCAGGGCGCCCGGCCCCGAGCGCTGCACCCCGGGGGCGTTCACCGG
The DNA here is from genome assembly GCF_054063535.1 of Sinomonas sp. RB5. Lineage (NCBI taxonomy): Bacteria > Bacillati > Actinomycetota > Actinomycetes > Micrococcales > Micrococcaceae > Sinomonas > Sinomonas sp. RB5. The sequence continues at coordinate 340,703 of NZ_JBSSGJ010000001.1, forward strand.
GTTCCCCCGCCGTGCGCCGCGACCGAGGGGAGGGCGGAGGCGGCCTCGAGCTGCTCGCGGGTCTCCGCGAGCGTGTCGAGGAGGAAGGTGCGGGCGATCGCGAGGAGCTCGGCGATCGTGGGGTGCGCGAGCGAGTACGTCACGGAGTTGGCCGTGCGGACGCTCGTCACGACGCGGTGGCGGCGCAGCGTCGCAAGGTGCTGCGAGAGGTGCGAGGCCTCGAGTCCGGTGCCCTCGAGCAGCTCGCTCACCGGGCAGGACTGCCCGGGGGAGCCGGCGAGGATCTCCAGGATGCGGATCCGGGCGGGATGGGCGAGGCCCTTGAACAGGTTCGCCTTGATCTCGTAGAGGGGCGCCTCGCGGTCGCTGAACATGCTGCCTCCAGATGATGGATTGATGAATTCATCATACCGCGAGCCTCGGAGGGCGTCGGTGCCACCGGATAGGCTTTCCCTATGGCCATCAACCCCGACCTCGCCGGTCGCGTGTACCCGCCCGCCGAGGTGTACGACGTCGCCCGCGAGAAGATCCGCGAGTTCGCCCGCGCCGTCAAGGCGGGGCACCCCGCCCACTACGAGGTCGACGCCGCGCGTGCCCTCGGCCACGCCGACCTCGTCGCGCCGCCCACGTTCGCGATCATCGTGGCCCAGCGGGCGGACGCCCAGCTCATCGCCGACCCGGAGTCGGGCATCGACTTCTCCCGGGTGGTCCACGCCGAGCAGCGCTTCACCCACCACCGCCCGATCGTGGCCGGGGACCGGCTCACCGCCGAGCTCCACGTCGACACCGTCCGCGCGATGGGCGGCGGCGCCATGATCACCACCCGCGCCGAGATCCGCGCGCTGGGCTCCGGGGACGCCGAGGGCGAGAGCGTCGCCACCACCGTCTCGTCGATTCTCGTGAGGGGAGAGGGCCAGTGAGCGCCGAGGAGAGCGTGCAGGCCGGCACTGCCGTGATGCCCGTGTTCGACCAGCTCGAAAAGGGCCTGGAGATCGGCCGCCGCGAGGTCGCCGTGACCCGCGCCGACCTCGTCCGGTATGCCGGGGCCTCGGGGGACTTCAACCCGATCCACTGGAACAACGACTTCGCGGTCGCCGTCGAGCTGCCGGGCGTGATCGCCCACGGCATGTTCACGATGGGCGCCGCCGTCCAGCTCGTCGTCGACTGGGCCGGGGACCCGGGCGCCGTGGTGGACTACCAGACGCGCTTCACCAAGCCCGTGCCGGTCCAGGACACGACCGGCACCGAGGAGCCCGGCGCGGTCCTCGAGGTCGTCGGGACCGTCGGGGCCCTGGACCCCGAGGCGCGCACGGCCCGGATCGACCTCACCGTCACCAACGCCGGCCAGCGGGTGCTGACCAAGGCGCAGGCGCTCGTCCGGCTGGCCTGAGCGTCTCCGTGGCACGGCTGCCCGCGGCACGGATGCCAGCGCCGCCCGTGGCCGCCGAGGTCCGGCGCTGGCACCTCGCCGTCATCGCCGCGTACGGCGCGAGCGGCGTCGCGTTCTCGAGCTGGGTCTCCCGGGTCCCGGCGCTGCGCACCGACCTCGGCCTCAGCCCGGCCGGGGTCGGCCTGCTCCTGCTGTGCATGACGCTGGCCTCCTTCGCCTCGGTCTCGGCCTCGGGCCTTGTGGTCCTGCGGATCGGCTCCGCCCGCACCATCCAGGCGGGCTCCCTCCTGGTGGGCGCCGGCCTCCTCACGCTGGGCCTCGGGGCGACCGTGGTCCGCTCGCCCGTGGCGGCTGCCGTGGGGTTCGCGGTGATCGGCCTCGGGACGGCGAGCTGGAACACCGCGTCCAACGTCGAGGGGGCCGCCGTCGAGCGGGCGCTGCGGAAGTTCATCATGCCCCGGCTGCACGGCGCCTTCAGCCTGGGCACCGTCCTCGGGGCCGTGGTGGGCACGTGGGCCGCCGCCGCAGCGGTGCCGCTCGCCTGGCACCTCGGGGCGGCCGGCGTGGTCGTGGCCGGGACCGTCGTGACCGCCGGGACCTTCCTGCGCGCCGACCGCGCTGCCGGGACCGCGCACGACGGCGGGATCCCCGCCGCCGGGGAGCCCTCGCCGTCGTCCGTGCTCGCCCCGCCCGCCGAAGCCGGCGGAAGCGGCGCCGACGGAAGCGGATCCGCCGGAAACGCGGGCCCGGGCGGCCGCGCCCAGGTCGCGGCGGCCTGGCGCGACCGCCGCACCGTGCTGCTGGGCGTGATGGTCCTCGGCCTCGCGCTGGCCGAGGGCGCCGCGGGCGACTGGGTCGCGCTCGCGCTCGCGGACGGCTACGGCGTCTCCCAGGCCGAGGGCGCCGTGGGGTACAGCGTGTTCGTCTGCGCGATGGCCACGGGCCGCTTCCTCGGCACCCCGGTGCTCAACCGCCACGGCCGGGTGACAGCGCTGCGGGCGTGCGGGGGGCTGGCGCTGATCGGGCTGGCCCTGTTCGTGCTCGCGCCCGCGCTGTGGCTCGCGTTCGCCGGGCTCGTGGTCTGGGGCCTCGGCGCCTCGCTCGGCTTCCCGGTGGGGATGTCCGCCGCCGCGGACGATCCCGTCCACGCCGCCGCCCGCGTCTCCGTGGTCTCCACGATCGGCTACGGCGCGTTCCTGTGCGGGCCGCCGCTGCTGGGGTTCGTGGCCGAGTTCACCGGCGTGCGCTACTCGCTGCTGACCGTCCTGCTCTTCGTCGTCGTCAGTGTGGCCCTCGCGGGACAGGCCGCCCGCCGGGCCAAGCCTGCCGTGTGACTAAGCTGGACGGGTGAGCCAGACCCTCCTGTCCTCCCTGACCACCTCCGCCGTGGGCGGCCCGGCCGCGCGCTTCGAGGAGGCTCACAGCGAGGCCGAGATCATCGACGCCGTGCGCACCGCCGACTCCGCGGGGGAGCCGCTGCTCATCATCGCCGGCGGCTCGAACCTCCTCGTCTCCGACGACGGCTACCCCGGCACCGTGCTGAAGATCGGCTCCGAGGGGCTCGAGGTCAACTCCGCGGACGCGTGCGGGGGAGTGTCCGTCAGGGTCCAGGCGGGCCACCCGTGGGACGCGCTCGTGGACCACGCGGTGCACCACGCGTGGAGCGGGATCGAGGCCCTCTCCGGCATCCCGGGCTCCACGGGGGCCACCCCGGTGCAGAACGTCGGGGCATACGGGCAGGACGTCTCGCAGACCATCTGGCAGGTGCGCACGTGGGACCGCGAGGCGAACGCCGTGAAGACCTTCGTCCCCTCCGAGCTGGCCTTCGGCTACCGGGACTCCGTGCTCAAGCGGACCACCGCCAACGGCTCGCCCCGGTACGTGGTCCTCACGGTCGAGTTCCAGCTGGCCCTGGGGCGCATGGGCGCCCCAGTGCGGTACGCCGAGCTGGCCCGGGCCCTCGGCGTCGAGCCGGGCCAGCGCGCCTACGCGACCGACGTCCGCCGCGAGGTCCTGCGGCTGCGCGCGTCCAAGGGCATGGTCCTGGACCCCGCGGACCGGGACACCTACTCGACCGGATCCTTCTTCACCAACCCCGTCCTCGCCGAGTCCGAGGCCGCGTCCCTGCCCGAGGGGGCCCCGCGCTACCCGGCCGGCGAGGGGCTCGTGAAGACCTCCGCGGCGTGGCTCATCGAGCACGCCGGCTTCCCCAAGGGCTACGGCCTCGGGGCGGACAGCGTGGCCGGCGGCCGCGCCTCGCTGTCCACGAAGCACACGCTCGCCCTGACCAACCGCGGGGACGCCACCGCGAAGGACCTCCTCGCCCTCGCCCGCGAGGTGCGCGACGGCGTCCGCGCCCGCTTCGGGATCGAGCTGCACAACGAGCCGCTGTTGATCGGGCTCGAGCTGTGAGCGAGGCCGCCCGCCGCCGCCTCGACGTCGCCGCGGCCGCCGTGCGGCTCTACGCCGAGCACGGCTACGAGGCCACGAGCGCGGACCAGATCGCCGCGGCCGCGGGCCTGTCCCGGAGCACGTTCTTCCGCCAGTTCCGCTCCAAGGAGGACGTGGTCTTCGCCGACCATGACACGCTCCTGGAACAGGCCGAGGCCTTCCTCGCCGAGGCCCACGAGGACCCGTGGGAGGCGGTGTGCCGCGCGGCGGGCCTCGTGTTCGAGCACTTCGCGGGGCTCGGGGATCTGGCACAGCTGCGCTACCGCGTGGTCAACCAGGAGCCGGGCCTGCGCGACAAGGAGCTCGTGACCACGTTCCGCTACGAACGGCTCTTCCAGCGCTACCTCCGCGGTGCCGTGCCCGGCATCGCACCCCTCGACGCGGTCCGCTTCGCCTCGACCGTCATCGCCACCCACAACTACTGCCTGCGGGGGCTCATGCGCGGCGAGCCCGGATTCGACGCCGCCCGGCTGCGGACCGAGCTGGACGCCGTGCGCCGCCTCTACGGCGTCGCCCCCGCCGAGGCCTCCGCGGCCTCTGCGGACGACGCCGGGCCGGCCGCCGGCGGCGCGGAGGTCGCCGGCGGTGCCGGGGAGCGCCCCGGGCCGCGGCCGGACGACATGGTCGTCGCCGTCTTCCCCCGCTCGGCGGCCCCGGCGGACATCGCCCGGAGGATCCAGGAAGCCCTCGACACCCGAGGCTGACACTGCGTATCACTTGACCTGATACTGAGTTTCACGATTACATGGTGGCGTGCCCCACACCACCGCCTCCTCGCCCGCCCCTGCCGCACCGCCCGCGCCCCGCGGGGTCCGCGCCGTCGGCGTCATCGGCGCAGGGCTCATGGCGAGCCAGCTCGCCACGCTCTTCGCCCAGCAGCTGAGGGTCCCGGTGACGATGAGCGACCTGTCCGCGGAGCGCGTCGAGGCCGCCCGCGTGGGCATCCGCGCCCGGCTCGACCGTGCCGAGGCCAAGCGCCGGCTCGCCCCCGGCGAGGCCGCGGAGATCGCCGCCCTCATCACGGGCACCACCGACCCCGCCGACTTCGCCGGCTGCGACGCCGTGATCGAGGCCGTGTTCGAGGAGCTCGCGGTGAAGCGCTCGGTCTTCGCCGCCGCCGAGGTCGCGATCGCCCCGGACGCCCTCCTGCTGACGAACACGTCCTCGCTCTCGGTCGAGGCCATGACCGAGGGCCTCGCGCACCCCGAACGCGTGGTGGGCTTCCACTTCTTCAACCCCGTCGCGGTCCTGCCCCTGCTCGAGCTCGTCCGCACCCCGGTGGCCTCCGAGGACGCGGTGTCCGCCGCCGCGCAGCTCGCGGCGGCGCTCGGCAAGACTGCCGTGCCCGTCGCGGACGCGCCGGGCTTCGTGGTCAACCGCCTCCTGACCAGGCTCTTCGCCGAGGTCCTGGCCGAGGTGGAGGCGGCCGCGGCCGCGGGAGGCGACCCGCTCGCCGTCGACCGCGCCCTCGCCCCGTGGGGCCTGCCGATGACCCCGCTGACCCTCATCGACTACATCGGCACCGCCGTGCAGCAGCACATCTGTGCCACGATGCACCGCGCCTGCCCGGAGCGGTTCCCGCTCTCGCCGTGGCTCGCCGCCCTCGCGGAGGCCGGCGTGCGCCGCCTCCTCGCGGACGACGGCGGGCTCACACCCGAGGCGGCCGCCCTCCTGCCGACGGCGGCCCCCGCCCGCGCCGGCGCCGCCCGGGAGCCCGTCGACGGCGCCCGGATCCTCGAGCGCGTCCGCGCGGCCCTCACCGAGGAAGTCGAGCTCATGCTGGCCGAGGGCATCGTCGACTCCGCCGAGGACATCGACCGGTGCATGGTCCTCGGCGCCAACTACCCCGCCGGCGGCCTCACCCCGCTGCTGGCCACGCCCGCCCGCTGATCCGCCCCTGATCCACGCCCTGACTCGAAGGACCCCCATGCCCGACTACGACGTCTCCGCAGCCCTCGACACCGACTACTACGCGGTGTTCTCCGCCTTCGGCACCCTCAGCGACGAGGACCGCGCCCACTGGGCCCGTGCCCGCGCGTTCAGCGACGAGGCCCTGCCCCAGATGAACGAGTACTGGGACCGCGCCGAGTACCCGCTGCACCTCGTCAAGCGCATGGGGGAGCTGAACCTGCTCGCCGACGGCATCGAGGTCCCGGGCCTGGAGCCCATGAGCCCGCTCGCCGCCGGGCTCGTGAACATGGAGATCTCCCGCGCCGACGGCTCCCTGGGCACGGTCGTGGCCGTCCAGGGCGGCCTGGCCCTCCGCTCGATCGCCTACCACGGTTCGCCGGAGCAGAAGGAGCGCTGGCTCGGGCCCCTCGCCCGCGGCGAGGAGCTCGGCGCGTTCGCGCTCACCGAGCCGGACCATGGCTCGGACTCGGTGAGCCTCGAGACCACCGCGCGGCTCGACGGCGACCACTGGGTCCTGGACGGTGAGAAGAAGTGGATCGGCAACGGCGCCTCCGGCGGCGTGACCGTGGTGTGGGCCCGGGACGAGGACGGCAACGTGCGCGGCTTCCTCGTCGAGCAGGACACCCCCGGCTATGAGGCCGAGGTCATCGAGGGCAAGGGATCGCTGCGCGCGATCCACCAGGCCCGCATCCGCCTGGAGGGCGTGCGCATCCCCCAGGACAACGTCCTCCCGGGGGCGAAGACGTTCAAGGACACCTCGAAGGTCCTCGTCGCGACCCGCCTCGGCGTGGCCTGGTCCGCGCTCGGCCACGCGACCGCGGCCTACGAGGCCGCCGTGAACTACGCCGGCCAGCGCGTCCAGTTCGGCAAGCCGCTCGCGAAGTTCCAGCTCGTCCAGGACCGGCTCTCCCAGATGCTCGCCGAGCTGACGAGCATGCAGCTGCACTGCGTCCACCTCGCCCGGCTCGACGCCGCGGGCCAGATGCGGCCCACGCAGGCGTCCATGGCGAAGTACCACAACACCCGCAAGGCCCGCTTCATCGCCCAGACCGCGCGCGACCTGCTCGGCGGCAACGGCATCCTGCTCGAGAACCACGTGGTGCGGCACATGATGGACATCGAGTCGATCCACACGTACGAGGGCACCGAGAGCGTCCAGGCCCTCCTGATCGGCCGGGACGTCACCGGCGTGGGCGCGTTCGCCTGATCCGGAGGAGGACACCGATGCAGGCCAACTACTCAGCGCTGAGCCCCCTGCGCTTCCTCGAGCGGTCCGCCGCAGTCTTCCCCGCCAGGACCGCGATCGAGCACGGCGCCCGCCGCTACACCTACGCCGAGTTCGGCGCCGAGGCGCAGCGCCTCGCCCAGGCTCTCCGGGCACGGATCCAGCCCGGCGACCGCGTCGCGTTCCTCGCCCCCAACGTCCCGGAGCTGCTCATCGCGCACTTCGCGGTGCCGCTCGCCGGCGGCGTCCTCGTGGCGCTCAACACGCGCCTCGCCGCCCACGAGGTGAAGTACATCCTCGAGCACTCCGAGGCGGTGCTCCTGTTCGCGGACACGGAACTGCTCCCGACCGTCGACGGCGTCGCGGGCCTGGGCGGGCCGGCCGCCGAGGTGCCGGTCGTCGTGGTGCCCGACGCCGAGGTGCCGGGCGCGCACGAGGAGGCGGCCGGCGTCGTGCGCCGGGCACGCGAGGACGGCAGCGGCGGGCGCGAGCTGTACGCCGACCTCCTCGCGGGCGCACCGGACGGGCCGGACCTGCCGTGGGGCGTCGACGACGAGCAGGCGCCCATCACCCTCAACTACACGTCGGGCACCACGGGCAGGCCCAAGGGCGTGCTCTACTCGCACCGCGGCGCCTACCTCAACGCCCTCGGGGAGGCGCACCACCAGGGCTTCGATGGCGCCACCCGCTACCTGTGGACCCTGCCGATGTTCCACTGCAACGGCTGGTGCACCCCCTGGGCCGTCACCGCCGCGGCCGGCACCCACGTGTGCCTGCGCGCCGTCCGGCCCGAGCCGGTCTGGGCCGCGCTCGACGACGGCGTGACCCACCTGTGCGGGGCCCCCACCGTCTGCTCGATCATCGCCGACGCCGAGCAGGCGCACCCGCTCTCGGGCCGGGGAGCCGCCCCGCTGCGGATCACGACGGCGGGCGCCCCGCCCTCGCCCACGATCATCCGGCGGCTCGGTGACCTGGGCGTGCGCGTGGTGCACGTGTACGGGCTCACCGAGGTGTACGGGCCCTACACGATCTGCGAGTACCAGGACGCGTGGGGCGCCCTGGACGCGGACGAGAGGGCGGCCAGGCTCTCCCGGCAGGGCGTGGGCATGGTCCAGGCCGAGGCGGCGCGGATCGTCGAGGTCGGGACCCCGGGCGAGTTGCGGGACGTGCCCGCGGACGGGGCGACGCTCGGCGAGATCGTGCTGCGCGGCAACAACGTCATGCTCGGCTACTTCAAGGACCCCGACGCCACTGAGCGCGCGTTCGCGGGCGGCTGGTTCCACACCGGCGACCTCGGTGTCATGCACCCCGACGGGTACATCCAGCTCAAGGACCGCGCCAAGGACATCGTGATCTCCGGCGGCGAGAACATCTCCACGATCGAGGTCGAGCAGGCCGTCGTGTCCCATCCCGACGTGCTCGATGCCGCCGTGATCGGCATGCCGGACCCGCGCTGGGGCGAGCGGCCCGTGGCGTTCGTGGTCCGGGCCAGCGGCTCGGCGCTGACCGCCGAGGAGCTCTCCGGACACGTCCGCGGTCTCCTCGCCGGGTTCAAGGTCCCTCGCGAGATCCACTTCACCGACGAACTGCCCAAGACCTCCACCGGCAAGACCCTCAAGCACGAGCTGCGCGCCCTCGCCGCGGCGGAAGGAGCACGATGAACGAGAACACGCAGAGCCGCCCAGCCCGACCCGAGGACGTGGTCATCGTCGGCGCCGCCCGCTCGCCCCAGGGGAAGCTGCTCGGCCAGCTCGCCGCGCTGACGGCGGTGGAGCTCGGCGGCACCGCGATCGCCGGGGCGCTCGGGCGCGCCGGAGTCGCCGCCGAGGACGTCGACGCCGTGGTCATGGGCCAGGTCCTGCAGGCCGGAGCGGGCCAGAACCCCGCGCGGCAGTCCGCCGCCGCGGCCGGCATCCCGCTCACCGCGCCCGCGGCCACGGTCAACAAGGTCTGCCTCTCGGGGCTCTCCGCCGTGATCGAGGCCGCCCGCATGCTGCGGCTCGGCGACGCGCGGATCGTCGTGGCCGGCGGCCAGGAGTCCATGAGCCAGGCCCCGCGCCTGCTGGCCGGCACCCGGGCCGGGACCGCCTACGGCTCGATGGAGCTCATCGACGCCACCGCCCACGACGGCCTCACCGACGCGTTCGACCACGAGGCCATGGGGCTCGCGACCGACCGGGCCAACGCCGCCCTCGGGCTCACCCGGGACGAGGCGGACGCCGTCGCGTCGGCCTCCCACGTCCGGGCCGGCGCCGCGGCCGCCGCCGGGCTGTGGGCGGAAGAGATCGTGCCCGTGAAGGTCCCGCAGCGCAAGGGCGCGGTGCTCGAGGTGGCCGAGGACGAGGGCATCCGGCCCGGCTCGACCCCCGAAACCCTCGCGAAGCTGCGGCCCGCCTTCTCCCCGGACGGGACCGTCACCGCGGGGAACGCCTCGCCCATCTCCGACGGGGCCTCGGCGCTCGTGCTGACGACCCGCGCCGAAGCCGAGCGGCGCGCACTGGAGGTGCTCGCCGTCGTGCGCGCGCACGGCCAGATCGCCGGGCCGGACACCACGCTCCCGGACAAGCCGGCCAAGGCCATCTCCGCCGCGCTCGAGCGGGAGGGCTGGTCCGCGGACGAGCTGGACCTCGTGGAGATCAACGAGGCGTTCGCCTCGGTCGCCGCGCACTCCGCGGGCCTGCTGGGTGTGCCGATGGACCGCGTGAACGTCAACGGCGGGGCGATCGCGATCGGGCACCCGATCGGCGCCTCCGGCGCGCGCGTGGTGGTCACGGCCGTGCACGAGCTGCTGCGCCGCGGTTCCGGACGCGCCGCCGTGGCGCTGTGCGGCGGCGGGGGACAGGGCGACGCGCTGCTCCTCGAGCGCTGACCCCGCCCCGTCTGAAAGTCACCTTCTGGAGGTCATCTTCTGAAGGTCATCTTCTGAAGGTCACCTTCTGGGAGTCACCCGATGTGACTCCCAGAAGGTGACCCTCAGAATGCGGGCGCGCAGAGGACTCCTCCTGTCCGCACCCCGGGCGATCATGGACGCATGGAGTCTTCCGGGGTGCCGCGCGGGCTGCGCACGACGGCGGTGGCGCGCCTCAGGCTCGCCGCGCAGGGGCTGCTTCCGCTCGGCTCGGCAGGGGACCCGCTCGTGCCGGCGGCCGATCCGGCCGCCGCGGTGCGCCGGATGGGAGCCCTGCAGAGCCAGGATCTCCAGTCAGGGCTCCTGGCGATCGGCCTCAGGACGAGGACCTGCGCAGCGTCCGAGGTGGCCGGCGCGCTGGCGAGCGGCTCGATCGTGCGCACCTGGACCATGCGGGGCACGTTGTTCACCGTGGCGGCGGAGGACGCACGGACGTTCGTCGGTCTCGCGCACGAGCGCGTCATGCGTGCGGCCTCGTCGCGCCACCGGAACCTCGGGATCAGCGAGGAGGACGTCGCCGTGGTCCGCAAGGTCGCAGAGGACAGGCTTGCGGGCGGCGTGGGCCTGACCCGGGCCGAACTGTTCGAGGCCTTCGAGGCGGCCGGGCAGCCCAGCGGCGCCCAGCGCGGCATCCACCTGATCTCGATCCTCAGTCACCGCATGGTGCTAGTGCAGGGGCCCCTGCGCGGACGGCAGCAGGAGTTCCGGCTCGCCGACGAGTGGCTGCCGCCCGGCCCCGGCCTCGCGGGGGACGACGCGCTCGAGCACCTCGCTGAGCGGTACATCGCCTCGCACGGGCCGGTGGACGAGCGGGACTTCGCCTGGTGGATCGGGCAGCCGGTCGGGCGGGTGCGCGGTCCCTTCCGAGCGGCGGCTTCCCGGGCCGCCGCAGCGGAGCACGCCGGCCGCACCCTCTTCTGCAGCCAGGAGGTCGCCGCGCTCGCAGGCTCCCGGACCGGGGCCCGCGCCGTGGCCGCGGTGCCCGGCTTCGACGAGCTGGCGATCGGCTACCCGGACCGTTCCGTGGCTATCCCGGACCCGTATCTGCAGCGGCTGGTCCCCGGCACGAACGGACTCTTCAAGGCCATGGTCACGGTGGGCGGCCGGGCGGTGGGAACGTGGACCAAGGGCGGCCGGCCCACGGCACCCCGGGTGGAGCCGGAGCTGTTCGAGGACCTCGGCCCGGCAGCCTCGGCGGCGCTGGCCAGCGCGGTGGCCCGCATCGAGTCCTACTGGGCCGGGTAGCCGCGCCAGGCCCCGGGCGCCGCACCGCCGGGCCGCCCGCGCCTCCGCGTCAGGCTGCCCGCGCCTCACCGTCCATCCCGCCGGGGGCGGGGCGGTCGTCGGGGTGGAGCGGCCCGACCCACACGAGCGGCCCCGACCCACACGAGCGGCCCTGACCCGCACGAGCGGCCCCGACCCACACGAGCGGCCCTGACCCGCACGAGCGGCCGCGACCCCGGCCGCTGGTGCGGGGCAGGGCAGCCGATCTCATCGCTCAGCACGCCTGCCGCACTCCCTCCGCGTCCGGGACCGCGCGGTTATCCACAGCTGAGCCGGGGCGCGTTGCCCCGCTCGTCGCCAGCGGGCGAGGATCGGCCCATGGACAAGCGCGCTGCAGAACTGCTGATCGCCCCGAAGTGGCCGCGCACGGAGGTGGCCTCTACCGCGACACTCCGGAACGCCGGGCTTGACGATCGTCTGCTGACGCAGGCCGTCCGGGCCGGGGCGCTCGTGCGGCTTCGCCGCGGGGCGTACATCCTCGCGCGGCGATGGGCCGCCCTGCCGCCGTGGGAGAAGGACGCCGCCCGGATCGACGCCCACGTCGAGGGGACCGGCGGGGCATCTGTCTACTGTCTGGGCAGCGCGGCGATCATCCATGGGCTTTCGGTGTGGAACTCCGGTCCGCTCGTGCATGTGGCCACGGAATACGCGGGCTCCACGACGAGTCGGGGCGCCGACACGCGCTCCCACCGACTCGACCTGGACGAGAAGGACGTGGTTGTCGCGATCCGCCGTGGTCGCCGGCTCAGGGTGACTTCGAAGCCCCGGACCGCGGCAGACTGCGCGCGGCTGCTGCCATTCGAGGAGGCTGTGGTCGTCGGGGACAGCGCGCTTCTCAGCGGCGTGTCTACGGAGGAAATCCGTGAGGCCATCGTGAACGGCTCACCGCGCGGGCGGCGGCAGGCCCTCGCTGTGCTCGAGGCATTGGAACCCAAGACGGAATCGGTCGGGGAGTCGCGCACCCGTGTGCTGATCGAGCGGCTGGGCTTCGCCCGACCCGTGGCGCAGCTCCGGCTCATGACGGGCGAAGGCCCACATCGTGTGGACTTCGCGTGGATCGAGCTCAGGATCATCATCGAGTTCGACGGCGAGGGGAAGTACATGGACTACGCCCCCACGCCGCAGGTCCTGCTGGCCGAGCGCCGCCGCGAGAACCTGCTCATGGAGCAGGGGTGGATCTTTGTGCGTCTGAGCTGGTCCGACCTCGAGAGGCCGGAAGAGGTCCGGCGGCGGCTCGAGGCGGCGATCGCCCGGGCTCGGAGGCGCACCGCCTAGTCACGGCACCCCGTCAGGCCGCGCAGGAGCCAGCGGCCCGAGGACAATGCGCGAGCCACCACAGCGGAAAGGGCGGCCCTTGACCGCATGAGCGGCCCGGAGCGGGGCCGTACATGCGGTCCAGGGCCGCCCTTGTCAGCCGGTCGCCTCGCCGGAACGGGAACCCAGCCGGCGACGGCCGATAAAGTCAGAGCGTCCCGGTGGCGATCTTGAGCATGCGGCGCAGCGGCTCGGCCGCGCCCCAGAGGAGCTGGTCGCCCACCGTGAAGGCGGAGATGTACCGGGGGCCCATCTCGAGCTTGCGGATGCGGCCCACAGGGATGTCGAGGGTGCCGGACGCGGCCACCGGGGTCAGCTGGTCCATCGAGGCCTGCTTCTCGTTGGGCACCACGTGCGCCCACTCGTTGTCCGCGTCGATGATCCGCTCGATCTCCGCCACGGAGAGGTCCTCGCGGAGCTTGAGGGTGAGCGCCTGGGAGTGCGAGCGCATGGCGCCGATCCGCACGCAGAGGCCGTCCATGATCACGGGCTCGATCGCGGCCCCGGCAGCCGTGCCGAGGATCTTGTTGGTCTCGACCCCGGCCTTCCACTCCTCCTTGGACTGGCCGTTGCCGAGATCGGCGTCGATCCACGGGATGAGCGAGCCCGCGAGCGGCACCCCGAACTGGGTCGCGTCGACGCCGCCGCGCTGGGCCGCGAGCACCTTCCGGTCGATCTCGAGGATGGCGGACGCCGGGTCGGACAGTTCCGCGGCCACCGCACCGTTGAGGGTGCCGAACTGGGTGAGGAGCTCGCGCATGTGCCGCGCCCCGCCGCCGGAGGCGGCCTGGTACGTCATCGACGTGCCCCATTCGACGAGGTTGTTGCGGAACAGGCCGCCGAGCCCCATGAGCATGCAGGAGACGGTGCAGTTGCCGCCCACGAAGTCCTTCACGCCCGAGGCGAGGCCCTCGTCGATCACGCTCCGGTTCACCGGGTCGAGGACGATGATCGAGTCCTCGTTCATCCGCAGCGTCGACGCCGCGTCGATCCAGAGGCCGTCCCACCCCGCGGCGCGCAGCTGCGGGTGGACCTGCTTGGTGTAGTCGCCGCCCTGCGCGGTGACGATGATGGGCAGCTTCTTCAGCGCCTCGAGGTCGTACGCGTCCTGGAGGGCGCCGGCGCCCTCGGCGAAGGCGGGGGCGGCGCCGCCCGCGTTGGACGTCGAGAAGAACACCGGATCGATCGAGGCGAAGTCGCCCTCATCCTGCATGCGCTCCATCAGGACGGAGCCGACCATGCCACGCCAGCCGACGAAGCCTACCGAAGAAGTCATGGGGACCATTCTAGAGCGCAGCGCGGTGGGCCGCTGTGGCGTCCGCCTCACCTCGGCCCTGCGCCGCGGACGACGCCGGGCGCCGCCGCCCGCGGCCAGGGGACCACCGGGCGGGCCGGGGCAGGATCAGGAACCGGGCCCGGTAGACGGCTCGGGCACGCCGCGGGAGGCGCGTACCCCCTCGGCGCGGCGTTCGCGGGCGCCAAGGATCGCCGCCCACGCTGCGACGGCGCCGAAGAGCAGGCCGGGCACGGCGATGGCGGCTCCCGGTCCGCCTGCCGCGGCCACGACGGCACCCGCGATGAGGCACACCGCGCACAGGATGCCCGTGCCGACCGCGAGCGCCAGGGCCCCGCGGCGGGTGCGGATCGTGTTGGCGGGTCCGCTCCGGCGGAAGCCGAGCTCATCGGGCCTGTACAGGACGAGCTCGCCGTCCACGGAGCGGTGCAGGATGCGGCGGTCGCCGGCGTCGCGGAGGCGGCGGTACTCGGCGATCGCGGCCTCGTCCCGGGCCGCGCGGGCGGGATCGGCCGTCACGCGGCGTCGCCCCGGAATTCGCGGAGGCGGGCCACCACCTGGGACTCGTCCAGCGGGCCGGACTCGTCCGCCTGCTCTGCGCCGGCCGCGAGGAGCCCGACGATGTAGCGCTCGGGCTCGTCCGCACGCCGCAGGAGCAGCATGTGGTCCGGGTCGCTGCGGTTGAGGAACGAGACCCCCGCCTGGGCACGGCTCGCCAGATGCGCCTTGGCGATGGAGAAGTCCCCTTCAGCGAGCCCCAGCGTGGGGTTCCTGGCCATGACGAACCAGCTGTACTGGGCCCTCGGCTGGAGCAGGATCGAGTACTCGGCCCCGTCGACGGTGAACACGTGGTCGTTGCGGTCGGGGGCCAGGAGGGTGATCTCGACCCAGCGGTGGGCCGTGCCGAGTGTGTGCGCGGTGGCCGCGACAGGGCCCGAGATGGAGAGTTCGCCGTCCTCGGACGCTGTGGCCAGGCCGCGGGCCACCAGAGATGAGGCGCCAGCGGAGACGCAGCGCACGTCCTTGAGCTCCTCGGTCAGGCGCAGGGCCTCCGCGCTCGCCTCCGTGCCCCCGCCCGGCGCCATCTGGAGGAGGGCCACGAGCTCCGCGAAGCCGAAGCCCAGGGACTCCGGATACTGCGTGTCGGCAGTCGGGCTCGTCTCGTTCGTCATGGTCTCGATCATGTCAGGTCCCCTCAGTCGTTCAGAATCCGAAGAAGCTCTTGGCGCCGTCCCACGCGCTCTCGGCGGCGTGCGCGACGCCCTCCGCGGCGTCCTTGACGCCCGAGCCGACAGCGTTGACCGCGTTGTGGATCACCGGGACGTTGTCGTAGAGCGCGAGCGCCCCGCTGGCCACCATGCACGCCGTCCCGGCCGGTGGGGGCAGGAAGGACGCAGCACCGAGCCCTGCCTTCACGAGGGAGTAGGCGCCCTGTCCATAGTCTCCGTCGGAGAAGTGGTCGATGGCCTGCACGCCATCGATGGCCACCCCGAGGCCGCCGAGGCCCTTGCCGAAGGCGTCCAGTCCCTTCGCCCACTTCGAACTCTCGGCAAGCCCACCCATCACCGAGATGTCCTTGAAGTTCAGGTCGAAGATGTCCGAGCTGACCTTGAAGGCGTTGCGGAAGCCGACGAGGAGCTTGTCGGAGTCCGCCGTGAGGTCGAGGCCGCGGCCGAGGCGGACCAGCTCCGTGATGCCGAACCGCAGGTTGGGGAAGGCCTTGATGGTGCCGTAGACGTTCCAGGCGTTGTAGAAGGGGTTGTTCTCAAGCCAGTCGGGAAGCCAGGGGGTGTCCTTGCCGCCCGCGGCGGTGCCGGATCCTTCCGGGCCGGCTGCGCCGCCGTCGGCGCCACCGCGCTGGCCGCCGTTGAGCTCGGCGCTCGTGCGCTCCTGGGCATCGGCGTTCGCCGCGAGGGTCCTCGCGCTGTCGGCCAGATCGGCCGCGATCTTCGCGAACGCGGGCCGGTGCAGTTGGGCCCAAGCACGGGCGAAGTCCTTGGCGTCCTGGCCGGCCCACACCTGCGGGAGCCTGGCGGTGAGCTGGTCGATGGACCGCTGCGCATTGCGGATGGTCGTCGACTTGATCGTCAGCTGCTTCCCGAGCGCCCTGAGCTGCTCGGGGTTCGCGCCCTGCTGGATGGCCATGCGTCCCCCTCTTCCCCTCACATCCACTGTTCTCAGCCACCACCGTAGGCGGGCGGCCCGCCGGCGCGCGATGGGGAGTCCTCCCCGCGCTGCCCCAGCGATCCGGCCCCGTGCCCTAGGGGAGGTCGCCGCGGACCGCCCGGAGCGTCACCAGCAGGTCGGCGTCGTCCGCGGGGTACTCGGTCGGCTCCTCGCCCTCGGGCACGGTCTGGCCGAGCAGCCACCCGCGGTCGTCCGCACGCCGGATGGTGAGGGAGACGCCTTGTCCCTCGAGGTGCCGCTCGACGGTCACCCGGCCCGCCGGGTGGTCGGTGAGGTGGCCGCGGACGAGGCTGAGGGTGGCCTCGGCCCCCGGGACGTCTGCGGGCTGGGGGAGCGCCCACCAGGTGCCGTAGGCGCGGGGCCGCAGGAGGATCGCGACCTCGGGCGCCTCGAGCAGGACGATCCTGTCGGTCCATCCGGAGGCCTCGAGGGTGAGGAGCATGCGCCGCTCGGCGCCGCCGAGCGCGACAGCGATGCCCGCCACCGGCCCCTCGACTGTGAGCTCGCCGCGGGCATCGACGAGCGCGTAGCTGCGCGCGACGAGGGAGGATGCGCCGGCCGAGATGATGTCCTCGACGTTGGCGAAGTGGTCCACGCCGAGGAGGGCGGCCGTCGCCTCCACGGAGTCGCCGCCGTGGAAGGCGAGCAGCGCGAGCACCTCCGCGAACCCGAGGCCGATCTGCTCGGGCGCCGCGGCCGAGGTGTCGCGGGACGAGGTGCCGTCGGAGGGGGTGGGGTGGGTCGCCGTCGTCATGGCACCAGCTAACTACATCGAGGGGCGCCGCATGCGGAGGGGCTCGATGGGGCGGGGAAGCCCGCGCCAGCTGCGCCTAGTTCCGGCGGAACTCCACGATGCGGTACGGGACGCCCGTGGACGAGGTGAGCCACCCGCCGTCGTCCGGGAGGACCGAGCCGAGCTGCCAGTCGGCACCCAGATCGGGGGCGAAGGTGTCGCCGTCGACGTCCAGGTCGAGGATCGTGACCATCGCGACGTCGGCGAGCGGCAGCGCCTGCTCGAACAGCTCGCCGCCGCCGATCACCCACACCCGCTCGGCGCCCTCGGACTCCTGGGCCACGCGCAGCCCCTCCTCGAGGGAATGGACGACGACGGCGCCGCTCGCCTCCCAGCCGGGCTGGCGGGTGACCACAATGTTGGTGCGGCCGGAGAAGGGGCGGAAGCGCTCGGGGATCGAGTCCCACGTACGCCGGCCCATCACCACGGGGTGGCCGGTGGTGGTCGCGGCGAAGTGCTTCATGTCCTCGGGGACGTGCCACGGCATGGATCCGTCGCGGCCGATCACGCCGCCCTGCTGCGTCTGGGCCCAGATGAGCCCGATCCTGGCGTCTTTGCCGCGCTGCTGGGTGCTCATACGGCGATGGGCGCCTTGATCGTGGGGTGGTGCCGGTAGCCGAGCACCTCGAAGTCCTCGTACTGGTACTCGAAGATGCTGGCCGGGGTCCGCGTGATCGCGAGGCGCGGAGCAGGGTAGGGCTCGCGGGAGAGCTGCTCCTGGACCTGATCGAGGTGGTTGTCGTAGATGTGGCAGTCGCCGCCGGTCCAGACGAACTCGCCGACGCCCAGGCCGAGCTGGTCCGCGACGAGGTGGGTCAGCAGGGCGTAGGAGGCGATGTTGAACGGGACGCCGAGGAACAGGTCGGCGCTGCGCTGGTACAGCTGGCAGGAGAGCCTGCCCGGCGTGGTCCCGCCCGGCCCCTCAGTGCCGGGCTCGACGTAGAACTGGAAGAGGGCGTGGCAGGGCGGGAGCGCCATCTGGTCCACCTCGGCGGGATTCCAGGCGGTGACGATGTGCCGGCGCGAGTCCGGGTTGGTGCGCAGCGACTCCATGACCTTGGAGATCTGGTCGATGTGGCCGCCGTCCGGCGTGGGCCACGAGCGCCACTGGACGCCGTAGACGGGGCCCAGCTCGCCGGCGTCGTCCGCCCACTCGTCCCAGATGGTCACCCCCCGCTCCTGGAGCCAGCGCACATTCGAGTCGCCGCGGAGGAACCACAGCAGCTCGAGCGCCACCGACTTGAAGTGCACCCGCTTCGTCGTCACGAGCGGGAACCCCTCGGCGAGGTCGAAGCGCAGCTGCCGGCCGAACACGCTGCGGGTGCCGGTGCCGGTGCGGTCGCCCTTGTGGGCGCCGTGCGCGAGCACGTCCCGCAAGAGGTCCTCGTAGGGGGTGGGGATCATGGCTCCCAGCCTAGTCGCATCAGTCGTCGAAGGGCTTCACCTGCTCGACCGCCACGACGTCGCCCCGGCCGTCGGCCGGCACATGGAACACGATGAGCTCGCCGGGGGCCAGGTAGGGGTCGGAGGCGGGCAGCGTCGAGGACAGGCCGGAGCGGAGATGGGCGCGGAACTCCTCGAGGAGGACGGGGAGGACCGGGCGGTGCGTGCACAGCACGGCAGGCTTGCCCTTGTCGAAGAGGCGTGCGACGGCGGCCGCCGCCTTCCGCGGCTTCCTCGCCGCGCGGTGCTCCGTCAGGTCGTCGACGAGGCGCATCTTGACCTTGATCGGGGAGGCGCGCACGTAGGGGAGCACGGTGTCGAGACAGCGCCTCCACGGGCTCGTCACGACGCGGACCGGCTTCCACACCGTCAGGAGCCGCCCCACGGCCTGGGCCTGGCGGACCCCGCTGGCCGCGAGGGTCCTGTCTCCCTCGGCCTTCGTCCAGGAGCTGCGGGGCTTCGCCTTGGCGTGCCGCAGGAGGATGAGCGGCACCGTGGCAAGGGTGCCCCGCTCATGGGCGCGGACGAGGGCCTTGAGCGGGGCGACGTCGGACTGGTTGCTCAGGAGCAGCTCGGCCTCCTCCGGGCTGCACCAGTGCACCTGGTCCACTTCTTCCCCGTCCGGCTGCACCGGGACGGACTTCTCGAGCTGCAGGGCCCAGTAGTGGACGGTCTTGAGGCCGGCCGCCACCCGGTAGTGGGCGGTGGGCAGGGGGATCCCGAGGCGCGCGTCGACGCCGATCTCCTCGCGGACCTCCCGGGCGGCGCACTCGGGGAGGGTCTCGCCGGCATCGATCTTGCCCTTGGGCCAGGACCAGTCGTCGTAGCGGGGGCGGTGGATCAGCAGCACCTTGAGCGCCTCGCCGTCGGCCCGCCACGGGATCGCCCCGGCGGCCCGGACGGCGACCAGCTCGCCCGGGTGTTCGGACTGGTCGACGACGGGGGCGTCGGACATCAGCGGATGCTCACTGCCCGCTGGCGGGCGCGGGAGGCGAGGAGCCAGGACTGGATGTCCTCGAGCGGGCGGCCGCTCTCGTCGACGTGGTGCCGCGTCCAGTGGCCCTCCCGGTCCAGGTGCCACGAGGCGGTGGTGGGCGCGACGTACCGGTCGAGGAGGGCGATGAGGTCCGCGATGTCCTCGCGGTTGCGCAGCTGGACGAGGGCCTCCACGCGGCGGTCCAGGTTGCGGTGCATCATGTCGGCGGAGCCGATGTAGACGACCGGGTTGCCGCCGTTGGCGAACGCGAAGACGCGGGAGTGCTCGAGGAAGCGTCCCAGGATCGAGCGGACGGTGATGTTCTCGCTCAGTCCGGGCACGCCCGGCCGCAGCGCACAGATGCCGCGGACGATGATGTCCACCTTCACGCCCGCCTGCGAGGCGCGGTAGAGCGCGTCGATGATCGCCTCGTCGACCATGGAGTTGACCTTGATGACCACCCGCGCGCGCAGGCCGGCCCTGGCGTTGCGGATCTCCGTCTCGATGCGGTCGATCAGCCCCGAGCGCACCGAGCGCGGGGCCACGAGGAGGCGCTTGAACGTGGACTTCGGCGCGTAGCCGGAGAGCTGGTTGAAGAGCTTGGACAGGTCCTCGCCCACCTGCTCGTCGCACGTGAGCAGGCCGAGGTCCTCGTAGTACCGGGCGGTGCGCGGGTGGTAGTTGCCGGTGCCGATGTGGCAGTAGCGGCGCAGGCCGTCGTTCTCCTGGCGGACCACGAGCGAGAGCTTGCAGTGGGTCTTGAGGCCCACGATCCCGTACACCACGTGCACGCCGGCCTGCTCGAGCTTGCGGGCCCAGGAGATGTTGGCCTGTTCGTCGAACCGGGCCTTGATCTCCACGAGGGCCAGGACCTGCTTGCCGGCCTCGGCCGCGTCGATGAGGGCGTCCACGATCGGGGAGTCGCCGGAGGTGCGGTACAGCGTCTGCTTGATCGCCTGCACCTTCGGATCGGCGGCCGCCTGCTCGAGGAAGGCCTGGACCGAGGTGGAGAAGGAATCGTAGGGGTGGTGCAGGAGGATGTCGCGGCGGCGCATCGCGGCGAACACGTTCGCGGCCTTCGCAGTCTCGGACTCGTTCAGGAACCGCGAGGTGTGCGCGAGCTGCTTGGGGTAGTGCAGTTCCGGCCGATCGACCCGGGCGATCACCGAGAGCCCGCGCAGGTCCAGGGGCGCCGGGAGCGAGTACACCTCCGGCTCCTCGACCCCGAGCTCGCGCACCAGCAGCGCGAGGACGTTGGGGCTGATGTCCGTGGTGACCTCCAGGCGCACGGGCGGGCCGAAGCGGCGCCGCAGGAGCTCCTTCTCGAGCGCCTGGAGGAGGTTCTCGGCGTCGTCCTCCTCGACCTCGAGGTCCTCGTTGCGGGTGACCCGGAACGTGTGGTGCTCGAGCACCTCCATGCCGGGGAAGAGCTGGTCGAGGTGGACGGCGATGAGCTCCTCGAGCGGGATGAAGCGGGCGCTGCGGCGGCTCCCGGCACGCGGGCCGTCCACGGAGATCAGGCGCGGGAGCTGGTCCGGGACCTTGAGCCTGGCGAACAGCTCCTTCTCGCTCACCGGGTTGCGGACGATCACCGCGAGGTTGAGGGACAGGCCCGAGATGTAGGGGAAGGGGTGGGCCGGGTCCACCGCGAGCGGGGTCAGGATCGGGAAGACCTGCTCGGAGAACATCGCGCTGAGCTGCTCGTGCTCGGCCTCGCCGAGGTCGCCCCAGGACACCAGGCGGATGCCCGACTCCTCGAGGGCCGGTCGGATCTGCTCGGCGAAGACCCGGGTGTGCCGCTCCTGGAGGACGTGGGCCGCCTCGGAGATCTGGTCCAGCACCTCGTGCGGGCTGAGACCGGCAGGGGAGGGCACCGCGAGGCCGGTCGCGATGCGCCGCTTGAGCCCGGCCACGCGCACCATAAAGAACTCGTCCAGGTTGGAGGCGAAGATGGACAGGAAGCTGACCCGCTCGAGCAGGAACAGGTCGGGGTCCTCGGCGAGCTCGAGCACGCGCGCGTTGAACGCGAGCCAGCTGAGCTCGCGGTCGAGGAAGCGGTCCGGTCCGTGCTCGCCCTCGGGGGCCAGGCTCGGCTCGGCCTCCGGGATGTAGATGCGGTCCTCGGTGGCCCGGGCGGCGGGCACCTCGGAGGAGCCGAAGACGGGGGCGGGGCGGGCCGCCGTCGTGCCCGCTGCGGGCGACGGCGCGGCAACGGTGCTGCTGCTCTGGGCGGCTTCAGTCATGGGTTCTCCCGGGAGCGCAAGGGGCGGTCTGGTGCTGGTCCAACCCTACTAGGGCGGGGGGCTAGTCGGCCGGGGTGGCGCGCGCTTCCCCTGCGGCCGGAGCCGTGCTGTACAGGATGTCCCGGTCCCACACGGTGAAGCCCAGGCGCCGGTACATGGCCACGGCCGGGATGTTGTCCGCGTCGGTGTAGAGCATGACGGTTCCGAGGCCGAGCGCATGGAGGTAGTCGATGCCCTGCAGGGTCAGGACGCGCCCGAGCCCGCGGCCCTGGGCCTCGGGGACCACGCCGACGGCGTAGACCTCGCCGAGCGCGCGGTGCTCGCCGTGGGCCGGATGGACCTTGGTCCAGTGGAATCCGAGGATGCGGTCCTCGTCGTCGACCGCCAGGAAGAAGCCCTGCGGGTCGAACCACTCTTCGGCCATCCGCGCCTCCAGGTCGCTGCGCCGCAGCTGGCCCTGCTCGGGGTGGTGGGCGAAGGCCGCTCGGTTCGCGGCGAGCCACGCGTCCTCGTCCCGGCCGGGCTCGAAGGCGCGGATCCGGACCCCGTCGGGCAGGGGCGGCGTCGACTCGTGCGGCCGGCGGACGAGGACCATCTTCCACAGCTCGCGCTCGGGGACGAACCCGTAGGCGGTGGCCAGCTCCGCGGCGGCCTCGTGGTTGCCGTGGGACCACGCCTTGAGCCCGGCGAGGCCGGTGGCGCCGCGCAGCTCCTTGATGGCCTCCACGAGCCGGACGCCCACGCCCTGGTTGCGGTAGTTGGGGTGCACAGCGAGCTCGACCACGCCGACGCCGTCGGGCCCGAAGGCGATGCCGGCGATCCCCGCGAGGTCCTCGGGCGCCGACGACCCGGACGTGTCGTCCAGGGCGTGCACGGCGACGGTGAGGATCTCCTCCGACCGCGTCTCGGGGGACTTCATCAGCACGGTCGTCTGCTCCGAGAGGGAGGGGTTGCCGTCGGCGTCCTCGGCGGCCTCCAGCAGGGCCCGGGCCTCGGCCCACAGGGCCTGGGGGATGCGGCCCTCGACCACGGTGACTGGCCAATCCTGCGGGTATGCGCTGGTCATGGGAGCAAGGCTAGCGAACGGGCGCATGAATCCGTACGGTTTGCCGGGCCCCGGGCGGTGCGGTAGAGTCGTCGTCTGCCGCCGGGAAGCCGGCGGGCACGGGGGATCCACCAGTGGGGTGGCCTTGATACGTTCGACCCGTATGTCCTCCACCGAGGCGTTGGCCCCGCACCGTGAGTGCGGGGCCTTCGCTGTTTCCGTGCCGCCCCCGGGTTTCCGCGGCTCAGGCCTCGCTCAGCTCGTCCTCGGCCAGGCGGGTGAGGGTGAGCCGGTAGCCGACGTTCCGCACGGTGCCGATGAGGCCCTCGTGGTCCGTGCCGAGCTTCGCGCGGAGCCGCCGCACATGCACGTCCACCGTCCGGGTGCCGCCGTAGTAGTCGTAGCCCCACACCTCGGTGAGCAGCTGCTGCCGGGTGAAGACCCGGCCGGGATGCTGCGCGAGGTATTTGAGCAGTTCGAACTCCTTGAACGTCAGGTTGAGCGCCTCGCCGTTGACCTTCGCCGTGTAGCTCGCCTCATCGATCACGACGCCGGCCGCCCGGATCTCGGTCTCGGGCTCCTCCACGGTTGCGGCGCGGGAGGTGGCAAGGCGGATCCTCGCCTCGACCTCGGCGGGGCCCGCGGAGTCGAGCACGATGTCGTCGACGCTCCACGCGGGGGAGACGGCGGCCATGCCGCCCTCGGTGAGGACGAGGATGAGGGGGGCGCTGAGCCCCGTGGCCCGCAGCAGCTGCGTCAGGGAACGGGAGCCCACGAGGTCCTTGCGCGCATCGAGGAAGATGACGTCGGAAGGGTCCGCGTCCAAGAGGGCGGTCGGCTCGGCCGGGAGGATGTGCACGCGGTGGTTGAGCAGCTCGAGTGCGGGGAGGATGTCGACCGACGAGCCGGTGGCGTTCGTCAGAAGCAGGATGTGCGACATGGTTCCTCCGTAAGGATCTGTCTGCACTGCGTCGGGCAGCGGCCTATCTCGCCGATGAGCCGATTATAGGGCGCGCAGCGGGCCCGCCCGTGGTACCCGTGTCACATTCGCACCCGACGTGAGGCAGGATGGCAGGGTGACTAGCGCAGACGAGAGGGCGGCACGGTGAGGGGCTGGACCCGCTCCGTGGCGAGCGGAGCCGTCGCCATCGCGGGCATTGCGGTGGCCGTCGGCACGGGCCTCGGAGGCGTCGTGGCGCAGTTCGTGGGCGTCGCCGTGGTGGCCGTGGCGGTGGGATTCGGCTGGCCCCATTTCCTGGGGATCCCGGCGAAGAAGACGAACGGCGCCGTCATTTCCCTCGCGGGCATCGCCTCGGCCGCGGTGACGGCCCTCGTGCCCGGTCCGCAGTACCTCGCGTGGACGCCCCTGGCGATCGCCGTGGGCGTCATGGCCGTCGTGGTGGTGCAGCTCCTCCGGGGGACGGGCCAGAGCCACCGGCTCGAGTCCGCCTTCGGGGCCAGCGCCGGCGTGCTGCTGTGCGCCCTCGGCGCGGGGTGGATCGCGACCGCCAGGCTCACCGGCGCCGGGTCGATGCTCCTCGTCGCTGCCATCAGCACCGTGGTCGCACTGCTGCTGGGCATGATCCGCTGGCCGGACACCATCATCGCCCCGGCCACGGTGGTCTTCGCCGGCCTCGCCGCCCCGCTCGCCGGGCTGGTCCTGACCGACGTCGCCGTCCTCCCGGCGACGATCGCGGGCGTGGTGATCGGCGCGGTGCTCGCGGCCTTCCGCGCCCTCAACAGCGCCCGCCCGGACCGCCTGGCCGCCGCCGGGTTCGTGGCGATGGGCCTCGCCCCCGCCTTCGCGGTGGGCGCGATCGCCTACTTCCTCGACCGGATGCTAGTGGTCTGAGCCCTCCGGCGGCCCCGGCCGCTGTGGCGCCCCTCACGCTCGGCGGCCCTCCGCGAGGCGCTACGATGGCAGCTATGAGCGTTGCTGCCTTCGAGATCTTCTTCCTCGTCCTCCTTGCCGTCGCGTCCGTCTCCATGGCCTGGTTCGCCGGCCTCGTCGTGTGGAAGCTGTTCAAGGGCCAGCGCTGAGCTAGAGCCCCCGCCCGCGGCCAAGGAGCCAGTACGTGCCCATTGAGATCCCGTCCGGCCTGACCCCCGAGCTCGTCCCGCTGTCGTGGCTCATCGGGGAGTGGGAGGGCCGCGGCCGGCTCGGCGCGGGCGAGGGCGACGACGAGCACTTCGTCCAGCACGTCGTGTTCGCCCACAGTGGCTTCCCCTACCTGAAGTACACGGCCGAGAGCTGGCTCGCGGACGAGGACGGCAAGCGCATCAGGCCGCTCGCCACCGAGGTCGGGTACTGGCAGCTGGACCGTCCGGTCCAGGATGCCGACGGCGGTCCGGGGCTCACGCCCCCGGACATCGTCCCGGCCTACACCTCGGCGGACGAGGTCGAGTCCCTGCGCAACAGCAGCGACGGCTTCGACATCACCGTGACGATCGTGCACCCCGGCAGCATCGCCGAGCTGTACTACGGCCAGATCAGGGGCCCGCAGATCCAGCTCAGCACCGACGCCGTGCTGCGCGGCGCCCATGCCCGCGACTACAAGGCGGCCACGCGCATCTTCGGCCTCGTCAACTCGGACCTCTTCTGGCGCTGGGACGTCGCCGCCGGGGGCGAGCCCCTCGCGCCGCACGCGTCGGCGATCCTGCACCGCGTGTCCCCGCCCGAGTCCGGCCGCGTCCCGACCGAGTAGCCCCGCCCGGACCGAGTGCCTCGTGGCGGACCGGGCGGTGGCGCCGGGGCACGGCACCGGGAGTGAAATCGGCCCCGATCTCGTTGGAATGGATATGACCCAGGCTTCCCCCCTCATGGCACAACCCGGCGCGGTGGCCGCGCACGGCCCCGACGAGGGCGTGGCCGCCCACTACGGAGACCCGGTGCGGGAGCAGCGTGCGCTCGCCGCCGGCCGCGCCGCAGTGGACCTGTCCTACCGTGGCGTCGTCACTGTCGCCGGCCCCGACCGGCTCTCCTGGCTGACCACCCTGTCCTCGCAGCAGGTCTCCGGCCTGCGCCCGGGCCAGTCCAGCGAGCTGCTCCTGCTCAGCGTCCAGGGCCGCATCGAGTTCGATGCGCGGATCGTGGACGACGGCGAGCGGGCCTGGCTCCTCGTCGAGTCCGGTGAGGCCCAGGGCCTCGCGGCGTGGCTCGAGTCCATGAAGTTCATGCTCCGCGTCGAGGTCGAGGACGTCTCGGCGCGCTGGGGCGTGCTCGGTGCGACCCGGCACCTCGAGGCGCTCGCCCCGTTCGCTCCCGGCGGGCGCGGCCTGACGTGGGAGGACCCCTGGCCGCACGTCGCCCCGGGCGGCTTCAGCTACGCCGCGGTCGACGAGGCCCACCATCCGGGGCTCGAGCGGCCCTGGTTCGAGCACGTGGTGGAGCGCTCGCGCCTCGCCGAGGCCGCGGCAGCGCTGGAGGCCGACGGCGTGGGGCTCGCCGGGACCATGGCCTCCGAGGCGCTGCGCATCGCCGTCTGGCGCCCGCGCTGGGGCCTCGAAACCGACGAACGCACCATCCCGCACGAGCTCGACCTGCTCCGGACCGCCGTCCACCTCGCGAAGGGCTGCTACAAGGGCCAGGAGACCGTGGCCCGCGTGCACAACCTGGGGCACCCCCCGCGGCGGCTCACGCTCCTGCAGCTGGACGGGTCCGCGCACACGCTGCCCGCGCCCGGCAGCGCAGTCTTCCCCGCGGGCACCGACGCAGGGGCGCGGCCGGTCGGCACCGTGACCTCGGCGGCCCTCCACCATGAGATGGGGCCGATCGCGCTCGCCGTCCTCAAGCGCTCCGTGGACCCCGGCGCAACGCTGGTGGTCCGCGGCGAGCCCGAGGGCGAGGAGTATGCGGCCGCCCAGGAGACCATCGTCGCCCCCGACGCCGGCCAGGTCGTCGGCAGGCCCACAGGACTGCTCAGGAGGAACGCGTGAGCGAGAACGCCCAGACCCCCGGGGCCTCCGGGATGCCCGAGGACGTCATCGCCCTCGCCGGGAAGCTGTTCGACGCCGCCCGAGCCGGGGACACCCCCGTGCTCCGCGCGTACCTCGAGGCCGGCGCCCCCGCGACCCTGGCGAACCAGGCCGGGGACACGCTCGTCATGCTGGCCGCCTACCACGGCCGCGCCGAGTCCGTCCGCCTCCTCGGCGCGCACGGGGCCGACGTCGCGGTCGCCAACGACCGCGGCCAGACCCCCCTCGCGGGGGCGGTGTTCAAGGGCCACGCCGACGTCGTGGACGTCCTCCTCGAGCTCGGGGCGGATCCCGATGCGGGGAGCCCCACCGCCCGGCAGGCGGCCCATATGTTCGGCCGGTCGGACCTCGTCGACAGGTTCGGCACCGCAGGCTAGCGACCGCGAGGTCGCCCCGCGGGACCCCGACGTCGCCCCTGGACTGACCCAGAGGCATCCCGCTGCATGGGGAGTTCTCCCCACCGCCTCGGCAGCGCGCAAGGGCCTTTGGTAACCTCGGGGTGCCGACTGCCCTCTCGGGGAGGGCTGCGGCATCTGGACCGCAAGGGGACCGGGCCGCCGATGATGCTGCCCGCGGGTGCGGCGAATCGACGGGAGAAGGCCAGTGCGACGAGCCGGGGGGCTGCGCCATCGGGCGACAAGGCTTGTTGTATCGACGGCGATGGGGGTGGCCGCGGCCCTGCTCGCAGCCGCGGCAATCCTGTACCCGGGATTCACCTCCGTGTCCGCCGACCTGAACGACGGCGGCGTCTGGGTCACGAACGGCTCCGTGAACATGGTGGGCCACCTCAACTTCTCCTCGAAGGTGCTCGACGGCGGCGTCTCCGCCCGCTCGGGCAGCTTCGACGTGGTGCAGCAGGGCCGCTCCGTCGCCGTCCAGGACAAGGGAGTCGCAACGCTGAGCCCCGTCGACGTCGCCGACGTGCGCCTGGCCGGTGACCTCCCGTTCGCGGGCACCGGCACCTCCGCATTCGGCACGACGACGGCCGCGCTCGCCGACCCCGGCACCGGCCGGCTCTGGGCCCTCCCGCTCGACCGGCTCAGCGGCTTCACCCCCCAGAACACCGAGCCAACCGTCCAGGACCTCCCCGGTGCCGTGGCGACGGTATCCGCGCAGAACGAGGTCGTCGCGGTGTCGGCCGCCCGCACCGAGATCGTCCGCGTGCCCGAGAACGGTGACCCGACCTTCACGAAGCTCGACGGGCTCTCCACCTCAGCGAAGGTGCAGGTCGCAGCGGTCGGGGAGGACGTCGTCGTGCTCGACACCGGTGCGGGCACCCTCTTCCTCCCCAACGGCCAGCGCATCACGCGCGACGACTTCCGCAACGCCCAGCTGCAGGACACCGGGCCCTCGGCCGACGCGGTGGCGGTGGCCACCGCCAAGGCGCTCGTCACCGTCCCACTGGGAGGCGGCGACCCGCGCGTGCTCGAGGCGGCAGCGGGCCGTGCCGGGCTCCCCGCCCGGCCGGTGCAGCAGGGCGGCTGCGTCCACTCCGCCTGGGCCGGAACCGGCATCTACCTGCGCCAGTGCGGCGGGGGCCAGCCCGAGATCAAGGACATCCCCTCGGCGCGGCCCGACTCCGAACTCGTGTTCCGCACCAACCGGGACGTGGTGGTTCTCAACGACGTCCACGGCGGCAACGTCTGGCTGGTCACCGAGCAGATGCAGCTCGTCAACAACTGGCAGGAGATCGTCCCCCAGAAGACCGTCAAGAACGGCGACAAGGAGGACTCCGCCGAGATCATGCTCCAGAAGGAGCTGCCCAAGCGGGACGAGGAGAACAAGCCGCCCACGGCGATGCCGGACGACTTCGGGGTCCGGCCGGGCCGCACGGTGATCCTGCCCGTGCTCCTCAACGACTCCGACCCGGACGGCGACGTCCTCACCGTGCGCCCCACCGGACAGGCCGCGCGCATCGGCGCCGTCCAGCCGATCTTCAACGGCGCGGCCCTGCAGATCGTCGTGGCCGCGGACGCGAAGGGCAACGACGCCTTCGAGTACGAGGTCTCCGACGGCCGCGGCGGCACCGCCACGGCGAAGGTCACCCTCGCGGTCCGCGACAACGCGACGAACACGCCGCCGCGCCAGATGCGGGCCAACACCATCGCGGTCGAGCAGGGCACCTCCGTCTCGCAGAACATCCTCGGCGACTTCGTGGACCCCGACGGCGACGAGATGTTCCTCGCGGGGGCTGCAACGTCCAGCGCCGGCGACTCCGTGCGCTCCCAGCCCGACGGCACTGTCACGTTCACGGACGGCGGCACCTCGCTCGGCAAGAAGGAGATCACCGTCAAGGTCTCCGACGGGCGCGACGTCACCGAGGCGACGATCACGGCGGACGTCCGCTCGCGGGGGTCCCTGCCGCCGCAGACCACGCCGGACCATGTCCGCACCGGCGTGGACGAGCCCATCGTCGTCTCCCCGCTCGCCAACGACATCGACCCGTCGGGGACCGGGCTGCGCCTGCTCAAGGTCGAGCCCGTCCCGGGACTCGACGTCGTCATGAACTCCGAGGACGGCACGTTCTCCGCGAAGGCCGCCGAGCCGAAGGTGTACTACGCCGTCTACCTCGCCTCGAACGGATCGGCCACCGCGCAGGGGCTCGTCCGGATCGATGTCGAGGCGAAGACGGCCGACGACGGCGCGCCCGTCGCGGTGCGCGACGTCGCCCTCCTTCCTTCCGGCGGCAACGTGCTCGTCGACCCCCTCGCGAACGACACCGACCCGGGCGGCGGTGTGCTCGTCGTCCAGTCGATCTCGCTGCCGCAGGACGCGCCGGTCACCGTCTCGGTCATCGACCACGCGATCCTGCGGATCACGGACACGAGGGGGCTCAAGGAGCCGCTCTCCTTCGGCTACGTGGTCTCCAACGGAGACAAGACGGCCAGCTCGACTGTGACCGTGACACCGGTGCCGCCGCCCGCCAAGCTCGACCCGCCGCTCGCGAAGCCGGACTCGGTGGTGGTCCGGGCGGGCGACACGGTGACGATCCCCGTGCTCGCCAACGACTCGCACCCCAACGGGGCACCCATCACGCTCGACCCCAAGCTCGTTGAGGTCCCGGACCCGGCCTCGGGCCACCTCTTCGTCGACCAGGACAAGCTGCGCTTCTCGGCCGGGCCGAACCCCGGGACCGTGTACGGCATCTACCAGGTCGTCGACCCGGCCGGCCAGAAGGACTCGGCCAAGGTCACCATCACGATCCGGCCCGCGGACCCGGCGCAGAACGGCATGCCCGTCCCCAAGAACCTCACCGCCCGCGTGCTCGCCGGCCATGCCGCGAAGGTGGCGGTCCCGCTCGACGGCGTCGATCCCGACGGCGACTCCGTGACCATCACGGGCATCGAGAAGCCCCCCGCTCTCGGCACCGCCATCGTCAAGGACGGGTACATCGAGTACACGGCGGCCAACGACGCCAGCGGCAAGGACACCTTCACCTACGTGGTCGAGGACAGGTTCGGCGGCCGCGGCGTGGCGACCGTCCTGGTCGGCGTCGCCGCGGTCCCGAACACCAACCAGAAGCCCATCCCGGGCGACGACAAGGTCTCCGTCCGGCCCGGGCGTCCGGTCTCCGTCGACGCGCTCGCCAACGACACCGACCCCGACGGCGACACCGTGCGCCTCGTCGCCGACGGCTTCGAGCTGCCGCAGGGGACCACCGCCAGGGGGGACGAGGGCCGCGTCGTCGTCACCCCGCCGTCGGCCCCCGGCACGGTCACGGTCCGCTACACGGTCGACGACGGCCGCGGCGGCCGGGCCGTCGGCAACATCATCGTCACGGTCGACCCGAACGCCCCGCTCAAGGCCCCGATCGCCCGCGACGACCGGGTCAACCCCATGGACGTGGCCGGCAAGAAGACGTTCGCGGTGGACGTCCTCAAGAACGACGAGGACCCCGACGGCGTCGCCAGCGACCTGAAGGTCACCATTCCGCCGAGCGCCGCGGCCCCGGGCACCACCGTGGACGGGGGCCGGGTGAACGTCGCGCTCACCGAGGCGCCCCAGGCCATCCCGTACACCGTCACGGACGTGGACGGGCTGCAGGCGACAGCGATCATCTGGGTGCCCGGCCTGCGCGACCAGCGGCCGGTGCTCAAGACGCTCGATCCCGCGCACTCCAAGGCCGGGGAGCCGCTCGAGCTCAAGCTCGCCGACTACGTCACCGTGAGGCCCGGCAGGAGCCCGCGGATCACGGGGGAGGGCGCCGTCTCCGCGGTCGCCGCCGACGGCTCCGGCCTCGTCAAGGACGCCGGCACCCTGCGGTACACGGCCCGCAAGGACTACGGCGGCCGCGCCTCGATCACCTTCGAGGTCACCGACGGCTCCGGCCCCGACGACTCGGACGGGCTCAAGAGCGTCCTGACCATTCCGATCGACGTCGAGCCGACCGCAGACAAGCCCAACACGGCGCCCACCTTCGCCACGAGCATCCTCGAGGCGGCCCAGGGCGAGGACGCCGCGCAGCTCGACCTCCGCGCCGCAACGACCGATCCCGACCCGGGCGACATCGACCGCGCCTCCTTCAAGGTCACCGGCGCCGCTCCCGAGGGCGTCGACGTCACCCTCGACGGCTCCGTCCTCAAGGCCAAGGTGACCTCCGCCCAGCGCGGCACCTCGGGAACGGTCGGCATCCAGGTCGACGATGGGCGCGGAGGGAAGGCCGACGGCACGGTCGAGGTGCGGGTGGTCCGCTCGACCCGGCCGCTCGCCGTCGCCAATCCCGATGCGGTCCCGGAGGCCCAGGCCGGCAAGCCCGTCGACATCCCCGTCCTCGCCAACGATGCCAACCCGTTCCCCGGCAAAGCGCTCACGCTGGTCCGCGCGGGTGTCGGCAGCGGCGGCGGCGATGCGAGGGTCGAGGGCGACCACGTGATCGTGACCCCCGCCGCCGGATTCCACGGCCAGCTGACCGGCACCTACCGCGTCGGCGACGCGACCGGGGACACCGAGCGCGAGGTCGAGGGCACCTTCACCGTGACGGTCCGCGACAAGCCGGACGCACCGAGCGCCCCCGTCGTGGACGGCATGTCGAGCCGGCAGGTGGTGCTGCACTGGGCCCCGCCGTCGAACAACGGCGCCGAGATCAGCGCCTACAAGGTCAACTACGCGGGCGGCAGCCAGACCTGCCCGACGACCACCTGCACCGTCACGGGGCTCACCAACGGCACTGAGTACACCTTCACGGTCGTGGCGACCAACGCCGTCGGCGACTCCGCACCGAGCCCCGCCTCGGCACCCATCACCCCGGACGCCAAGCCCTCCCAGCCCGGGCCTCCCGTGCTGTCTCGCGGCGACAAGAGCATCTCCATGACCTGGACCGCGCCCTCGAACGAGGGCACCGCGATCCAGAGCTACACGATCGAGCTCTCCTCCGAGGAGGGCATCCAGCGGCGCACCGTCGGGGCCGTCACGCAGCTGACATGGACGGGCCTCACCAACGGCGTGGAGTACCGCGCGCGCATCCAGGCCAAGAACGGGGCGAAGGACCCGTCGGACTGGTCCACGCTCTCGGCCGCCGCGAAGCCGGCCGGCGCCCCCCTCGCACCTGCGGCACCCACGGCGACCCGCTCGACGTCGGCCGTCAACGGCGGCGTCGTCGACGTGGCCTGGGCCTCGGAGCCGCTCAAGAGCAACGGCGAGCCCGTGACGTCCTACGACGTGCTCGTGTACCGCGGCGGGTCCCTCGCCAAGACGGTCTCCGGTGTCCAGGGGACCCAGCAGCAGGTCACCGGCCTCGACACCTCCTCGACCTACACCTTCGCCCTCGTGGCCCACAACAACGTGGGCGCGTCGCCGCAGGGTGCCCGCAGCAACCCGGTGACCCCGTACGGGCGGCCCGGCGCGGTGTCGAACCTGAGCGCGGCGCCGGCGAACACCACCGGCAACGGCGGCCAAGTCCAGCTCGCCTTCAGCCCTGCCACGGCCAACGGTGACCCCGTCTCCGGCTACCAATACTCGATCGACGGGGGCAGCAGCTGGAGCTCACTAGCGTCGGACAAGACCGTCAGCGGCCTGCAGAACGGCACGACCTACTCCTTCCTGGTCCGAGCCGTGAACTCGGCCGGGCCTGGGCCGAGCAGCAACCGCGCCTCGGCCAATCCCTACGGCCAGCCCAAGACCCCCGTGGCCAATGCCGCGACCGATGGCATCCGCGTGAAGATGACCTGGAACACCGGCGGATACGACAACGGCCGGCCCAGCACCGTCAGCGTGACGATCGACGGCAACGCCGTGGCCAACGACGGCGCCGCCACCGTGGGCAACGGGCCCGACGAGGCGCACTCGATCACCGTCAGGGCCTGCGTGCAGGGCGAGCCGACGAACTGCTCGAGCAAGTCCGATTCCGCTCGCACGGCATCGCCGAGCGCGAGCCTCGCGCAGGGGCCGCGCGTGACAAGCGACCCGCAGTGCGCGTCCAACGCCTGCTATTACTTTGACATCACGGCGCGGAACTTCCACCCCAATGCATCGGTCTTCGTCCAGTGCTGGAACAATGCCGGAGGCGACCACGTGTTCGCGAGCTTCCACGCAACGACGGATGCCAACGGTTATTTCAACCAGAACTCCGGCTGCTATCTCGGGCACAACGCCATCAACCCTTGGTCCGCTGGTTGGGCGACGCTCGATGACGGACGGGGCGGCACTGCGCGGACCAACAACTACACCTGGTAACCGTGAGGCTCACCACAGGCGGCCGGCCGCCGAGCGCCGGCGACTGCCGGAAGTGAGACCCTTGTCCGGTGGTAGACATCCAGCGGCCATGGGCTGCGCTGTGGGCACTCGTCATCGGCTTCTTCATGATCCTCATCGACACGACGATCGTCTCGGTGGCCAACCCGGCCATCATGCGGGCGCTCGGGGCGGACATCAATGCCGTCATCTGGGTCACGAGCGCCTACCTGCTCGCGTACGCCGTGCCGCTGCTCATCACCGGCAGGCTCGGCGACAGGTTCGGCCCGAAGCGGATGTACCTGATCGGGCTCGTCGTCTTCACCCTGTCCTCGCTGTGGTGCGGCCTGTCCGGGAGCATCGCCTCGCTCATCGCCGCGCGCGTGGTGCAGGGGCTCGGCGCGTCCTTCATGACCCCGCAGACCATGGCGGTCATCACCCGCATCTTCCCGCCTGAGCGCCGGGGTGCAGCGATGAGCGTGTGGGGCTCTACCGCCGGTGTGGCGATGCTGGTGGGCCCGATCCTCGGCGGCATCCTCGTGGACGGCTTCGGCTGGGAGTGGGTGTTCTACATCAATGTGCCCGTCGGGGTCGTCGGCTTCATCCTGGCCGCCCGGCTCGTCCCGACGCTCCCCACGCATTCGCACCGCTTCGACTGGCTCGGCGTGGTCCTCAGCGGGGCGGGCATGTTCCTCGTCGTCTTCGGCATCCAGGAGGGGCAGACCTACTCGTGGGGCACCATCAGCGGTCCCCTCACGGTGTGGTCGCTCATCATCGCGGGCGTCGTGGTGATGGCACTGTTCGTCCTCTGGCAGGCCGTGAACAAGGCCGAGCCGCTCGTGCCGCTGGGGCTCTTCCGCGACCGGAACTTCTCGATCGCGAACCTGGGGATCTCCACGGTCGGCTTCGCCGTCACCTCGTTCGGACTGCCGACGATCTTCTACTACCAGCTCGTGCGCGGGATGACGCCCACGCAGTCCGCGCTGATGAGCATCCCGCTCGCCGTGTTCTCCGGCGCGCTCGCGCCGTTCGCCGGCAGGCTGGTGGACCGCGGCCATGCGAAGGCCATGAACATCGGCGGCATGCTCGTCTTCGCCGTCGGGCTCGTCCTCTACGCCGTGCTCATGACGCCCGAGCAGCCCATCTGGCTCCTGCTCATCCCGAGCGCGGTGGTCGGCGTCGCGAATGCCGGGATCTGGGGGCCGCTCGCCACCCTGGCCACGCGCGGCCTCCCGCCGCAACTGGCCGGCGCCGGGTCCGGCATCTACAACACCACCCGCCAGGTGGGCGCCGTGCTGGGCTCGGCGGCGATCGCGGCGCTCATGGAGGCCAGGCTCTCGGCCGAGCTCCCCCCCGGCGGCCACGCCGCCCCGACCGGCGAGCTCGCCTCCGGCCACCTTCCGGCGTTCCTGCAGGCCGGCTTCTCCGCGGCCATGGGGCAGTCGGTGCTCCTGCCCGCCGCGCTCGGCGTGGTCGGCCTGGCGGTGGCGCTGTTCTTCGTGAAGGTCCCCCCGGCGGTCGGGAGGCCGGCTGCCGCGGAGGACACGTGGCCGAGTCCCGCCGCTGACCTTCCTCCCTCCCACGGGGTGATCTCGCGTTCCTGCGCGGGGTGACGTCGCGGCGGGGCGGTCAGCGGGGCGGGAGCGAGACCGCCGCGTACCGTCCCTGCGCCTGGATCCCGAGGGAATCGGCCAGGCGCAGCGCGGCGAGGGCGTGGGACGGGACGGCGGCCTGCACGATGAGGCCGTCCGCGAGCGCCTCGTGGGCGGCGACGGAGGCGGCCAGCCGTCCGAGCCCCCTGCCGCGCAGCGTGGGCGCCACGAGCACCCCGAGGTCGGCCAGGAGACCGTCCCGGACCGAGTAGGCCGCGCAGGCGGCGGGGCCCTCCGGGAGCATGATCGTGAACCGGTGGTCGCGCTCGGTCAGTCCCGCCGACGTGACGTCGTCCGGCGGGCAGCGCATCTCGAGCTCGATCGCCTCCGGCGCCCCGCGCGTGACCTGCGGCTCCGTGTCCGGCTGTTCGAGCGGCAGGTCGTCGGCGAAGCCGAGCACCGCGGAGCGCAGCCCGTGCGCGCGCGGACCGGCGGCCCGCAGCAGCGCTCCGCCGCCGAGGAGCTCTTCGGCATCGAGCTCGGCCGCCGCCTCCACCGGCCCGGTGGGGCCGACGAGGGCGAGCTGGCCGAAGAGCGCGACGGCGACCAGCTCGGACGCGCCGTCGTGGCACCCGAGGAGGGTGCCGCCGTCGTCCGCGAAGCTCAGATCGGGGAGGCCGAGCCGGCGCGCCCAGGCCAGCCGGACGATGCCCCGGCTGCCGGCGGAGAAGGTCGGAGACACCACGGGCCGCCCGTCAGCCGAACAGGACGGCGGCCTCGTCGTAGCGGTGCTGGGGCACGACCTTGAGCCGGCCGAGGGCCTCCTCGAAGCCCACGTGGGCGATCTCCGTGCCGTGCAGCGAGACCATGGTGCCCCAGCGGCCCTCCACCACGGAGTCGATCGCGGCCATGCCCAGGCGCGTGGCGAGGACGCGGTCGAACGCGGTGGGGACGCCGCCGCGCTGGATGTGGCCCAGGATCGTCGCCCGCGTCTCGATGCCGGTGCGCGCCTCGATCTCGGGCGCGAGCTGCTCGGCGATGCCGCCCAGGCGCGGGCGGCCGAAGGTGTCGAGGCCGCGCTCCGAGTGCGGGGCGTCCATGCCCTCGAGCACGAACCCCTCGGCGACGACCACGAGCGGGGCCCTGCCCCGGTCCCGGGCCAGCTTCACCCACGTGGCGATCTGGTCCATGGTGACCTTGTGCTCGGGGATGAGGATCGCGTGGGCGCCGGAGGCCATCCCGGAGTGCAGGGCGATCCAGCCGACGTGGCGGCCCATGACCTCGGCGATCATGCAGCGGTGGTGGGACTCGCCCGTGGTGCGGAGCCGGTCGATCGCCTCGGTGGCGATCTCCACGGCGGTGTCGAAGCCGAACGTGTAGTCGGTGGCGTCGAGGTCGTTGTCGACGGTCTTGGGGACGCCGACGATCTTCAGGCCCGCGTCCGTGAGGCGCCGCGCAGCCGCCAGCGTGCCCTCGCCGCCGATCGCGATGATGGCGTCGATCCCGAGCCGCTCCATGTGGGCCTTGATCACCTCGGGGCCGCCGTTGTTCTCGAACGGGTTGGTGCGGGAGGTCCCCAGGATCGTGCCGCCCTGCTTGGCGATGCCGCGGACCGAGGTGCGCGGCAGGTCGATGACGTCGCCCTCGACGACCCCGCGCCAGCCGTCCCGGTAGCCCACGAACTCCTGGCCGTGCACGGCGATGCCCTTGAGCACCGCCCCACGGATGACGGCGTTGAGGCCGGGGCAGTCGCCGCCGGAGGTGAGGATGCCGATCTTCATGCAGGGGGCCTTCCCATAGGGTGCGGCCGGGCCGTGGGGCGGCGGGCCGTCGGTGGTGTGCTTGAGGCGCCCCGTTGAGCCCACGCCGATTGTAGTCGCGGCCTGTTGGTGATGCACACCACACGCAGCGGCGGCCGTTCCATGACGGAACGGCCGCCGAACGGGTGCTCGGTCCGGCACCCCGCAGGGGGGTCAGGATGGTGTGTGGCCGCCGGAGCCGCGCCGGTTCCGGCCGGCCGCGACGACGCCGCCGATGACGAGTCCCACGCCCGCGACGAGGAGGAGCGCGACGGTGACGACTCCGGGATCGACGGTGAACCAGCCGAGCCGGCTGGCCACGAGGAGTCCCGCGGCAGCCACCACGACGGCGCCCCACACGATCGTGCTGACGCTCGGGCCACGTTCGGGGGCGCCCTCGCGGGCGCCCTTCGCGCCGAAGTCAGTGCTCATCTCATTGCTCCTGCCGGATCTCGACGTTGCTCATGGTGGCGTGGATGCGGACGACGAGCGTGGAGCCCGGCTGTCCCGCGTTGAAGGTCTCGGAGTCCTGGGCCGTGAGCCCGGCGACCGACTTCGAGCCGAAGTGGACATTGCCCATCGTCGCGTCCGCCTCCACCCGCACGGGGATGTTCTTGGGGACCGTGACCGTCAGCTGGCTCATGGTGGCCTCCACCGGGACGACGGCGGTGGCCGACAGGGGGCCGGCGACGTCGAGCCCCCGCAGGTCCAGCTGCCCCGATGCGGCGGTGACCGAATAGCCCGATGTCGCCTGGGACAGGGTGGTGGGGGAGAGGTCGACGGGTCCCGGTGAGCGGCTCAAGTGGTACGCGGGCTGTGTGACGGCGGCGGTGGCCAGGGCGGCGACGGCGAAGAAGGAGAGGATCCCGGCCGAGCGCCCGCGGAGGCCGGCCACGATGATGCCCAGGCCGATGATGGCGGCGCCGGCGGCCCAGATCGCGCCCGAGGCCGGGTCGACGAGCGGATGGCCGCTGAGCTGGAACGCCAGCAGGAGCCCGCCGACGATGACGGCCAGGCCGACGACCACGGTGGTGAAGGGGCCACCGGGCCCGAGTCGGTACGGGCGCGGCAGGGCGGGCGGCGGAAGGGCCGCGGCCGACGGCGCCGGTTCACCCGGGGCGCCCGGAGCGGTGGGGTACAGCGGCGGGGGCGGGTAGAGCGGTGGGGGTGCCGCGGGGTGCGGCGCGGGGCTCCCGGACATGTCTCCGGCAGACGCCATGGGCGCCCCCGGCGTCCCTGCCGTGGACCGCGCTTCGGGCGCCCTGCGCGAGCGGTGCGACCGGGCGATGCTCGTCACGACGAGCACCGCGACAGCCAGCCAGAACAGGGCCCACACCGTCCCCCAGAGCGGGCCGTCGCCGCCGGCCTCGAACGCCAGTCCCGTGCGGGTCCCGCCGAGGCCCACGACGACGGCGATGAGGGCGCCGGTCATGCCTCCGGTCCACTGGCCCCGCATCGCCTGCTGGAGGTGGATGCGGCCGTCCGGCTCGGGGAGCAGGAGCCACAGGACCCCGTAGACGAGCAGCCCGACGCCGAGGAAGACCGACGCGAGGACGAACAGGCCGCGCACCAGGATCGGATCCACGCCCCAGCGGTGGGCGAGGCCGCTCGCCACGCCTCCCGCCCACCGGTCCGGCCCGCGGGAGAGGCCGAGGGCACGTACCCACGTGAAGAAGTCTGCGCCCGACTGTCCCGATGGACGGCCGGGGAACGGGGCTCCCGCGGGCCCGTGGGTCTGTTCCGTGCTCATGATGCTGTCCCTCCGAGCCGTGGGTCCGGCCCACTGCCTCCAGTGTCGGCAGGCGGATGCAGGGCTCCCAGAGGCCTTCGGCCCGGGCCGGCGCGCACTCCCCGGACACCTCTCGGCGGCCAGGGCAGCGGCGGCCGCTCCAGGATGCAGCGGCGGCCGCTCCAGGATGGAGCGGCCGCCGCTGGATCAGCTCACGCTGCCGGATCAGCTCACGCGGCAGGACCGCCTGCGCCGGGACCGCCCGCCCCGGGGCCCACGGGCCCTCGGCCGGGGCCGCCGGGGCCGATGCCCCTGGGCCGGACCCAGTCCTCGAGGATGATCCTCCCGTCCTGGTCGGGGACCACGATCCACGCCGCAAGGTAGACGAGGACCGCGGGCCCCGGGAGGAGGCAGAGGATGACGAAGACGATCCGCACGAAGGCGGGGTCGACGTTGAGCCTGTCGGCGATGCCGCCGAGCACGCCGCCGACGATCCGCCGTGGGCCGCGCCTGAGCCCCATCGAGCGGAGCGCGTCGAAGAACTTGTCCATGGTCTCTCCCTAGGGTGTGAAGGGTTGATGGGATGCTGCGGGTCTTCAGTCTGTGCGCTCTGAGCCGTCGCCGCGAGGCCCAAGGTCCTCGTACGGGCTCGGACGGGGTCCCGGTGCGGGCTGGGAGGGCTCGGCACCGCCCGGGGCGACCGCTGCGCCGTCGTCCGGGAGGGCCCTCCGCCGCCGCGCGGCGAGCAGGCCGCCGACCACGAGGCCGAGCCCGGCCAGGAGCAGGACGCCCGCGGCGGCGTATCCGGGATCGACGGTCAGCCAGCCGAGCCGGTTGGCGAACATGAGGGCTCCCAGGACGATCACCACTGCTCCCCACACGATCGTTCCGACGGCCGGCCCGGTGGCCTCGGGCCGCATCTGCTGCTGGGTGCTCATCTCAGCGCTCCTCGTTGACAGTGACCGAGCTCAGGGTGGCGTCGAGTTCGACGACGAGCGCGGGCCCGGACGTGCCGGAGTTGTAGGTGGTGGTGTCGTGCCGGCTGAGGCCGGTGGCGCGCCGGCCGTTCGCGGTGACGTCCGCGAGCGTCGTGGAGGTGCGCACCTCGACGGGGACGTCCTTCGGGACCGTGATCGTGAGGTCGCTCATCGTGGCCTTGACGGGGACCAGCGTCTCCGACGGGAGCGGGCGCGCGGTGTCGAGGCCGGACAGGTCGAGGCTGCCCCTCGCCATCGCGACGTCGTAGCCCCTCGCCGCCTCCTGCAGGCTCGCGGGGGCGAAGGCGACCTGGCTCGAGCGGACGCTCGCGAGCCGGTCGGCCCCCTGCGAGGCGGCGCTGCCGACGAGCGCGACGATCGCGAACAGCGTCAGGACCCCGGCCCGGCGGCCGCGGAGGCCGGCGACGAGGATGCCGAGGCCGAGGACCACCGCGATGGCGGTCCAGATCGTCCCCATCGCGAGCGGCACCGCCCCGGTGGCGATGACGGCGCCGAGGGAGCCCGCCGCGAGGGCCGCCGCACCGAGCACCACGAGCACGTAGGGGCCGGAGGCGCGCGGCCGCCGCGGCGGGTGCACCACGGTCGGTGCCGGGACATAGGGGCCGTAGTGGGGAGCGGCGTAGTGGGGGGCCGCGGAGTAGGCGGGGCCGGGCTGCGGCGAGTACGTATCGGCGTACGACGGCGGTGTCCCCGGCTTCGTGTAGGCGGTGTCACCGGCGCTCGGTACGCCTGCAGCGAAGGGGCCGTCCTGGCGCGCGTCGGCCGCCGGGTGCGGCGGTGCCGGCGGCACCGTCCCGCCGGGCCGGTGCGCCTCGGCCGTCCGGGAGGCGGTGTGCCTCCGGCTCCCGCGCACGATGCTGTAGATCCCGAAGCCCACGACGGCGACCCAGAACAGGCCCCAGAACGCCCCGCCGATCCCGTGGTCTCCGAACCAGAACCCCGCCCGGGCCCCGCCGAGGCCGATCACCGTGACGATGAGGCCGCCCGTCATGCCCGCCGTCCAGCGCCCGTGCGCTGCCTCCTGCGCATGGATGCGGCCGTCGGGCTCGGGCAGGAGCAGCCAGAGGAGGCCGTAGGCGAGGACGCCGACGCCCAGGAAGATCGCGGCGACGATGAAGAGGCCGCGGACCAGGATGGGGTCGATGCCCCACCGGTGCGCCAGGCCGCTCGCGACCCCGCCCATCCAGCGGTCGCGGCCGCGGACGAGGCCGAGCCCGCGGATCCAGCCGAAGAAGTCGCCCCCGCGGGGCGGGAGGGGGCGGGGCGCAGAGCCGGTGCCCTCCGCGGTGGGCCGCGCTTCGGGGCCGGGCTGCGGAAGCCCGGGCTGCGGGAGGGGGTCCGGCTGCTCGCCGGGGGACTGATCGGTGCTCATGCCCCCATCCTTCCGCCCGGCCCCGCGCGCCCCCATGGGGGGAGACCCTGAACGGACCCTGAACGGACCCCGGGAAGGGGGCCGCGGCGCCCCTGAGGGCACCGAGGAGTGCTTGGATGGATCCATGAACGCCGTGCCCGTGCGCCCTCCCCTCGTACGGGGAGAGGACCGTCTCATCGCAGGGGTCTGCTCCGGGCTCGCACGGCACCTGGGGATGCGCCCCGACGTGGTCCGCTGGATCATGGCCGTCGCCGCGGTCCTCGGCGGCGCGGGGATCGTCCTGTACGGCTGGCTGTGGGTCATGGTGCCCACCGCGGCCGAGGCGGCCCGCCGGGCCGCGCGCCGCCCGGCGTCGCCCATCGCGCCCGCGGTGTCCGAGCCGGTCCTCCCGCCGGCGGCCCCCCGCCAGGCCCCGCACGCGGCGCGGTACGCGCGCGAGGTGCTGCTCGGCGTCGTCCTCCTCCTCGGGGCGGTGGCGCTG
Source organism: Sinomonas sp. RB5 (assembly GCF_054063535.1). Taxonomy (NCBI): domain Bacteria; kingdom Bacillati; phylum Actinomycetota; class Actinomycetes; order Micrococcales; family Micrococcaceae; genus Sinomonas; species Sinomonas sp. RB5. The sequence continues at coordinate 381,782 of NZ_JBSSGJ010000001.1, forward strand.
GGCGGGTCCCTCATCGGGGTCCAGGTGCCGCTGGACACGATCGTGCCCGTTGCCGCCATCCTCGGCGGCGTGGCGCTGGCCTGGATGCAGCTGGACGAGGCGCGGCGCGAGAGGCTCGTCCGCGGCGCCGGCGCCGAGCGCTGGACGGGCTGGCTGCGCCTCGGAGCGGGGATCGCCCTGGTCGTGGCAGGCGTGACCCTGGCCGTGTCGGGCAGCCAGTGGAATGTGCTGGGCATGGCGCTGCTGGCCTCGTTCGCCGTGCTCGCCGGGGTGGCCCTCGTGCTGCTGCCGTGGGGCCTGAAGTTCTGGCGTGAGCTGGGTGCGGAGCGGGCCGCGCGGGTGCGGGAGGAGGAGCGGGCCGAGATCGCCGCGCACCTGCACGACTCGGTCCTGCAGACCCTGGCCCTCATCCAGCGCCGCGCCGGCAGCGAGGCGGACGTGACGCGCCTCGCCCGCGCCCAGGAACGCGAGCTGCGCGAATGGCTCTACCGGGATGCCCGCAGCGGCGAGGGCACCTTCGCGGATAGGATCGCCGCGCTCGCGGGCGAGGTCGAGGACCTGCACGGCGTCCCGGTCGACGTCGTCACCGTCGGCGAGCCCGAGGCCACCCGGACCGGCGGCACGTCGGCCCGCGACCGCCAGGACGCCCTCCTGCAGGCCGCCCGCGAGGCGATGCTCAACGCGGTCCGCCACGGCGCGGGCCCCGTCTCGGTCTATGCGGAGACGGGCAGCGACGCCACGGAGGTCTTCATCAAGGACCGGGGCCCCGGCTTCGACCTCGAGGCCGTGCCGGAGGACAGGCTGGGCGTGCGGGAGTCGATCGTCGGGCGCATGCGCCGGCACGGGGGCGAGGCGGCGATCGTGAGCGGACCGGACGGCACCGAGGTGCGGCTGCGGCTGCCGAGGACGGAGGAGACATGAGCACGGAATCGGGGCGGGAGCCCGTGGACGTCGTCATCGTGGACGACCACACCATCTTCCGGTCGGGGCTGAAGGCCGACCTCGACGAGCGCGTGCGCGTGGTGGGCGAGGCCGGGACGGTCGAGGGTGCCGTCGAGGCGATCGAGCAGCTCCGTCCCCGCGTCGTCCTCCTGGACGTCCACCTTCCGGGCGGCCTCGGCGGGGGAGGGCGCGAGGTGCTCACGCGGTGCGCGCCGCTCCTGCAGACGGTGCGCTTCCTCGCGCTCAGCGTCTCCGATGCGGCCGAGGACGTGGTCTCCGTGATCCGCGCCGGGGCCCGCGGCTACGTCACCAAGACCGCCTCGGGCCGCGAGATCACCGACGCCGTGCTGCGCGTCGCGGACGGGGACGCCGTGTTCTCGCCCCGCCTCGCGGGCTTCGTCCTCGACGCGTTCGGCACCCAGTCTGTGGCCGACGACGAGCTCGACAAGCTCTCCGCCCGCGAGCTCGACGTCATGCGGCTCATCGCCCGCGGCTACTCCTACAAGGAGACCGCGAAGGAGCTGTTCATCTCGGTCAAGACGGTCGAGACCCACGTCTCCGCGGTGCTGCGCAAGCTCCAGCTCACCAACCGGCACGAGCTCTCGCGCTGGGCCGCCGATCGCCGCATCTGGTAGCCCCGCCCCGTCTGAGTGTCACCTCCTGGGGGTCGCCTCCTGTGGGTGGACCCGCAGAAGCTGCCTCTCAGAAGGTGACTTTCAGAAGGTGACTTTCAGAAGGTGACTCTCAGAAGGTGACTCTCAGAAGCACGACGGCGGTGGCCCGCCTCCCGCGGGAGGCGGGCCACCGCCGTCGTGCTTCAGGAGGGGGCGAGCCCTACTTGGCCGTCCCGAGGAGTTCCTGGATGCGGCCCACACCCTCGGCGAGGTCGTCGTCGCCGAGCGCGTAGGAGAGGCGCACGAACCCGCTCGGGCCGAAGGCCTCGCCGGGGACGATCGCCACCTCGGCCTTGTCGAGGATGAGCGCGGCGAGCTCGGCCGAGGTGGCCGGGCGGATGCCGGCGATCTCCTTGCCGAGGATCCCGCGGACGTCGGGGTAGACGTAGAAGGCGCCCTTGGGCGTCGGGCAGTTCACGCCCTCGATGGCCGAGAGCATTCCCACCATCGTCTTGCGCCGGCGGTCGAAGGCGACCTTCATCTCCTCCACGGCGTCCAGCGGGCCCGACACGGCGGCGAGGGCCGCCATCTGGGAGACGTTCGCGACGTTGCTCGTGGCGTGCGACTGGAGGTTCGTAGCCGCCTTGATGACATCGGCCGGGCCGATCATCCAGCCCACGCGCCAGCCGGTCATCGCGTACGTCTTGGCCACGCCGTTGAGGATCACGACCCTGTCCCCGAGCTCGGGGACCGCGGTCGCGATCGAGGTGAACGGCACGCCGTCGTAGGTGAGGTGCTCGTAGATCTCGTCGGTGACCACCCACAGGCCCTTCGAGGCAGCCCACTGGCCGATCTCCTTGACCTGCTCGGGGGAGTACACCGCGCCGGTGGGGTTGGACGGCGAGACGAACAGCAGGATCTTGGTGCGCTCGGTGAGCGCGGCCTCGAGCTGGTCCACGGTGACGAGGTAGCCCTGCTCGGGCCCGGCGAAGACCTCGACCGGGACGCCGCCGGCGAGGCGGATGGACTCGGGGTAGGTGGTCCAGTACGGGGTGGGGAGCAGCACCTCGTCGCCCGGGTCGAGCAGGGTCGCGAACGTGTTGTAGACGGCCTGCTTGCCGCCGTTGGTGACCAGCACCTGGGACGCCTCGGCCTCGTAGCCGGAATCCCGCTTGGTCTTCGCGGCGATGGCGGCCTTGAGCTCGGGCAGGCCCCCGGCGGGGGAGTACCGGTGGAAGCGCGGCTGGCGCGCCGCCTCGATGGCGGCATCCACGATGTACTGCGGGGTCGGGAAGTCGGGCTCGCCGGCGCCGAAGCCGATGACGGGGCGCCCCGCGGCCTTGAGGGCCTTCGCCTTCGCGTCGACGGCCAGGGTGGCGGATTCTGCGATGGATCCGATGCGCTGGGAGACGCGGGCGGAGGTCATGGGGCAATCCTTCTTCTCGGGAGGCTGGTGGTACCTACTCTAGGCGCTCGGGCCCTGCCGCCACCGGCCGCCCCCGTCCCAGTTCGACGCCGGCGGGGATTGTGCGTAGACTTGACCCTCGGCGCCGGAAGCGGCGCGTGGTCTCCTCTGCCGGGACGCTGCTGGGCGCGGCCCCGCAGGATCCTTGGTAAGGTAGTCCACGGCGATTCCGCCGTCAGGTGGTTTCCACCGAAGGGCAGTGGCGCAATTGGTAGCGCAGCGGTCTCCAAAACCGCAGGTTGCAGGTTCGAGTCCTGTCTGCCCTGCGCAGGAACACAGCCCGGCTCCGTCCGGGCTGTTCCAGCACCCACAGAACGGATCCGGCGGGGAAGTCCTGCGGGCAGAGCGAGTGAGCGAGGAATCGGTTGACCGAAACAGCTTCAAGCAGTTCGGGCCGCCCCAAGCAGGCCAGGAAGCTTGGCTTCTTCGGCCGGATCGCGCTCTTTGTCCGGCAGGTGATCGGCGAGCTCCGCAAGGTCGTCACGCCGACCCGTCAGGAGCTGGTCAACTACACGCTCGTGGTGCTGGGGTTCGTCATAGTGATGATGGTGGTCGTGTTCGTCCTCGACTTCCTCTTCGGGATCGGCATCGGCTGGGTCTTCGGCGGGACGTCCACCACCAACTAGGCCTGGGTCCGCAGACCTCTGGCCCGGAACCGGGAGACCGGGACGGGGCAGGGTGTGCGGATGAGCCATTTAAGTCGCAACGAGTAAGTCGCACGAGGAAAGCAGGAGACTAAGTGTCTGAGCACGAGCTCGAGGATCGCGGGACCGAGCACGAGGAGTCGGCATTCGAGCCGGCCTTCTCCGACGCCGCTGCGCCCGTTGCCCCTGCCGCTTCCCCTGACGAGGCCGGCGACGACGAGGTTGTCTCCGACGAGGCTGAGCAGGCTCCGGCTGAGGAGGCTGAGGCCGAGGAGGCTCCGGCTGAGGAAGCCGAGGCCGAGGAGGCTCCGGTCGCCGAGGAGACGGCGCACGACGACGCCGCCTCCACGGGCGAGGACGTCGCCGAGGGCGAGGAGGCCGCCGAGGAGATCGACCCGGCCGCTGCCGCCGCCAAGGCCGCCGAGGACTTCCGTGCCAAGCTGCGCCGCCAGCCGGGCGACTGGTACGTCATCCACTCCTACGCGGGCTACGAGAACCGCGTGAAGTCGAACCTCGAGACCCGCATCCAGACGCTGGACATGGAAGACTACATCTTCGAGATCCAGGTCCCGATGGAGGAAGTCGTCGAGATCAAGAACGCCCAGCGCAAGATCGTGAACCGGGTCCGCATCCCGGGCTACGTGCTGGTGCGCATGGACCTGACCGACGCCTCGTGGGGCGCCGTCCGCCACACCCCGGGCGTCACCGGCTTCGTGGGCAACGCCCACAACCCGGTCCCGCTGACCCTCGACGAGGTCTTCTCGATGCTCGCCCCGGTGTTCGAGCAGGAGCAGGCTGCCGAGGCGAAGGCCGCAGGCAAGGCCGGCCAGAAGGCCCAGGCCGCGCCGGTCGCCGTGGACTTCGAGGTCGGCGAGTCCGTCATCGTCAAGGAGGGCCCGTTCGAGACCCTCCCGGCGACCATCTCGGAGATCAAGCCCGAGTCGCAGACCCTCGTGGTCCTCGTCTCGATCTTCGAGCGCGAGACCCCCGTGACGCTCGCGTTCAACCAGGTCGCGAAGATCTAGGACGCCGCACGGACGCCACGTCTGTACAATTGAAGACTTCGCCCCGGGACCGGATGCCTACCGGTGCCGGGGCGGTCGACTGCCTCGCCATGGCGGTCACCACCTGGGCGGCGCTCCTGCTGCTCCAGGAAGCGTAAGGAAGAAAAGGACCCTACATTGGCTCCCAAGAAGAAGGTCACCGGCCTCATCAAGCTGCAGATCCAGGCGGGCGCCGCCAACCCGGCCCCGCCGATCGGTCCTGCGCTCGGCCAGCACGGTGTCAACATCATGGAGTTCTGCAAGGCGTACAACGCCGCGACGGAATCCCAGCGTGGCAACGTCATCCCGGTGGAGATCACGGTCTACGAGGACCGCTCCTTCACCTTCATCACCAAGACCCCGCCGGCCGCTGAGCTGATCAAGAAGGCTGCGGGCGTCCAGAAGGGCTCCGCGACCCCGCACACGGTGAAGGTCGCCAAGCTCTCCGACGCCCAGGTCGAGGAGATCGCCAAGACCAAGCTCGAGGACCTCAACGCCAACGACGTCGAGGCCGCGAAGAAGATCATCGCCGGCACCGCCCGCTCCATGGGCATCACCGTCGAGGGCTAAGACCCACCCCGGGGGTCACCGCCCCCACACCGAACATCAACGACGCACGGCGAGTCCCGCCGTCGTCCGTGGCAGGGCCGAGCGCGGCCCACAATGACCACACCTGCACAAGGAGATCAAGAGCAGCATGGCAAAGCGCAGCAAGGCATACCAGGCAGCGGCCGAGAAGATCGAGGCCGGCAAGGTGTACTCCCCGGCCGAGGGCGTCGCCCTGGCCAAGGAGATCAACCCGTCCAAGACGGACGCGACGGTTGAGGTCGCGTTCCGCCTCGGCGTGGACCCGCGCAAGGCGGACCAGATGGTCCGCGGCACGGTCATCCTCCCGCACGGCACGGGCAAGACCGCCCGCGTCGTCGTGTTCGCGACCGGCGACAAGGCAGCGGCGGCCGAGGCCGCCGGCGCCGACGTGGTCGGCTCGGACGACCTGATCGAGCGCATCCAGGGCGGCTGGACGGACTTCGACGCCGCCGTGGCCACCCCGGAGCTCATGGGCAAGGTCGGCCGCCTCGGCAAGATCCTCGGCCCGCGCAACCTCATGCCGAACCCGAAGACCGGCACCGTGACCCCGGACGTGGCCAAGGCCGTGAACGAGATCAAGGGCGGCAAGATCGACTTCCGCGTCGACAAGCACTCGAACCTGCACTTCATCATCGGCAAGACCTCGTTCGACGCGCGCCAGCTCGCCGAGAACTACGCGGCCGCGCTCGACGAGGTGCTCCGCCTCAAGCCGTCCGCGTCGAAGGGCCGCTACATCCAGAAGGCCACCGTCGCCACGACGTTCGGCCCCGGCGTCCAGGTCGACCCGAACGCCACCAAGGTGATCATCGAGGGCTGATCAGCCCCACTCGCACCGCTGACGAGGGCCCCCTTCCCGCCCGTGGAAGGGGGCCCTCGTGCGTTCCCGCCCGCACGCGCGGGCGCGGCTAGACTGGCGCACATGAGCGCTGGCTACCGTATCGAACGGCTGCGCCTGCCCTCGAGGCTCGAGGGGCCGGAGGCCGAGGAGTTCCTGGAGTTCTCGCGCCTCACCGACGCCGTGCAGCGGCAGATCTGGGGGCACGAGGACCGCTGCTCGCCGCCGGAGTACCGGCTGCGGGTCTGGCGGGATTCGCCGTACGACCAGACGGCGCTGTTCTTCGCCCGTGCGGGGGGACGGATGGCGGGGCGCGCCTGGTGCCGGGTCTCGCTCAAGGAGGACCTGGACCGTGCGATGGTGCGCGCCGAGGTCCTGGACGACTTCTCGGGGCGGGGGCTGGGGCGCGCGCTGCTGGACGCGGCCCTCGAGGAGGCACGACGGCGGGGCCGCACCGTCGCGGACGCGTTCACCGAGCATCCCGTCCCCGCCTCCGGTCCGGCCGGCTCCGGCGGCTCCCCCGCCGAGGACGGCGCGGTGGTGCCCTCGACCGGCACCGGCGCCCTGCGGGCAGCCGAGAGGCCGGTGCGCTTCGCCCGCGCGGCCGGGTTCTCGCTGAACCAGGTGGTGCGGTTCAGCGCGCTGGACCTCGCGGCGCACGACGGCGGGTGGCCGGCCCTCGCGGCGGCGGCCTCGGCGAAGGCCTCGGCGGAGTACGAACTCATGACCTGGGAGGGTGTCCCGCCCGAGCACCGGGCGGGGATGGCGGAGCTGTTCGCGCGCATGTCCGTGGACGCGCCCCAGGGGGAGTCGCGGACGGACGCGGCGGTCTGGGACGCCGAGCGCGTCGCCGCGCTCGAGGCGATGCTCGCAGAGGCCGGCACGGTGCCGCTGTACGCCGTGGCCCGTCACCGGGCCACGGGCGAGTTCGCCGCGTACACGGCCCTGTGGGTCCGGCGCGGCAAGGAGGACGTGGCCGACCAGGACGACACCCTCGTGCGGGCGGGGCACCGCGGCCGGTCCCTCGGGATGTGGATCAAGCTCGCGAACCTGGCGCAGTACCGCGCCAGGTACCCTCAGGCGGCCAAGGTCGTGACCTTCAATGCCGAGGAGAACGCGCACATGCTCGCCATCAACGAGGCGATCGGCTTCCGCCCCGCGGGCCACGATGGCGAGTGGTACCGGAGCCTGCGGTGAACCGCCGCGGCGCGGAGTCCGCGCAGCGCCCGCCGCGCGAACGGCTGCGGCCCGAGCCCACGGCGACCGCCGTGGAGGCGCGGGCGCTCGCCACCGGCCTCGTGGCCGCGCTGGCCGGGCTCGTCGTGGCGCTCGTCGCCTTCGCCGGGCGCAGGCCTGCCCTCTCGGGCGACCACGGCGTCGGGGAGGTCGCCGGGCTCGTGGCGGGGGCAGCGGCGCTGATCGTGTTCCCGGTCGCGTACCGGCGCTCGTACGCCGATCCGGACCGGCGCTGGCTCGCCGGCCGTCCCCTGTGGCGGCGGCTGCTGGGCACGGTGGCGCTCGCCTTCGTGCATGCCGCCATCTCCTTCATGGTGGCCTGGGCCAGCTTCCAGATCTTCCAGCGCGCGTTCACGGGGCTGACGCTGGACGCGTTCGCGGCGTCCCTTCTGACTGCCGTGTCGGCTGCCCTCGCGGCCTACGCGGCGTACCAGTCGGGCTCGCGCATGGACAGCTACGTGCTCTCCAACCTGCTCGCGACCTTCCTGGGCGCGGGGATCCTCACGTCGATGGTGACGACGACCCGCTCCAACTGGTGGGAAGTCAACTTCAGCGTGCTCGGGGCCGCGGACTACGGGGTGGCGCTGGCCTTCAACGCGACGCTCGTGACGGCAGGGGTCGTGATCGCGCTCCTGGCCGAGTACATGACACGCGACCTGCGCGCCCTCGACGCACACCGGCGCCGGGCCGGCCTGGCCACGCCCGCCACACGCGAGCGGCCGCTGCTCGCGTGCCTCGTGCTGATGGGGGCGTTCCTCGTGTGCACCGGCCTCATCCCCGTGGACGTGTTCATGGCGGCGCACAACACCATGGCGACCTCCATGGCGGCCGCCTTCACGCTGCTCCTCGTCCGGACGCCGGCGTGGGTCCCGGGGCTGAGCCGGACGTTCTACGCGGCGGGCTACGCGCTGCTGGGCGCGGCCGTGGTCTCGGTCATGCTCTGGTGGCCGCTCGGGTACTACAACATGACCGCGATGGAGCTCGTGATCGCCGGCGTCGTGCTGGCATGGCTCGTCCTCTTCACGCGCAACGTAGCGGCCGCGGTCGAGGACGTGCGGCGGCACGAGGACGTCGTGCCCTGAAATCCGCATCGGATTAGCGCATATTTCCTTTCGCTAGCAAACAAGCCCTTCCCGCTCCGATCGGCGCATCCCTAGAGTGTGGCCCATGGCAGCCGGACCGATCCGACCAGGACTCGATGGCAGTGCCTCCGATGCGATGCTCGCGATGGGGCGCTTCTTCACCCGGTGGGAGGAGACAGACGACGGGCGCGCGGTGTTCCGCGAAGGCGGGCGCGCGGGAGACGTGTTCTACCGCGACAGGTGGAGCCACGACAAGGTGGTCCGTTCGACCCACGGGGTGAACTGCACCGGCTCGTGCTCGTGGAAGGTGTACGTCAAGGACGGCATCATCACCTGGGAATCGCAGCAGACCGACTATCCCTCCGTGGGGCCGGACCGGCCGGAATACGAGCCGAGGGGCTGCCCCCGGGGTGCGGCGTTCTCCTGGTACACGTACTCGCCGACCCGCGTCCGCTACCCCTACGTGCGCGGGCCGCTGCTCGAGATGTACCGCGAGGCCAAGCAGCGGCTGCGAGACCCGGTGGCCGCATGGGCGGACATCGTCTCAGACCCGGAGCGGCGCCGCCGCTACCAGAAGGCCCGCGGCAAGGGCGGCCTCGTGCGAGCGAGCTGGAACGAAGCCATCGAGATCGCCGCCGCCGCCCACGTCCATACGATCAAGGCCTACGGGCCCGACCGCTGTTCGGGATTCTCGCCGATCCCGGCCATGTCGATCGTGAGCCACTGCGTCGGCACCCGGTTCATCCAGCTCATCGGCGGCGTCATGACGAGCTTCTACGACTGGTATGCGGACCTGCCGGTCGCGAGCCCGCAGGTGTTCGGGGACCAGACCGACGTCCCGGAATCGGGGGACTGGTGGGACTCCACCTACCTCATGATGTGGGGCTCGAACGTCCCGGTCACCCGCACCCCGGACGCCCACTGGATGACGGAAGTCCGCTACCGCGGTACCAAGGTGGTGGTGGTCAGCCCGGACTACGCGGACAACACGAAGTTCGCCGACGAGTGGATGGCCCCGCAGGCAGGCACAGATGCGGCGCTCGCCATGGCCATGGGGCACGTGATCCTCAAGGAGTTCTATGTCGACCGTGAGGTGCCGTTCTTCACCGACTTCGCCAAGCGGTACACCGACCTGCCCTTCCTCATCACCCTCGTCGACTCCCCGGACGGCACTGGCCTCGTGCCCGGCAAGTTCCTTACTGCCGCGGACCTGCCCGGGCATGAACACGAGGCCGACTCGGCCTGGAAGACCGTCCTGCTCGATGCCGGCACCGGGGAGCCCGTGGTGCCCAACGGTTCGATCGGCTTCCGCTACAACTCCGCCGACGAGGGCCGGTGGAACCTCGATCTCGGCAGCGTCGACCCGCTGCTGTCCGCGGCCGACGGCGGCGGGGTGGCTCCGCCGTCGGAAGTCGCCGAGGTGATGTTCCCGTGCTTCGAGGCGGCAGACGGCTCGGGGTCCGTCCTGCGCCGCGGCGTTCCCGTGCGGACGGTGGCCGGCAAGACGGTCACCACCGTCTTCGACCTGATGCTCGCCCAGTACGGCGTAGCGCGTCCCGGCCTGCCGGGGCAGTGGCCCACAGGCTATGGCGACGCCTCGGTGCCCTACACCCCCGCGTGGCAGGAAGGCATCACCAACGTGCCCGTGGCCCAGTGCCTGCGGGTCGCACGTGAGTTCGCGAAGAATGCCGAGGACTCCAACGGCCGCTCGATGGTGATCATGGGGGCGGGCATCTGCCAGTGGTTCCACGGAGACGTGACCTACCGCTCGATCCTCTCGCTCCTGCTGCTCACGGGTTCGATGGGCCGCAACGGGGGCGGCTGGGCGCACTATGTGGGCCAGGAGAAGACGAGGCCGCTCACCGGCTGGGTCTCCCTCGCGAACGCGCTCGACTGGTCGCGGCCGCCGCGCACCATGACGGGCACGTCGTACTGGTACATGCACACCGGCCAGTGGCGCAATGACGGGTACTCGGCCGCGTCCCTCGCCTCTCCGCTGGCCGAGGGGAACCTCGACGGAATGCACACCGCGGACGCGATCGCGCAGTCCGCCAGACTCGGCTGGATGCCCTTCTACCCGCAGTTCGACCGCAACCCGCTGGACATCGCCGACGAGGCGCGGGCGGCCGTCGAGGCCGGCGTGGCGGAGTCCGAGGCCGCCTATGTCGCGGCGCAGCTCAAGGGCGGCTCCCTGCGCTCCGCGATCGATGACGTCGATGCCCCGGAGAACTGGCCCCGCACGCTCGTGCTCTGGCGCTCGAACCTGCTGGGCTCGTCCGCGAAGGGCAACGAGTACTTCCTCAAGAACCTCCTCGGTACCCACCACAGCGTGATGGGCACTGCGCTCGAGTCGCAGATGCCGCACCCGAGGGACGTGGCCTGGCGGGAGGAGACGCCGGAGGGCAAGCTCGATCTGCTTATGTCGGCAGACTTCCGCATGACCTCGACGACGCTCCTCTCCGACATCGTCTTCCCTGCCGCGACGTGGTACGAGAAGCACGACCTCTCCTCGACGGACATGCACCCCTACGTCCACGCCTTCAGCCCTGCGATCGATCCGCCATGGGAGACGAAGACGGACTTCGACATGTTCCACCAGCTCGCCCAGGAGTTCTCGCGGCTGGCACGCACACACCTCGGAACGCGGCGCGACCTCGTCACCGTCCCGCTCCAGCACGACACACCCGGACAGATCGCGCAGCCCGGCGGCGTAGTGCGCGATTGGCGTGACCCGGGCGTGCCAGCCGTCCCCGGCGTGACCATGCCCCAGGTGAGCGTCGTGGAGCGCGACTACACCGCGATCGGGCAGAAGATCGCGGCCATCGGCCCGCTCGCTGCGGAGAAGGGGTTCACGGTCAAGGGGGTCACGTTCGAGCTGGACCACGCCCTCAACCGGCTCGCCCGGGCCAACGGGGTCATGTCCCACGGAGTTGCGGCCGGCCTGCCGGCGATCGACACCGATGCGAAGCTCGCCGAGGCGATCCTGACCTTCTCCGGGACCACGAACGGCGAGCTCGCGGTCCAGGGGTTCAAAGAGCTCGAACGCCGCACCGGCCGCCGGCTCGCGGACCTCGCCGAGGGGTCCGAAGAGAAGGCCATCCGGTTCGCGGACACCCAGGCGGCCCCGGTCCCGGTCATCACGTCGCCGGAGTGGTCCGGGTCCGAGACCGGCGGGCGCCGGTACGCGCCGTTCACCATCAACGTCGAGCGGCTCAAGCCTTGGCACACGCTCACGGGCCGGATGCACTTCTTCCTCGACCACGATTGGATGAGGGACCTCGGCGAGGCCCTGCCCATCTACCGGCCGCCACTGGACATGCATCGGCTGTTCGGGGAGCCGCGGCTCGGACAGGACGGCATGGAGGTCACCGTCAGGTTCCTCACGCCGCACAGCAAGTGGTCGATCCACTCCGAGTACCAGGACAACCTGTTCATGCTCTCGCTCTCGCGCGGTGGCCCCACCTGCTGGATGAGCGCCGAGGACGCCGCCGCGATCGGCGTCGAGGACAATGACTGGATCGAGTGCGTCAACGCCAACGGGGTGTTTGTCGGCCGGGCCATCGTGAGCCACCGCATGCCGACCGGCGTCGTGTACGTGTACCACGCCCAGGAGCGCACGATTGACGTGCCGAAGTCGGAGGCCACGGGCCGGCGCGGTGGCATCCACAACTCGGCCACCCGCCTCCTCGTCAAGCCGACCCACCTCATCGGCGGCTACGCACAGCTCTCCTACGCGTTCAACTACCTCGGCCCGACTGGCAACCAGCGGGACATGGTCAGCACTATCCGCAAGCGATCCCAGGAGGTCACGTACTGATGGGTACCCGCCGCCGCACGCAGGGGAGGGCGTCATGAGGATCATGGCCCAAGTCGGCATGGTGATGAACCTGGACAAGTGCATCGGGTGCCACACGTGCTCGGTGACGTGCAAGCAGGCGTGGACCAACCGCGCCGGCACGGAGTACGTCTGGTTCAACAATGTCGAGACGAGGCCCGGACAGGGCTATCCGCGCAGGTACGAGGACCAGGAGCGATGGCGCGGCGGGTGGGAGCTGAACCGGCGTGGGCGCCTCCGCCTCAAGGGCGGTGGCCGCGTGAAGAAGCTCCTCGGCATCTTCGCGAGTCCAGTCCAGCCCGAGCTCGCGGACTACTACGAACCCTGGACCTATGACTACAAGACGCTCATCGAGGCGCCCCTCGGCGACGACTTTCCCGTGGCACGCCCCAAGTCCCTCATCACCGGCGAGGACACGAAGATCACGTGGAGCGCCAACTGGGACGACGACCTCGGTGGGTCCATGCAGAACGGAGAGCTCGATCCCATCGTCGCGAAGCTGCGCACTGAGTCGAACGAGAAGATCAAGTTCGAGTTCGAGAAGACCTTCATGTTCTATCTGCCGCGCATCTGCGAGCACTGCCTGAACCCCTCGTGCATGGCCTCGTGCCCCTCGGGCGCGATCTACAAGCGGGCCGAGGACGGGATCGTGCTCGTGGACCAGGACCGCTGCCGCGGCTGGCGCCAGTGCATCACGGGATGCCCCTACAAGAAGATGTACTTCAACCACAAGAGCGGCAAGGCCGAGAAGTGCACCTTCTGCTATCCCCGCATCGAGATCGGGCTGCCCACCGTGTGCTCCGAGACGTGCGTGGGCCGTCTGCGGTACTTGGGGATCTTCCTGTACGACGCCGATGCCGTCACGGCGGCGGCCTCGACCCCCGATCCGAAGGACCTCTACCAGGCCCAGCTCGACCTGCTCCTCGACCCCAACGACCCGGAGGTCATCGCGGCCGCGCGCCACGCCGGGATCCCGGAGGACTGGATGGACGCGGCGCGGCGGTCCCCGATCTACAAGCTGGCCAAGGTCTACCGGGTGGCCCTTCCCCTGCACCCCGAGTACCGCACCATGCCGATGGTCTGGTACATCCCCCCACTCTCCCCGATCGTCGACCTGCTCTCGAGCCAGGGACACGACGCCGAGGCCGCCGGCACCCTCTTCGGCGCGATCGACGCGCTGCGGATCCCTTCGGCCTACCTCGCCGAACTGTTCACCGCCGGGGACACGGAGGTCATCGACGGCGTCCTGCGTCGACTGGCCGGCATGAGGGCCTACATGCGGGGGATCTCCCTCGGAACGGGGGCTGACGAGTCGATCGCCGCCAACATCGGCATGGAGGGGAAGACGGTCCAGGAGATGTACCGGCTCATGGCCATCGCCAAGTACGCCGAGCGCTACGTCATCCCGACCGCGCACGTGGAGCAGGCGCACAACCTCGAGGAGATGGGGTGCTCCCTCGACTTCGAGGACGGGCCCGGCATGTACCCCTCGGACGCCTTCGGCGAGGGCAGCGGCAAGCCTGTGCCGGTCGCCGTCGAGACGTTCTATGCGCTCAAGGAGCGCCAGACCACCGACAGCGAGGTCCAGCCCGGGTCCCTGCGCGGCCGCGTGAACCTGCTCAACTGGGACGGCCGCGGTGTCCCGGAAGGCATCTTCCCGCCGAAGGGGGACGGCAGTGCGAGCGAGTGACTCTCACCGCCGCGTCCTGTACGCGGCGGCCGCTGCGCTGCTCGACTACCCGGGTCCCCGCCTCCGCGGGATGCTGCCTACGGTGCGCGCGGCGCTCGCCGAGCTTCCCGGACCGCTGCCGCGGCTCCTCGAGGGGACCGCGGCGCAGATCGCGGACAACGGCGAGGCGGTCGCCTGTCGCCGCTACGTCGATACCTTCGACCTCTCGCGCAGGCACGCCCTCCATCTGTCCTATTGGACGGATGGCGACACGAGGCGTCGCGGCGAGACGCTCGGGAAGTTCAAGCAGCGCTATCGGGAGAGCGGCTGGCTTGTGAACCTGGGCGGCGAGCTGCCGGACTTCCTGCCCCTCGTCCTGGAGTTCACCGCGCGCGTGGACTTCGCCGCCGGCCGTGAGCTCCTCCAGGAGTACCGGGCCAGCGTCGAGCTGCTGCGGATCGAACTGGCCGCCGACTCGCCCGTGTACGCCCCTGTCCTCGAGGCCGTCTGCGCAACGCTTCCTGGCCCCTCGCCCACCAGTCGGGCAGAGGCGATGGCGCTCGCCGGGCCGCCGCCCGTCGAGCAGGTAGGCCTCGAACCGTTCGACCCCCGGCTCCTGCCGCTCGCCGAGCGACGGTCCGGGGCGCCGCGGGAGCTTGCGGAAGGAGCGCGCTGATGGACGTCCTGCTCTGGGGCGTTGCCCCGTACCTCATGGTGCTCATCCTGGTGGGCGGCAGCATCTGGCGGTACCGGTACGACCAGTTCGGCTGGACCACCCGCTCCTCGCAGCTGTACGAGTCCCGGCTGCTGCGGATCGGATCCCCGCTCTTCCACTACGGGCTGGTCTTCGTCATCGCGGGGCACTTCGTGGGGCTGGTGATCCCCAAGGCCTGGACCCAGGCCGTCGGCATGTCCGAGGCGCTCTACCACGCGCTCGCGCTCTCCGTGGGCCTCATTGCGGGAGTCTCCACGCTGGCGGGCATCGTGCTGCTCATCGTCCGGCGGCGCCGCACGGGGCCGGTGTTCATGGCGACCACCCGCAACGACAAGGCGATGTACGTCTTCCTCGTCGGCGCGATCGCCCTCGGGGTGTGGACCACGCTCGTCTCGGCGGCCCAGCCCGGCTCGGCCGCCTTCGACTACCGGGAGACTGTGAGCCCCTGGTTCCGGTCGCTGTTCGTGTTCCAGCCCGACGTCGCCTCCATGGCGGCGGCGCCGATGGAGTTCAAGTGGCACACCCTCGTGGGCATGGCGCTCTTCGCCCTGTGGCCGTTCACCCGGCTCGTCCACGCGCTCACGGCCCCGTTTCACTACCTGTTCCGGCCCTACATCGTCTACCGCACCCGTGACGAGGGTGCGTCGCCCGGCGCCCGCCGCACCCGGCGAGGCTGGGAGACCACCGGCACCCGCGACCGGGACCGCTGAGCACAGGCCCAGGCCGCCAGACGCCAGGAGGAACAGTGAGCACACGAGATCCCTCTCCCCGCCCCACGGCCGGTGCCGCCGCCCTGGACACGGCACGGCCCGGCGCAGCCCGCAACCTGACCCTGGCCACCCTCGCCTCGGTGGTGGGCTTCTGGGGCTGGACGGTGATCGCGCCCCTCGGCACCCGCTACGCGCATGACCTAGGGCTCAACGCGGCGCAGACGGGCGCGCTCGTCGCGATGCCAGTGCTCGTCGGCGCGGTCGGCCGCGTGCCCGTCGGCGTCCTGACCGACAAGTTCGGCGGCCGGCGCCTCCTGATAACCATCCTCGTGCTGACCGCCCCTCTCGTCCTGCTCGTCGCGCTCGCTGGCAGCCTGAAGTCATACGGGCTCCTGCTCGGCGTCGGGTTCTTCCTCGGCGTCGCGGGAACCGTGTTCACCGCCGGAATCCCGTTCTCGGCAGCGTGGTACCCGAAGACCCGGCAGGGGTTCGCGACCGGCATCTTCGGGATGGGCATGGGCGGCACGGCCCTCTCAGCCTTCCTGACTCCCCGACTGGTGACGGCCTTCGGCTACTGGCCCACGCACGTCATCATCGCCGTCCTCCTCGTGGTCACGGCGGTGATCGTCTTCTTCTTCATGCGCGAGTCCCCGACGTGGACCCCGGTCACGCACGGCAGCTTCGGCAAGCTCGTCGCCGCCGCCAAGATGCCCGTCACCTGGCAGCTCTGCTTCCTCTACGCCGTGGTCTTCGGCGGCTTCGTCTCGTTCAGCACCTATCTGCCCACGTACCTGAGGGACATCTACAGCTTCGACCTCACGGCCGCCGGGACGCGCACGGCAGGCTTCGCACTCGCGGCTGTCATCGCACGGCCGATCGGCGGCATCATCGCCGACCGCATCGGGCCGAGGTCGGTGGTGCTCGTCTCGCTCGCCGGTGTCGCGGTCCTGGCCTTCGTCGTGAACATGCAGCCGCCCCCCGAGGTCCCCACGGGGCTGACCTTCCTGGCCATGGCTGCGGCGCTCGGCCTCGGCACCGGTGGCGTCTTCGCCTGGGTCGGCAGGCAGGCTCCTGCGGGGACGGTCGGCGCGGTCACCGGGGTCGTCAGCGCGGCCGGGGGCCTCGGCGGGTACTTCCCGCCGCTAGTCATGGGAGCCACGTACAACGCACAGCAGCATTCGTACGCGATCGGTCTGCTGCTCCTCGTCGCCACGGCGCTCGTGGCCCTCGTGCTGGCGGCCCTCATGGGCCGCAGCCGCGCAGTCCAATCCCGTTGAGGGGTCATGTCCCTGCGTTGAGGGGTCATGTCCCCGCGCCCCCGAGTGCGAGACTGGGCCCATGCTGCTCGCCGAGCTAGTCTCCACCGCCGACGCGGTCGCGTCCACCCGTTCCCGGAAGGCCAAGGTCGAGGCGCTCGCGGGACTACTGCGCCGCATCGCCGAGGAGTCCCCACGCGAGGTCGGCACCGCCGTCGCCATGCTCGTCGGGAAGCCGCGCCAGGGCCGCGTCGGCGTCGGCTGGCGCGGGCTCTCCCGCACCCGCGGCGAGGCACCGCCCGCAGCCCAGCCCTCGATCACGGTGGAAGGCTTCGACGCACTGCTCGACCGCCTCGCCGCGACATCGGGGGCGGGGTCCGAGGCGGTGCGCACCGGGCTGCTGGCAGCGTTCCTGCGGCGCGCCACGGAACGCGAGCAGCGGTTCGTCGTCGGCGTGCTGCTCGGCGAGCTGCGCACGGGGGCCCTCGAGGGCGTGCTCGTGGACGCTCTCGCGCGCGCCGGGGGCTGGCCGGCCGCGCTGGTCCGGCGCGCGGCGATGCTCTCGGGCGATCTGGGGGAGACGGCGCGGATCGCGCTCATGGGGACCGAGGAGGACCTGCGCGGCGTCGGCCTCCTCGTCGGCCGGCCGGTGCTGCCCATGCTCGCCGCCTCGGCGGCGACGCCCGCCGAGGCCCTGGCCGCCACCGGGGAGGCCTCGGTCGAGTTCAAGCTCGACGGCGCCCGGATCCAGGTCCACCGCTCAGGCGACGACGTGCGCGTCTTCACCCGGAGCCTGGCCGACGTCACCCACCGGGTGCCCGAGGTCGTCGACGTGGTGCGTGCGCTGCCCGTGCGCGAGGCCATCCTCGACGGCGAGACGCTCACCCTCGATGAGGGCGGGGCGCCCAGGCCGTTCCAGGAGACCATGTCCCGCTTCGGCGCCGAGCGGGCGCGCGATGCCGTCCTGCACCCCTGGTTCTTCGACGTGCTGCACGTCGACGGGCGTGACCTCCTCGACGAGCCCCTGGCCGTGCGCCGCGCCGAGCTGGCGAGGGTCGCGCCGGGCCTCATCGTCCCGGGCGAGGTCACCGCCGACCCGGACACGGCCGAACGGATCTCCCGGGAAGCGCTCGCCGCCGGCCACGAAGGGGTGGTGGTGAAGGCCATCGGCTCCCTCTACTCTGCCGGGCGCCGGGGCTCGAGCTGGATCAAGGTCAAGCCGGTGGCGACGTACGACCTCGTGGTGCTCGCCGCAGAGTGGGGCAGCGGCCGCCGGCAGGGCTGGCTCTCGAACCTTCATCTCGGCGCCTACGATCCGAGCGGCGAGTTCGGCGAGCCCGGCAGCCTCGTGATGGTCGGGAAGACGTTCAAGGGCCTCACGGACGAGCTCCTGCGGTGGCAGACCGAACGGTTCCTGGACATCGAGGCGCGCCGCGACGGCCACACGGTCTTCGTCGAGCCCACCACGGTCGTCGAGATCGCCATCGACGGCGTGCAGCGGTCGAGCCGCTACCCCGGCGGCGTCGCACTGCGGTTCGCGCGCGTGAAGCGGTACCGGGAGGACAAGGACCCCGCGGCTGCCGACACCATCCAGTCGCTGCGGTCTCTGCTGACGTAGGCGGGCGGGGCCGCGATGGGTGCGCGGCCGGCGTCGTTGATCCCCCGATTTGGCCGGGCCGAGGATCGTCCCGTACAGTTGAAGCACCAAAGACCGCCGGTCGTTGGATCGTGTGTGCCGAGAAGCGGCCCGCACCTCCACCGAAGGTCCCCGATTTCGTGGGGCGGCCTGCGCAGGTGAACTGAGCGAATGCTCGCGGCCCCAGGCCGCGCAGACCACGCCCCGTGCACTTGCGCGGGGCGTTCGACGTTTCACGGGCCCGCCCCCACCGGCTTCTGTTCCCCGGAAGGAGGGTTATGGCAACGCCTACCAAGGTGGCAGCTGTCGAGGAGATCACCAAGGATTTCCAGGAGTCGAACGCTGCAGTCCTGACCGAATACCGTGGGCTCTCCGTCGCCCAGCTCAAGAAGCTGCGTCGTGCGCTCGGCACCGACAACAAGTTCTCGGTCGTCAAGAACTCCCTGACCGCCATCGCTGCCAAGGAAGCGGGTGTCGACGCGTTCGACGGCCAGCTCGCCGGCCCCACCGCGATCGCGTTCATCAAGGGTGACGCCGTTGCGGCCGCCAAGAGCCTGACCGACTTTGCCAAGGACAACAAGCAGCTGGTCATCAAGACCGGCTTCTTCGAGGGCAAGGCGCTCGACGCGAGCGAGGTCGCCGCACTGGCGGCCCTGGAGTCCCGCGAGCTGCAGCTCGCACGGGTTGCGGGTGTCCTCAAGGCGCCCATGGCCGCGGCTGCGCGCATCATCGACGCCCTGCGTCTCAAGCTCGAGGAGGAGGGCGGCGCTCCGGCTGCCGCCGAGGCTCCCGCTGCCGAGTCCGAGGCCCCCGCTGCTGAGGAGGCTCCGGCTGACGCCGAGGCCGCCCCGGCCGCTGCCGAAGAGAACTGATTCTCTTCCCCCACCCCCATATTCTCGGCGCCCCGCCCACTGCGGGCGGACGCCACCCAAGTGAAAGGACGCCAACCATGGCGAAGCTCACCCAGGACGAGCTGATCGAGGCCTTCAAGGAGCTCTCCATCATCGAGCTCTCCGAGTTCGTGAAGAAGTTCGAGGAGGTCTTCGAGGTCACCGCTGCTGCCGTGGCCGTCGCGGGCCCCGCTGCCGGCGGCGAGGCCGCTGCCGAGGAGGAGAAGACCTCCTTCGACGTCATCCTCGAGGCCGCTGGCGACAAGAAGATCGCGGTCATCAAGGAGGTGCGCGCCCTGACCTCCCTCGGCCTGAAGGAGGCCAAGGACCTCGTCGACTCGGCCCCCAAGGCCGTCCTCGAGGGCGCGACCAAGGAGGCTGCCGACAAGGCCAAGGAGACCCTCGAGGCCGCCGGCGCCACGGTCACCCTCAAGTAGGTTCTACCCGCTTGATCCGGAGCCCCGGCTCTGGACGAAGGGCCCCGCAGTCCACACGGACCGCGGGGCCCTTCCGCGTCTCCGCCCCTCACCCCGCCGAGGTCACCCGGGGGAGTGCGAGGTCCCCCCGGGGCCCTCTGCGCACGCACCGTGGTGCAACAGTTCACGTCTCGCACGAGCGAGCTGCGGAAGTTCACTTCTCGTCCTGCAGTCCACAGAAGGCGCACTCCTGGGCGAAACGTGGACTGCCACCGGCCTGGGGGTCAGGCGGGCTCGCTGATGTCGGCGATCGTCGCCCCCAGCGCCGCGAGCAGCTCCGAGGCGTCCACGAACGCGCTCAGCCCGTGCGCTCCGGCCCCGAGGGAGATGCGCCCCGAGATCGACGCGTCGGCCGACACCGGCCACGGCGTCGAGGACCCCAGGGGCGTGATGGTGCCGCGCTCGTACCCGGTCGCCGCAAGGGCCACGTCAGCGGGCGGCATCGAGAGCCGGTTGACCCCGAGCAGTCCCCGGAGCTTGGGCCAGGAGATCTGCCGGTCGCCCGGGATGAGCGCGAACAGGAACGAGCCGTCCGGGTGCTTGACCACGAGCGACTTCACGATCTCCCGCGGCTCGATCCCGAGGTTCGCCGCCGCCTCCTCGAGGCTGCGGGCGCGCCCGCGCTCGGCCACCTGGACGTCGATCCCGTGGGCGGCGGCGTCGGCGAGGAACCTCGCGTGGCCGTCGCCTGAGGCGGCCGACGCCGGCCCCTCGCCTGCCGCGGGAGCCGGCCCCGCGCCGTCGTGCGTCATGGCTGCCCCTCAGTCCCGGTAGAGGAGCAGGGCCTCGCCCTGCCCGCCGCCGCCGCAGAGGGCCACCGCGGCCTTGCCGGAGCCGCGCCGGGCGAGCTCGTGCGCGGCGTGGCCGGCGAGCCGGGCGCCCGAGGCGCCGATCGGGTGGCCGAGGGCGATCGCGCCGCCGTGGATGTTGCACTTCTCGAGCGGGTAGTCGAGGTCCTTGAGCGACTGGACGGCCACCGAGCCGAAGGCCTCGTTGATCTCGATGAAGTCGAGGTCCGCGGTGCTCCACTGAGCGCGGGAGAGGGCCTGCGAGATGGCGTGGGACGGCTGCGAGTGGAGCGAGTTGTCGGGGCCGGCCACCTGCCCCGGCCTGCCCACCACGGCGAGCCAATCAAGACCGTGCTCCTCGGCGTAGGCGCGGCTGGTCAGGACCAGGGCCGCGGCGCCGTCGGAGAGCGGCGAGGAGTTGCCCGCGGTGATGGTGCCATCGGTCGCGAACGCGGGCCGCAGCGGGGCGAGGGTCTCGCGGGAGGTGTTGGGCCTGACCCCCTCGTCCGCGGACAGGAGGATCGGGTCCCCCTTGCGCTGCTTGACCTCGATCGGGGCGATCTCGTCGTCGAACACGCCCTCCTTCTGGGCGACCGCGGCGCGCACGTGGGAGGCGGCGGCGACCTCGTCCTGGGCGTCTCGGCCGATGCCGAGGGCCAGGTTCCGCATCTCGGTGGACAGGCCCATCGACTGCCCGTCGAACGCATCCGTCAGGCCGTCGTGGGCGGCGACGTCGAGGGCGCCGACCGTGCCGTAGGTCCAGCCCTGGCGGGAGCCGGGGAGCACGTGCGGGGCACGGGACATCGACTCCTGGCCGCCGGCCACCACCACGGTCGCGTCCCCGGCGCGGATCATCCGGGCCGCGTCGATCACGGCGGTGAGACCGGAGAGGCAGACCTTGTTGATGGTCACGCACGGCACGTCCCAGCCGATGCCCGCCGCGATCGCGCTCTGCCTCGCGGGGTTCTGCCCGGCGCCCGCCTGGAGCACCTGGCCCATGATCACGGCGTCCACGGCCTCGGCGCCGATTCCGGCGCGACCGATCGCGGCCCTGATCGCGTGGGTCCCGAGCTCCACCGCGGTGAAGGAGACGAGCTGGCCGTTGAGGCGGCCCAGCGGCGTGCGAGCTGCGGAGAGGATGACGACGTCGTCGTTGCTCATGGTGCTTCGCTCCCGGATCTGACGTGCCTGCGGGTCCCCGGGATGCGCCCCGGAGCCCTGTGGTGTCCATCAGGCTACAGCCATGGGTCCCCGGCAGCGCCGGAGGCCGCCCACCGGACGCCGGCGGATGCCGGGTGTACAGTGTGGTTCGCGACCTGTTCGTACGGCGGCCGAATCGAGGGTGATTCAAGGCGATGCCAGCGGGACACTTGACCCGACGCGCGGTGTGCGGTAGACACGTGCGCCCATCTGCGGTATGGTAAATCTTTGCGTTCTCCCTTTTAACAGCTGTTAACCGGTGGTGCCTTCATATAGCGGTGGGCTCTCGGGACGGTCACGCGGTCAACCATGAGGTTCTGCGGGCCAAGGCCCCGTCGGGGGAGGGTGCGGACAATCCTGAAGGTCTGTGGAAGGATCCCTCTTGGTCGCCTCGAGCACCTCTGAAACCCAAACCGCTACCACCGACGGTGCAAACCGCCGGCTCTCATTCGCCAAGATTCACGAACCGCTGGATGTTCCGAATCTCCTCGCCCTCCAGACCGAGAGCTTCGACTGGCTCGTCGGCAACGAGCGCTGGCAGGCCCGCGTGGCCGAGGCCCAGGCGAAGGGCGACGACAGTGTGGCGACGACGTCCGGCCTCTCGGACATCTTCGAGGAGATCTCCCCGATCGAGGACTTCCAGGGCACCATGTCCCTGAGCTTCTCGGACCCGGAGTTCGCCGATCCGAAGTTCACCATGGCGGAGTGCAAGGACCGCGACGCCACCTACTCGGCCCCGCTGTACGTCAAGGCCGAGTTCATGAACAACAACACGGGCGAGATCAAGCAGCAGACCGTGTTCATGGGCGACTTCCCGCTCATGACGGACAAGGGCACGTTCGTCGTCAACGGCACCGAGCGTGTCGTCGTCTCCCAGCTCGTCCGCTCCCCGGGCGCGTACTTCGAGCGCACCGCGGACAAGACGAGCGACAAGGACATCTTCACGGCGAAGATCATCCCCTCGCGCGGCGCCTGGTTCGAGCTCGAAATCGACAAGCGCGACCAGGTCGGCGTGCGCCTCGACCGCAAGCGCAAGCAGTCCGTGACCGTCCTGCTCAAGGCGCTCGGCTGGACCGAGGGCCAGATCCTCGAGGAGTTCGGCGAGTACGACTCGATCCGCGCGACCCTCGAGAAGGACACCACGGAGACCCGCGAGGACGCCCTCCTCGACATCTACCGCAAGCTCCGTCCGGGCGAGCCGCCGACGGTCGACGCCGCGCAGTCCCTGCTTGACAACCTGTACTTCAACGTCAAGCGCTACGACCTCGCGAAGGTCGGCCGCTACAAGATCAACCGCAAGCTCGGCATCGACCGCCCGCTCTCGGACCCGACGGCGTCCATCCTCCACATCGAGGACATCGTCGCCATGATCAAGTTCCTCGTGGCGCTCCACGCCGGCGAGAAGTCGATCAAGGGCACCCGCGACGGCGAGGAGATCGACGTCCGCGTCGAGGTCGACGACATCGACCACTTCGGCAACCGCCGCATCCGCGCGGTCGGCGAGCTCATCGAGAACCAGGTCCGCACCGGCCTGTCCCGCATGGAGCGCGTGGTCCGCGAGCGCATGACCACGCAGGACGTCGAGGCGATCACGCCGCAGACCCTGATCAACATCCGTCCGGTCGTCGCTGCGATCAAGGAGTTCTTCGGAACCTCCCAGCTCTCGCAGTTCATGGACCAGAACAACCCGCTCTCGGGCCTGACCCACAAGCGCCGCCTCTCGGCGCTCGGCCCCGGCGGCCTGTCCCGCGACCGCGCGGGCATGGAGGTCCGCGACGTGCACCCGTCGCACTACGGCCGCATGTGCCCCATCGAGACCCCTGAAGGCCCGAACATCGGCCTCATCGGCTCGCTCGCGTCCTACGGGCGCATCAACCCGTTCGGCTTCATCGAGACCCCGTACCGCAAGGTGTCCAACGGGATCGTCTCGGACCAGGTCGACTACCTCACGGCCGACGACGAGGCCGAGGTGCAGATCGCCCAGGCGAACTCGCCGCTGAACGAGGACGGCTCCTTCGCCGAGGAGATGGTCCTGGTCCGCCAGCGCGGCGGCGGCGGCGAGCCCACGCTCGTCCCGGCCGACGAGGTCGAGTACATGGACGTCTCCCCGCGCCAGATGGTGTCGGTCGCGACCGCCCTCATCCCGTTCCTCGAGCATGACGACGCCAACCGCGCCCTCATGGGTGCGAACATGCAGCGCCAGGCCGTGCCGCTCGTCCGCTCCGAGGCGCCGTTCGTCGGCACCGGCATGGAGCGCTCGGCCGCGGTGGACGCGGGCGACGTCGTCGTGGCCAAGAAGGCGGGCGTCGTCACCGAGGTCTCCGCGGACCTCGTGGTGATGCTCAACGACGATGGCACGGAGACGAACTACCGCATCGGCAAGTTCTCCCGCTCCAACCAGGGCAACTGCTACAACCACCGTGTGCTCGTCAACGAGGGCGACCGCCTCGAGCTCGGCGGCATCATCGCCGACGGGCCGGCCACCGACCAGGGCGAGCTCGCCCTCGGCCGGAACCTCCTCGTCGCGTTCATGTCGTGGGAGGGCCACAACTTCGAGGACGCGATCATCCTCAGCCAGCGGATCGTGGCCGAGGACGTCCTGTCCTCGATCCACATCGAGGAGCACGAGATCGATGCCCGCGACACCAAGCTGGGTGCCGAGGAGATCACGCGCGACATCCCCAACGTGTCCGAGGAGGTGCTTGCCCAGCTCGACGAGCGCGGCATCATCCACATCGGCGCCGAGGTCGAGGCTGGCGACATCCTGGTCGGCAAGGTCACCCCGAAGGGCGAGACCGAGCTGACCCCGGAGGAGCGCCTGCTGCGCGCGATCTTCGGCGAGAAGTCGCGCGAGGTGCGCGACACGTCCCTCAAGGTCCCCCACGGCGAGTCCGGCACGGTCATCGGCGTGCGCGTGTTCGACCGCGACAACGACGACGAGCTGCCCCCGGGCGTGAACCAGCTCGTCCGCGTGTACGTGGCCGCCAAGCGCAAGATCACCGACGGCGACAAGCTCGCCGGCCGCCACGGCAACAAGGGCGTCATCTCCAAGATCCTGCCGGTCGAGGACATGCCGTTCCTCGCCGACGGGACCCCGGTGGACGTCGTCCTGAACCCGCTCGGCGTCCCCGGCCGCATGAACGTCGGCCAGGTCCTCGAGCTGCACCTGGGCTGGATCGCCAAGACCGGCTGGAAGGTCGAGGGCGAGCCCGAGTGGATCAAGAACCTGCCGAACATGCCGCGCGAGACGGGCCCCAACCAGAACCTGGCCACGCCGGTGTTCGACGGTGCCCGCGAGGAGGAGATCTCGGGCCTGCTCGACTCCACCAACGTCACGCGTGACGGCGAGCGCCTCATCGGCGCCTCCGGCAAGGCCCAGCTGTTCGACGGCCGCTCCGGCGAGCCGTTCCCGGACCCGGTCTCGGTCGGCTACATGTACATCCTGAAGCTGCACCACCTCGTGGACGACAAGATCCACGCGCGTTCCACTGGCCCGTACTCGATGATCACCCAGCAGCCGCTCGGTGGTAAGGCGCAGTTCGGCGGCCAGCGCTTCGGCGAGATGGAAGTGTGGGCCCTCGAGGCCTATGGTGCGGCGTACACGCTCCAGGAGCTCCTGACGATCAAGTCGGATGACATCCACGGCCGTGTGAAGGTCTACGAGGCGATCGTCAAGGGCGAGAACATCCCCGAGCCGGGCGTCCCCGAGTCCTTCAAGGTCCTCATCAAGGAAATGCAGTCGCTGTGCCTGAACGTGGAGGTCCTCTCCGCCGACGGCCAGACGATCGAGATGCGCGACGCCGATGATGCAGTCTTCACTGCCGCGGAGGAACTGGGCATCGACCTCTCCCGCGACGAGCCCAGCTCTGTCGAAGAGGTCTGACCCTCCACCGGCACCGGCAGCAGCAAGACTTTCGAGACACGAGAGATAAGGGACCACATTGTCCAACGAATCCTCCTTCGGCCTCATGCAGATCGGCCTGGCGACCGCGGATGACATCCGCACCTGGTCGCACGGCGAAGTGAAGAAGCCGGAAACCATCAACTACCGCACCCTCAAGCCCGAGAAGGACGGCCTCTTCTGCGAGAAGATCTTCGGCCCGTCGCGGGACTGGGAGTGCTACTGCGGCAAGTACAAGCGCGTCCGCTTCAAGGGCATCATCTGCGAGCGCTGCGGCGTCGAGGTCACCCGTGCCAAGGTCCGCCGCGAGCGCATGGGCCACATCGAGCTCGCCGCGCCCGTGACGCACATCTGGTACTTCAAGGGCGTCCCGTCGCGCCTCGGCTACCTGCTCGACCTGGCCCCGAAGGACCTCGAGAAGGTCATCTACTTCGCGGCCTACATGATCACCCGGGTCGACGAGGAGCGCCGCCACGAGCAGCTGCCCAACCTCCAGGCTGAGCACGACCTCGAGCGCAAGCGCCTCGTCGACAACCGCGACTCCGACATCGCCGCTGTTGCCCGCGACCTCGAGGGCGAGCTCGGCAAGCTCGAGGCCGAGGGCGCCAAGGCCGCGGACAAGAAGAAGGCCCGCGACCTCGCCGACAAGACGATGGCCACGATCCGCAAGCGTGCGGACGCCGACATCGAGCGCCTCGAGGCCGTGTGGGACCGCTTCAAGAACCTCAAGGTCGCCGACCTCGAGGGCGACGAGGCTCTCTACCGCGAGCTCCGTGACCGCTACGGGATGTACTTCGAGGGCTCGATGGGCGCCGAGGCGATCCAGAAGCGCCTCCAGTCCTTCGATCTGGAGGCGGAGGCCGAATCGCTCCGCGACATCATCCAGAACGGCAAGGGCCAGCGGAAGACCCGTGCGCTCAAGCGCCTCAAGGTCGTCAACGCGTTCCTCACCACGGAGAACAAGCCGACCGGCATGGTCCTGGACGCCGTCCCGGTGATCCCGCCGGAGCTGCGCCCGATGGTGCAGCTCGACGGCGGCCGCTTCGCGACCTCCGACTTGAACGACCTGTACCGCCGCGTGATCAACCGCAACAACCGCCTCAAGCGCCTGCTTGACCTCGGTGCGCCGGAGATCATCGTCAACAACGAGAAGCGCATGCTCCAGGAGGCCGTGGACTCGCTGTTCGACAACGGCCGCCGTGGCCGTCCGGTGACGGGTCCGGGCAACCGCCCGCTCAAGTCGCTCTCGGACATGCTCAAGGGCAAGCAGGGCCGGTTCCGCCAGAACCTGCTCGGCAAGCGCGTCGACTACTCGGGCCGTTCGGTCATCGTCGTCGGCCCGCAGCTGAAGCTGCACCAGTGCGGCCTGCCGAAGCAGATGGCACTCGAGCTGTTCAAGCCGTTCGTCATGAAGCGGCTCGTGGACCTCAACCACGCGCAGAACATCAAGAGCGCCAAGCGCATGGTGGAGCGGTACCGCCCGCAGGTCTGGGACGTGCTCGAGGAGATCATCACCGAGCACCCGGTGCTGCTCAACCGTGCACCCACCCTGCACCGCCTCGGCATCCAGGCGTTCGAGCCGCAGCTCGTGGAGGGCAAGGCCATCCAGCTGCACCCGCTCGTCTGCGCGGCGTTCAACGCCGACTTCGACGGCGACCAGATGGCTGTGCACCTGCCGCTGAGCCCCGAGGCCCAGGCGGAGGCGCGCATCCTGATGCTCTCCTCGAACAACATCCTCAAGCCGTCGGACGGCCGTCCGGTCACCCTGCCCTCGCAGGACATGATCATCGGCCTGTACCACCTCACCACCAAGCGTGAGGGTGCGGCCGGCGAGGGTCGGGTGTTCTCCTCGGTGGCCGAGGCGATCATGGCGCACGATGCGCGCGAGCTGCA
The DNA here is from genome assembly GCF_054063535.1 of Sinomonas sp. RB5. NCBI lineage: Bacteria > Bacillati > Actinomycetota > Actinomycetes > Micrococcales > Micrococcaceae > Sinomonas > Sinomonas sp. RB5. The sequence continues at coordinate 409,200 of NZ_JBSSGJ010000001.1, forward strand.
CCTCAACGCGCAGGTGAAGATCCGGCTCGAGGGCTTCGTGCCCTCGAAGGACCGTCCCGCGCCCGAGGGCTGGGAGCCCGGCACGCCGGCGCTCGTGGACACCTCGCTGGGCCAGGTCGTGTTCAACCAGACCCTGCCCGAGGACTACCCCTGGGTCGAGGCCGTGGCGGACAAGGGCCAGCTCTCGAAGATCGTCAACGATCTCGCCGAGCGCTACCCGAAGGTCGTCGTGGCGCAGACCCTGGACAACCTCAAGGACGCCGGCTTCCACTGGGCCACGCGTTCGGGTGTCACGGTCGCGATCTCCGATATCGCCGTCCCCGAGGCCAAGCCGGAGATCCTGGCCGGCTACGAGGACCGCGCGGCGAAGATCCAGAGCCAGTACGACCGTGGTCTCATCGACGACGAGGAGCGCCGCTCCGAGCTCATCGAGATCTGGGACAAGGCGACCACCGAGATCGCGTCGGTCATGCGCGAGTCCATGCCGAAGATGAACACCATCAACCGCATGGTCTCCTCCGGTGCCCGAGGCAACTGGATGCAGGTCCGCCAGATCGCCGGTATCCGCGGCCTCGTGGCGAACCCGAAGGGCGAGATCATCCCGCGCCCGATCAAGTCCTCGTACCGCGAGGGCCTGTCGGTGCTCGAGTACTTCATCGCCACGCACGGTGCCCGCAAGGGTCTGGCGGACACGGCCCTCCGTACCGCCAACTCGGGCTACCTGACGCGTCGTCTCGTCGACGTCTCGCAGGACGTGATCGTGCGCGAGGAGGACTGCGGCACCGAGCGCGGCCTCATGGTCACGATCGCGGTCGCCGACCACAACGGCGAGCTCACCCGCGAGGAGAACGTCGAGAACACGGCCTACACCCGTACGCTCGCGGTGGACGTCACGGACTCCGAGGGCACCGTCCTCGCCGAGGCCGGCGCCGACCTGGGCGATGTGCTGATCAACCAGCTCATCAACGCGGGCATCACGGAGATCCGGGTCCGCTCGGTCCTCACGTGCGAGTCCGCGGTCGGGACCTGCGCCAAGTGCTACGGCCGCTCGCTGGCCTCCGGCAAGCTCGTGGACATCGGCGAGGCCGTCGGCATCATCGCCGCGCAGTCCATCGGCGAGCCCGGCACGCAGCTCACCATGCGTACGTTCCACACCGGTGGCGCCGTCTCGGCGTCCGGCGGCGAGGACATCACGCAGGGTCTGCCCCGTATCCAGGAGCTCTTCGAGGCCCGCACCCCCAAGGGTGTGGCCCCGATCTCCGAGGCCGCAGGCCGCGTGGCGATCGAGGACACCGAGAAGCAGCTGCGCATCGTCCTCACCCCGGACGACGGCACCGAGGAGATCGCCTACCCGGTCTCCCGCCGTGCGCGTCTCCTCGTCGAGGACGGCGACCGCGTCACCGTCGGGCAGAAGCTCGTCAACGGCCCGGTCGACCCGAAGCAGGTCCTGCGCATCCAGGGCCCGCGCGAGGCGCAGAAGTTCCTCGTCGACGAGGTCCAGGGCGTGTACCGCAGCCAGGGCATCGGCATCCACGACAAGCACGTGGAGGTCATCGTCCGCCAGATGCTGCGCCGCGTCACGGTCATCGAGTCGGGCGACACGGATCTGCTGCCGGGCGAGCTCGCGGAGGGCCGCCGCTACCGCGACGAGAACCGCCGCGTGGTCTCCGAGGGCAAGCGGCCGGCGTCGGGCCGTCCCGAGCTCATGGGCATCACCAAGGCCTCGCTGGCCACGGAGTCCTGGCTCTCGGCCGCGTCCTTCCAGGAGACCACCCGCGTGCTCACGCAGGCGGCCATGGAGGGCAAGAGCGACCCGCTGCTGGGCCTCAAGGAGAACGTCATCATCGGTAAGCTCATCCCGGCCGGTACGGGTCTTCCCCGGTACACCGACATCACGGTCGAGCCCACCGAGGAGGCCAAGGCGACGCTCTTCACCGGTCCGAGCGCCTTCAGCGACTTCGCCTACGATCCGCTGAACGGCGACGGGGTCCAGGAGTTCCACGCGATTCCGCTGGACGACTACGACCTGGGCGGCGACTACCGCTGATCCGCAGCACGGTCCAGACCGGACGGCCGGCACCCCTCGGGGTGCCGGCCGTCCGGCGTCCCAGCACGGGCCGCCCGCCTGGAGCCGCCCTCGTGCGTCTCGGGCAGGGACCGGAGGCCCGATCTCGCGCGTCCACGGGGTGACCTCGGCGGGTGGGACGGGAGGCGGGGGAGGGACGATTCGGCCCTGCCCCCGCTCCGTGATAGGCTTTCTTCGATTGTTTCTGTGTGGCAGTGGATGAAGGCCGTCGGGAAAGCCCTCTGGGGCCCAGCGACGACGGAGCCTGTTTCCGGGTTGCGGGGTTGGTGCGCAACGAATGCCACACTTTTGCACGCCTACGGTCGGTTGCCGCAGAAGTGCGAAGCAACCGAGAGCGTCCACCGAATCCCTCCATCACGGGCAGACGTGGGCGGAAGTTCAACGACGTACGCAAGTACAAGACGGAGCGATAGTGCCTACTATTCAGCAGCTGGTCCGGAAGGGCCGCACGCCGAAGGTCTCCAAGACCAAGGCCCCTGCCCTCAAGGGCAGCCCCATGCGTCGTGGCGTGTGCACCCGTGTGTACACCACGACCCCGAAGAAGCCGAACTCCGCGCTCCGCAAGGTCGCGCGCGTCCGCCTCAACGGCGGCGTCGAGGTCACGGCCTACATCCCCGGCGTCGGCCACAACCTCCAGGAGCACTCGATCGTGCTCGTGCGCGGCGGCCGCGTGAAGGACCTTCCCGGTGTCCGCTACAAGATCGTCCGCGGTGCCCTCGACACCCAGGGTGTCAAGAACCGCCAGCAGGCCCGCAGCCGCTACGGCGCCAAGAAGGAGAAGAAGTAATGCCTCGTAAGGGCCCTGCCCCGAAGCGTCCTCTCGTCGTCGACCCGGTCTACGGTTCGCCGCTCGTGACGCAGCTCATCAACAAGGTCCTCGTGGACGGCAAGAAGTCCACGGCCGAGCGCATCGTCTACGGTGCCCTCGAGGGCGCCCGCCAGAAGACGGGCAACGACCCCGTCGCGGCGCTCAAGAAGGCCATGGACAACGTCCGCCCGACCCTCGAGGTCCGCTCCCGCCGCGTCGGCGGCGCGACCTACCAGGTCCCGGTCGAGGTCAAGCCCGGCCGCGCCACCGCGCTGGCCCTCCGCTGGCTCGTCGGCTACTCGAAGGCCCGCCGCGAGAAGACGATGACCGAGCGTCTCCAGAACGAGATCCTGGACGCCTCGAACGGCCTCGGTGCCGCTGTGAAGCGCCGCGAGGACACGCACAAGATGGCCGAGTCCAACAAGGCCTTCGCCCACTACCGCTGGTAATGCCAGGGTTCGCCGCCGGCCCCACGAGGGCCGGCGGCGAACGTGCAGCCATTTAGGACAAACAGGGAGACACCGTGGCACTCGACGTGCTTACCGACCTCAGCAGGGTCCGCAACATCGGCATCATGGCGCACATCGATGCCGGCAAGACCACCACGACCGAGCGCATTCTCTTCTACACGGGCATGACGCACAAGATCGGCGAGACGCACGACGGCGCCTCGACGACCGACTGGATGGAGCAGGAGAAGGAGCGCGGCATCACCATCACGTCTGCCGCCGTGTCCTGCTTCTGGAACAACAACCAGATCAACATCATCGACACGCCCGGCCACGTGGACTTCACGGTCGAGGTCGAGCGCTCCCTGCGCGTGCTCGACGGCGCCGTCGCCGTCTTCGACGGCAAGGAGGGCGTCGAGCCGCAGTCCGAGACGGTGTGGCGCCAGGCCGACAAGTACGACGTCCCGCGCATCTGCTTCGTCAACAAGATGGACAAGCTCGGCGCCGACTTCTACTTCACGGTCGACACCATCGTGAAGCGCCTCGGTGCCAAGCCGCTCGTCATGCAGCTGCCCATCGGCTCCGAGAGCGACTTCATCGGCGTCGTGGACCTGCTCACCATGAAGGCCCTCGTCTGGCCTGGCGACGCCAAGGGCGACGTGACCATGGGTGCCTCCTACGAGACCCGCGAGATCCCCGCGGACATGCAGGAGAAGGCCGAGCAGTACCGCCACGAGCTCGTCGAGGCCGTCGCTGAGGCGTCCGAGGAGCTCATGGAGAAGTACCTCGAGGGCGAGGAGCTCACCCTCGAGGAGCTCAAGGCCGGCATCCGCAAGCTCACGGTCAACTCGGAGATCTACCCCGTGTTCTGTGGCTCCGCGTTCAAGAACCGCGGCGTCCAGCCGATGCTCGACGCGGTCATCGACTACCTCCCGTCCCCGCTCGACGTGCCCGCCATGATCGGTCACGACCCGAAGGACGAGACGGTCGAGATGACCCGCAAGCCGAGCGAGGAGGAGCCGTTCTCCGCTCTGGCGTTCAAGATCGCTTCGCACCCGTTCTTCGGCCAGCTCAACTTCATCCGCGTGTACTCGGGCAAGGCGACCTCGGGCATGCAGGTGCTGAACTCGACGAAGGGCAAGAAGGAGCGCCTCGGCAAGCTCTTCCAGATGCACGCCAACAAGGAGAACCCCGTCGAGGAGCTCCACGCTGGCCACATCTACGCGGTGATCGGCCTCAAGGACACCACGACCGGCGACACGCTGTGCGACATGGCGAACCCGATCGTCCTCGAGTCGATGACCTTCCCCGAGCCCGTGATCTTCGTGGCCATCGAGCCGAAGACCAAGGGCGACCAGGAGAAGCTCTCCACCGCCATCCAGAAGCTCTCCGCTGAGGACCCGACGTTCACCGTCTCCCTCAACGAGGAGACCGGCCAGACCGAGATCGGCGGCATGGGCGAGCTCCACCTGGACATCCTGGTGGACCGCATGCGCCGCGAGTTCAAGGTCGAGGCCAACGTGGGCAAGCCGCAGGTGGCCTACCGCGAGACCATCAAGAAGAAGGTCGAGAAGGTCGACTACACGCACAAGAAGCAGACTGGCGGTTCCGGCCAGTTCGCGAAGGTGCAGGTCACGTTCGAGCCGCTCGACACGGCGGAGGGCACGTTCTACGAGTTCGTGAACGCCGTCACCGGCGGTCGCGTCCCGCGCGAGTACATCCCGAGCGTGGACGCGGGCATCCAGGACGCCATGCAGTTCGGCATCCTGGCGGGCTACCCGATGGTGGGCGTGAAGGCGTCGCTCACCGACGGCGCCTACCACGACGTCGACTCCTCGGAGATGGCGTTCAAGATCGCCGGTTCGCAGGTGTTCAAGGAGGGCGCACGCCGCGCCAACCCGGTGCTCCTCGAGCCGCTCATGGCCGTCGAGGTCCGTACGCCCGAGGAGTACATGGGCGACGTCATCGGCGACCTGAATTCCCGCCGTGGCCAGATCCAGGCCATGGAGGACGCTGTCGGCGTCAAGGTCATCCGCGCCCTCGTGCCGCTGTCCGAGATGTTCGGCTACATCGGCGACCTTCGCTCGAAGACCCAGGGACGTGCTGTCTACTCGATGCAGTTCGACAGCTACTCCGAGGTCCCGAAGGCCGTCGCCGACGAGATCATCCAGAAGTCGCGCGGCGAGTAGTTCACCGATCGCGGCCCGCCGCCGGCACCGGTCCCCAGGGGCCGGCACGCACGACGGCGGCGGGTCGCCCTCCGCGCGGGAGCCGACTTCCGCGTGATTTCACGAAAAAACACAGCCCACAGTAGACTTGCACAAGTTTCAGTTGCGAAAGGCGCGGCTGGAAGCAGTCTTCTGAATCCAGTTCTAGGAGGAACAAGTGGCGAAGGCAAAGTTCGAGCGGACTAAGCCGCACGTCAACATCGGCACCATCGGCCACGTTGACCACGGCAAGACGACGCTGACTGCTGCCATCTCGAAGGTGCTTGCCGACAAGTACCCCGACCTCAACGAGAAGCGCGACTTCGCGCAGATCGACTCCGCTCCTGAGGAGCGCCAGCGCGGCATCACCATCAACATCTCCCACATCGAGTACCAGACGGAGAAGCGCCACTACGCTCACGTCGACGCTCCGGGCCACGCTGACTACATCAAGAACATGATCACGGGTGCGGCGCAGATGGACGGCGCCATCCTCGTGGTTGCGGCGACTGATGGTCCGATGGCTCAGACCCGCGAGCACGTTCTGCTCGCCCGCCAGGTCGGCGTGCCGTACCTGCTGGTCGCGCTGAACAAGGCCGACATGGTCGACGACGAGGAGCTCCTCGATCTCGTCGAGATGGAGGTCCGTGAGCTCCTGTCCTCGCAGGGCTTCGATGGCGACAACGCTCCGGTCATCCGCGTCTCGGGCCTCAAGGCTCTCGAGGGCGACCCGAAGTGGGTCAAGTCGGTTGAGGACCTCATGGAGGCCGTCGACGAGAACATCCCGGACCCGGTCCGTGACCGCGACAAGCCGTTCCTCATGCCGATCGAGGACGTCTTCACGATCACCGGCCGTGGCACGGTCGTGACCGGCCGCGCCGAGCGTGGCACCCTCGCCCTCAACTCCGAGGTCGAGATCGTCGGTATCCGCCCGGTCCAGAAGACCACGGTCACCGGTATCGAGATGTTCCACAAGCAGCTCGACGAGGCGTGGGCCGGCGAGAACTGTGGCCTCCTGCTCCGCGGCATCAAGCGCGAGGACGTCGAGCGTGGCCAGGTCGTCGTGAAGCCGGGTTCCATCACCCCGCACACCGACTTCGAGGCGAACGTCTACATCCTCTCCAAGGACGAGGGCGGCCGTCACAACCCGTTCTACTCGAACTACCGCCCGCAGTTCTACTTCCGTACCACGGACGTGACCGGCGTCATCACCCTCCCCGAGGGCACCGAGATGGTCATGCCCGGCGACAACACTGAGATGACCGTTCAGCTCATCCAGCCCATCGCCATGGAAGAGGGCCTCGGCTTCGCCATCCGCGAGGGTGGCCGGACCGTTGGCTCGGGCCGCGTGACCAAGATCATCAAGTAGTTCCTCGCGGAACTGCTGGCCTGAGGGCCGGATCTGGAAGGACCCCGTCGCACTCTGTGCGGCGGGGTCCTTCTGTCACTCAGGCGCTGACGGCGGGCCGGTGCCTGGCCCGCGCGAGCCGGCGCAGCCAGTAGTAGGAGGCCTTGGGCGTCCGCTCGAGCGTGGCGAAGTCCGTGTGCACGAGCCCGAACCGCTGCGTGTAGCCGGCCGCCCATTCGAAGTTGTCCATGAGCGTCCACACATACCAGCCGCGCAGGTCGACCCCCTCGGCGGCCCCGCCCGGCTCGACGGCGGCGAGCGCCGCCTCGAGGTGCGAGGCGAGGTAGGCGATCCGCTCGTCGTCGTACACCATCCCGTCCGCCTGGGCGGGCTCGGGGAAGCTCGCCCCGCTCTCGGTGATGTAGATCGGCGGGAGCGCGTCGCCGTAGCGTTTCTTGAGCTCGGACAGGACCACCCCGCAGTACTTCGGGGAGATGGGCCAGCCGAAGCCGGTGCTTGCGTACTCGGGGAAGTCGGCGAGGTGGAAGGGCACCTTCGTCATGGCCTTCGTCGGCTTCACACCCTCCGGTGTCGGCCCGGGCCCGGAGCGGATGCGCGCGGGGTAGTAGTAGTTGACGCCGTAGAAGTCGAGCGGCTGGTGGATCGTGGCGAGGTCCTCCGGGCGCGGGTCGCGCAGCGCGTGGAAGAACCGGCGCGCGAGGAAGGGCGGCTTCGGGTAGCGGCCCAGGAGGATCGGGTCCGCGTAGAGCCGGTTGACCATGAGGTCGACCACGCGCGCGTGGATCCAGTCGAGCGGGTTCGCGCCCGCCGGGTGCACGGGGGCGTGCATGTTCGTGACCCCGATCGCTCCCCGGGCGCCGGACGCGCGGAGGGCCTGGACGGAGAGGCCGTGGGCCAGCAGCTGGTGGTGCACGGCGGGCATGGCGTCGAACAGGAGCTGCTTGCCCGGGGCATGGATGCCCACCGCGTACCCGTTCAGGGTCACCGACACCGGCTCGTTGAGCGTCACCCATCGGTCCACGCGGTCGCCGAAGCGGCGCCCGGCCTCGGCGGCGAAGGCAGCGCACCGTTCCGCGGTCTCGCGGCTCAGCCACCCGCCGTCGTGCTCGAGGGGGAGCGGTGTGTCCCAGTGGTACAGCGTGGCCATGGGGGAGAGGCCTGCCGCGAGCATGTCGTCGATGAGGCGGTCGTAGAAGTCCCAGCCCTTCTCGTTCCACGCGCCGCGCCCGTCCGGCTGCACGCGCGGCCAGGCGATCGAGAAGCGGTAGGAGTCCACGCCGAGGTCGGTGAGCAGCGCCAGGTCCTCCTCGCTGCGGTGGTAGTGGTCGCACGCGACGGCGGGGGAGTCCCCGTGGGCGATCATGCCGGGACGCGCTGCGAACTCGTCCCAGCCGGACGGGCCGCGGCCGTCCTCCTCGAGGGCCCCCTCGATCTGGAATGCCGCCGTAGCCACTCCGAGCGTGAACCCGTCGGGGATCCGGCCGGCCAGCGCCTCCACGGCCGATGCGGCAGGACTGAGCGGCCCTGTGGGACCATGGTCGGGGCCGGGAGCCGGTGACTGGTCCGCAGGGAGCATGGGACTATGATCCTCAGCACAGTCCCCGAGGGCAATGGGGCGCCGCCGCCGGGCCGCCCGCGCTCGATTGGCGCCTGGCGGAGATCTCTGGCAGACTAGATGAGTTGTTCAAGCGCTCCTTCGTGTCCCGATCCGGATAATGCCGGGTGCAGGGTCCAGGCTGGAGCCCAAATATGACCCACCTTCGCGACAGAGGCTAGGGGACCGTGTGCGCCAGTGGCGCGACACGCCCGACCGCGGGGGTCGGAGAGGCCGGCTGTCTGAGGAACCCGGGATTCCGGATTCAGGCAGTGCTGCCGGTGGTGGTCGTGACCTTGAATGCTTCGGCAGCCACAGCCAACAGAACAGTGCAGTGCTAAGACGACGAAAGCGAGTCAGGCGATATGGCGGGACAGAAGATCCGCATCCGGCTGAAGTCGTATGACCACGAGGTCATCGACACTTCGGCTCGGAAGATCGTTGAGACGGTCACGCGCGCAGGCGCAACGGTGGTGGGCCCCGTCCCGCTTCCCACGGAGAAGAACGTGTACTGCGTCATCCGCTCTCCGCACAAGTACAAGGACAGCCGCGAGCACTTCGAAATGCGCACGCACAAGCGGCTGATCGACATCATCGACCCGACGCCCAAGGCTGTCGACTCGCTCATGCGTCTCGACCTGCCGGCCGACGTCAACATCGAAATCAAGCTCTAAGAGGGAGGTGCTGAGAGAACTATGACCGCTACCCGCAATGTGAAGGGCCTGCTGGGCACGAAGCTCGGCATGACCCAGGTCTGGGACGAGAACAACAAGCTCATCCCCGTCACTGTCGTTAAGGCCGACTCCAACGTCGTCACCCAGCTCCGCAACGCCGAGACCGACGGCTACACCGCCGTCCAGATCGGCTACGGCCAGATTGACCCGCGCAAGGTCAACAAGCCGCTCACCGGCCACTTCGAGAAGGCCGGCGTGACGCCGCGCCGCCACCTCGTCGAGGTCCGCACTGCCGACGCCGACTCCTACGAGGTGGGCCAGGAGCTCTCCGTGGGTACCTTCGAGGCCGGTCAGAAGATCGACATCGTCGGCACCACCAAGGGCAAGGGCTTCGCCGGTGTCATGAAGCGTCACGGCTTCTCCGGTGTCGGTGCCTCCCACGGTGCCCACAAGAACCACCGCAAGCCCGGTTCCATCGGTGCCTGCGCCACCCCGGGCCGCGTCTTCAAGGGCCTCCGCATGGCCGGTCGCATGGGCAACGTCCGTCAGACGACCATGAACCTCACCGTCCACGCCGTGGATGCCGAGAACTCGCTGCTCCTCATCAAGGGCGCCCTCCCCGGTGCCCGCGGCTCGGTCGTCCTCGTCCGCACCGCCGTGAAGGGAGCCTGAACTCATGGCTAACGCTACTGTCAAGGTCGATCTCCCCGCCGAGATCTTCGACGTCCAGACCAACATCCCGCTCCTGCACCAGGTCGTCGTCGCCCAGCTGGCCGCTGCACGCCAGGGCACGCACAAGGTGAAGACCCGCGGCGAGGTCTCCGGCGCCGGCCGCAAGCCGTTCAAGCAGAAGGGCACCGGCCGCGCCCGCCAGGGCTCGATCCGCGCCCCGCACATGACCGGCGGCGGCGTCGTCCACGGCCCCGTGCCGCGTGACTACAGCCAGCGCACCCCCAAGAAGATGAAGGCCGCTGCCCTCCGCGGCGCCCTCTCGGACCGGGCCCGCAACGGCCGGATCCACGTCGTCGAGTCCCTCGTCTCCGGCGAGAAGCCGAGCACGAAGGGCGCCATGGAGACCCTGCGCGCCCTCTCCGAGCGGAAGAACCTGCTCGTGGTGATCGACCGCGCCGACGAGCTGGCGGCCCTCTCGGTCCGCAACCTCACCGAGGTGCACGCGATCTACGCCGACCAGCTGAACACGTACGACGTTCTCGTCTCCGACGACGTGGTCTTCACGAAGGCTGCGTTCGACGCGTTCGTGGCGTCCAAGTCCAAGAATGAGGAGGGCTCCAAGTGAGCGCATCCAGCTACAAGGACCCGCGCGACGTCATCTTCGCGCCGGTCGTCTCCGAGAAGAGCTACGGGCTGATCGACGAGGGCAAGTACACCTTCCTGGTGGACCCGCGCTCGAACAAGACCGAGATCAAGATCGCGATCGAGCGCATCTTCTCGGTCAAGGTCGACTCGATCAACACGCTCAACCGCCCGGGCAAGCGCAAGCGCACCAAGTTCGGCTGGGGCGAGCGCAAGAGCACCAAGCGTGCCATCGTCACTCTCAAGGACGGCAGCACGATCGACATCTTCGGCGGTCCGCTCGCCTGAGCGGAGACCACTTTAACGAGGAACAGGTAAATGGCAATCCGTAACTACAAGCCGACTACCCCGGGCCGCCGCGGCTCGAGCGTGGCCGACTTCGCAGAGATCACGCGCTCGACGCCGGAGAAGTCCCTGGTTCGCCCCCTCCCCAAGAAGGGCGGCCGCAACAACTCCGGCAAGATCACCACGCGCCACAAGGGTGGTGGGCACAAGCGCCAGTACCGTCTGATCGACTTCCGTCGTCACGACAAGGACGGCGTCAACGCCAAGGTCGCGCACATCGAGTACGACCCGAACCGCACCGCGCGCATCGCGCTGCTGCACTTCGTGGACGGCACCAAGCGCTACATCATCGCGCCGAACAAGCTCTCCCAGGGCGACATCGTCGAGTCCGGTCCGGACGCCGACATCAAGCCCGGCAACAACCTGCCGCTGCGGAACATCCCGGTCGGTACGGTCATCCACGCCGTCGAGCTCCGCCCCGGTGGCGGCGCGAAGATGGCCCGCTCGGCCGGTGCCTCGATCCAGCTGGTGGCGAAGGAGGGCAAGTATGCCCAGCTCCGCCTCCCCTCGGGCGAGGTCCGCAACGTCGACGTCCGCTGCCGCGCGACGGTCGGCGAGGTCGGCAACGCCGAGCAGTCGAACATCAACTGGGGCAAGGCCGGCCGCATGCGCTGGAAGGGCGTCCGCCCGACCGTCCGCGGTGTCGCCATGAACCCGGTGGACCACCCGCACGGTGGTGGTGAGGGCAAGACCTCCGGTGGCCGTCACCCCGTCAACCCGAACGGCAAGCCCGAGGGCCGCACCCGCCGCCCGAACAAGGCGAGCGACAAGCTCATCGTCCGTCGTCGTCGTACTGGCAAGAACAAGCGATAGGAGCCTGGACACATGCCACGCAGCCTGAAGAAGGGTCCTTTCGTTGACCAGCACCTCTTTGTGAAGGTCGCCAAGGAAAACGAGAAGGGCACCAAGAACGTCATCAAGACCTGGTCCCGCCGCTCGATGATCGTCCCCGACATGCTCGGGCACACGATCGCCGTGCACGACGGACGCAAGCACATCCCGGTCTTCGTCACCGAGTCGATGGTCGGGCACAAGCTCGGCGAATTCGCCCCGACGCGGACTTTCCGCGGCCACGTGAAGGACGACAAGAAGGGCAAGCGCCGCTGATCCCTGCCGCAAGGCAGCAGCAGCGCTGAGCTCTGAGAAAGAGAAGGAAAGCAATGGAAGCCAAGGCAATTGCGCGTCACATCCGCGTAACGCCGATGAAGGCCCGGCGCGTCGTCAACCTTGTTCGTGGCAAGCAGGCGAATGAGGCTCTGGCGATCCTGAAGTTCGCCCAGCAGGCGGCTTCGGAGCCGGTGTACAAGGTCCTCGCGTCCGCGGTGGCCAACGCCCGTGTCCTCGCCGACCGCGACGGTGTCGCGTTCGACGAGAGCGACCTCTACATCTCTGAGGCGTTCGTCGACGAGGGTCCGACCATGAAGCGGTTCCAGCCGCGCGCCCAGGGCCGCGCCTACCGCATCAAGAAGCGCACCAGCCACATCACCGTGGTCGTCGCGACGCCCGAGAACGAGGAGGTCCGGTAAATGGGACAGAAGGTCAACCCCCACGGGTTCCGACTCGGCATCACCACCGACCACGTCTCGCACTGGTTTGCCGACAGCAACAAGCCCGGTCAGCGCTACAAGGACTTCGTCCGTGAGGACGTCAAGATCCGCCAGCTCATGACCAACGGCATGGAGCGCGCCGGCATCGCCAAGGTCGAGATCGAGCGCACCCGCGACCGCGTCCGCGTGGACATCCACACGGCGCGCCCGGGCATCGTGATCGGCCGCCGCGGCGCCGAGGCCGACCGCATCCGCGGCGAGCTCGAGAAGCTCACCGGCAAGCAGGTCCAGCTGAACATCCTCGAGGTCAAGAACCCCGAGGTCGAGGCCCAGCTGGTGGCCCAGGGTGTCGCGGAGCAGCTCTCGAGCCGTGTCGCGTTCCGCCGTGCCATGAAGAAGGCCATGCAGTCGGCGCAGCGCGCCGGCGCCAAGGGCATCCGCATCGCCTGCTCGGGCCGTCTCGGCGGCGCCGAGATGTCCCGCTCGGAGTTCTACCGCGAGGGCCGTGTGCCGCTGCACACGCTCCGCGCGAACATCGACTACGGCTTCTACGAGGCCAAGACCACCTTCGGCCGCATCGGCGTGAAGGTCTGGATCTACAAGGGCGATGTGACCTCCAAGGAGCTGGCTGCCCAGGCTGCCGCCGCTCCGTCCCGCGGTCGTGGTGACCGCGGCGACCGTGCGGGCCGCCCCGGTGGCGAGCGCCGCCGTCGTCCGTCTGGCGACCGCCAGCCGCAGGCCGCCACCGCGGCCGCCGAGGCACCTGCTGCCCCTGCAGCAGAAGCAGTCGCTGCTCCGGCAGCAGAAGGAGGAGAGGCTTAAATGCTTATCCCGCGTCGTGTGAAGCACCGCAAGCAGCACCACCCGGGTCGCTCGGGCGCTGCCACCGGTGGCACCAAGGTCACCTTCGGCGAGTACGGCATCCAGGCCCTCTCCCCGGCGTACGTGACCAACCGTCAGATCGAGTCCGCTCGTATCGCCATGACCCGTCACATCAAGCGTGGCGGCAAGGTCTGGATCAACATCTACCCGGACCGTCCGCTGACCAAGAAGCCCGCCGAGACCCGCATGGGTTCCGGTAAGGGCTCGCCGGAGTGGTGGGTCGCCAACGTCAAGCCGGGCCGCGTGCTCTTCGAGCTCTCCGGTGTGTCCGACGAGGTGGCGCGCGAGGCCCTGCGCCTCGCCATCCACAAGCTCCCGTTGAAGGCGCGCATCGTGCGCCGCGAAGGTGGTGAATGAGAATGGCAGTCGGTTCGAAGGACATGACGGCTGAGAAGCTCGACCAGCTGGACAACGAGCGCCTCTTCGAGGAGCTCAAGAAGGCCAAGGAAGAGCTGTTCAACCTGCGCTTCCAGTCGGCCACCGGCCAGCTCGAGAACCACGGCCGCCTCCGTGCGGTCAAGAAGGACATCGCCCGCATCTACACGATCCTGCGCGAGCGCGAGCTCGGCATCCGTGCCGAGGCCGCCCCCGTGGTCGCCGAGACGAAGGACACGAAGAAGGCGGCTAAGAAGGCTGCCAAGGCCGAGCCGGCCGAGGCTGCCGAGGAGGACGCCAAGTGAGCGAAGAGAAGAACCTGACGGAGAACGCTGCCGAGCAGCGCGGCCACCGCAAGACGGCCCGCGGCTATGTCGTGTCCGACAAGATGGACAAGACGATCGTCGTCGAGGTCGAGGACCGCGTGAAGCACTCGCTGTACGGCAAGGTCATCCGCCGCACCGAGAAGCGCAAGGCCCACGACGAGAACAACACCGCCGGCATCGGCGACCTCGTTCTCATCGCGGAGACCCGTCCGCTGTCCGCCACCAAGCGGTGGCGCCTCGTCGAGATCCTCGAGAAGGCCAAGTAACCCTTCGCCCCTCGCGGTTCCCGCACCCGTGCCGACGGCCCGTCCCCTCTCGAGGGGGCGGGCCGTCGCCGTTGGCGAGGGTGGGTGGGGCGCCGGGACCCACGACGGCGGCCCCCGCCGCCCGCTGCCAGATCGCCATCCGATGGCGCCGGGTCCGGACCCGAAGTGCACCTTCGGCACGAAGCTCCCACCGGCAGTCCACCTCTCGCCGTCCAGCCCTCCTTGCGCGGACTTGGAGGCGGGAAGTGCACTTCTCGCCGGGGCCCTGAGCTGAACCAGCACTTCCCAAGGCCGAGCCCGCGCGCGATCAGGACCTCACGGAGACCTGCGAACTCCGGGAGCACGCACTGGTTCCCCCACGGGCGCCTGGAATTCGTCCTCCACAGGGGGTGGGCAGGGCATGTCGCCCACATGAGCAGTTGCCGGCGTCGACAGCCCCGGGGCGGCGGCCAGCATGGGTCTATGAGCGCACCCGGACAGGCCTCGGACATGGCCATCCTTGATCTGCTGGCCCGTGACTCGGATCCTCGGAGGGCCTTCGCCGCCGGTGACCTCGTGAGGGTCCGCCGGGGCTGCTACTACCCGACGGATGTCTGGCTGGCCCTGACCGATGCCGAACGCTTCCAGCTCGCAGTAGCGGCCCACGCCTGGACGCATCCAGGCGCAGTGTTCTGCGGCGAGACCGCGCTGTTCCTCAGGGGCATCCCTGTCGTCAAGGTGCCCCCGACCATCGACGTCGCGACCTCGTCGACCACGCGCTTGGGGATCAGGCCGTCGTCGTTCGCGGTCCGGGGCGCGACGGAGCGCTCGGTTCGCGCCCTCGGATCGGCGCCTCCGCCTCTCCGACGCCACTTCCACGCGACCGTCATGCCGCAGGAGGTCCGCGGCTATCTCACGGTGCCCGTCGTGGAGGCTCTCGTCGAGACGATGGTGCACGCCAAGTTCGCCCGCGCGCTCACGGTCGCCGACGGAGTGCTCCGCCTCGACGCTGAGGCGCCTCTGCTCGACCGGGCGCCTGTCCTCGAGGCCATCACTGCGCTGCGGCATGCCACCCATCGACGGCGCTGCGAGGCTGTTGCATCGCTTGCACGGGCTGGAGCCGAGTCGTCTGGCGAGTCGGTGAGCCGGGCGCTCATGCTGCGGTTCGGCTTCCCTGAGCCCGTTCTGCAGCGTGAATACGTGGATGCACAGGGCCTCATCGGCAGGACTGACTTCGCGTGGCCCTCCGGACCGGGGGCCGCCCCGACGCCCTCCGGCAAGGAACGGGTGGGGGAGTTCGACGTGGGGCAAGTACTTCGACTCCGAGCTCACCGGAGGCGAAAGCCCCGTCGCGGTGATCAAGAGGGAGAAGAAGCGTGAGAACAGGCTCCTCGCACTGGGCCACCCGGTGCTCCGCTGGACGTGGGCAGAACTCGAGCAGCCGGCGAGGTTCCGCTCGATGCTGGTCGGCGCCGGGCTCCTGGCCTCCCGCAACGCGGCCTTTGTCCTGTAGCCCGTCTGACGCGGGCTCCGCTGGCCGTGAAGCTCATGCCGCCTCGGGGCTGCGAGAAGTGCACTTCTCGCCCTGCAGTCGCCTGAAGGCGGCCGTCACGGCGAGAACCGGACTACGGCAGGGTGCCCGGAGCGGGAGCCTGGGGGATTCGGGCTGGAAACGCGCGCCGTGCTACGATATTGAGCTTGTACGGCTGGCTTCGCCATGCCGTCGAAAACCTCGTGAACCATCGTGCCACCGCATAATGCCCTTCTGCCGAAGGGGAGCGCCCCGGCGCTGTCCTCGGGCAGGAAGGGGACACATGCGCGCGGCACGGTGATTCAGGCCCGTTCTGGCCACATCCAGGCGGGTCGAGAGACGCCCCATCAACCGTTCCGCAAGGCTCGCTCTGCAGCAGGACCGCAGGTGCGAGAACCAGCGAGACGTTAGGAGTAGAAGTGATTCAGCAGGAGTCGCGGCTCAAGGTCGCCGACAACACGGGTGCGAAGGAAATCCTCACCATCCGCGTTCTCGGTGGTTCGGGCCGCCGCTACGCAGGTATCGGCGATGTCATCGTCGCCACCGTCAAGGATGCAATCCCTGGCGGCAACGTCAAGAAGGGCGACGTGGTCAAGGCCGTCATCGTCCGCACCAAGAAGGAGCGCCGCCGCGCGGACGGCTCCTACATCAAGTTCGACGAGAACGCGGCAGTCATCCTCAAGAACGACGGGGATCCCCGTGGCACCCGTATCTTCGGCCCGGTCGGCCGCGAGCTGCGCGACAAGAAGTTCATGAAGATCGTCTCGCTGGCTCCGGAGGTGCTCTGACTCATGGCCGCAAAGATCAAGAAGGGCGACCTCGTCCAGGTCATCACCGGCACCAAGCAGGACAAGGGCGGTGACAAGGGGAAGCAGGGCAAGGTCCTGAAGGTGTTCCCCGAGGACAACCGCGTCCTGGTTGAGGGCATCAACCGCGTGACCAAGCACACCAAGGTGGGCCAGTCCCAGCGCGGTACCAAGACCGGCGGCATCGAGCAGGTCGAGGCCCCGATCCACATCTCGAACGTGGCCCTCGTGGACCCCGAGACCAAGAAGCCCACCAGGGTCGGCTTCCGCCTCGAGACCGTGGAGAAGGACGGCGTGCAGAAGACCGTCCGCATCCGCTACTCCAAGGCCACCGGGAAGGACATCTGATGACTGAGACTGTCGAGACTCCGGTCAAGGTCGTTCCTCGCCTCAAGGCGAAGTACGCGGAGACCATCAAGCAGGCCCTCCTCGAGGAGTTCAAGTACGAGAACGTGAACCAGGTCCCGCGCCTGGTCAAGGTTGTCGTCAACATGGGCGTCGGCGACGCCGCGAAGGACTCCAAGCTCATCGAGGGCGCTGTGCGCGACCTGACCCTCATCACGGGCCAGAAGCCGCAGGTCACCAAGGCCCGCAAGTCCATCGCCCAGTTCAAGCTGCGTGAGGGCATGCCCATCGGCGCCTTCGCGACACTCCGCGGCGACCGCATGTGGGAATTCGTGGACCGCCTCGTCTCCCTCGCGCTGCCCCGTATCCGCGACTTCCGCGGCCTCTCGGGCAAGCAGTTCGACGGCAACGGCAACTACACGTTCGGCCTCACCGAGCAGGTCATGTTCCACGAGATCGATCAGGACAAGATCGATCGCCTCCGTGGCATGGACATCACGGTTGTCACCACCGCGAAGACCGACGACGAGGGCCGTGCGCTTCTGAAGCACCTCGGCTTCCCGTTCAAGACCGAAGACTGAATCGCTACGTGACAGGTCCGCATCGGGCGCACAGCCCGGCACGGAAACCGGCACGAGGAAGGGCATGAGCCCACAATGACTATGACTGATCCCGTCGCAGACATGCTTACTCGTCTGCGCAACGCCAACGCGGCCTACCACGATGACGTCACGATGCCGTCGTCGAAGCTGAAGGTGCGCGTGGCCGACATCCTGAAGGCCGAGGGCTACATCGCCGGCTGGAAGGAAGAGGACGCCGAGGTCGGCAAGAAGCTGACCCTCACGCTCAAGTTCGGTCCGAACCGCGAGCGCTCCATCGCGGGTGTCCGCCGCATCTCCAAGCCGGGCCTCCGCGTGTACGCGAAGTCCACGAACCTCCCGCACGTCCTGGGCGGCCTCGGCATCGCCATCCTGTCTACCTCTTCGGGGCTCCTGACTGACCGTCAGGCCTCCAAGAAGGGCGTGGGCGGCGAAGTCCTCGCATACGTCTGGTAAGGGAAGGAAGAAGAAGATATGTCCCGCATTGGACGTCTCCCCATCACCGTCCCGTCAGGCGTTGAGGTCAAGATCGACGGACCCGTCGTGACCGTGAAGGGCGCCAAGGGCGAGCTGGTCCACACTGTGGCCAGCCCCATCGAGGTCTCCCTCGACGACACCACCCTCTCGGTGACCCGTCCCAACGACGAGCGCCTCTCGCGCTCGCTCCACGGCCTGACCCGCACGCTCCTGTTCAACATGATCGAGGGCGTGACCAAGGGCTACGAGAAGAAGCTCGAGATCGTCGGCACCGGTTACCGCGTGCAGGCCAAGGGCTCGGACCTCGAGTTCGCGCTCGGCTTCTCCCACCCGGTGAACATCACTGCCCCCGAGGGCATCACGTTCGCCGTCGAGGGACCGACGAAGTTCTCGGTCTCCGGCATCGACAAGCAGCAGGTCGGTGAGGTGGCTGCCAACATCCGCAAGCTGCGCAAGCCCGACCCGTACAAGGGCAAGGGCATCCGCTACGCCGGCGAGGTTGTCCGCCGCAAGGTCGGAAAGGCTGGTAAGTAACCATGGCTCTGGGCATCAACAAGAAGCGCGCCGCCAAGTCCAAGCAGCAGGCTCGGTCCCGTCGCCACTTCCGCCTCCGCAAGAAGGTCGTCGGCTCTGCCGAGCGTCCCCGTCTGGTCGTGAACCGCTCCTCGCGGCACGTGTTCGTCCAGGTTGTCGACGACAGCAAGGGCGTCACGCTGGTCTCCGCCTCCACGCTCGAGGCCGACCTCCGCTCGTTCGAGGGTGACAAGACCGCCAAGGCCAAGCGCGTCGGCGAGCTCATCGCCGAGCGTGCGAAGGCTGCGGGCATCGAGGCCGTCGTGTTCGACCGTGGTGGCAACAAGTACCACGGCCGCGTGGCTGCGATCGCGGACGGCGCACGTGAAGGTGGGCTGGCCCTGTGACCGCTGAGAACAACGAGAAGGTTAACGTGACCGAGCAGAATGCAACCGAGGCTGCCGGCTCCGCTCCCGCTACCGAGGATCGCCGCGGCGGTCGTCGTGGCGAGGGCCGCGGCCAGGGCCGTGGCGATCGCGGTGGCCGTGGCGGCCGCGACAGCCGCGACGCCGAGAAGAGCCAGTTCATCGAGCGCGTGGTGACCATCAACCGCGTCGCCAAGGTCGTCAAGGGCGGCCGTCGCTTCAGCTTCACCGCCCTCGTGGTGGTGGGTGACGGCAACGGCATGGTCGGCGTCGGCTACGGCAAGGCCAAGGAGGTCCCCGCGGCCATCGCCAAGGGCGTGGAGGAGGCCAAGAAGTCCTTCTTCCGCGTCCCGCGCGTCGGCACCACCGTCCCGCACCTGGTGCAGGGCGAGGCCGCCGCTGGTGTGGTCATGCTCCGTCCGGCCGCCCCGGGTACCGGTGTGATCGCCGGCGGTCCGGTGCGCGCCGTGCTCGAGTGCGTCGGCATCCACGACGTGCTGTCGAAGTCCCTCGGGTCCTCGAACGCCATCAACATCGTCCACGCGACGGTGGAGGCGCTCAAGAGCCTCGAGGAGCCGCAGGCCGTGGCCGCCCGCCGTGGCCTGCCGCTGGACGAGGTTGCTCCGGCTGCACTCGTGCGGAACCTCCAGAACACGAAGGCAGGTGCATGAGTCATGGCGAAGAACCTGACTCCCTCCGACGCCACGTTGGAGATCACTCAGATCAAGGGCGTCATCGGCGCCAAGCAGAACCACCGCGAGACCCTGCGTTCGCTCGGCCTCAAGCGGATCGGCCACACGGTCACCCGCAAGGCCGACGCCGTGACCGTGGGCATGATCAACACGGTTCCGCACCTCGTGAAGGTTGAGGAGGCGAAGTAATGGCAGAGAAGGCCAAGGAGCAGAGCTCCGAGAAGAACACGGCCCTCAAGGTCCACCACCTGCGTCCGGCCATCGGCGCCAAGACCGCGAAGACCCGTGTGGGTCGCGGTGAGGGCTCCAAGGGCAAGACCGCCGGCCGTGGCACCAAGGGCACGAAGGCCCGCTACCAGGTCAAGGCCGGCTTCGCGGGCGGGCAGCTTCCGCTGCACATGCGCCTGCCGAAGCTCCGCGGCTTCAAGAACCCGTTCCGCGTCGAGTTCCAGGTCGTGAACCTGGACCGCATCTCGGAGCTGTTCCCCGAGGGCGGCACCATCGCGGTCGAGGATCTCGTGGCCAAGGGCGCCGTTCGCAAGAACGAGCCGGTCAAGGTCCTCGGCTCCGGCGACATCACCGTCAAGGTCGATGTCACGGCGCACGCCTTCTCGGCCTCGGCCGAGGAGAAGATCGCCGCAGCCGGCGGCTCCACGACCGTCCTCTGAGACGAGACGGAGCGCGGCTGACGCCGTGAAGCGCAAGGCCCCGGCCGGCGTCGTGCACACCGCACGACGCCGGCCGGGGCCCCTCGCGTTAAGGCGCGCCCACCGCACGGAGGGTGCCGCTCGTCGCAGGACGGCCCGGGCGATTATCGGCTCGGGGTCCCGTGCGGCTAGACTCAAAAGCTGGACCTCAGACTCCGGAGCACTGACCCGTGTCTCGGAGCGTCGACTCTACATTCCTCGACACGGGGGAGGAGAAGCGTGCTTTCTGCGATCGGCCGGGCTTTCCGGACGCCCGACCTGCGGCGCAAGCTGCTGTTCACGCTGGGCATCATCGCTATTTTCCGGCTCGGGGCGTTCATTCCGTCCCCGGGCGTGAACTACCAGAACGTCAAGGCCTGCCTCTCTCCCGGTGTGAGCGGACAGGCGACCGGCATCTACCAGATGCTGAACCTGTTCAGCGGCGGCGCTCTGCTGCAGGTCTCGATCTTCGCCCTGGGCATCATGCCGTACATCACGGCGAGCATCATCGTGCAGCTGCTGCGCGTGGTGATCCCCCGGTTCCAGGAGCTCTACGACGAGGGCCAGGCCGGCCAGACGAAGCTCACCCAGTACACGCGCTACCTGACGATCGCGCTGGGCCTGCTGAACGCCACCACGCTGGTGTCGCTCGTGCGCTCGGGCCAGCTGTTCCCGAACTGCCAGCTGCAGATCATCCCGGACACGTCCGTCATCGCGACGGTCCTCGTGGTCATCACCCTGACCGCCGGCACCGGCCTCATCATGTGGATGGGCGAGCTCGTGACCGAGAAGGGGATCGGCAACGGCATGTCGCTGCTGATCTTCACCTCGATCGCGGCGCAGTTCCCCGCCTCCCTCGGCGCGATCTGGACCTCCAAGGGCCCGGGCACCTTCTTCATCGTGCTGGTGGTCGGCCTCGTCACCATGGCGCTGGTCATCTTCGTCGAGCAGTCGCAGCGCCGGATCCCGGTGCAGTACGCCAAGCGCATGATCGGCCGCCGGACCGTGGGCGGCACGAGCACGTACATCCCGATCAAGGTCAACATGGCGGGCGTCATCCCGGTCATCTTCGCCTCGTCGATGCTGTACCTCCCCGCGCTCGTCGCGCAGTTCAACAC
Organism: Sinomonas sp. RB5; assembly: GCF_054063535.1. Lineage (NCBI taxonomy): Bacteria > Bacillati > Actinomycetota > Actinomycetes > Micrococcales > Micrococcaceae > Sinomonas > Sinomonas sp. RB5. The sequence continues at coordinate 430,613 of NZ_JBSSGJ010000001.1, forward strand.
CCCGCACGACGGCTCGGCTCCGGCCGGCTGGGTCGAGTGGATCAACAACAACCTCACCCGCGGGGACCATCCGGTCTACATGGTCATCTACTTTGTGATGATCGTGTTCTTCACCTACTTCTACGTCGCGATCACCTTCAACCCTGAAGAGGTCTCCGACAACATGAAGAAGTACGGCGGGTTCATCCCCGGCATCCGTGCCGGCCGGCCCACTGCGGACTATCTGCAGTACGTACTCTCGCGCATCACGCTGCCGGGTGCCCTGTACCTCGGCATCGTGGCTCTGATCCCGCTCATCGCCCTGGTGCTCGTCAATGCCAACCAGAACTTCCCGTTCGGCGGCACGTCGATCCTGATCGTGGTGGGCGTCGGCCTGGAGACGGTCAAGCAGATTGATGCGCAGCTCCAACAGCGACACTACGAAGGACTACTGCGATGACGAGAATGCTCCTTATTGGCCCTCCCGGTTCCGGCAAGGGTACCCAGGCGGAACGAATCTCGGACCGCCTCGGTATCGTCGCGATCTCCACGGGCGACATCTTCCGCTACAACGTCAAGGAGCAGACCCCGCTCGGCGTCGAGGCGAAGAAGTACATGGATGCCGGCGACTTCGTCCCCGACTCGGTGACGAACAAGATGGTCCGCGACCGCCTCACGGAGGACGACACGACCAGCGGTTTCCTCCTCGACGGGTACCCGCGCACCGTCGCGCAGGTCGAGTACCTCGACGGCATCCTGGCCGAGAAGGGGCAGTCGCTCGACGTCGTGCTCCAGCTGACCGCGGACGACGACGAGCTGGTCGCCCGCCTGCTGGGCCGCGCCAAGGAGACGGGCCGCAGCGACGACACCGAGGACGTGATCCGTCACCGCCTCGAGCTCTACCACACGCAGACCGAGGCGGTCGTGTCCCAGTACGCGGACCGCGGCACGCTGACCAAAGTCGACGGCATCGGCGCCATTGACGAGGTCACCGAGCGGGTCCTGGCGGCCATCGAGTCCGTCAAGTCCGCCTCGTAGGCGGTTTCAGCAGTACGACGTGCGGCGCCGTCCGGTGGGATTCCCCCCCCGGGCGGCGCCGCACGCACTTTGTGAGGGAGGAGCCCATCGTGGGCAGCCAGCGGAAGATCGAGTACAAGAACAACGGGCAGCTGCGGATCATGGCGGAGGCCGGGGTGCTGCTCAGCCGCGCCCTCGACGCCGCGGTGGCGGCCGTGGCTCCCGGGGTGACGACGGACGAGCTCGACGCCGCGTTCGCCGAGGTGGTCGACGCCGCGGGCGCCCAGTACAACTTCCTCGGCTACTACGGCTACCCCAAGCACATCTGCGTCTCCGTCAATGACGAGGTGGTGCACGGCATCCCCGGACCGCGCCGGCTCGCCGAGGGCGACGTGCTCTCGATCGACGGCGGCTGCGTGGTGCGCGGCTGGAACGCCGACTCGGCGCGGACGGTGATCGTGGGGGAGGGCGACCCCGAGGACGTGCGCCTGTCCGAGGTGACGCGCGCGGCCATGTGGGCCGGCATCGCGGCCTTCGCGCGCGCCTCCTACGTGGGCGAGATCGGGGACGCGATCGACGACTTCGTCTCGGCCCAGGAGGGAGCGCCGCTGGGGATCCTCGAGGACTACGTGGGCCACGGCATCGGCTCGGCGATGCACATGGCGCCGGACGTGCTCAACTACCGCACCGGCCACCGCGGGGCGAAGATCAAGCCCGGCATGGCCCTCGCGATCGAGCCGATGCTCGTCCGGGGCTCGATCGAGACGAAGACCCTGGGCGACGAGTGGACCGTCGTCACGACGGACGGCTCGCGGGCGTCCCAGTGGGAGCACTCCGTGGCGCGCCACAGCGGGGGCATCTGGGTGCTCACGGCCCCCGACGGCGGCGCCTCCGAGCTCGCGCCCCTCGGCGTGACGCCTGTGCCGATCCCGGCCTGATGTCCCCGCTGGTTCCGCGGAGGCCGGCCGCCCCGCCGGGGAATACCCGCCGGTAGCACCGCGTTGGGCCCGGGTATGAAGGCCATTGCATACGACCACTTCGGATCCGCCGACGTCCTCGAGCTCAAGGACCTCCCCGACCCGCACCCGGGCTCCGACTCGGTGCTCGTCGAGGTGAAGGCCGCGAGCCTGAACCCCGTGGACTACAAGGTGCGCGAGGGCTACCTGCAGGGCGTGATCGACGCCGTCTTCCCCGTGGTCCCGGGCTGGGACGTGGCCGGCGTCGTGGTCAAGGCCGGGCTGGACACCCCGGAGTTCGCGGTGGGCGACGAGATCCTCGCCTACGCCCGCAAGGACGTCATCTCCGGCGGCACCCTCGCCGAGCTCGTCGAGGTGCCCGTGCGCACCGCGGCCCGCAAGCCCGAGGGCCTCAGCTTCGAGGACGCCGCGGCGCTGCCGCTCGCGGGCCTCACCGCGCTGCAGACCGTGCGCCGGGCCGGGGTCGCCGCCGGGTCCACCGTGCTCATCCACGCGGCCGCGGGCGGCGTGGGCTCCTACGCGACCCAGCTGGCAGTCCTCGCCGGCGCCCGTGTGGTGGGCACCGCCTCGGAGGGCAACCACGACTACCTGCGCTCCCTCGGCGCCGAGCCCATCGCGTACGGCGAGGGCCTGGTCGACGCCGCCCGCGCCCTCGTCCCCGAGGGCTTCGATGTGATCCTCGACTTCGTGGGGAACGGCGCCCTGGACACCGTCCCCCAGCTGCTGCGCGCGGGCGGCACCGCCGCCTCCATCACCGATCCCGCCGCCCGCGACGAGTACGGCGGCCAGTACGTCTGGGTCCGCCCCGATGCGGCCGACCTCGCCGAGCTCGCCCAGCTCACCGCCGATGGCAGGCTCAAGGTCGAGGTCGCGGACGTCGTCGAGCTCGCGCAGGCGGCCGACGCGTACCGGACCCTTGAGGGCGGCCACGTGCGCGGCAAGCTCGTGGTCCGCCCCTGACGTGACGCGACCCGCCTGACGCACGACGGCGCCGCCCCCTTCGGAAGGTGGGCGGCGCCGTCGTGCGTGGCCGGGGTGCGCTACGCCTTGAGCTTGGGCTTCACGTCCTTGTCGTAGATGCCCTGCAGCGTCTTCTTCAGGTCGCCCATGGTGGACTTCACGTCGGCCTGCTGGGTGACGATCTTCGAGACGGCCTTGGCCATCTCCTGGTCGGCGCCGGGCAGGAACACGCGCGCGTTGTCCTGGACCTTGGTCACGGCGAGCTGGTCGATCGCCGTCTGGATCTGCGGGGTCTTGGCCAGCACGGCCGTCATGTCCGCGGACTTGTTGACCGGCATGTACCCCGTGGCCCCGGAGAAGGCCGCTGCGTTCTCCGGCTGGCCGACGAACTTGATGAACATCGCCGCGGCGAGCTGCTGCTCCTTGGAGATCCCGGAGGGGATGCCGAGGCCCGCGCCGCCCGTGGGGCACACCGGCTTGGTCGCCTTGGGGCCGCCGGGGAGGAAGCCGACGCCCACGTTGAACTTGGCCGTCTTGAGCACGCCCACGAGGGAGCCCGTCGAGGAGATCGTCGCCGAGGCGATGCCGCCGCCGAAGTCCGCCGAGGAGTCCTTCGAGGACACGCCGGCCCACTTGTCCTTGTACACCGAGTCCTGGATCCACTGCATCGCGGCGACGGCGTCGTCCGAGTCGCACGTGATGTCCCAGCCCTTGGACCAGCCCGAGCCCCAGCCCCACAGATTGTTCTGCAGGGTCCAGCCCGCGTAGTCGGCCAGCGCCGGGTACATGTACGCGTACTGGGCGCCCGAGGCGGCCTTGATCTTCGTGGCCCAGTCGCCGAACTCGGACCACGTGGCCGGGGCACGGTCGGGGAGCCCGGCGGCCTTGAAGTGGTCCTTGTTGTAGTAGAACAGCGGCGTGGAGCGCGCGTACGGCATGGCCCACTGCTTGTTCGCGTACTGGTAGTCCTGCACGAGCGAGTCGCGGTAGTCGCTGAGCTTGATGCCCAGCTGCTTGATCGCGGAGTCCATCGGGATGATGTTGCCGTTGATGTAGTAGCGGAACCACCACACGTCGGAGAGCAGCACGACGCCGGGCAGCCCCGAGTTCGCGGCCTGCGCGGTCTGGAACTTCTGGGCGATCTCCTCGTAGTTGGCCCCGGCCGTGACGAGGTTGACCTTGATGCCCGGGTTCGCGGCCTCGAACTTCGCCACGAGCTGCTTCTCGATGTCCTCGGACTTGCCCGGGTGGCTGGACCAGAAGTCGATCGACGCAGCCGGCTTGACGTCCTTGAAGTCGATGTCGGCGACCGCGGAGCTCGCGCTGCTGCCGGAGGTGTCGGGGCCGCCGCACGCGGCGAGGGCCGCCACGGACGCGCTGGCGCCGGCGAGGCCGAGGAAGTGCCGACGATCGAGTCGGAATGCCATTGCTTGTGCCTTTCGTAGGTGCTGGAAGGTGATGGAGCGGTCCGCTACCCGGTGACCGAGCCCTGGGTGAGGCCGGCGACGATGTAGCGCTGGAGCATGGCGAAGATGACGAGGACGGGCACGATCACGAGGACCGCGCCGGCCATGAGGATGCCCCAGGAGCCGGTGCCGCTCTCGGAGTTCTGCAGAAGGGTCAGCCCCACCGGCAGGGTCATGACCTCGGGCTTGTCCGTGATGATGAGCGGCCAGATGTAGTCGTTCCACTCGGAGACGATCGTCACGAGCGCCACAGTGGCGATTGAGGGCACCGAGACCGGCACCACGATGCTCCAGAGCCGCTTCCAGTGGCCCGCGCCGTCGATCTCGGCGGCCTCGAGGATCGAGCCCGGCAGGGTCATGAAGTGCTGGCGCAGCAGGAACGTGCCGAACGCCGTGCCGAGTCCGGGCAGGATGATGCCCCACAGGGTGTTCTTCCCGCCGATGCTCGCGATGAGCACGTAGTTGGGCAGGATCGCGACCTGGGAGGGCACCATGAGCGCCACGAGGATCAGGATGAAGACGATGTTCTTGAACGGGAAGCGCACGAACACGAGCGCGTAGGCGGTCATGATGGCGAGGGTCACCTTCACGACCGCTCCGACCGCCGTGACGATCGTCGAATTGAGGAAGAACCGCGCGAACGGGACTGTGGTCATCGCCGTCTTGTAGTTGTCGAGGTTGACCGACTGGGGGAGGACCTTGAGGTCCGTCGTGACGATCTCGCCGGGGGTCTTGAACGAGCTCACGACCATCCACAGCAGGGGCAGCGCCACGATGAGCGTGGCGATGATGAGCGGAACGTAGCCGCCGGCGAGGGTGCGGACCAGGTTCTGGGACGAGAACGGGCGGGGGCGCTCGGGCTCGCCGGCTGTCTCCGTGACGGTGACGGGTGCGGGGGCGGTCATGCGTAGTGCACCTTCCTCTCGACGAAGCGAATCTGCACGACCGTGATCACGAGCAGGATCACGAACAGGATCACCGAGATCGACGCCGAGTAGCCGGCCCGGTTGTAGGAGCCGAACGCCTGCATGTACGCCTCGTAGATGAGCGTGCTCGTGCCGTTGCCGAGCGGGGTCATGATGCGGATGAGGTCGAACGCCTGGAGGCTCGAGAGGATCGTGGTGATGAGCAGGAAGAACGTGGTGGGGGAGAGCAGCGGGAGGCTGATGCTCAGGAAGCGGCGGGTCGCCCCGGCGCCGTCGATCGCGGCGGCCTCCATGACGTCGCCCGGGAGGGACTGCAGGCCCGCGAGGTACACGACCGCGCAGTAGCCGAGGTTCTTCCAGATGTAGACGATGATCACCATGGTCAGCGCGAGCTGCGGGTCGTTGAACCACTGAGGGCTCGCGACGCCGAACGTGCGCAGGAACCAGGCAAGGGCGCCGTAGCCGGGGTCGAAGATGAACATCCACACCAGGCCCACGCCCACGCCTGAGAGGACGTAGGGGGCGAACACCGCCGACCGGGCGAACGTGGTGCCACGGACCTTGGCGTTCAGTGCGAGCGCGACGAGGAGGCCGAGCACCATGGACAGGCCCACGGTGAGCACCGTGAAGATCGCGGTGGTGCCGAGGACGCGCGGGGCGTCGTCGCTGCCGAAGAACGTCGCGTAGTTCTCGAAGCCGATGTTCCTGGCCGTCTTGGACCCGAGGGTCCAGTCGAGGAACGAGTACTGCAGGTTCGCGAACAGGGGCCGGTAGGTGAACACGGCGATGAGGACCAGGTTCGGCAGCGCGAACGCGAGGAAGACGAAGAAGTCGCGGCGGCTGCGGCCGGAGAAGCGGCGGCGCCTGCGCTCGGGACGGGAAGGGGAGGAGGCGCCCTGGTGACGCTCCAAGGTCGACTCGCTCATGGATGAATCCTGCAAGCGGGATGGGACATTGACAAGCATTCCTTCAAGATCTGGGGTATGGGCGTGAAACCCCCGCGTAGTAGTGGACCACGGCCCAGCGGGGGCCTTGGCCGGAATTCGCCCCCACCCGCAGCGAATTCCGTTCCGTGTATCCAAGAGTTCACACTGCGTTAGCGTAATGAGTGGCGTGGGCCACACCGAGGGGCCGCGCCGGGGTGTAGGGCGCGCGCCGTTGAGCGGGGGCAGGAGCGGGCGTTGAATGGGCCCATGGATTCCCTTCTCGATGTCCCCGGCCTCCGGGTCGGCCACGCCCAGCGCACGGAGGACGGATGGCTGAGCGGAGTGACCGCCGTCGTGCTCCCTCCCGGCAGCGCCGGCGGGGTCGATGTCCGCGGCGGAGGGCCCGGCACGATCGAGACCGATGCCCTCGACCCGTCCACCCTCGTGCAGACCGTGGATGCGATCGCCCTGTGCGGGGGGAGCGCGTACGGGCTCGCGGCGGCCAGCGGTGTGCAGCTGTGGCTCGAGCAGCAGGGCCAGGGGCATCCCGTGGTGGGCGGTGTGGTGCCGATCGTCGCCGGCGCGGTGATCTTCGACCTCGGCCGGGGCGGGGACTTCGCCGCGCGTCCTGACGCTGCGATGGGCTTCGAGGCGGCGGCCGCGTGCGTGGGGCTCGAGGACGCGCCCGACGGCGGGCTCCGCGGCTGCGTCGGCGCCGGCACCGGGGCGGCGGTGGGCAGGGCCCTGTACAAGGGCGGCGTGGGGATGGCATCGGTGCGCCTGCCGGGCGGCCCCGTGCCCGGACCGCCCGGGGGCGCGCCGGTGGTCCTGCCCGAGGGGATCGTGGTCGGGGCGCTCGCCGTGGTGAACGCCGCCGGGGTGCCGGTGTTCCCGGGGGCCGTGGCGGCGGCCCCGGCCGAGGGGGAGGCCGAGATTGCGCAGGAGGCGGCCTCGGCCGGTGAGGGGGGTGGCTCCGGCCGGGCCTCCGGACGCGCCGGGGCGCCCGGGGGGCCCGGGCCGCACGGGATGCTCGGAGCGCCGGGGCCCCTCAACACGACGCTCGTGGTGGTGGCGACGAACGCCTGCCTGACCCCCGCAGAATGCAAGCGCCTGGCAACGGCCGCGCACGCGGGCCTGGCCCGCGCCCTGGACCCGAGCCACACCCTCGTGGACGGGGACACGGTCTTCGGCGCGTCCACGCGGGCCATCGAGCTGGACCGCTCCTCCGAGGCGGGGCGCGTCGTCGGCCTCATGTCCGTGCAGGTCGCCGCGGCCAACGCCGTCAAGGAGGCCATCCTGGACGGGGTCCGCTCGGCGACGCCCGTGACCACCCCGGCCGGGACCTGGGAGCGCTTCCCCGTGCCGTGACCTTCTCCTCTGGGTGGGCGCCGCACCGAGTCGGTTGACTGGGTGCAACGATCCGCGCCGCGAGAGGGGATGGAAGCGATGGTTGAGAACCTCGTGAAGACCGTGGAGATCAATGCGCCGGTGGACACCGTCTTCACGTTCCTCAGTGACCCGACGCGGTGGATGCTCGCCTTCCCCGGCGACAGCGATGTCACGGACGTCCAGCTCGCCCCGGACGGAGTGGGCACGTCGGCGAAGTGGGCCGCGAGGATCTTCGGCATCCACATGTCCGTGACCCACGAGTACCGGGAGGTGGTCCCCAACCAGCGGATCGTCTCGAAGGCCTCGGCCGGCCCTGTGCTCACCTTCTCCCTCGAGCCCGCCGGCGCCGGGACGAGGCTGAGCGTCGAGCAGGGGTTCGACATCGAGACCCCGCTCGTGCGGGTGCCGCTCCAGGCGCTCTTCACCCGATGGGCCGAGGATGACATTGAGGGCCTGGTCGCCAACATCAAGAGCCTCGTGGAGACCGGACAGAAGGCCATCTTCCAGCCCGAGAAGAAGCCCGGCCACACGCTGACCTGGTCCGGCGCCGTCAGCATCCAGGCCCCGGTGGAGCGCGTGTTCGACCTGGTGAAGGACCCAACGGTGTGGCTGGGGCCGGATGTCCAGATCTCAGACCTCAAGGTGGCGCCGGAGGGCGTCGGAACAACCTTCGCCGCCTCGTGGCGGATTCTGGGCATCCCGCTCAAGACGACCCACGAGTACACGGAGTTCGTCCCCAACGAGCACTTCACGTCCAAGGCCGCGCTCGGGCCGGTGTTCGTGGTGGCGGTGGCACCCGAGGACGGCGGGACCCGCCTGAGCATGCGGTCGGACGTCATCCCGTCCAACTGGGCGGACGCCGCCGTCGACTCGCTGGCCATCAAGCTCACGGAGCGCAGCCAGGAGGAGCTGTTGGCCGGGATCAAGGCCAAGGCCGAGGCCGAGGCTGGTGCGGGGCAGTAGGCGGCACGTCAGTAGACGGGCAGGCTGCCCTCGCTCAGGCGGCCCGAGACGACAGCGCCCACGCGGCGCACCATCTGTGCCGTCCGGTGGACTACGTCGGCGTAGCTCACCCGCAGGGTGGCAAAGCCGCGGGCCTGGGCTGCCCCATCCCGCAGGTAGTCGCTGGACCGGCTCTCGGGCTGCTGGTGCGTCTTCCCGTCGATCTCAAGATCGAGGCACCGCTGGACGATGTGGTCCATCCACCCACAGCCCGTGCCTCCTCGCCGCCGAGACGCACGTGGGCAGGGAGTTGGTCGTCAGGCAGCGGACCAGGAGCGGATCGGCGTCGGGCAGCGCGAGGATGCCCCGGGCTGGTCGGAGCACTGCTCCTGTCCGGATGGCCGCCACGAGATCGTGCCGGGTCACGCCCGCCGCAAGCAGCTCCGAGCGGCGCGCCGCCCCGTCCCTCTCCCGAAGGCCCCGGGCCTACGGAGCCGGGGAACGGCACGGCGTGTACCATGGGCGGATTTAACTTCCACGCCCACGTGGCGTACAGTTGTGTGTTGGCTGTCGGCCCTTCCATGCCCATTTGGGGCGTGCGGGAAGCCAGTCGTCAAACCATACACGTCCGCCGGGGAGCTCCGTGCGCCCGGCGGCAGAGAAAGTTAGCGGAGGCTATGGCCAAGAAGGACGGTGTCATCGAGATCGAGGGCGTCGTGACTGAAGCGCTGCCCAACGCAATGTTCCGCGTTGAGCTGACGAACAAGCACGTCGTACTCGCCCACATCTCTGGCAAGATGCGCCAGCACTACATCCGCATCCTCCCTGAGGACCGCGTCGTGGTGGAGCTCAGCCCGTACGACCTGACTCGCGGCCGGATCGTCTACCGCTACAAGTAAGCAGCCGCGCCCGGGGGCACCCGGGCGTCAATGCTGACCACCTGCAGAACACGCAAAGGACACAGCCATGAAGGTCAAGCCGAGCGTCAAGCAGATCTGCGACAAGTGCAAGGTGATCCGCCGCAATGGGCGGGTCATGGTGATCTGCGAGAACCCGCGCCACAAGCAGCGCCAGGGCTGATCCCCTCCCGCGAGGGAGAGGATCAGGCCGGGCAACGCCCACGCAATAACTAGAGAAGGCAGCACAAGCTGCGCTGGGACGAATGGGCCCGGACAGCTGACCCCCGGCCCGGAGGCTGGGGCCGCTCGAGAACGGAGCGGGTGTCCTGCCTACGACCTCCGGATAGCACAAGGAGAACCGCCGATATGGCTCGTCTCGCTGGCGTTGACATTCCCCGCGAAAAGCGGCTGGAAATCGCGCTCACTTACATCTACGGCGTGGGTCGCACCCGTGCGAAGGAAACGCTCGCTGCCACGGGCATCAGCGCGGATGTCCGGGTCAAGGACCTGACGGACGCTGAGCTGGTCCAGCTGCGTGACTACATCGAGGGCAACTACAAGGTTGAGGGTGACCTCCGCCGCGAGGTGGCCGCCGACATCCGCCGCAAGGTCGAGATCGGCAGCTACGAGGGTCTGCGCCACCGCCGGGGCCTCCCGGTCCGCGGCCAGCGCACCAAGACCAACGCTCGTACCCGCAAGGGCCCGAAGCGCACCGTCGCAGGCAAGAAGAAGGCCGGCCGCTGATAGCGGTCACCCAGGACTTTAGGTAGGAGAAGCTACATGCCCCCAAAGACTCGTGCGACGTCGGTCCGCAAGCCGCGCCGCAAGGACAAGAAGAACATCGCGCTCGGTCAGGCGCACATCAAGAGCACCTTCAACAACACCATCGTGTCCATCACGGACCCGTCCGGTGCTGTGATCTCCTGGGCTTCGGCCGGTGAGGTCGGCTTCAAGGGCTCGCGCAAGTCCACCCCGTACGCTGCGCAGCAGGCCGCCGAGTCCGCCGCGAAGCGTGCCCAGGAGCACGGCCTCCGCAAGGTCGACGTCTTCGTCAAGGGCCCGGGTTCGGGCCGCGAGACCGCCATCCGCGCGCTGCAGGCCGCTGGCCTCGAGGTCGGGTCCATCCAGGACGTGACCCCGAGCGCGCACAACGGCTGCCGCCCGCCGAAGCGCCGCCGCGTCTAACAGGGTTTCGGGGCCGGCGGGGCCGGTCCGCCCGAGGCGAGCCCCCGCCGTCGTGCGTCACAGACAACGCACGACGGCGCGGCTCGCCTCCCGCGGCCTGTCCCGCCCGGCTTCATTACTTAGTTCAGACCTTTTCCATCCATCTGTGTTGCGTCATATAGCGGATGCTTCCTGAAAGGAAAACCCAGTGCTCATTGCACAGCGCCCCACCCTGTCTGAAGAAGTAGTATCCGAGAACCGCTCCCGCTTCGTCATCGAGCCGCTGGAGCCGGGCTTCGGCTACACCCTCGGCAACTCGCTGCGCCGCACCCTGCTGTCCTCAATCCCCGGGGCTGCCGTCACCAGCATCCGGATTGACGGCGTGCTGCACGAATTCACCACGGTCGAGGGGGTCAAGGAGGATGTCACCGAGATCATCCTCAACCTGAAGAGCCTCTCGATCTCCTCCGACCAGGACGAGCCCGTCGTCGCGTACCTGCGCAAGCAGGGCCCCGGCGTCGTGACGGCCGCGGACATCGCCCCGCCGGCCGGCGTGGAGATCCACAACCCGGATCTGCACATCGCCACCCTGAACTCCAAGGGCAAGTTCGAGCTCGAGCTGACCATCGAGCGCGGCCGCGGGTATGTCTCCGCGGCGCAGAACAAGTCCGCGGACGCGGAGATCGGCCGCATCCCGGTCGACTCGATCTACTCCCCGGTGCTGAAGGTGACCTTCCGCGTCGAGGCGACCCGTGTCGAGCAGCGCACCGACTTCGACAAGCTCATCGTCGATGTGGAGACGAAGCCGGCCATCAAGCCGCGCGACGCCGTCGCGTCGGCCGGCACCACGCTCGTGGAGCTGTTCGGCCTCGCCCGCGAGCTGAACACCGCCGCCGAGGGCATCGAGATCGGCCCGTCCCCGACGGACGCCGCGCTCGCTGCGGACATGGCCCTGCCGATCGAGGACCTGGACCTCACCGTCCGTTCGTACAACTGCCTCAAGCGCGAGGGCATCCACACGGTGGGCGAGCTCGTGGCCCGTTCCGAGGCGGACCTGATGGACATCCGCAACTTCGGTGCCAAGTCGATCGACGAGGTCAAGGCCAAGCTCCTCGAGCTGGGCCTCTCGCTCAAGGACTCGCCGGTCGGGTTCGATCCCCTCGCTGCGCGCGCTGCCGCCGACGAGGACGAAGCCGCCTACAGCGACGACGAGCTCTAAGAAGAACTTGCCCGCCGCCGGTGAGAGCCGGTAGCGGTCCACAACAGGAGAAACGACAATGCCTGCACCCACCAAGGGTCCGCGTCTGGGCGGTGGCCCGGCGCACGAGCGCCTCATGCTCAACAACCTCGCCGCTGCGCTCTTCGAGCACAAGCGCATCACCACGACCGTGACGAAGGCCAAGCGCCTCCGCCCGGTCGCCGAGCGCCTCATCACGTTCGCGAAGCGCGGCGACCTCGCCTCGCGCCGCCGTGTCCAGGCCGCCATCTCGGCGCGCACGAACACCAACAAGGGCATCATCCACGAGCTCTTCACCGAGATCGCCCCGCAGCTGTCGGAGCGCAACGGTGGCTACACCCGCATCACCAAGATCGGCAACCGCAAGGGCGACAACGCCCCCATGGCTGTCATCGAGCTCGTGCTCGAGCCGGTCTCGGCGAAGCAGGCTGTGGTGAAGGAGGCCGAGAAGGCCGCCGAGAAGAGCGCGCCGAAGGCCGAGGCCACCGTCGAGGCTCCGGCCGAGGAGACCGCTGCCGAGGAGACCGCCGCTGAGGCTCCCGCCGAGGCCGAGGTCACCGAGGCTCCGGCCGAGGATGCCGCTGAGGCTCCAGCCGAGGAGAAGGCCGACGACGCCAAGTAGTCGGCTCCCGGCCGTCCCGCACCGTCGGGACGCCTGATCCGCGAAGGGCCCCCGTTCCCCCTCCAGGGAACGGGGGCCCTTCTCGTCGTCCGGGCTCCGTCCTGTACGGTGAAGGGGCCCTAGCTCGGGCCGGCCGTGGGGAGGACGAGCGAGAACACGCTGCCCGAGCCCGGCTCGCTCTGGACCTCGAGCCGGCCGCCGTGGCGCTCGGCGACCATCCGCGTGAAGGAGAGCCCGAGCCCCACCCCCGGGATGTCGAGGCCCCGGGCGGCGTCGGTGCGGAAGAACCGGTCGAAGATGTGCGGACGGTCCTCTTCCGAGATCCCGATGCCGGTGTCCGCGACCTCGACCCGCACCCAGCCGCACGCCTCCGCGGCACACAGGGTGACCACCCCGCCGTCGGGGGAGTACTTCACCGCGTTCGAGAGCAGATTGTCGGCCGCCTGCCCGATGCGCAGCGGGTCCGCCTGCACCCACAGCTGCGGGGGGAGGTCGACGACGAGCCGCACCTGCGCGGCGTCGGCCGCCGTCTGCACCGCCTCGGCGCGGGCGGCGAGCACCGCCGAGAGGTCGATCCTCGTGGGCCTGATCGGAAGGGTGACCTCGGAGGAGGCCATGAGGTCGCGGGCGAGCTCGATGAGGCGCTCGGCGTTGCCCTGGGCGACCTCGAGCCGCGACCGCGCCGCGGCCGGGAGCTCGGCCTCGAGCGCAAGGTCGAGGTTGCCGAGCACGGACGTGAGCGGGGACCGGAACTCGTGGGCGACGGTGCGCACGAGCTCGGCCTTGTCCTCGGCCGTCTGGGCCAGCTGGGTCACGTCGGTGTAGGAGACCACCGCGCCCCCGCGGTCGCCGTCGACGGGGCGCGCCACCACCTGCAATGCCCGGGCGCGCGGCCCCCACCCGAGCCACACCATCTCACCGTCGATCGCCTCGCCGCGGGCAGCCCGGTGGAGGACGCGGCGGTCCGGTTCGACGCGCGCGCGGCGGTCCTTCGTGAACACGGGGAAGGCGCGGTCGGCAATGTCGAAGTCCGCCGGCGACTCCCAGCCCACGCCCTCGAGCAGGGAGCGGAACGCCTCGTTCCAGCGCACGGGCCGCCCGCCCGGGTCCACGGCGACGATCCCCACGCTCGCGGCGTCGAGGATCGTGGCCAGGAGCGCCTCCTTCTCCACCGCCTCCTCGAGCAGCTCCTTGAGCTTGACCTGGTGCGCGCGCAGTGCACGCTCCTGCAGGCGCAGGCCCGCCCCGGCGGCCCGGATTGCGACCGCGACCGTGAGCATGAGGGGCGGCAGGAGCAGGGCGTCACTGAAGACGGGATGGCCTGCTGCCCCGGGCGTGAGCAGCGTGGGCAGCGTGATGAGGAGGGGCCCGAGCAACGCCGTCGGCAGGGCGATGCGGGCCGAGAGCGTCGAGCCGGCAATCCAGATGATGGGGAACACCGCGAGGGCGCCGGTTCCGGTGAGCGCTCCGTGCGGACCGCCATTACGCAGGAGCCACACGGAGACGAGGTCGAGGACCGGGACCCAGAGCGCTGCCGCGGCGTCCAGCCGCTCCCACGGCAGGAGCAGCGACACCAGCGCGGCCGCCATCTGGGCAAGGATGCCGGCGGCGAACAGGGGCGCTGCGGCCGCGTCCGCCCAGGCACTAGGCGCGGCGAGCGCAATGACGGCCACAGCCACGGACAGCGGCAGCTGGCACAGGACCACGCGCGTGCGTGCCCCGGCCCGGTCCACGTAGCGGAGGACCCGGCTGGCGGTGGCCAGCTCCTTGACAGACACGTTCACTCCCCGATACGTGAGACGGCCCCCTTCACTTGTTTATCACGCATAGCGGATACTGTGACACAAGGACATGGTCTCAATGACAGGCTGTGTCGCTTCCCGGTCGTATGGAGGGTCACTGTGAACGGTCTGGGTATTGCGTTGGTCGTGGAGGATGACGAAGATGTGCGCGGCCTCCTCGAGGACGTGTTGGGGCATGCCGGCTTCGACGTGCGGACAGCGTCGACGGGGCGAGAGGGTGCCGAATTGGCACGCACCGAGCACCCCACCGTGGTGACGCTCGACGTCGGGCTGCCGGATATCGACGGCTTCGAGGTCCTCCGGCGGATCCGGGGGGCCAGCGATGCCTACGTGGTGATGGTCTCCGGGCGGGATGAGGAGCCGGACGCCCTCTTCGCGCTCCAGTCCGGGGCGGACGACTACCTCACCAAGCCGTTCCGTCCGCGCGAGCTGCGCGCCCGGATCGGCGCCATGCTGCGCCGGCCCCGTGTGGGGCACATGGGACACGCGGCGGCCGCTCCGAGCACCGACGCCCGGCCTGCGCAGGGGCACCTCCACGGCGCGATGCCGCGGCCGGAGCATGCGCCCAGACCGGCGGAGCCGGCACGGCCGTATCCCGCGCCGACCCCGCCCCAGCACGGCAACCCGGTGCTGCTGCGGAACGGAGCCCTCGCCCTGGACCCGCACACCCGCACGGCGTCCGTGGCGGGGGCGGAGCTCGAGCTCACGCGCAGCGAGTTCGACCTGCTGCAGGCGCTCCTGCGCGGGGCGGGCCGGGTGCTGACACGGGCGGATCTCGTGCGCGTGGCGCGCGGCGACCGGTTCCGCGACGACGCCTACGTGAGCGAGGCGGACGAGCGCGCGGTCGAGGTCCACATCGGCAACCTGCGCCGGAAGCTCGGGGACGACCCGCGCGCGCCGCGCTGGCTCGTGACGGTCAGGGGCGTGGGCTACCGGCTGCGGCCGGCGAGCGACTGAAGACAGCGGCGGTAGCCGCGCCTGCCAGATCGGCGGGGAGCCCCCGGGCCAGGACGGCGATGGTGACGTCGCCGCACGCAAGCGCCCGCGGGAGCAGGGCCATCGCGGCGCGGGGCCCTTCTGCCCGCACACACGCGACGATGCGGTCCGCGGCGTCGGCGAGGCGGAGCGCCCCGGCCATGGATGCCGCCGTGCGCAGGCTCAGGGCGGCGTCGAGCGAGTCTGCCGCGCTCCCGACGGCGAGGGCCGCGGCGAGCCGCTCGCGCCGCTGAGGCCACAGCCGCACGACGCCGCGCGCGAACCTCGCCGCCCCGGCATCGCCGATCTCGGCGGCGAGCCGCCCCAGCACGGTCGGGTCGATCACAGGGAGGCTCAATGGGACCCCTGGAAAGTGGCGATGGCGTTGATGACCGCGGGCCCCAGGATCGCGATGAACAGCACGGGGAAAATGAAGAACAGCAGGGGGAAGAGGACCTTGACGGGCAGCTTCATGGCCTGCTGCTCGGCGCGCTGGCGGCGCTTGACGCGCATGGCCTTGGCCTGGACCCGGAGCACCTGGGAGATGGCGATGCCATACGCGTCGGCCTGCACCACCGCCTGCACGAAGCTGCGGACCTCGGCGACGGTGGACCGCTCGGCAAGCCCCAGGTAGGCGGCCCGCCGTGTGCGGCCGACCTGCATGTCCTGGAGCGTGCGCGAGAGCTCCTGGGCGAACGGGCCGCGACCGGTAGCGGCGGCACGGGAGACCGCGGCCTCGAAGCCCAGCCCGGCCTCCACAGAGATGAGCAGCTGGTCCAGGGTGTTCGGCAGCTCGCGCTGGATCGCGGTCTGCCGCTCGATCCCGCGGCTGTAGAGCAGGAGGTCCGGGATGGCGTAGCCGAAGACGGGCAGGAACACCGCGACGAGCCGCATGAGGGGCAGCTGGCCGCCTGAGAGCATGAGGGCCGACAACGCGAGGCCGGCAGCGGCGAGCGCGGGCTTGGCGGCGAGCAGCCGGCCCAGCGGCAGGGAGGAGGGCCTTCCGGCCCTGGCCAGCAGGGAATCGAGCCGGCGCACGTAGGAGGGCGGGGTGATGCGGCGGCCGAGGGCCTCGAGCGCCCCCGAGAGTCCCGGCTTCTGCGCCGCCGCTGGATCGGCGGCCAGGCCACGGGAGAGGTTGGCCTGCACTGCGCGCATCTCACCCCGGTCCGTGGAGAGCACGGCCCACAGCAGGGCGGCGACGGGGAGGGCCACGAGCGCGGCGGCCAGGAGCGGGATGGTCACGGGTCCTCCTAGAACTTGATGTCGATGATCTTGCGCAGCCAGAGTGCGCCGATGCCCATGAGCACCACGGAGGCGCCCACCATGATCCAGCCCAACGGGCTGGTGAACAGCGGGGTCATATAGTGGGGGTTGACGACCATGAGCATGGCCACGATGCCCAGGGGCAGCGCCATGAGGATGTAGGCGGAGAACTTGCCTTCCGCGGCCAGAGCCGTGATGTGGCCCTTGATCTCCCCGCGCTCGCGGATGGTCTCGTTGACCTGGTCGAGGACCTCGGCGAGGTTGCCGCCGACCTCGCGGTTGATCTGGATCGCCTGGGCGACCCACACGAAGTCCTCGCTGGCCATGCGCACCGAGGTCTCCTCGAGCGAGGCCAGCAGGTCCCGTCCCAGAGCGGTGTCCCGTACCACGCGGCGCATCTCGTGCGCGGTGGGCTCGGGGCTCTCGGCAGCGGCGGCGTCGATCGCGCGCAGGATGCTGTGCCCGGCACGGAGCCCGCCCGAGAGCAGGTGGAGGGTGTCACCGAGCTGGCTGTCGAACCGCTTCCGGCGCGCGGCGATCCTCGAACGCACGACGACGCGCGGCAGCACCGGGGCGACCAGCGCCGCGAGGATGCCGAGCGGCAGCAGCCCTGCGAGGGCGCTGAGGAGGAGGCTGGCCAGCATCGTGCCGCCGACCACGAGCACGAGGTCGGCCTGGCGGACGTTCAGGCCCGCGAGCTCGAGCTGCTCGGGGGAGACGAGCCGGAGGCGGTGGCCGGTGAGCCAGCCCTGGAGCGCGTCGGAGGCTCCGCGGCGGGCGCGGCCTAGGGCGGAGCCGCGGGGCGCCGTCGTGGGCCGGCGGCGATTGGCGGGCAGCGCGGGGCTGCCGGGGCGCAGCGCGAGGATGGCGGCGGCACCGCCCCCTCCGAGGATCAGGCCGCAGCCGAGCATCAGCTCCACGGCCCCTCCTTCACGGCGCCAGCTGCGCCGGGCGCCACGAGCGGGCCGAAGATGCCCGGCCGTACGTGCAGGCCGAGGTCCTCGAAGCGCTCGAGGAACCGGGGACGGACCCCGGTGGCGATCGGCCGGCCGAGGAAACGGCCGGAGGGGTCGACCCCGGCGGCGTAGTCGAACACGAACGCGTCCTGGAGCGTCACGACGTCTCCTTCCATGCCCTGCACCTCGGTGACGTGGGTGATGCGGCGGGTGCCGTCGCGCAGGCGCGAGATCTGCACGATGAGGTTGACCGCGGAGGCGATCTGCTCGCGGATGGCGCGCAGCGGCAGGTCCATGCCGGCCATGAGCACGAGGGTCTCGAGGCGCGCGATCGCGTCCCGGGGGGAGTTGGAGTGCACGGTCGAGAGGGACCCGTCGTGGCCGGTGTTCATGGCCTGGAGCATGTCGAGGGACTCGCCCCCGCGCACTTCGCCGACCACGATGCGGTCGGGCCGCATGCGCAGGGAGTTGCGCACGAGGTCGCGGATGGTGACCTGGCCCTTGCCCTCGGTGTTGGGTGGGCGGCTCTCAAGCCGGACCACGTGCTCCTGCTGGATCTGCAGCTCCACGGCGTCCTCGATGGTCACGATCCGCTCGCCGCGGGGGATGAACCCGGAGAGGACATTGAGCAGGGTGGTCTTCCCGGTGCCGGTGCCGCCCGAGACGATGATGTTGAGCTTCGCCTCGACGCACGCGCGCAGCAGCTCGGCCATGTCCGGGGTGAGGGTGCCGAAGCCGATGAGGTCGCGCACCGTCAGCGGGGTCTTGCCGAACTTGCGGATGGTCAGGGAAGAACCGCCCACGGCGAGCGGCGGGATCACGGCGTTCACGCGGGAGCCGTCGGCGAGGCGGGCGTCCACGAGCGGGGAGGACTCATCGATGCGCCTGCCCACGCGGGAGACGATCCGCTCGATCACCGCGCGCAGTTGCTCCTCCGAAGTGAAGCGCAGCTCGGAGAGGGTGAGGTGGCCCTTGCGCTCGATGTAGATCTGGTCGTGGCGGTTGACCATGATCTCAGTGACGGCGTCGTCGTCGAGGAGCCGCTGCAGCGGCCCATAGCCGAGCACGTCGTCCTCGACCTCGCGCAGGAGCCGCACGCGCTCGGGCGCGCTGAGGGGCACGGGCTCCTCGTCGATGATGTGGGTGAGCTCCTCGCGGGCTGCGCTGCGGAGGTCGTCCTCGGTGGCCTCGCTATCCCCGAACCGCTGGCCCATGCGTTCGAAGAGGGCCGTGGCGGCGCGCTGCTTGAGGCCGGTGAGGGCGTCCTGGGCCACGGCCGGTGCGGCCGGGGCCGGTGACCCAGCGGTTGCGGACGACGGTGCGGCGGCGGCTCGCGCGGACAGGCTCGCCCAGGCGGAACCCGTCGCGGAGGCAGGCGCGGGGGCGGACGGTGTCGCGGGCCCGGCGGTGTCCGAGGTGTCGGCGTCGGCCGCCGACGCTGCAGGGCGCGCGGCGAGGGCGACCCCGCCGGTCTCGGCGAGGCTGAGGCGCTCCGAGAGCTTCACGCGACCACTACCCGGCGGTGGGCCCGGCGCCGGGCGGCGGGCTTGGCCTTGGCAGACGGCGAGATCCGCTCCACGACCTTGCCGAGCGCGGCGGTGGCGCCGTCCCTGCGGGTCGACTGGAGAACGGGGATGCCGCGGTTGGTCGAGTAGGCCACGAGCTTGGAGCGCGGCACGCTCACGTCCACGGGCACGCCCACTGTGACCTCGACGTCGCGGACGCTGAGCCCGGACTTCGCATCCGCCATGTTCAGTACGAGATGCCGCACCTCGGGCAGCAGGCCCAGGTGGCCGAGGACATCGAGGCTCGAGCGCAGCCCGCGCACCCCGGGGACGTCCATGCCGGTGACCCAGACGCCGTCGGTGCAGTGCTCGAGCGCGGCGAGGGTGCACTCGCCCAGGCCCGGGGCCGTGTCCACGATGACGTAGTCGAACTGCGCGGCGAGCTGGCGCAGCAGGTGGCCGACCTTCTCGGGCGTGATCGCGTCTGCCTCCACGGGGGTCTTGGGCGCACACAGCGCGTAGAGCCCGGCCGGGTGGAGGGTGAGGAAGGCCTTGAGCACGAGGGCGTCGCGCGCCGCAGCCGGGGAGACGGCGTCGGTGACGGTGTGCTCGGGGTCGAGGTCCAGGCCGGAGGCGACGTCGCCGAACTGCAGGTCGAGGTCGAGGATCGCGACCCCCATCGGGGCGGCCTTGGCCAGGCCCACGGCGATGTTGGTGGCGAGGGTGGTCTTGCCCACGCCGCCCTTGGGGGAGAAGACGCCGATCACGCGGCCGCGCGGGCCGTCGGCAGGGCCAGTGGCGCCGTCTGGACCTGCGGCAGATTCGGCGCGGCGGCGGCCCTCGGTGGCCTGGACGGAGCGCTGCAGCACCACGCGCAGCTGCTCGGCCTGGACGTCGGGAGAGACCACATCGCGGATCCCGGCACGCATGGCCTGGAGCATGAGCTCGGCGTCGGCCTCGGCGGCGAGGAGGACGGCGACGGCCGGGTAGCGGACATCGAAAACGGTGGCGAGGCGCAGCGCGCCGTCGAGCGGGACACCGGGGCCGAGCACGAGCGCGTCTGGCTGCGCCCCGCCGAGTCGCGCGAAGATCTGCTCCGGCTGCTCGGGGAGTTCCGCGGTGGCGACGGTGTGCAGGGAGCCCGGGAGGGCGCCGTCGACCGCGGAATGCATCCGCTCGGCGAACTCGGGGCTCGGGGAGATCAGGACGAAGCCGCTCACTGGTAGACCTTTCCGCCGTCGATGGGTCCCGGGCCGGCTTGCGTGGCACCGGCGGGCTGCTTGCTGAGCCAGATCTTGCCGAACTCGCCCGCGAAGACGATCCGGGAGGCCTGGGCTGCGTTCGCGGCGACGGTGACGATGAGCGGCGTGGTCGGAGCCGACGTCGGCGAGGCCGAGGAGTCCGAGGTCTTCCCCGCCTGCTGCACGGAGGTGACGAGCATTCCGGTCATCGACAGGTCGGTGCTCTGCGCTCCGGCTGGCGTGCCGACGCCCTTGTCGAAGGAGAGGAAGAGGCCCACCGTGTCACCGGCTGCGAGGAGTCCGCCAACGGCGCGCTGCGGATCGAGCTGGAACGAGACCTCCTGCAGCCCGGCCGGGACGCGCACCGTTCCGGGCTTGGCGAGGGACTGGGGGTCCGCGAGCCGCTCGGCCAGGAGCTGCTCGCCCGTCTGGAGGTCTGCCGTGGTGACCTTGCCTGCCGTGCCGTCGAGCGTGTGCAGCGCGGAGGGCGCGATCGCCTCGGCCGGAAGCGTGCGCGCCTGGACGAAGTCTGCGAGCTTGTCCGCGGCGGTCCCTGCGGGAACGGGCTTGACGACCACGAGGACCTTGGCTGGCTGCATGCCTGCCATCGCCCGGGCGTCCGCGCCCTGGGCGTAGGAGAGGACGAGGGCGACGCCGATGATGGCCGCGACGAGCGCGGCGGCGCCGGCGATGAGTCGTGACTTCATGCGGGGAGGGCTCCTGGGATCTACTGGGCGGGATCTATTGGGCGAGGCGGACGATGGTGGCGCCGAAGGCCGTGGACGGGCCGACCTGGTAGGCGCTGTCGAGGTCGACGTAGGTGATGAACTGGCCGATGATGCCCTTGCAGTTGCTGCTGCAGCTGAGCGAGGAGTCGACGGCGGGCGGCGTGTTGTTGTAGTAGGCCTGTCCGCCGAAGTTCCAGCCCTTGACACTGAAGGCTGCAAACCCGGCGATCGTGTAGACCGCGTTCTTGCCGGTGCCCGTGACAGTTGTGAACACGGGCAGGAGCACGATGGCGCGCTGGCCGGCCTGCAGGGCAGCGATCCATCCTGAATAGACCGCGTTGCAGTAGCTGGGGCCGCTCGAGCCGGGCTGGCTGCCGCCGATGGAGGCCGCCACGTTGATTGACGCCCCGCATTGGTTCGCGTTCTGCTGGAGCCAGCCGAACCCGCCTGGGACCACCTGGCTCGGCTGGCCCGGGGTGCCGTAGGTGCAGCTGGGGTTCACCCCTGACCCGAAGGACTGGATGAGCTGGGTGGCGCCGTCGATCGCCGTGCCCTGGAGCTGGCAGACGGAGAAGGCCAGCGGGAAGGCCGCGATGCCCGTGCTGGGGCTGCCCCAGGCTGCCTGCGCCCTCGCACCCACCGTCGCGCTCGTGATGCCGAGCGCGCGGGCAAGGAACAGCGCGACGGAGCCCGGCTGGGAGCCTGGCTGCAGGGGCTGGGTCGTGGCGGTGACGGTGCGCGAGGTCGTGCTGATCGCAAGCGAGGCTATGCCGGCCTGGCCTGCCTGGGCGTTGGACTGCGTGAGCGACGTGGCCAGCGTGGAGGTCGTGGAGCACTGCGGATCGGTGAGCGAGGCCGCGCACCGCTGGGCGATCGCCAGGGCTGTGGCGTCGGCGCCGTTCTGCAGCTGCGCACGCTCCGCGTAGAGCATCCCTCCGTCCACTGCGAGGGCCGCGAAGCCGAGCAGGACGACCATGAGGATGGCCGTGAGGACGGCAACGGCACCGCGCTCGCGGTCTGTTCCGCCGTCGTGTGCCCGAGCCGAGAGTCGGGGGAGGATCATCAGCCGCCGCACAGCATTGCCCCCTTGCCCTGGAGGGCGAAGCTTCCGAAGAACCCGGTCCCCGTGAACGTGTAGTTCACGGTGAACGTGATGGTCGGCGGCACGGTGCCAGCCGGCGTCTGGCCCGGTGCCGGGCAGGCCGAGGGCGAGATGGTGAAGGCTGAGGCCGGGAGGGTGCCGAGGGTCGACGCCCCGTTCTGGGCGGCCGTGATGGCCGCCGACGTGCTGTTCTGCAGCACCATCGCGCGGGCCCCAGCCCGGGCCGCGAAGGTGAGGGTCTGCTGGGCGTTGAATACACGGCCGAAGTCGACGATGCCGAGTACGAGGAGGATGAGCACCGGCAGCACGAGGGCGAACTCGACGGCTGCTGCGCCGCGCTCCCGGTCGCTGGTGCGCATGGTGGCTCCTCAGTGTTGGATGATTCCGGCAGTCCTTACAGGCAAAAGACGGTCTCGGACAGCCGCTCAGGGCTGGCCGAGACCGTCCGAACGATCACGCGGCGCCCAGAGAGTCCTTGACGTTGGTGAAGATGGTGTTGAGCTGGCCGCCGAGGAGGCCGACCACGGCGATGATCGCCACGGCGATGAGCGCGACCATGATGCCGTACTCGACGGCGGTGGCGCCCCGCTCGCCCGAGAGGGCGCGCTCCTTGAGCTTGAGGCCGGCGACGTGCAGGGTTGCGATGATGGAAAGCATCCTGTGCTCCTGTGGGGTGTGGTGGTTGTCGGCTGGTCCGATCACCAGCTCCACCATCGACGTTAGGGAGTCGGCTCGGCCTCGGGTACGGATCTGGGGCGAAGCTCGCAGAAGCCTCTTCCTCGGGCCGGATCCTGCGCTTCGGCCGCGGCGTTCCTGCGCGAATCCTTAGACTGTTCGCCATGACGTCCGAGCCCTCCACCGTACGCGTGCGCCTCGATCTGGCCTACGACGGCGCCCCGTTCAGCGGGTGGGCGGTGCAGCCCGGGCTACGGACGGCGCAGGGGGCCCTCGAGGAGGCACTCGCCCTGATCCTGCGCCGGCCGGTGCGGGTGGTGGTGGCCGGCCGCACCGACGCCGGGGTGCATGCCCGTGGGCAGGTGGTGCACCTGGACGTATCGCTCGCGGAGTGGGACGGGCTCGCCCGGCGCTCGTCGGATGCGCCGGAGGAGGTCCTCGTGCGGCGGCTGCGCGGGGCGCTGAGCCGGGTGCTCGGGAAGGAGACGGGCGCGCTCGAGGTACGCAGCGCCGTCGTGCCTCCCGCCGGGTTCGACGCGCGCTTCTCGGCGCTGTGGCGGCGCTACTCGTACCGGATCGCGGACCGGCCGGAGGACTGGGACCCGGTGCTGCGTGGGATCACGCTCTGGCACCGAGCTGGGGTAGACGTGGGGCGGATGAACGCCGCCGCGGACCAACTGCTGGGCCTGCAGGACTTCCTTGCCTTCTGCAAGCCGCGGGAGGGGTCGACCACGGTGCGCACGCTGCAGGAGTTCGCGTTCGAGCGGACGGCCGACGGCGTGGTAGTCGCCCGGGTGCGCGCCGACGCCTTCTGCCACAACATGGTCCGGGCGCTCATCGGCTCCGCGCTGCGCGTGGGGGAGGGGCTCGAACCGGTGGGGTGGCTGCACGAGCGGATGCTGGCCCGGGTCCGGGACGCGAAGACGCGGCTCGCGCCACCGCACCCGCTCGTGCTCGAGGAGGTCGGCTACCCCGAGTCCGGGGCGGAGCTGGCCGCGCGGGCGGACCTGACGCGGGCCCTGCGGGAGGAAATTTCGGGCAGTTGAGGATCCCGAGCCGGATTCCTACGCGATGAGGATCTGCATCCCGATGTTCAGTCCGAGGAACACCCAGCCCATCATCGCGAAGTGCTTCAGGCGCGGGGCGGGCCATTTCGCGGCCAGCCAGAGCCCGAGGAGGAGACCGTTGATCGCGGTCCCGTAGGAGATGAGGGCGATCATGACGGCCCTCATGGCAGCAGCACCGCCGTTGCGCCAGCAGAGGTCTGGGTATCGCGGCCCATGTCTTCTCCGTCCAGAAGAGCGTGGCCTCGGGGTAGCCTGCCCAGATGTCCCGGAGGTGGCCTTAGCTTAGATGCTGGTCGGGCGGGTGGACAGGGGCGAAGATGACATTGAGGAGTTCCCTCCCGACTCTGGGCATCGGGAGGGAACTCCGGCCTTATGTGGCAGGGCCGTCGGAGATCGCCCTCAGACCAGCAGGTCCCTCAGTGTTTCCGTCACTTCCGTGCGGCTGACGGTGCCGGCGAACCCGTACGCGCAGGTGTTGCCGATGCGCTCGAGGCCGGCGGCGGCGGTCAGCAGGTGGACTCCGTGCGGGGAGAGGCTTGTGCGCCCGCGAGCCACTCCGGCGCCGTGGACCAGGACGATCGGGATGACCTCGATATCCGGCCCGAGGAGGCACCCGAGCTCCTCAGCAGCCTCGTGCAGGGACTGGGGCCGCGGCTTGCCCGCGCGGAATGTGGGAATGGCAATGTCACGGGTGCCCGCCGCCCATTCCCACATTCCGCCCCCCAAACTGACCGAGTCGAGGAGGAACACAGCGTTGCCGCACGCTACGGCGTGGTCGGCCGTGCCGCCGCCCGGCAGGCCGATCCGGTGGAAGACGGACGGGCCGGGAAGCGCGAGGAGTAGATCCAGGAGTGCCGCAGTGGTCCGAGCGGGCCGCAGGGCGGGGATCGGGACGCCAGGGCGGGGGCCGTGGGCGGCGGCCACATAGGGGATGCCGAAGATCCGGTGTTCCCGTGCGGCCCTGGCGGCAGCGGCCACATTGCGGCGCCGCGCCGTCAGCGCCCGGCGCACCACAGCCCGCGTGTAGAGCGCCAGGCCCGTGGCGCCGCAGAGGGCAATGAGCAGGACCGGGCGCCCGGAGAGCGACCCTCGGGCCCACAGCAGGCCTGACCCGATGACAATCCCGCCGACCACGACGGCGAGTGCGCCGGCCTTGGCCAGCGCCCGGCGGCCGATCCGGCGGTTCCGTGCCCGGACCGTGGGCGGCACGGCCGCGGCGCCGCCGAATTCGCGGTACCAGGCCCAGTCGACGGGATGGACGGGGGGAGTCTGGACGCCGATGTCGCTGCTCATGGCATCTCCTGAGAGTCGAGCGAGGGGTCCCCTCCCGATTCTGGGCATCGGGAGGGGACCCGGTGTGGGCGCCCCCGCGGGCCAGCTGCATGGACCGCGGGGGCGAGATCAGGAGAACATCTTGACGATGTTCATCACGGCTGGGCCCATCACGACGATGAACAGTGCCGGCAGGATCGTGAGCATGAGCGGGAAGATGATCTTCACGGGGATCTTCATGGCCTGCTCCTCGGCGCGCTGACGCCTCTTGGTGCGCATCTCCTTGGCCTGCGCACGAAGGACCTTTGCAATGGCAATGCCGTACTGGTCGGCCTGCACGACGGCCCTGATGAAGGAGTTGAGATCCTGGAAGGATGCGCGCTCTCCGAGGGCCAGGTAGGCGTCGCGCCGTGCCCGTCCGACCTGGATGTCCTGGAGGGTGCGGATGAACTCCTCGGCCAGCGGGCCGGTGCTGTTCTCGGCTGCGCGCGCCATGGCTGCCTCGAATCCGACCCCGGCTTCAACTGAGATGAGCATTTGATCGAGCATGTTGGGCATGGACCGCTGCATGCTCTCGCGGCGCTTCTGACCGGTGCTCTGCAGCAGCAGGTCGGGGAGGAAGTAGCAGAGCACACAGGCCGCGACGGTGAAGAGCACAAGCAGCGGTGAGAAGCTGCTCTTGAGGATGAAGAGTCCGAAGCCGAGACCCACCAGAGCGAGGATAGGCTTGAGGACGAGGATGCGGTCCAGAGGCCAGGACCGGGGGCGACCCGCTGCCGCCAGACGCTTGTCGAGAAACGCTGCGTAGCCCTTGGGGGTGATCCGGTGGGCCAGCTCCTGCACCTGCTGGGGAACGCTCCACGACGACGGCTTGGAGCTTGGCTGTGCCAGGCCAAGGTTGACCTCGATGGCCTTGCGGGTGGTGCGGTCCGTGGCGATCACAGACCAGACGAGGTAGGCAGCGGGCAGGACGATGGCAAGGACCGCGGCCATAGCGATGGGTGACATGTGATCCTCCTCAGTACTTGGGCTTGATCATCCGGAAGAGCCACAGCGATCCGACGCCGAGCAGGATGGCGCAGACCGCGAGCATCCCCCAGCCCGGCAGGGTGGTGTAGAAGACCCTCGAATAGAGCGGGTTGATGAAGGACAGGATGACGAGGAAGGCGATCGGCAGGCCGATGAGGATATAGGCCGAGAGCTTCCCCTCTGCGCTCAGGGCGGAGACCTGCCGCGCCAGCTGGGCGCGGTCCCTGATCGTGTCATTGACGTTCTCAAGGATCTCGGCAAGGTTGCCGCCGACTTCACGCTGGGTCTCGATTGCCTGGGTCGTCCACAGGAAGTCCTGGCTCTTCATGCGTCCAGCAAGGTCTACTAGCGATTCGACCAGGTCTCGGCCGATCCTGGCTTCATTCAGCGCCCTGCTGAGCTCCGCGCCCATCGGTTCTTCGCATTCTTGACTGGCTGCGTCGAGGGCCCGCAGAAGGCTGTGGCCCGCGCGCATGCTCCCCGCGAGCATCTGGAGCGTATCTGGGAGCTGGGTCGCGAACTTCGCCTGACGGCGCGCGGCCTTGATGTTCAGCCAGATGAGCATGCCACCCGGGACGAGGAGGAGCAGCAGGATGCCCAATCCCGGTCCGGCGAGCACGAATCCCAGGATCGCGGCGAGGAGGGCCCCGCCGCCGCACATGAACAGGAAGTCTCCCCGGCTCATCCTGAGCCCGGCTTGTTCGAGCTTGTCGCTGCGGACGAGGCGGAGCTCGCGACCATGGAGGGACCGGTTGATCGCTCCGACCGCCGCGTCGGTGAACCGCGCCAGTGCTGCGTCGGACTGATCCTTCGATCCGGGCCGACGCCGTTCGCGGGCGACCGTGCGTCGGGGTTGGGTGAGCAGGACGATCAGCGTCATGAGCCCTGCAAAGACGGCCCCCATGCCGAGGGCGAGGACGATCGGCGTGTCCACGGTCTTCACACCCTTCCGAATCGGGGTCCGAACAGGGCCGGACTGACGTGGATCCCCAGGTCTGCGAACTTCTCCATGAACCGTGGCCGCACGCCGGTCGGGATGGGCTTCCCGAGGAACCGCCCGTTGGCGTCTACGCCTGCGCTGAAATCGAAGATGAAGGCGTCTTGGAGCGTGACGACGTCGCCTTCCATACCCTGGACCTCGGTGACGTGGGTGACCCTGCGGGTTCCATCGCGCAGCCGGCTGAGGTGCACGATGAGGTTCACAGCCGAGGACACCTGCTCGCGGATGGCCCTGAGGGGCAGGTCCATGCCCGCCATGAGCACAAGCGTCTCAAGGCGCGCGATCGCGTCGCGGGGCGAGTTGGCGTGGACGGTGGACAAGGAGCCGTCGTGGCCGGTGTTCATGGCCTGGAGCATGTCCAGCGTCTCGCCGCCGCGGACCTCGCCCACGACGATGCGGTCAGGCCGCATGCGAAGCGAGTTCCGGACGAGATCGCGAATGGTGATGGCGCCCTGCCCCTCGATGTTCGGGGGGCGGCTCTCGAGGCGGACCACGTGATCCTGCTGGAGCTGGAGCTCCACTGCATCTTCGATGGTGATGATGCGCTCATCGCGGGGGATGAAGGAGGACAGGACATTGAGCAGTGTCGTCTTGCCGGTGCCGGTTCCGCCGGACACGATCACGTTGAGCCGGGCTTGGACGCACGCATGCAGTAGTTCGGCCATCTCGGGGTTCATGGTCCCCAGCTCGATGAGGCGCGGAACGCTGAGCGCCTCTCGCGAGAACTTCCGGATCGTCAGCGAGGAACCGCTCACGGCCAGCGGTGGGATGATCGCGTTGACGCGCGATCCGTCCAAGAGCCTTGCATCCACGAGCGGGGACGATTCGTCAATGCGGCGCCCGACTCTCGAGACGATGCGCTCAATGACCCTTCGGAGCTGCTCCTCGGACTCGAACGTTGTCTCGGTCAGGAAGAGCTGGCCGTTGCGCTCGACGTACACCTGGTCTGCACGGTTGACCATGACCTCCGTGACAGACGGATCGTCGATATATCGCTGGATGGGCCCCAAACCAAGGACATCATCGATGACCTCATCGATGAGCCTGTCGCGCTCACTGGAGGTGAGGGGCACGGATTGCTCGGCGACGACGGACCGGAGCTCGTCACGCACGTAGCCATGGAGGTCTTCCTCGCTGAGGGACGGGTCGGAGATACGATTGCCGACCCGCTCATACAGCTCCGTCGTGACCTTGGACTTGAGCTCGCGGATGGCAAGGCTTGCGCGGACGTCCGTGGCCGTGGCGATATCCCGGCCCGTGTGTCGGGCCTCCGCATCTGCCGCCGCCTTCGCCTGGACCCGGGTGTTCAGAGTCGATGCTTCAGTTTGCGGGGTCTGCGCCGCTGTCAGCAGGCCAGGATGATTCGCGCCGATCACCTCGGCGGGGATCTTCGTCTGGCCGGCGTCCTCATCGCGGCGAGCGTCCTCGAGTCGCTTGAAGAGGCTCACTGGAACACCGCCCGCCGATGAAGCTGCTTGCGTTCGCGCTCGTCCCACTGTGGCTTGAGCCGTTCTACGAGCTGATTCAGGCCCTTCACCGCCGGATCGCGAAGACGGTCCTGGAGCGCTGGAATGCCGCGGTTCGTCGCGAGCGGGAGCGCACGGGACCGAGGAAGGACGACGTCCACCGGTATGCCGATCGTTGCCTCGACGTCCTGGACGGTGATGCCGGACTTGCGGTCCGCCATGTTCAACACGACGTTGCGGCGCTCGGGCAGCATGCGCAGCTCCTGGAGGATGTCTAGCCCTGCTTTGAGCCCTCTGACGCTGGGGATGTCCATGCCGCACACCCAGACGACGTCGGTGGCCTTGTCCAAGGTCGCAAGGACGTGCTCGCCCAGGCCGGGGGAGGTGTCGATGATGACGTACTGGAACTCGGCGGCAAGCTTCTCGATGAGTTCCGAGACCTTGCTGGCAGCGATCCTGTCGGCATCGGCGGGGTTGCGGGGCGCGCACAGCGCATAGATGCTGGTGCTGTGCGCCGTCAGATACGTCTTGAGTGACAGTGCATCCGTCGGCCCTTCCGCCGCATCGAGCAGCGTCCGGTCGGGGGTCATCATGAGCCCGCTGGCCACATCGCCGAACTGGAGGTCGAGATCCACGATCACGACTGACATCGGCGCGACCTTGCCGAGTCCGACCGCGATGTTTGTGGCGATCGTGGTCTTGCCAACACCTCCCTTGGGGGACATGACGGGAATGACCCGGCCGGTCCGGCTGGCGCCCACGGCTCCATCGCCCGTGAGCGAGGGAAGGGCCGCGAAGCGCGACCCCGCGGTGGCGGCGGCCTGATCGAGGTGAGCGCGCAGGGCCTCGACGTCGGCTTTCGGGTCGATGAGGTCGCGCACGCCGGCACGCATCGCCGCAAGGGCTAGCTCCTCGGGTGCAGGGGCGGCGTAGACAATGCTGACCTGGGGGTGGCACACGTCCACCGCCGACGCGAAGGTGAGTACCTGGCTGGACGGGAGGTCGGGTCCGAGGACAAGGACCTCGAGCGGCTCGCCTTCCAGCTGGCCGAAGACATCGTCGATGTTGTCGGGGAGGAAGCCTGCGTGGAATACCTGGAGGGCACCGGGGAGCATCACGGCCGCCATGCGGACGCGGTGTTCGAAGTCGGCGTCTTCCGTGATGGCTGCGAAGCGGCTCACTGGAACACCTTCGTCCGGTCGAGAATGCCGCCGTCGCCATTCTGAGAAGCCGACGACTGCTTGGTCAGGTAGACCTTGCCGAATTCGGCCGCGTAGACGATGCGGACAGCATCCGCGGCAGGGCGGGCGAGGGTGACAAGGTACTCGCCGTTGCTGGCGTTCTGGCTCGCCGACCCCACGCCGCCACCGCCGTTCTGGGCAGGTGCTGTCGCATTGTTCGGAGCCGCGGCACCAGAGGACACCTGCAGCCCGGTCACGAGGACCTTGTTGTAGCTGAGACGAGTCTGAGCGGGCGTGTTGTCGTCCTTCGGGAAGGAGAGGGCCACGCCGACCAGGTCACCCGCGGACAGGGCGCCGCCGACCACGCGCTCAATAGGAAGGCGGACGGTGACCTCCTGCATGCCTGCCGGCACGTCCACTCGGCCGGGTGCGTGGAGGGTCGCGGGGTCCGCGAAGCGGCCGGCAATCAGCTGCTCACCCACCTCGAGGTTGACCGAGGTGACCTTGCCGGAGAGGCTCGAGAGGTCCGCCACCGCGTCGGCGGGGACCATTCCCTTGGGCATCGGCTTCTTCGCAACACTGTCGGAGAGGCTGGCGGCGGCGGTGCCAGCCGCGATCGGCTTCTGGACCACGTAGACCTCCTGGGTCTCCGTGTCGGCGTAGGCGCGTTGATCTGCACTGTTGACGTAGGTGATGAGGAGCACGGCGCCGATGATTGCAACAATCAGAGCAGCCACGCCTCCCAGTAGGCGGGTCCTCATGGGAATCCCCTTTCCTTCTTGGTGCTATTTGATGAGCTTGACGGAGTTGGACCCGTAATCGGTCCCGCCGCTGCCGCCGATATTCGGGTCCGTGATGTCGAACCTGATGAACTGGCCGATCACGCAGCGGTCCACGCCGCCGCTGCACGCGAGGCTCGTGCTGAGTCCCTGCGCCGCGAGGTCGCTGGCCATGTTGCGGAACGCGCCCGGTGCGCTGTTGTTGCCCTGCTGGAGCTTCCAGCCGTAGATCTTGAGAGTCGCGTAGCCGGAGATGGCATACGTCATGTTGTTGCCTGAGCCGGTTGTCGAGGTGAAGACCGGGAAGGTGACGTCCTGTTCTTTGCCCGCGGTGATCGTGTCGACCCAGCTCTGGAGGACTGCCGAGCAGTAGGTCGCGTTGGGAAGGTTGTTGCCAGGGTCGGAGGCTCCCGTCACCACGGTGCCTGCCGTGGTGGTCGTCTGGCAGGTGCCGCTGTCCGGCACCAGCCAGCCCCAGCCGCCAGGGCCGCTCGTGCCCGCCGGATTGGTGCAGGTCTGACCGGGCTTGTACTCGAACGTCTGGACGGAACCCATCGTGGTCGTCGGGGTGAGGTCCCAGCAGTTGGCGGAGAGCGCGAGTGGGAAGCTCTTGCCATACCCCGGCGCGCCCCAGCTCGCGGTGGCACTGGCGGTGATCTGTACGGAGGGCGTGCCGAAGATTCCGCCGAGGATGAGCTTCAGCCCAGCTGGCGGCGTCGTCGTCGTCACGGCGACCTGGCCGGCGGCCGGCCACGTGATCCCTTGGACCTTGGCGGAGCCGTCCAAGGAGCTGTCCTTCGTGTAGAGGGGTGCCAAGGTCGCGTCGTAGGCGCTGCTGCAGGTCGACGGTGCGTTCTTGGCGCAGTACTGGGCGAGGGCGAGGGACGAGGCGTCTGCGCCGTTCTGCAGCTGCGCTTTGGTCGAGACCATCAGGCCGGCGTCGACCGCGAAGGACGCCATGCCGATGAGGACGAACGCTAGGAGGACGACCAGTATGGCTGCGGCCCCACGTTCGTTGCTGCCATGCCCACCACGCATCCTGCGCGTCATCCGTTGCATCGCATGGCCCCCGTCCCGCTCACGCTGACCGGATTCGGCAGACCGAACCATGTGCCGGATACCGTCTGCACGCTCGTGGTGACCGTCGCCTGGACCTCGGTCCCGGCAGCGCAGCTGGCCGGCACGGTCACGGAGATGGTGTAGCCGGGAGCGACGCTCTGCGCGTTGGCGATCGCCTGGCTCTGGCTGTTCCCGACCGCAACCGTCCGGGCAGCTTCGCGTGCCGCGTTGGTTGTGAGGACCTGGGCGTTGTAGATGCGCCCGAACTCCACGATGCCG
The DNA here is from genome assembly GCF_054063535.1 of Sinomonas sp. RB5. Lineage (NCBI taxonomy): Bacteria > Bacillati > Actinomycetota > Actinomycetes > Micrococcales > Micrococcaceae > Sinomonas > Sinomonas sp. RB5. Next base: position 462,499 of record NZ_JBSSGJ010000001.1, read on the forward strand.
AGCACGAGGCCGAGCAGCAGCGGCAGGACGAGGGCGAACTCGACCGCCACGGCGCCACGCTCACGCCTGCGAGATGTCTTGTTCATGGTTCACAACCCGCTTACCACTGTCTGGAACCCGGGGACGAGCTCTGGGCCGATCAAGGCCACGGTCCCGAAGATCGCTGCGGCGATCAGGAAGACCAGGAGGCTGTACTCAACTGAGGTAGCGCCTCGCTGCCGGCTCTCGGCCATCGCTCCTCCTTGGAAAGGGTTCTAGTTGCTTAAAGTCCGCCGGTTCGTGGACGCCTTGCCCGGCGTCCACGAACCGGGAGGGCAGCACCGAGGGTGCTGAGGGCAGTCACGGAAGCTGGCTGCTGATGGTGTTGAACGCCGTGTTGATCTGGCCCCCCAGAGTGACGACGGTCCCGATGATGACGGCGGCGATGAGGGCGACCAGGAGGCCGTACTCGACGGCTGTCGCACCCTTCTCGCGATCGTCTCCGGTCAAGCCGTTCCAGAAGACGAGAAGAGAAGCCATGAGCTGGTTCACGATGGTCCTTTCTTCCGTTGAGCGTTCCGAGTAACGGATGTCAGGGGAGCCGGCTGGAGATGGTGGTGAAGGCGGTGTTGATCTGTCCGCCGAGGGTGACCACCGTGCCGATGATGACGGCGGCGATGAGGGCGACCAGGAGGCCGTACTCCACGGCAGTCGCACCCTTTTCCTTTTCGCCACTCACAATGGAGTTCCAGAAGGAGAGAACGGAAACGTAGAGCTTTTCCATGGTGATGTCCTTTTCGTGAGGAGGAGCAATTTATAAAAAGGGGTCTTTGTGGCGGGCCACCCCCGGTATTCCTGCCCGTGCCACAAATCTCCCACCTCCATGAGGCCGGCACCATAAGCATTGATACGTGAATCTCAGCCTTATAACAGCGCCCGAATACCGGGCTGACGCTCGCGGTGGTACCCGGTGGCCGCGCGGAGCGACGCGTGGTCGGTACTCAGTCGGGCCCCTTCGGACTACTTGCGTACTGGACATGTCCAATTCGAGGGGTGCGTACACTGGTCCGGGCCCTCTCCCGGAGGCCCTCCTGGGCCCCGCTTTGACCCGGCGCGCCGCGCCAAGCTACTCTTGATAGTCGTTGTGCGTGTCCTGACTCGATGGAACGTGCCTAGGGAGTGTCCAGTTGCAGGACGCCGGCTTCCGGGCGCATTCGAGATGCAAGGGATAACTGGTCTGGGAGCCCTCACCTCTGGTCCGGTAGCGCACCGAAGCACGGGGTGTATCTCACCGGCACCCCACCAGACCAAGAAACGAAGGCAATAACTGTGCGTACGTACACTCCGAAGCCCGGCGACGCCGACCGTCAGTGGCACGTCATCGACGCCACCGACGTCGTTCTGGGTCGTCTTGCCAGCCAGACCGCAACGCTGCTGCGCGGGAAGCACAAGCCGACCTTTGCGTCCCACATGGACATGGGCGATTTCGTCATCATCATCAACGCGGACAAGGTGGCCCTCACCGGCGCCAAGCTCCAGCAGAAGCGCGCCTACCGCCACTCGGGCTTCCCGGGCGGCCTCACCAGCGTGACCTACGCCGAGCTCCTCGAGAAGAACCCGGTCCGCGCCGTGGAGAAGGCCGTGAAGGGCATGCTCCCCAAGAACAAGCTTGCTGCCCAGCAGCTGTCCAAGCTCAAGGTCTACGCGGGCCCGAACCACCCGCACGCTGCCCAGCAGCCCAAGACCTTCGAGATCAACCAGGTTGCCCAGTAGTCCTGGCCACTACTCAAGAATTCATCAAGGAGAACACTGTGGCTCAGAACGAAGAGCTGAACACCGCGGCTGAGGAGAACCTCACCAGCTACACGTCCGAGAGCGCCCCGGCTGCGGCCGAGACCGCCAAGCGCGAGCGCCCGGCCCTCACCGTTGCCGGTGCAGCCGTTGGCCGCCGCAAGGAGGCCGTGGCCCGCGTCCGCGTCGTTCCCGGCTCCGGCCAGTGGACCATCAACGGCCGCACGCTCGAGAACTACTTCCCGAACAAGCTGCACCAGCAGGAGGTGAACGACCCGTTCAAGCTCCTCGACCTCGAGGGCGCCTACGACGTGATCGTCCGCATCCACGGCGGTGGCCCCTCGGGCCAGGCCGGTGCTGTGCGCCTCGGTGTCTCGCGCGCTCTCAACGAGATCGACGTCGAGAACAACCGTCCGGCCCTGAAGAAGGCCGGCTTCCTGACCCGCGACGCCCGCGTGGTCGAGCGCAAGAAGGCCGGTCTCAAGAAGGCCCGCCGCGCTCCGCAGTACTCGAAGCGCTGATTTCAGCCCTTCCGGAGGCCCGTCCCACTACCTGTGGGGCGGGCCTCGTCGCTTTAATGCGACGAGGATTGAAGGTGGTAGACGCACGCGTGCCCTGCGGGTTCACAGCGGTACATAGTCCTCACCCAGGCGAGGATTTTCGCGGACTCGCCCTGGCCCGCGCTTGTGGCCGGCGGAATGTTGCCAACGATCAGAAGTCCAATCTGCCCGGCTTCTACTTTGCTCTGAAAATCGCCGAGGGTGGGAAACGGGTCCGTTCCGTCGAACCCGCCGATCGCAAGGACGCTCCGGCGAGTGGCGAGCTGGTACTGGGCGGCATTGGCGGAGCCGATAGCCGCGCCCGGCCACTTGGTGCCTTCCGCCACCAGCTGCAGATCGCGCGCTGCGTCCGGCTCGACGGTATCCCCGAAGATGGTGGCGGCGAACACGGGTGTGGTGTTCCCATGCATCAGGGGGTCCGCGGGATCGTCGGTCCGATAGCCGTTGAGGGGCGGCCCACCCGCTAGCGCCGCACCTTCATGCGCGCTGCCAACCGTGCTCGCGGACCACAGGAGGGGGCCCAGGAGGACGAGGCACAGAGCGGCCGCCACGCCAGCGGCAGCAAAGGCGCGCAGGGGCGGAAGCACGGCCCAGGCGATCGCAATCGAGCCGAGCAGCAGGCTCGCCAGCGAGTACCACGGAAAGGTGCCGGCTCCTCGAACAGCATTGGCGTAGTCGAGGACAAGTGTGGCCGCCAACGTGGCTCCCAGCACAACGCGGAACAACCGACGGCGCCGGAGCTCGATCAGGTGCTTCAGGGCCATTGCTCCCAGGCAGGCGGCAGACGGGACAGCACTCAGGGCGTAGTAGGGATGCATGATGCCCGACATGGACGCGAGGACAGCGCTCGAGCAGATGAACCACAGCACGTTGACCGTGAGGAAGGCCCGCTCGCGCGCGTGGGCCCTCCTCCACAGCAGGACTGCTACGAGTATCCCCGCCACCGCTAGCGGGAGCACCCAGAGGATCTGGGCCGCCAACTGGGGGTAAAGGAAGCGAAGCGGCCCAGCAGGAAGGGATTCGGCCGAACTGCCGCCCACCTGCGTGCGCTGCGCGTCGAGGCCTGTGAGCCGGTCCATGCCGTTGTACCCCAGCGTGAGCTCCCAGAAGCTGTTGTTCCGGGTCCCCCCGATGAACGGACGCGATCCCGGGGGCGTCAGGGCGACGACGGCAAGCCAACTGCCCGCCGTCGCCACGGCAGCGCACAGGGCAATGCACGCCCCACGCAGCCGGAGGCGAATGGGCCAGGGCCCCATCCACAGTACGGTGGTGAGCAAAGCGGGCACCACCAGTGCTACTTGGAGCTGTTTGGTGAGGAACCCCGCACCGATCAGCACGCCAGCAAGGCCAAGGAGCCTCTGACGCTGAGTTCTGATCGCTGTGAGGGTAGCGGCGGCAGCCGAGGTCATGAGCAGCGTCAGCAGTGCATCGGGGTTGTTGTAGCGGAACACGGCGGTCGAGACAGGCATAAGTGCCATCAGCGTGCCAGCGAGCAGACCCCAGCGGTGCCCGAGTGGCTGGGCCGCCATCCTGTAGACGAGCCAGACCGTGGCCACACCCATGAGGGCCTGGGGCACCAGGATGCTCCACGGACTCAGCCCGAACATCTTCACGCTCAGGCTCATGATCCAGAGAGAGAGCGGCGGCTTGTCGACCGAGATCCCGTTGGACGGGTCGGAGGAGCCGAAGAAGAAGGCCGTGAGGTTATCCGCCCCCGCGAACGCGGCGGCTGAGTAGAACGCGTTGGCCCATCCGTTGATGCTGAGATTCCACAGGTACAGTGCTGCGGTTCCAGCCAGCAGCGCCGCGGTCTCCCACCTGCTGCGCAGCACTGCCCGCGGCGTCGCGACGCCGGCGGCCAGCGCGCCCGGTGCGCTCACGCGGCATCCAGTGCGCGGGAGGCTAGAGGTGTGCGCCGACGACGGTCCGGCACGGCCCTGCGGCCGCGGAAGACCCAGTACTTCAGGAGCGCAAAGCGCATCACGGTCGCGACGACGTTCACCGAGGTGAGGGCTGCGAGCTCAGCGGTGGCTCCAGGCGCCATAGCCAGGCTGTGCAGAATCAGCAGCGAGGACGATGTCAGTCCCCATGCGAGGCCGAAGACGACCAGCCCCTGGACGTGATGGAGCGTGTAGTGCTCTTGGCCGCGGATGCCGAACGTGAGGCGGCGGTTCGCTGCGGTGTTGAGCACGGCAGTGATGAGGAGCGCGCCGAAATTGGCTGATTGGGCACCGAAGGCAGGCTGCAGCATGAGGTACAGCATGGCGTAGGTAATCGTCGAAGCGATACCCACGGCGGCGAACGCGAAGGTCTGTACCACGAGCGAGAGCGGCTGCGGAGGCTGGAGAGGGCGGCGTCCCAGCTCGGCGTAGACCGCCGCGAGCGGAATCCGGTGCTGCGCAAGCGACTTCGATACTCGGACGATCCCGCGCAGGTCATCCAAGGCCGTCTGCGCGATGTCAACGGTGCTGGACGGGTCATCGGTCCAGTCGACGGGGACCTCGTGGATCCGGAGGCCTGCGCGTTCGGCCAGAACGAGGAGTTCCGTGTCGAAGAACCATCCGGTGTCCTCGACATGGGGGAGCAGCAGCTGGGCAACCTCGGCCCTCATCGCCTTGAAGCCGCACTGTGCGTCGGAGAACCGGACGCCGAGGCTGCCTCGAAGCATCATGTTGTACGTGCGGGATATGAACTCGCGCTTGGGGCCGCGCACGACGCGGGAGGCCCGGTCAAGCCGGGTGCCGATCGAGACGTCCGAGTGGCCGGAGAGCAGGGGGGCGACGAGCGGCGGAAGCGCGGACAGATCAGTGGAAAGGTCTACGTCGACGTAGGCGACGATCTCTGCCTTCGACGCCAGCCATGCTTGCTTGAGCGCCCGGCCGCGGCCCTTCTCCTCGAGCCTGACGTAGGTCACGCCTTCGAGTGTTGCGGCCAGGGACTCCCCGATGGTCTGCGTACCGTCAGTGCTGGCGTTGTCCGCGATGGTGATCTGCCACGTGGCGGGCATCTCTTTGATCAGGTACCCAGCGAGCTTCCTCACGGAGGAGGCCAAGGCAATTTCTTCGTTGTACACCGGAATGACAATGTCGATTGCCGGTCCCCCATGAGCAAATTCCATGCAAGCACATTAGGGCGTCGGCTGGGATCGCCTCTATATGGACTAGAGAATTCAAGTAGCCGCTCTTTTGGCCGCGTAGTTTCCAAGTACCGCATCGCATCGAGGTTACGTACCAGCGGCGGAAAGACGAGTGGTGCTCCGGTACCGCTTCATCGATAGCGTCGGTCGCGGCGGGCAAGGATGCCTCCGCCATCACGATGAAGGGGCCACCGAGCAGCAGGTCGCGGCCCTCCAGCAGCAGTCGGTGAGCCTGGACTCGCGGCTCGCGGCGGCCGCCGCGACGCTGCGGGACCTCCAGGCGTGACGCACGACGCCGGGCGGTCACCCCGGACCCCGGGCCGCCGCATGCTCGGGCTACTGCCCGCGGCCGGCCGGGGCGTGGAGCACATGCCGCAACTTTCCGCCCCTGGGGTTCACGAGGATCGGCTCGGGGTCCACGGCCAGGGTGACGCCCGGGAGCCCCTGGCCGTCGAGGTGGGCGCGCAGGCGCCGGAGCACCGCGGCCTCGACGGCGCGCGCCTCGTGCCCGGGCAGGGCCTCGACGCGGACGGCCAGCGCGGCCGGGCCCGTCTGCAGCACCTGGAATCGGTGCACGCCGGGGGTCTCCTCCACCACGGTGCCCAGGGCCATGGGCAGCAGGGCCACGGTCCCTGCCGGCCCCTCGAGCCGGAGGACCTCATCCGTCCGCCCCTCGATCCGGACGGTGGGCAGCGGGCTCCCGCAGTGGCATGGTTCGGCTCCGAGGCGGACGGAGTCGCCGAGCTCGTAGCGGATGATCGGCTGGACGAAGTTGGCCAAGTTGGTCAGCAGCACAGAGTGGGAGAGGACCCCGGGCGGCACCGAGTTGCCGGCAGCGTCGATGGGCTCGAGGATGAACCAGTCCGCATTCAGGTGCTGCTCGCCCCAGCGGCACGGCAGCGTGAGCGGGGTTGCCTCCGAGGCGCTGTACAGCTCCATCAGGGGGCAGCCGAACACGTCCTCGATGCGCCGCCGCACGGCTGGCAGCAGCTGCTCCCCGCCGCTCGCCACGATCGCGGGGGCAATCCGCAGCCTGCCGGCGGCCTGTTCCTCGGCCAGCACCTCGAGCCCGCTCGCGTACGACGCCACCATCGCCGGCCGGAAGCCATTCAGCTCCTGCACCAGCTGCGCCAGCGGCTCGAGCACCGAGAAGAAGCGCACATAGCGGCGGCGGAACGGCACCGAGCGCACCCGGCGCGCGTACATGACCGTCGTGAGGAAGTGGCCGCCGGTCGCGAAGACGAGGGCCGCCCGGATGCCCTTGGCCATCATCCGCACCAGCACCCGGGGATGGACGTAGGGCGGCCGGGCGTAGGCCAGCCCGTTCATCACGGCGACGGCGCGCCGGTCCTGCACGAGCAGCGTGGGCTCGCCGGTGGACCCCGACGTGGTGAAGACGACGTAGCGGCCCAGGAAGTCCGAGCCGATGGTGTCCTGCCGCGCGGTGAAGCGCTCGAGCGAGTCCTTGGTGACCTGCGGGTCGGTCACCCACTCGTCGAAGTGGGCCATCAGCTCGGCCTTGGCCACCGGCGGCAGGGACCCCAGGCCCGCATCCTGCGGGAGTCCTGCATACAGCCGGGCATAGAGGGCCGAATGCGCCCGGGCGTGCTGCAGCAGGGCCGCCAGGCGCTCCCGCTGGCGGGCCTCAATGGCGGGGAGGCCGCCCCGCAGCACCCGCCGCGCGTCCCGCAGGACGCCGAGCGGGGCCAACCGGCCAGATCTGCGCATGGGGCCATTCTGGGCGGCCCCGGTGACGGCCAGGAAGGGCCCTTCGGCTGCCCGGCTGCGGCCGGGGTGGCCCGCGCCCAGTAAACTAGGGCGAGTGACTAGGCTCTTCGGTACTGACGGCGTGCGCGGGCTGGCCAACGGCCTCCTCGACGCCCAGCTCGCCCTCAAGCTCTCCCAGGCGGCCGCCGTCGTCCTCGGCCACCGGCAGGTGGCGGACGGCACCCGGCCGCGCGCCGTCGTCGCGCGTGATCCCCGAGCCTCCGGCGAGTTCCTCGGGGCGGCCGTCGAGGCCGGCCTCGCGAGTGCGGGCGTGGACGTGTACGACGCCGGCGTGCTCCCGACCCCCGCGGCCGCCTACCTCGTGGCGGACCTCGGTGCCGACTTCGGGGTGATGATCTCCGCGAGCCACAACCCGGCCCCGGACAACGGCATCAAGTTCTTTGCCCGCGGCGGCCAGAAGCTCCCCGACGAGGTCGAGGACCAGATCGAGGCCCTCCTCGCCGATGAGCCGCACCGTCCCACCGGCGCCGGCGTGGGCCGCATCCAGCGCTTCTCCGACGCGGAGGACCGCTACATCGTCCACCTGCTCACCACCCTCCCGCACCGCCTCGACGGGCTCACCGTGGTGCTCGACTGCGCCAACGGTGCCGCGTCCGGCTGCTCGCCGCAGGTCTTCAAGGACGCCGGCGCCGAGGTCGTGGTGATCGGCGCCGACCCTGACGGGCTCAACATCAACGACGGCGTGGGCTCCACCCACCTCGAGAAGCTCCAGGCCGCGGTCGTGGAGCACGGGGCCGATCTGGGCGTGGCGCACGACGGCGACGCCGACCGCTGCCTCGCCGTGGACCACGAGGGCACCGTGGTGGACGGCGACCAGATCATGGCGATCCTCGGCCTCGCCCTCAAGGACGCCGGCAAGCTGCGGGACGACGTGCTCGTGGCCACCGTCATGAGCAACCTCGGCCTCAAGATCGCCCTGCGCGATGCGGGCATCACCATCCGCGAGACCGCGGTGGGGGACCGCTACGTGCTCGAGGAGATGCGCGCCGGCGGGTACTCCCTCGGCGGCGAGCAGTCCGGGCACGTGATCTTCTCCGACTTCGCCACCACCGGCGACGGCGTGCTCACGGGCCTGCAGATCGCGGCCCAGGTGGCCCGCACGGGCAAGACGCTCAAGGAGCTCGCGGCCGTGATGACCCGGCTCCCGCAGGTCCTCATCAACGTCAAGGGCGTGGACAAGGCCCGCGTCTCCGCGGACCCGGGCGTGGCCGCCGCCGTGGCCGATGCCGAGGCCGAGCTCGGGGAGACCGGCCGCGTGCTCCTGCGCCCCTCGGGCACCGAGCCCGTGGTCCGGGTCATGGTCGAGGCCGCGGACGAGGAGACCGCCCAGGCCGTCGCCGGGCGCCTGGCCGAGGTGGTCCAGAACCAGCTCGCCCTCGCGTAGCCGGCCGCGCCGGGGAGCGGAGCGGTGCGGCACCCGGTACGCTCGCTCGCGTGACTGACCTCGACGACCACGGCCGGCCCGAGCCGCCGCTCGATGCCACCGAAGCGGACACGCTCCTCGGCTTCCTGGACTTCCACCGCGCCACGCTCGAGTGGAAGACCCGGGGCCTGACCGAGGATCAGCTGCGGACCACGCTCCCGCCCTCCACCATGTCCCTGGGCGGCCTGCTCAAGCACCTGGCCCTCGTGGAGGACCACTGGTTCACCGAGGTCGCGCGCGGAGCGCCCGAGCCGGAGCCGTGGGCCAGCGTGGACTGGACCGCGGACCGGGACTGGGACTGGCACAGCGCCGCCCAGGATCCCGGCGACGCGCTCCGGGCACTCTGGGCCGCGAGCGTTGCCCGCTCCCGCGCGGTGGCGGACCGGCTCCTCGCCGAGGGCCCCGACGCCCTCGGCCGCCTCCACGCCCGGCCGAACGGGCGCACCCAGTTCTCGCTGCGGTGGATCCTCACCCACATGGTGGAGGAGTACGCGCGGCACAACGGCCACGCGGACCTCCTGCGCGAGTCGATCGACGGGTCCGTGGGGGAGTAGGCGGCCGGCGGCGTACCGTCCTGCTCACTGTGCAGCTGTCCGGGGCCCGCGGAGCGGCGTGTCCCGTCCCGACACGCCGGGCCCGGCCGCCAACGTGAGCAGAACGGTACGCTCGCCTCATGCGCACGCCCCCGCCTGCCGCCGTCCGGGCCGTCCAGCGCCTCAGCCGAGCCCTCACCCGGGCGGGCGCAGCCCTCCAGCCGCCGCAGGCGCGCTTCCTCGAGGTCTCCGGCGGGGTCGCGGCCATTGCGCTCATGCGGGCGGCCGTCCGCACCCGGCTCGTCGAGCCCCTCGCCGCGGGGCGCCGCACCGCCGACCAGGTGGCCCAGGAGCTCGGCCTCGACGCGGACACCGCGCACCGGGTCCTCCGCGGCCTCGCAGTCTACGGGCTCCTGACCCTGGACCGCCGCGGCGCCTTCGGCCTCACCGCCACCGGCCGGCTCCTGCTCGAGGGCCATCCGCGCTCGATGGCCGGCTGGGTCCGGTACGCCACCTCGGACGCCGTGCTGGCCGGCTGGCTGCGCCTGCCCGAGAGCCTCGCGGACGGGCGGCCGGCCTTCAACGCCGCCACGGGCAGGAGCCTCTGGGACCACCTCGCCGAGCACCCGGACGAGGAGGCCGGCTTCGCCCGCACCATGCACGAGCTCACCCTCCTGGCGGCGCCGCTCATCGTGGCCGCGTACCCCTGGCCCGAGCGGGGCACGGTGTGCGATGTGGGCGGGGGCGTGGGCGCCATGCTCGCCTCCGTCCTCTCCGCCCGCCCGGCGCTCAGGGGCATGCTGGTGGACCAGGCGGGCCCCCTCGCGGCCTCCGGGGAGTACCTCGCGGGCCGGGGCGTGGGCAGCCGGGTCCGCGCGGTCGAGGGGGACATCTTCGCCGGCTTCGAGGCAGCTGCGGACGTGTACCTGCTCAAGGACGTGCTCCACGACTGGGACGACGACCAGTGCCGCCAGATCCTGCGCACCGTCCGGGCCGCGGCCGCCCCGGGCGCCCGGGTGCTGGTCCTCGAGTGGCTCCAGGAACGCAACACCGCCGAGTTCCCAGTCTCGATCTCGGACGTCATGATGCTCGCCCAGACCGAGGGCCGCCAGCGCTCGGCCGCCGAGCACCTCGCCCTCGGTCAGGCCGCGGGCTTCCGGCCCGGCCGCGTCCTCGACACCGGCGCCTACGGGATCGTCGAGCTCCTGGTCCCCTGAGGCGAGCACGACGCCGGCCCCCCGCCTTCGGGAGGCGAGGGGCCGGCGTCGTGCGCGGGACAGGTGCCGTGCGCGGGACAGGTTAGAGCTCGCGGTCGGGGGCCTTCAGCGCATCGCGGATCTCGGTCAGCAGCGCGATCTGCGGGTCGACGGGGGTCTCTGCCGACTTCTCCTTGATGCCGAGCTTGCGGTTGCGGTGCTCGATCATCTTGTTCATGGGGACGATGATCACGAAGTAGATCGACGCGGCGATGAGCAGGAAGTTCACGATCGCGGTGAGCAGGACCCCGAACTTCACCGGGCCGACCACGAGGAAATTGTCGAAGTTCGGCTGGCCCACGAGCACCGAGATGGCGGGCATGAGGACGCTCTTGACGAGGGCGTCCACCACCGAACTGAACGCGGCGCCCATGATCACGGCGACGGCAAGGTCAATGACGTTGCCCTTCATGATGAAGGACTTGAATCCACTGAGCATGAAGACCAGCCTAGACGGCCCTACGGGTGGAGCAGCACCTTGGTGTAGCCGTCCTCGCGCGCGTCGAACTTGGCGTAGGCGTCCACGGCGTCGTCCAGGGGCACCTCGTGGGAGACGATCCAGGACGGCGCCGCGCGGTCGGCGGTGATGAGGTCGCGGAGCTCGCGGTTGTACCGCTTCACCGGGCACTGGCCGCCCGCCAGGCTGATGCCCTTGGTGAAGGCCTGGCCGTACTCGAAGGGGAGCCGGCCCTGCTTCGCGAGGCCGTAGGCGGCGCCCGGGTCCTCGGGGACATAGACGCCCACCACGCCGATGTGGCCGGTGGCGCGCACCACTTCGATGAGGTTGTCCAGCACCATCTCGGGGTGCTCCTCGCCGCTGGGATCGTGGGCCTGGTAGCCCACGGCCTCCACGCCGCAGTCCACCCCGAAGCCGTCGGTGGCGTCCATGATCGCGAGGCCCGGGTCCGTCTCGGAGAAGTCCACCGGCGTGGCGCCGATGCGCGCGGCGAGGTCGAGCCGGTCCGGCTCCTTGTCCACCACGAACACCCGCGCGGCGCCCTTGAGCAGCGAGCTGTACGCCGCCATGAGGCCCACGGGCCCGGCGCCGAACACCGCGACGGTCTTCCCGGGGGAGACCTGGGCCATCGTGGCCCCGTGGTACCCGGTGGGGAAGATGTCCGAGAGCATCGCGTAGTCGTTCTAGTGCTCGTTGCCAGCCGGGAGACGGAGCAGGTTGAAGTCCGCCCACGGGACCCTCAGCAGCTCCGCCTGGCCGCCCCAGTAGGGCCCCATCTTCGGGTAGCCGTAGCCGGCGCCCGGGTCCCCCGAGGGGTTGGCCCGCAGGCACGCCGAGGTCCAGCCGTCGTTGCAGTTGCGGCACGTGCCGCAGGCGAGGTTGAACGGCACGGACACCCGGTCGCCGACCTTGATCCGGTTGACCCCGGGCCCCACCTCCTCGACGATGCCCATGTTCTCGTGGCCGAGGACCATCCCGGAGTCGAGCTCGGCGCGACCCTCGTAGGGGTGCAGGTCCGAGCCGCAGATGTTCGCGGTGGTGATCCGGATCACCGCATCGAGCGGCTCCTCGATCCTCGGATCATCGACCTGCTCCACGGCCAGTTCCCGCGGTGCCTTGAAGACCACTGCCTTCATGAGGACTCCTCCTGCCTGTCGGTGCGGTTGTCCTCAGGGCACCCTCCCCGGCGCGGGCCGGGCCAAACATTGGCAGGTCAGCCGTTGCCGTTCCCGTGGCCGTGGCCCGTCGGGGTGCCGGTGCCGGTCGGTGTGCCGGTGCCAGTCTGGGTGCCGGCCCCGGTCTGGGTCCCGTTCCCAGTGTCGCCCTGGTTCCCCGTCCCGATGCCGCCGGTGGCGCCGTCGGTCGCTCCGGTGCCGTTGTCGTTGCCGGTGCTGCTCCCGCCGTCGCCGGTGATGAGGCTCTGCGGCGGGGTGTCGAAGTCGCCGTGGTCGTAGTACCCGGCCACCTGCTGCATGTAGGTGGCCCACTGCGGGCCCGCGATGTACGCGCCGTCGACCACCGGGTAGAACTTCCCGTTCACGGTCACGTCGCGGCCGGTCCGGGCGGCCGGCCCGTCGAGGGCCTCGCCGAAGTACGACGCCGTCGCGAGCCCCCGCGTGTAGCCCACCACCCACGTCTGGCTGTTCTCGTTGTTCGTGCCGGTCTTCATGGCGTCCGGGACATCCAGCTTCTGGGGGATGAGCAGGCCGGAGCCCTTGGTCGCCACGTCCTGGAGGACGTTCGTGGCCGCGGCCGCCACGTCCTTGCTCAGGGCGCCCTGCTGGCACTGGCTGGTCTGGCCGCCGATCTTCTGGCCCTTGACGTCGTCCACCTCGGTGATGGACACGGGCGCGCAGTACGTCCCGCCGCTCGCGAAGGTCGCGAAGGCGCTCGCCATGGTCATCGGGGCCACGTTGGTCCCGCCGAGGAGGTTGCCGAGCGTGGACAGGTCGAGCTTCTTCCCCGACCCCGCGCCGTCGTGCATCCCCATCGCGTCCGCCGCCCGCTGGATGTCGCAGAAGTCATTCAGGTCCGCGGCCGAGGCGAACGTGGCGGTGTTGATCGAGTTGTAGATGCCGGCGCGCACCGTCATGGGGCGGTAGTAGCCCTCGGAGTCGTTCTGCAGGTCGATGGAGCCCGGGACCGTGCTGTCGAAGACGCCGTGGACCGGCCCGCACGTGGACTTCCAGGGGAAGTCCGGCCCGTAGCGGCGCCGGGTGGCGTCCACGACCTGGTTGGTGGGCTTGCCCTCGTTCAGCCACGCCGCGAGGGTCACCGGCTTCATCGTGGAACCCGGCTGGTAGCCGCCCGCGCCGCCGAGGTCGGCGCCGTTCGCGTCCGTCGAGTCGACGTTGAAGTTGTAGGACGTGACGAACCCGGTTCCCTGGCCGTCCACCATCCGGCTGTTCTGGGCCATGGCGAGGACGTCCCCGGTCCCCGGCTGGACCGTCACGAGCGAGGAGCCCCACTTGTCCGGGTTGGACCCCGCGGTCGCGTCCACCTGCGCCTGGGCCGGGCCCTGGAGGCGCGGATCCAGGGTGGTCTTGATGGTCAGGCCGCCGAGCATGACCTTCTGCATCCTGGCCGTGGGGTCCTTGCCGTACGCGGGGTCGTTGAGGATCTGGTGGAGCACGTAGTCGCAGAAGTAGGGCGCCGTCGAGTAGGGGCAGCCCTGCCTGGGCGGGTTCAGCTTCAGCTCGATGGGGGACTTGACCGCGTCGTCGTGCTGGCTCTTGGTGATGTAGCCGTGCTGGAGCATGGCGTCGAGCACGAGGTTGCGGCGGTCCTTGGCCCGGTCCGGGTGCTGGGAGGGGTCGAAGTATGCGGGGCCGTTGACGAGGCCGGCGAGGAGCGCGCCCTGGGCGAGGGTGAGGTCCTTGGCGTCCTCGGAGAAGAAGTACTGGCTCGCGGCCTGGATCCCGTAGGCGTTCGCGTTGAACGGGACGATGTTGAGGTAGCCGGCCAGGATCTGGTCCTTCGAGAACTTCTGCTCGAGGCCGATCGAGAGCTCCATCTCGCGCAGCTTGTCGCTCACGCTCTTCTGCCCGTTGAGCACGATGTCTGCGCTCTGCCCCTGGGCGATGAGCTGCTCGTTGAGGGCGTTCGTGACGTACTGCTGGGTGAGCGTCGAGGCGCCCTGGCGGCCGCCGCCGGCGTCGGTGACGAGGGCGCGGAGGATGCCCAGCGGGTCCACGCCGCCGTGCTGGTAGAAGCGGTAGTCCTCGATGGCGACGATCGCGTTCTTGATGTTCGGCGACATCTGGTCCAGCGGCACGTCGGTACGGTTCTCGCTGAAGAGCGTGGCGATCACCGACCCGTCCGCCGCGACGATCTTCGACGCCTGGCCCGGCTGGACCTCCGTCAGGTTCGCGGGCACCGAGGTGCTCAGCGTCTGTGTGGCGCCGCTCGCCGCGTTCCCGGTGAGGGCGACGGCGGGGGTCATGAGCCCGGCCACGAGTACCCCGCACAGCCCGCTCACGGCGACGAACGCGAGGATCCTGCCCAGGGTCGTGGACGTGTCGAAGTACTTGTTGCTGCCAGGGGACATGGGGTGTAGGTTATGCGACCCTCCTCAATGCAAGCTGAAAGGGCCCGGCTCACACCGTGCCGGCCCACACTGTGCCGGCTCATAATGTGCCGGCTCACACCTTGCGCAGCAGCATCCTCCGGATGGAGTGGTCGGCGTCCTTGGTGAGCACGAGCTGGGCGCGTCCCCGGGTGGGCAGGACGTTCTGGATGAGGTTGGGCTCGTTGATGCGCTTCCAGATGCTCCGGGCCGTGGTGACGGCCTCCTCGTCGGAGAGCGAGGCGTAGCGGTGGAAGTAGCTCTCGGGCTGGGCGAACGCGCCCGAGCGCAGCTTGAGGAACCGTTCCACGTACCAGTGCTCGATGTAGCTCGTCTTGGCGTCGACGTAGAGGGAGAAGTCGAAGAAGTCGCTCAGCGCCAGGCCGGTGGTGCCGTCGCCGCGGGGCCGCGCGGGGGCCAAGACGTTGAGCCCCTCCACGATCAGCACGTCGGGCCGGCGGACCACGACCTCCCGGCCGGGCACGATGTCGTACGTCAGGTGCGAGTACCAGGGCGCCCGCACCTCCTCGGCGCCGGACTTGATCTCGGCGACAAAGCGGAGGAGCGCCCGCCGGTCGTAGGACTCCGGGAACCCCTTGCGGTCGAGGACCCCGCGGCGGGTCAGCTCGGCGAGGGGGTAGAGGAAGCCGTCGGTGGTGACGAGCTGCACGTTCGGCGTCGACGGCCAGCGCTGCAGCATCTCGCGCAGCACACGCGCAATGGTGGACTTTCCCACGGCCACGGACCCGGCCACGCCGATCACGAACGGTGTGCGCTGGGTCGACTCGCCGAGGAACGTCTGCGTGGCCGTGTGCAGCTCGCCGGAGGCCTCCACATAGAGGGAGAGCAGCCGGCTCAGCGGCAGGTAGACGTCCCGGATCTCCCTGAGGTCGAGGGGATCGCCGAGCCCGCGGATGCGGTCGATGTCGTCCTGGTTGAGGGGCTGCTCCATGCGGTCCGCGAGGCGGGCCCACGTGGCGCGCTCGAGCTCGACGAACGGGGACGCGCCATCGCCGGCCGACTCGCTTCTCTGCAGACTCACCCGTGCATTCTGTCAACTGGGACGGCGCCGCGCGAACTGCCGGGGTGTCCGAGCGCGCCGGTAGGATGGTCCGCATGTGTGGAATCGTCGGCTATGTCGGTACCGCCCGCGCGCTCGAAGCCGCGGACGGCAACAGCAGTCACAGTGCCCTTGATGTCGTGATCGAAGGCCTGCGGCGCCTCGAGTACCGCGGCTACGACTCCGCGGGCGTGGCCGTCGTCGCGGACGGGGCCATCGAGTCCCGGAAGAAGGCCGGGAAGCTGAAGAACCTCGAGCACGAGCTCGCCGAGCGACCCCTCCCGGAGAGCGTCACCGGCATCGGGCACACGCGCTGGGCCACCCACGGCGGGCCCACGGACGCCAACGCCCATCCGCACCTGGCCGACGGCGGCCGCCTTGCCGTCATCCACAACGGCATCATCGAGAACTACGCGACCCTCAAGGCCGAGCTGGCCGCCAAGGGCGTTCCGTTCCTCTCCGAGACGGACACCGAGGTCGCTGCGGCCCTGATCGGCGACTACTACCGCGGCGAGGCCGACGGCGACATTACCCGCGCGATGCAGCTCGCCTGCCAGCGGCTCGAGGGCGCGTTCACCCTGCTGGCCGTGCACGCGGAGCAGCCCGGCGTCGTGGTGGCGGCCCGGCGGAACTCGCCGCTCGTCGTCGGCCTCGGCGACGGGGAGAACTTCCTCGGGTCCGATGTCTCCGGCTTCATCGACTACACCCGCCGCGCGGTCGAGCTCGGCCAGGACCAGATCGTCACGATCACCCCGGACTCGTTCGTGGTGACCGACTTCTTCGGCGCCCCCGCGGCCGGCAAGGAGTTCGAGGTCTCCTGGGACGCCGCCTCGGCCGAGAAGGGCGGCTTCAGCTCCTTCATGGAGAAGGAGATCAACGACCAGCCCGCCGCGGTGCACGACACCCTCCTGGGCCGCTCCGACGAGTCCGGCAAGCTCGTCCTCGACGAGCTGCGGATCGACCCGGCGGAGCTCAAGAAGGTCAACAAGATCATCGTGCTCGCGTGCGGCACCGCGGCCTACGCCGGCCTCGTGGCCAAGTACGCGATCGAGAAGTGGTGCCGGATCCCCACCGAGGTCGAGCTCGCGCACGAGTTCCGCTACCGCGAGCCGATCGTGGACGCCAACACCCTGGTCGTGTCCATCAGCCAGTCCGGCGAGACCATGGACACCCTCATGGCCGTGCGCTATGCCCGCGAGCAGGGCGCCAAGACCGTCTCGATCTGCAACACGAACGGCTCCACGATCCCGCGCGAGTCCGACGCCGTCCTCTACACGCACGCCGGCCCCGAGATCGCCGTCGCCTCGACCAAGGCGTTCCTGGCCCAGATCACCGCGGCCTACCTGCTCGGCCTGTACCTGGCCCAGCTGCGCGGGAACATCTTCTCCGGCCAGATCCGGGACGTCCTCGCGGACCTGAACAAGATCCCCGAGAAGATCCAGACCGTCCTGGACGGCGCCGGCCCGCTCCGCGAGCTCGCCCGCAGCATGAAGGACGAGAAGTCCGTGCTGTTCCTCGGCCGCCACGTGGGCTACCCGGTGGCCCTCGAGGGCGCGCTCAAGCTCAAGGAGATCGCGTACATCCACGCCGAGGGCTTCGCCGCCGGCGAGCTCAAGCACGGCCCGATCGCGCTGATCGACGAGGGCCAGCCCGTGTTCGTGGTGGTCCCGTCCCCGCGCGGCCGCGACTCGCTGCACGCCAAGGTGGTCTCCAACATCCAGGAGGTCCGCGCCCGCGGCGCCCGCACCCTCGTGATCGCGGAGGAGGGCGACGAGGCCGTGCGCGCCTACGCCGAGCACGTCTTCTATGTGCCCGAGACGCCCACCCTGCTCATGCCGCTGCTGACCACGGTCCCGCTGCAGATCTTCGCCGCCGAGCTGGCCTCGGCGAAGGGCTACGACGTGGACCAGCCGCGCAACCTCGCCAAGTCCGTCACCGTCGAGTAGCCACCCCGTTTCGGGTACGCATCTCGTCGCCCTTTCGGGCTTTCGGGTACGCAGGGTCTGACGTACGACGACGGCCGGTCACCTTCCGCTGGGAGGTGACCGGCCGTCGTCGTCCGCCGAGGGCGCCCTGGTCAGATCAGCGCGTCGAGCGTGACGAAGGTGTAGCCCTCGGTGTGCATCTGGTCGATGATGCCGGGGAGGGCAGCGGCGTCGAGGGTCGAGCCGTCGTCCGGGTTGGAGCCGACGTGCATGAGCACGATCTCGCCCGGCTGGATCGCGTTCATGACCCGCTGGATCACCGAGGGCGCCCCGCGGACGCCGCCCACGGTGCCCTGCCAGCCGAGGGAGTCGACGGTCCAGCGGATCGCCGCGTAGCCGCTCGCGTTGACGGCGGCGATGGTGCGGGCGTCGCGGGCGCCGGAGGGGAAGCGGAAGAACGGACGCGGGTCCACGCCGTCGGCCCGGATGGCCGCCTGCGCCGCGGACAGCTCGGCGGCGATCTGCGCATCCGTCAGCGTGGTCATGTCCGGATGGGTCATCGAGTGGTTGCCGACCCGGTGCCCGCCCGCGGCGATCTGCGCGACGTCGGCCGGGTGCGCCTTGGCCCACGCCCCCGTGAGGAAGAACGTCGCGGGGACGTGCTGCGCCGCGAGGGTCGAGAGGATGGAGGCAAGCCCTGCGTCGTTGCCCCCCGCGTCGAACGTCAGGGCCACCACCTTCTCCTGGGTGGGGATCCGCTCGAGGTCCTGCCCGCGCAGGTTCGGCGGCAGCGCCATCGGGGGCAGGGGCGGCCCGGCGGTGGCGGTGGGCTTCTTGGTGGGCGCGGGCGACGTCGAGGGGGCGCCGGGCGTCGTCGGGCGCCCGGACGTGGGGCTCGGGGCTGCGGAGCCCGTGGGGGCGGCGGACGCGGTCCCGGAGCCGGGTGCCGTGGGGGAGGCCGACACGGTGGGCGCGGCCGGCGTCGGCTGCGAGGTCGAGCGGGTCAGGACGATCGCGACCGCGGTCGCCGCGAGGACAAGCACCACCGCGGCCACGATGATGACGGTGAGCCGTCGCCTGCCGAGTGCCGCCATGTGCAACCCCCTCGGTCACGACGGTACGCCCGCGGCAGTGGGCGCGCGAGGGACTTTGGTCGGGTCAGCCGAGGACGATGCCGCGGACGTAGGCGGCCTGGCCCACGTGCTGGGTCGCGTCGTTGAGCAGGCTCACGAGGCGCACGGCGGCGGTGACCGGCGGGGACCAGCGCTCGTCGACGACGCGGCCGAGGTCCTCGGGCTGCAGGCCCCTGATGACCTCGGTGACCCGGGCATGGACGGCGTCGTGGTACCCGCGGAGCACCTCGGAGTCCACCGCCGGGAAGTTCCCGACCTCGTCGCTCGACTGCCCATAGCCGGTCGCCCACTCGCCATAGGGCAGGGCGAACCGGTCACGCCACTGGGGCCACAGCTGTCCCGGCGGGACCTCGCGGGCGCGGGCCTTGGGCGGCTCGTGGCCCCCGAGGACGTGGGCGAGGGCGGCGATGTGGTCGTCCTCGACGCGGGTGAGGTGCCACACGAGCCAGGCGATGTGGTTGGCGTGGGGGCCGGGGCGCTGCAGGAGCTGTTCGGGGGAGAGGCCCAGGAGCGCATGCTCCACCGACTCCTCGACCCGCCCGAAGCCGTCGAGCAGGATGTCCGCGGCCCAGTTCTGGTCTGCACTCATGCGGGCCACCCTATGCCCCGGGCGCAGAGTCCCGGGAGGGGCTGGTGCGCGTGCGCAGCTCCGCTCCGCGGCCTACCGTGGGTCAAGCCTGGGCCAGAGCTCAAGGGCGCGGGTGATCTCGTCGACCACGCGTTGGTCGTCATACCAGATCTGCTCGGGCAGGTAGCGCAGCGTTGGCTGACCGAGGAGCAGGGCAGCGTTCATCCGGTAGCGGTCCGCCGCGAACGCCTTCCTGTCGCCGTGATACTTGAAGCCGTCGATTTCCACGGGCACGGCACGCTCGATCCGGAAGTCCACATTGCCGACGCCGGGCAGCGTGGCCTGGGTTTCGACTTCCCACCCCTGTGCGAGGAAGAGGAGTCTGGCTTCCACCTCAGGCTGGGACTGCGCCTGGCGTCTCGGGTCGAAGACAACCTGGGCAAGGACCTCCCGCGCACGGCCGTCGGCCCGCCCTTCGAGCGCCGCCCCGAGTGTGTCGCGGGTTATGCGGCCAGCTCTGGCGGCAGACTCCACCATGCTGACGGCCTGCGGCGCGTCCAAGCATCCCAGAGCATGGATCAGCGCGTCCTCGAGCGAAGCGAGCGGGAGGTCGCGGTGCGCAGGGAAGAGGAGCTTTCGGTGGGTCACGCAACCGCGGGCACGTGCATGTCGGGTTGCCAGGTGCGGACGACCCGGAGCCGAACGGATCCATAGGCCGTAGTAGCTTGCAGCTGATCCGCAGGTGATCCGGCCGTCGCGCATCAGGGCGAACAAGAAGTCGGAATTGGCATCGGGCAATGCCCACAGCCCCTTGCGGGGTCTGAGCGCGCGTCCTTCGAGCCGGCCGATGTCGCGCCGGCTGAAACCAGCTCGGAGGAACGTCCCCGTACGGGCGACTCCGCCGAGCGATCTGAGGTAGTCGATGGGGTCCATCTGCCCACTCCAGCTTCAAGGCTGCCGGCTGGGCGGGCGCATGGGCCCTATGTGGATGACACGCCCAATAGTCGTCCTGTGGAGCGCCGGAGCACGCCATTCTGCTCACCGTCGTGGTGGTGCGGGCTGTGGGGACAGTGTGTCGCACGGGACGCGCCGTGGACCGGGTATGACTTTGGGCAAAATCGCACGGCCGCAGCGCATCGCCGAGGAGCATGCACCATGCCCGGGGCGTTCGCCGTTGGGTGCTCAGCCTTGAAGGGAAGACCACAGCCGCGCGGCGCCGGGAGCCCCGGAGCGTACGATTCTGCTCATCGTCGTGGTGGTCTGGGCTGTGGGGACCGTGTGTCGCGCAGGCTCTGCAAGGCCGACTCGTCGAAGAGGATCCCCAGCGGCACGCGGAGAGGGCTCACCGCGCGGCCTCATCGGCACCGGGGCCGGCGGGGCGGCCGGGCACGGAAGGGACAGCCTCGGCCCCGGCATCGCGCACCAGGTGCTTCCACGCGGCCTTGCGCCCGGCGGTGATGTCCGCGATGCCCTTGAGGTACACGACGTTGAGGAACATGTCGAAGAAGAGCTCGGGGAACAGACAGGCCGCGAGGAGGCGGGCGCGCCAGCCTCCGCCCCACGCGGTGACGAGCCGCTCGAGCGTGAACCAGAACCCGAGCCCGAGCCAGAACGGGAACCAGATCCAGGTGTCCATGGACAGGGCCATCAGGGCAATGAGGGCCAGGTAGGTCCCGAGGGCGATCACGCTGTACCCGATCCCGAGCTGCTGGAACCAGTACCGCGCGGTCTGGGGGGTGACCCCGTAGGCGCCGAGGTTCTCGAGCGCCCCGCGCTGCCAGCGCAGCCGCTGCGCCCAGAGCATCCGCCACGTGGGCATGAGCTCGGTCTCCACGGCGCACTCGGGCGGGGAGACCATGAGCGCCCCGAGGGACTTGAGCGCAATCGTGAGTTCGTTGTCCTCCGTGAGCGCGGCGGTGTCGTACACGTCGCCGAGCCGCCCCGGGAGCTGGGTGTTGCGGGCGTCCGCGACGGCGCGCAGCGCCACGGGCCGGAACACGGACGCGGTGCCGGTCAGGACGAACACGCGCCCTCGCCGCCGGCGGATCTCGCGCGAGTAGCGGATGTACTCGTTGCGCTGGAACTGGCCGATCAGCCCGTGCCGCTCCTCACCGTAGAAGAGCCCGCCCACGGCCACGAGGGCGCGGTCGTCGGTGAACCGCCGCACGGCCTCGGCGAGGAACTCGCTGCCGAGCTTGGTGTCGGCGTCCATCACCATCACCGCGTCGTTGTCGCCGAGGCCGGGGAGCAGGGTGCGCAGCGCCTGGTTGAGCGCCCCGGCCTTCTTGTCCGTGTTGCCCCGGGTCGCGAAGACCTCGGCGCCGGCGTCCCGCGCGATCTCCGCGGTGCGGTCGGTGCAGTTGTCGGCGACCACGATCACCTGGTCCGGCCGGTGGGCCTGCGCGTCGAGCGAGGCGAGGGTCGCGGGCAGCGATGTCTCCTCGTTGTGCGCCGGGATGAGCACGGTGACGGTCACGGGCCCGGCGAACACGCCGCGGGTGGCGGCCATGATGGTCCTGGGCGCGAGCGGCTTCGCGCGCACGTGCGCGGAGGCCCGGCGCGAGCGGGTGGCAATGGCTCGGTCCAGGAGCGCGACGCCCGCGCCGAGCAGGATCGCCGCGGCCGCGGCCATGGCGACGACGCGCCACTGCGGCGCGTGGGCGTCGTAGAAGACGTTCCATACCCCGCCGATCGAGACCTGGGCGGGCCGCCTGAGCGGCGGTGGCTGGCTCGCGGCCACCCCCCACCACAGCAGCAGCGCGGCGCCGGTCACGGCCGCGACGATCAGGAGGCCGACGAGCCTCTGGAACCATCTCCCCATGCTGGCTGGCTATCGGGCCGAGGTGACGGCCCAGTATGCAGGGACGCGGAGGTGGCTGCCGTCCGCGGGCAGCGCGAGCGCCAGGGCGGTGGACCCCTCCGCCTCGAGCCGCCACTGCTCCTCGGGGAAGGCCCGCGCCCGCTCGTTGGGGCCGAAGTGGCCGGGCTGCGGGAGCGTGCGGATGGCCTGGGCGAGCGGTGCGGGGATGGACTCCCCGCTCGCCCCGAGCGCGCGCAGGTAGCCGAGCCCGTTCCCGGGCACGTTCGTCTCGACGAGGTACACCCGTCCCCGCGCCCCCACGAGCGTGCGCAGGCCCGCGGCGAGGGCCCGCTGCTTGGCCGGGGTAAGCACGTGGAGCACCCCGCGCACGACGGCGTTGGCGTCCCCGAGCTGCCCGTGGAGCCGCTCGCTGGTCTCGGGATCAGTCGCGTCGGCAGTGAGGAAGTCGATGCGCCCCGGCTCCCCGTGGTGCCTCGCCGCGAGGTCGACGGCGGCCGCGGAGGCGTCGAGGCCGAGCACCCGGGGGAAGGCCCCGGCGAGGGCGGCGGAGAGCCACCCGGACCCGCAGCCCACGTCGACCACGGGCAGGGACGTGTCGAGGTGGTCGATCCCGCGGGCCACGTGCTCGGTGGCCTCCGAGCGCGAGTCGCCCTCCCAGAGGACGTCCTCGGGCAGGGTCCCCTCGGCGATGCCGGCCCAGAACCGCTCCCACGCGGTGGAGGGGCTGCGGGGGACCCGGCCCGAGAGGATGGCCACGCGGGAGACGAGCCGGATGCTGTCAGCGAGCGGCACCGTGGCCTCCTTCCTGCAGGGACCGCAGGAGCAGGCCCAGCTCGGAGGCGGGCATGGGCCGGGCGAACAGGTAGCCCTGGCCGTACTCGCAGCCCAGCTCGCGCAGGAGCCGGGCCTGGGCCTCGCCCTCGATGCCCTCGGCGACCACGGTGAGCCCGGCCGCGTGGATGAGGCGCACGATCGCGTCGACGAACGCGACCTGGGTCGGATCGCTCGCGAGGGTGTCCACGAGGGACTTGTCGATCTTGGCCCGCACCGCGGGAAGCGTCCGGAGGTAGCTGATGGAGGAGTAGCCGGTGCCGAAGTCGTCGATCTCGATGGGGACGCCGAGCTCGCCGAGGGAGCGCAGGGTCAGTCGCGTGTCGGGGCCGCCGCTGATGATCGCGGACTCCGTGATCTCCACGGTCAGGCGCGGCCCGGGCAGCCCGGCCTCGTCCAGCAGCCTGCGGATGTGGGCCGTGAGGTCCCCGTGCGCGAGCTCGGCGGGCGAGATGTTCACGTGCAGGCTGAAGTGCTCGGGCAGGCCCGGGTCGCGCGCCCAGTCTCCAGCGGCCTGGACCACCTGGGTCAGCACGCACCGGCCGAGCTCGACCATGAGCCCCGCGTCCTCGGCGATGTCGAGGAATGCGGACGGCGGCTGCAGCCCCCGGACGGGGTGGCGCCAGCGCACGAGCGCCTCGGCTCCGGCGAGCATGCCGTCGGCGAGCCCCACGATCGGCTGGTAGAAGACCTCGATCTCCCCGTTGGAGAACGCGGCCCGCAGCTCGGAGGCGACGCGGACGCGCTGGGCCACGACCTCGTGCATGGCGGGGGTGAACACGCTGATGCCGCCGTGGCCCTTGGCCTTGCCGGACTCGAGCGCGGCGTCGGCGTCGCGGAGCATCTCCTCGACCGCAAGGTGGCGCTCGGCGTACCGGATGCCCACGTTGCCGCGCAGGCTGACCTGGATGCCGTTGACCAGGACCCTCTCCTTGAGCGTGTCGAGGACGGCCCGCGCGGTCCAGAGCACACCCTCGGCGTCCTGACCCGTCACGAGCACCGCGAACTCGTCGCCGCCCAGCCGGCCCACCAGATGGCCCCCGCCCTCGGCGCCGCCCATCGCGGCCTGCACCCGCTGGGCCACCTCGATGAGCACGGCGTCGCCCGCCGAGTGGCCGAAGGTCTCGTTGATGAGCCGGAACCCGCGCAGGGCGAGGATGACGACGGCGGCCAGCCCGCCGTCGTCGGCCGTCTGCAGGGCGGCGTCGATCCGCTCACGCACGAGCCGCCGGCTCGCGAGCCCGGTCAGCTCGTCGGTGTCGACGAGGCGGCGCAGCTCGTCCTGGGCTCGCTCGAGCTGCTCGGTGCGGGTTGCGATGCGGGCCTCGAGCTGGTCGTAGAGGGTCTCCAGCTCCTCGGCGAGCAGGTTGATGCCCGTGGTGACGGCATCGATGGAGTCGCGCGCGGGGGAGGTCTCCATCCGCCGTGAGAGGTCTCCCGCCGAGAGCCGCACGATCAGGTCGATCAGCTTCTCGAGCCTGTCATCCGTCGGCTCAGCGGCCATCGGCGGCCTCCGCGAGCCACGCCCGGGCACGGGCCTCGTCGGTGAAGAACTTGGTGGGGCAGGGCGCCCTGTAGACGCCGAGGAAGAAGTTGGCGAGGACGCGGTCCACGGCGGAGGCCCCGAGCAGGGCGATCGCGGCCGCGGCGCACGGGCGCGCGAACACGGCCCGGGCCGAGCGGCTCACGGAGGAGGTCGTGGCCATGTCGATCAGGAGCGGGACGCGGTCCGGGCCGGCGGTCTCGTTGACGCGGGCCATGGCGGCCTCGGCCTGGGGTGCGTCGATGTCGACCCCGCGCTCCCACACGAGGCGGAGCACCCCGGACTCGTCGAAGGAGAGCGAGCTGATGCCAGAGTCGGTCCCATCGGGGCTCTGCTGGGGATCCACGCCGCTCCTCTCGTTTCATTGCTCCTGCGCCCGGGCGGCGCCACGTTGGGAGCATACCCCGGGCGCCGCGTCCGGGCCGGTACGCTGGGCCACAGATGTGCCCACTGACGGGCACGGGGAGGAACACTGTGGGGGGCGCTCTGGACCTGGGCACGCTCACCGTCGTGATGGCGGTCGTCTCGCTGTGCGTGCTCGTGCTGTTCTACTTCGACACATACCGGGCGAATCCCACGGCCCCCGCCCGGTGGTGGTGCCTCGCCCTTGCAACACTCGCGGCCGCCGGCATCCTCAACGACGGCGGCATGGGGGTCGTCAGCCTCATCGGCCAGGGGCTCATGGTGGTGGGCGTGGCGTCGATGTGGGCCGGCGTGCGCCGCCTACGCGATCCGGAGACGCCTGCCGTGTCCCTCGTGCTCGCGGTCCTGGCCGCCGGGCTCATCGGATTCGCCGGCCGCTTCCTCGACCCGGACCTGTGGGGCGCCGTGGTGCTCCTGCTGCTCTCCGGCGGGTTCTGCGCGGCCATCTTCATCGAGCTGCGGCTCCAGCGCACGGTGCCATGGCGGACGGCCCGGAACTTCGCGGTGATCGCCGCGGTCACCGGCGTGTACGACCTGGTCCGCGCGATCGCGCTCGCGGCCCTGGGCGGCGTGAACCCGGCCTTCAGGGCGGTGTTCGGCCAGGGCTTCTCGCTGCTGGCGGCGATCGCGCTCATCGTGGCGGCCGCGACGAGCCTGGCCGCACTCAACAGCGCCACCCGCACGGCCCACTTCCAGCAGCTCGCCACGAAGGATGCCCTCACGGGGCTGCTGAACCGCACCGAGTTCATGCGCCGGGCGGGGGAGATGCTCAGCAGGGCGCACGAGCAGGGCAGCGAGGTGACCGTGATCATGGCGGACCTGGACAAGTTCAAGTCGATCAATGACGACTTCGGCCACCTCACCGGCGACGAGGTGATCCGGGCGTTCGGCGTGGCGTGCCGGCAGTCCGTGCGCTCGCGGGACCTCGTGGGCCGGTTCGGCGGCGAGGAGTTCATCATGGCGCTGGCCGACTCCTCCGCGGCGGACGGCGTGGCCGTGGCCGAGCGCATCCAGTTCGTCCTCTCGGCCCAGCGCATCCTCCTGGACGGGCACACCGTGCCGACGGCGAGCTTCGGCGTGGCGGACAGCTCGGTGCACGGAGACGACCTCGGCGCCCTCATCGCGAGCGCGGACACCGCGCTGTACGGCGCGAAGTCGGCCGGGCGGAACTGCGTGATGGTCAGCGACGCGGCCCCGCTAGAGTAGCCGCATGGCTATCATCGGCATCGGCGTGGACGTCGTGGACATCGCACGGTTCGAGCGTCAGCTGGAGCGGACCCCGGGCCTGCGGGACCGGCTGTTCGTGCCCGCGGAGCGCGAGCTGCACGTGCGCTCCCTGGCCGCGCGGTTCGCCGCGAAGGAGGCCGTGGCCAAGGTCCTCGGCGCCCCGGCGGGCATGAACTGGCAGGACTGCTGGATCGGCCTGGGCCCTGCCGGCCCCGAGATCCAGGTCAAGGGCACCGTCCTCGCTGTCGCCGAGGAGCGCGGCGTGCGGAGCTGGCACCTGAGCATGAGCCACGACGGTGGGATCGCCACGGCGATGGTGGTCGCCGAGCGCTGATCCGGCGAGCCCGGCCCGCCAGGAGTCAGCCCGCCAGTAGTCAGTGGGCCGAGGCGAGCTGGCCGCTGAGGCGTTCGTGCATGGCGCGCGAGGCCTCGTTCAGGCCGATGATCCTGGCCTCGATGCCGTGGTTCCGGTACTTCTCGGTGACCGCGTCCAAGGCGGCGATGGTCGAGGCGTCCCAGAGGTGCGAGCGGTGCAGGTCGATCTCCACGCGCTCCGGGTCGTGGGCGTAGCGGAACTGGGTGTAGAGGTCGTTGGACGAGGCGAAGAAGAGCTCCCCGTCCACCGTGTAGACCGCCGTCTCGGCCCCGTCCCGGTCAACGATCTCCCGGCGGACGGTCGCGAAGTGCGCCACGCGGCGGGCGAAGAGGACCATGGCGACCAGCACCCCCGCGCACACGCCGATCGCGAGGTTGTTCGTCGCCACCACCACTGCCACGGTCACCACCATGACGGCCGTCTCGCTCTTGGGCATGGTGCGCAGCGTGGACGGCCGGATGCTGTGCCAGTCGAAGGTGGCGACCGAGACGAAGATCATCACTGCGACGAGGGCGGCCATGGGGATGAGCGCGACGATGCCGCCGAGGGGTACGACGAGGACGAGCAGGATCGCCCCGGCGAGGAAGGTCGAGAGGCGCGTGCGGGCGCCGGCGGCCTTGACGTTGATCATGGTCTGGCCGATCATCGCGCACCCGCCCATGCCGCCGAGGAGCCCGGTCACGATGTTCGCGATGCCCTGGCCCCACGCCTCGCGGGTCTTCGAGGAGCCGGTGTCCGTGATGTCGTCGACGAACTTGGCGGTCATGAGCGTTTCGAGCAGGCCGACGACGGCGACGCCCAGGGCGTAGGGGCCGATGATCTGCAGGGTCTCGAGCGTCAGGGGGACGTGCGGGAGGAACAGGGTCGGCAGGCTGTGGGGCAGCTGGCCCTTGTCGCCGACGGCAGGGACATCGAGCCCCAGGACCACGACGGCGACCGTCAGGAGGATGATCGCGACGAGCGGCGCCGGCACCGCGCGGGTCAGCCGGGGCAGCCCGAACACGATCAGCAGGCCCGCGGCGGCGAGCGGGTACACGGCCCACGGCACGCCGATGAGCTCGGGCACCTGCGCCGAGAAGATCAGGATCGCGAGGGCGTTCACGAAGCCGACCATGACCGAGCGGGGCACGAAGCGCATGAGCCGGGCGACGCCGAGCAGGCCCAGGGCGATCTGGAGTGCGCCGCCGAGGATCACTGCGGCGATCAGGTAGTCCAGGCCGTGGGACCGGACCAACGGCGCGATGACGAGGGCGACCGAGCCGGTCGCGGCCGAGATCATCGCCGGGCGGCCGCCGACGATGGCGATCGTCACCGCCATGGTGAAGGCGGCGAACAGCCCGACCCGCGGGTCGACGCCGGCGATGATCGAGAAGGCGAGCGCCTCGGGGATGAGAGCCAGGGCCACCACGAGGCCGCCGAGGACCTCGGTCTTCAGGCGCCCCGGGGTGCGCAGAGCCCGGAGGACGGACTGGGCCTCCTCCGGAGTTTCGGTCGCGGGGGCCAGGGCAGGCATGGATCTCCTCAGGGGCATCGTCGGGGGATGCCAGAACTCTACCCTAACGTTAGGGTAGACTTGCAATCCGGCTACAGTGTTGGGGTGCATATCGGTGAGCTCGCGGAGCGCACGGGGCTGTCCCTGCGCACGATCCGCCACTACGACGACGTCGGCCTCCTCCCCGCGCGGATGCGGACCCAGGGCGGCTTCCGGGTCTACCAAGAGGACGACGTCGAGCGCCTGACGCTCATCAAGCGCATGAAGCCGATGGGCTACAGCCTCGAGGAGATGGCGGAACTCCTCCGCCTGCTGCTGGGGCCCTCAGAGGAGGGGAGCGCCCCGGATGTCGCCGCGCTGCTGCAGGAAGCAGAGCGCCGCCGCGACAAGCTCGCGCGCAACCTCGCCCAGGCCGAGGAACTCGTCGCGCTGCTGCGCGCCCGGTAGCGGGGAAGGGCTGGGAGAGGTCAGGCGGATGCGGGCTGGGCGACGACGCCCGAGTGGCCCGCCGAGGTCGGGAAGCCTCCCGCGAGGCGGCCCGAGGACGAGGGAGCAGGCGCCGGACGGGCGGGAGCCGGGGTGCCGGCAGCATCGGAGGCTGCCGCGGCAAGGAGCTGCTCGGCCGCGGCCACTGCCTGTGCGGAGGCGCGGGCCGCGGCGGGAACGCTGGAGGCAGCAGGAGCGCTGGAAGCGGCCCGCGCGGCGGCGCGTGCCGGAGACTGCCGCCTGACCGACCAGACCACGGCCAGGCCGTACACGAGCCCCAGAAGCCCGCTGGCGGCCCAGACGATGATCCCGATCTCCTCGGACAGGGCGGCTGCCACTGCCGAGGCCAGGATCACGGCCGCTGCGACTCCCGCAGAGAGACGTGCCCCGCGGTCAAGAAAATCCCCCATCAATGCCCCCATTGATTGCCCCGCGCTGCAGGGCGTGTCGATCCTTGCGTTACTAGAGTGAAACCAGTAATGCCTCATTCATTCTACAGTCGAGGGAGTGGACCGCCACTCCCACTTGGGCTCATTACAATCGCCCCATGACGGAGGCCTTCACCGGAACCCAGATCCGCGCCGCAGAGGCGCCGCTCCTCGACGCCGGGCGCGGCCCCGACCTGATGGCGAGGGCAGCGCACGGGCTGGCGCTCGCCGTCGTGCGCCTGATCCGGCGGGAGGGCGGCAGCGTCGCCGGGGCACGCGTGGCGGCGCTCGTGGGGAAGGGCAACAACGGCGGCGATGCGCTGTTCGCCCTCGCCGAGCTGGGCCGCCGCGGGGCGCGCGCCACGGCCGTGCTCGCGGGCGGCACGGCGCACCCGGCG
This sequence comes from Sinomonas sp. RB5, assembly GCF_054063535.1. NCBI lineage: Bacteria > Bacillati > Actinomycetota > Actinomycetes > Micrococcales > Micrococcaceae > Sinomonas > Sinomonas sp. RB5. The sequence continues at coordinate 491,698 of NZ_JBSSGJ010000001.1, forward strand.
GCCCTCGCGGAGTTCACACGGGCCGGAGGGCGCATCACAGAACGGCTCGAGGCTGCGGAGATCGTGGTCGACGCGGTGCTCGGCACCGGCTTCTCGGGCGAGTACGCGCCTCCGCTGCCCAGGCCGGACGCCCTCGTGGTGGCCTGCGACCTCCCCTCGGGTCTCGACGCGGACACCGGCACCGCCGGTCCCGAGGTGTGGCCGGCGGATCTCACGGTGACCTTCGGCGCGCTCAAGACGGGGCTGCTCGCAGGCCGCGGGCGGGCCTTGGCCGGGCGCGTGGAGGTCGTCGACATCGGCCTCGGACCGCACCTGCCGGACCCGGACGTGCGCTCCCTCGACTCAGCATCGGCCGCCGCGCTGCTCCCCGCCCCCCGCGACGACTGGCACAAGTACTCCCGGGGGGTGCTGGGCCTCGTGGCCGGCTCCGAGCCGTATCCAGGGGCCGCGGTCCTCGCCACGGCCGGTGCGCTCGCCACGGGCGTGGGGATGGTGCGGCTCGTGGCGCCCGACGCCGTGCGCCGGCTCGTGCTCGCCGCCCACCCGGAGGTGGTGGGCTCGTCGGAGCCGTCGGGGCGGGTGCAGGCCTGGGCGGCCGGGCCGGGGATCGCGGACGACGCCGGGCAGCGCCGCGCGCTGGCGGTGGCCCTCGAGTCGGGGCTCCCCGCGGTGGTGGACGCGTCCGCGCTCGACGCGCTGCCCGAGCTCCTGGACCGGCTGGCCGGTGAGCACGTGGTGATCACCCCGCACGCGGGGGAGCTCGAGCGGCTGCTGGAGGGTCCGTCCCGCGAGGCGATCGAGGCCGAGCCAGTGCGGTGGGCGCGCGAGGCCTCGGCCCAGCTGGGGGTGACCGTGCTGCTCAAGGGGCCGGCGACGGTCTGCGCCGCCCCGGACGGCACGGCGTGGGTGCAGGGGGAGGGGCACCCGTACCTGGCGACGGCGGGCAGCGGCGACACGCTCACGGGGATCCTCGGTGCGCTCCTCGCGACGGCCCGGGGCCTCCGACCGGTGGAGGCGGCGGCGCTCGCGGCCTTCGTGCACGGATCGGCCGGGCGCGTGGCGGCCGGGTCAGGTCCGTTCGGTGCGGGCGCGCTGGCCCCCGCGGTGCGGGAGGCCCTCTCGCGGCTCGGAGCCGCGGAGCCCCCGCGCCGCCCGGGACAGGGCTGAGGGCGTCAGAGGGCCGCCGAATCCGGGCTGCTGGCAGCGAAGCCGTCGCCCGCCGGGGCCAGCAGCACCGCGGCTGCGAGGTCCCTGGCGCGGGCGGCCGCGTGCTGGTCGCCCTCCGCGGCGGCCACGAAGCTGCCGCAGATGAGCGTCTGGAAGGTGCGCGCCGCCGAGGCGGGGTCGTCGAGCCCGGCCTCCGCCGCGATCTCCTCCAGGTGGGCGAGCGAGGGGTCGAGCTGCTCGGCGGCAACCCGGCTCAGGGGATGCTCGGCGCCCATTTCCACGATCACCCGCTCCAGCGGGCCGGGCGGGTCCCCGCGGAGGATCAGGTCGTCGAGGTCGTCGAAGACCCCGAGCAGGGCTTCCCTTCCGCTGCCGTGGCTGTCCCGGGCGGTCCGCACCATGCCTGCCCGGGCACGGCCCCAGGCCTCGAGGCAGGCCAGGACGAGCCTGTCCTTGCTGCGGAACTGCCGGTAGAACGTGGACTTCGCGACCCCCGAGCGGGCGATGAGCTCGTCCACCCCGACGGCGCGGATGCCCCGGGTCGCGAAAAGGCCTTGGGCGGCCGAGAGGATCCGTGCCCTCGAGGACTGCCTGGGCCGCCGCGGGGCCGCAAGGACCAGACCCATCGCCGCGACTGCGACTTGTAGATGCATGCCCGCCCCCTCCCACTGCCAACTTCCTGACATCGTGGGACGTAGGTTTCCCGGTGGGCGCACAACCGAAACGGCGCCCAGGCCGCTGGGCAGGCCTGGGTGCCGGGGAGAGGCCGGGGTCCGGCCGGACGGGGGTCCTAGTTCTGGTGGGCCTTCTCGCGGCGGCGGAGGTCGAGCTGGCGCTTGACGTCCTCGCGATCTTGGGTGGGAGTCCCAAGGGTGTCCGGCCGGTGCAGGTCGATGAGTGCCCGCGCGAGCTTGCGGGCGCGGGCCGCAGCGCGCTGGTCCCCCTCGATGGAGGCGACCATGGCGCCCTTGGTGAGGATGTGGAAGGACCAGGCGAACCCGACCGGGTCCTCGAGCCCGGCCGCCTCGGCCAGGGCGCAGAGGCGCTCGCGGATGTCGGTGAGGTGCCTCATCGCCGCCCGGCCGAGAAGGTGGCCCGGCCCGAACTCGATCACCACGTGGAGGAACGTGTTGACCTCGGCGGCGCCGCGGCTGAACCAGTCGTCCAGCACCGTGAACGCCGCCAGGATCGCGTCGTCGGGGTTGTGCGCGTGCGCGATGGCCTCCTCGATCGCGTCCTCGCGCACCTGGTACCAGCGGTCCATGTAGGCGAGCACGAGGGCTTCCTTCGAGGGGAAGTGCCGGTAGAACGTCGCCTTGGCGACCCCGGAGTGGGCGATGATCTCGTCGATGCCGACGTCTCTCACGCCCCGTCGTGCGAAGAGCCCATAGGCGGTCTCAAGGATCCGCTCGCGGGCAGGTTTGCGTGCCGCGGCCTCGGGGGCCCGGCCGTCATCAGGACCGACCATGCTCAGAATCGTAGCACGCTGGACAGACAGGTCTGTCTCGGTGCATACTCCTCGTGACGGAACAGACAGGTCTGTCTCGTTGAAGACTTCGAGGTAGCCAGCATCAACACCGGGCACCGCCGCCGGGCGGTGCAGAGAGGGTAGGTCGCTGTGAGTGAGTCAGCTGTGATGGAGTCGAGGAGTCCCCTGGCGGTCCTGGCCGGGGGCCTGGCGGGCGAGCCCGCCGCGGGACGTGCGCCTGAGGGGGCTGCCCGCGAGGATGCGGCCGGGGCCGCGAGGACGCGGCCCACGGCGGTGTGGCGGGGGCGTTGGTGGTGGAGCACTTGGGGCTGGCGGATGCGCTGGCGCGGCGGCACCGGGTGCCCGGGCATGACTTCGAGGACATCCGGCAGGTGGCGCGGATGGGGCTGGTGATGGCGGCGCAGCGGTACCGGGAGGGTGCCGGGCACGGGTTCGTGCAGTTCGCGGTGCCCACGATTGCCGGGACGATCAAGCGCTATCTGCGGGACCAGTCCTGGGTGGTGCGCCCGCCGCGGTCGCTGCAGGAGCTGCGGCTGGGGGTCAAGGAGGCCCGTGGCCGGCTGGTGCAGGAGCTGGGCCGGGAGCCGTCTCTGGCGGAGCTGGGGGAGGCGACCGGGGCCAGCCCGGAGCAGGTCGCGGAGGCCCGCTCGGTGGATGCGGCGATGAGCGCGGCGGCGATCGAGCCGCTGGATTCCTCGGGCGAGGGCGAGGGGGAGCGCACGGCGCACCTGGTCCCGGTGGTCGAGGCGGGGTTCGAGCAGGTGGAGCTGCGGCAGATGGTCGCGTGCGCGCTGGAGGGTGCGAGCGAGCAGGACCGGCTGCTGGTGAAGCTGCGGTTCGTGGACGAGATGAGCCAGTCCGAGATCGCCGCGGAGCTGGGGGTGTCCCAGATGCAGGTCTCGCGCCTGCTGCGCCGGCTCCTGGACCGCATGCGCCGCAAGATGGCCGCCTGAACGCCGCCAAAACGCCAGACGGACCCAGACCACGACCGGAGACGCTGGACCCCACACAGCGGGGCAGCACACCGGAAGCGCCCAGCGTTCCTCACATGGCGAGCGGCTAGCATGCGCCCATGGCTTCTGGCAGGAAAGTGCTCCGATCCACATCGCTCGGCGGAAGGATCCTGTCCTTCCTGGCCGTGAGCCTTCTGTGCGGGGTCCTGACCGCGGGCCTCATGTCGCCCGCCGTGGCCCTGGCGGGAAGCGCCGCGAACGGCTCGGTGCAGTTCTTCGACAGCCTGCCGAGTGACCTCGAGGTCACCCCGCCGGCGCAGGTGACGAGGATCCTCGCGGCGGACGGTTCCGTGATCGGCAGCGTGTTCAGCGAGAACCGCACCAATGTGCCGCTCGAGAAGGTCTCCCAGAGCATGCGCGACGCGATTGTCGCCATCGAGGACTACCGGTTCTACGAGCACGGAGGCATCGACCCCATGGGCATCCTCCGTGCGTTCGCCTCGGACGTGGGCGGCGCCCACCAGGGAGCGTCGACGCTGACGCAGCAGTACGTCACTAACGTGCTCAACGAGGACCTCGTCGCCCAGGGCCAAGGTTCCGACGTGGTCCTCAACGGCCAGAAGGGCGTGGGCGACAAGCTGCGCGAGATGAAGCTCGCCATCTCCCTGGAGAAGAAGGAGTCCAAGGACAAGATCCTCCAGGGCTACCTGAACATCGTCTCCTTCAGCGGCAACGCCTACGGGGTCCAGGCGGCCAGCCAGTACTTCTTCTCCGAGGATGCCAAGGACCTCACGCTCACCCAGTCGGCCCTCCTTGCCGGGCTCGTCAACGGGCCCGGCTACTACGACCCGGTGGCCTATCCCGACCGGGCCGTCGGCCGGCGCAACCTGGTCCTCGACGCGATGCTCGAGCACGGGTACATCACCAGGGCCCAGCACGACGACGCCGTCAAGGCCCCGCTGAAGCTGAAGCTGAATCCGCCGAAGCAGGGCTGTGCCTACGCGGCCCAGGCCCCCTACTTCTGCGACTACGTGCTCCACCAGATCCTCAACGATCCCGCCTATGGGGCGACCCCGGCGGACCGCGAGCGGCGCGTGGATCGCGGAGGCCTCACGATCAGGACCACGCTCGACCCGCGCCTGCAGGGCCCGGCGCAGGCCCAGGTCGATGCGACCGCGGGGGCGAATCCGGACAAATGGGGCGCCTCGCTCGTCACCGTGCAGCCGGGCAGCGGCAAGGTCCTGGCGATGGCGCAGAACTCCCGGGTGCCCGCGGGCCAGGGCACGGGCTTCCTCACGTCCTACAACTTCAACGTGGACCGCACCGACCCGTCCGGCAACCAGCTCGGCGGCGTCGGAGGCATGCAGCCGGGCTCGACGATGAAGCCCGCAACCCTGGCGGCATGGCTCGACGAGGGCAAGCCCACCGACCAGATCGTGAACGCGGCCCAGCGGCGGTACCCGCCCGGGTACCCGTGGAAGACGACCTGCGGGCGTGTGAGCGGGTCCTTCGACTCGGCCGTGGCCGGATCGGTGGACCTCCAGAACGACGAGCCCGGCTGGTACCGCCCCATGACCGTGCGCGAGGGCATCTACCAGTCGATCAACACCGCAACGTTCGCCTCGGCCGCGGCCCTGAACGACTTCTGCGACATCCAGCGTGCGGCAGACGCCATGGGCCTGCACGACGGTGCAGGCGGTGGCAAGAAGCTGGACCTCTCGGTGCTCGGCAACATCCTCGGCGCCTCCAACGTGGCCCCGCTGACCATGGCAGACGCGTTCGCGACCTTCGCCGCGGACGGCACCTACTGCGCGCCGATGTCCATCACCGAGGTCGACGACGCCAAGGGGCAGAAGATCGGCGGCCAGGCGCCGTCCTGCCAGGCCGGCGCCCTGAAGCCGGATGCGGCGAAGGCGGCCACCAACGTGCTCGAGGACGTGATCAAGAAGGGCTCCGGCCTGCTCATCCCGCAGAAGCTCGGGGTCCCCGACGCCGCCAAGACCGGTACCAACCAGTACAACAACCAGACCTGGGTCGTCGGGTACACGAGGGGCCTCGCGACGGCGTCGTTCTTCGGCGACCCCTTCAACGGTAGCGACGCCCGCCTGGGGCGCAACGTCACCGTCAACGGCAAGTACTACCCCGTCATCGACGGCGCCTACATTGCAGGCCCGCAGTGGGCGACCTACATGCAGAAGGTCCTCGGGTTCTACGACCACGGCGCCTTCGATGCCCCGCCGCAGAACCTCATCCGGCCCGCCTCGCACTGACCGGCCCTCCCGGGGGTTGATCTGTATACCCCGGTGGGTATTATCCTGTGAGAGGTGCCGCACTGGCCGGCACCTGCACGGGAAGGGGATCCACCATGAAGGGCGTCTCGGTCGAGGGGCCTGCTCCGCAGGACCTGCCGCAGTCCGTCGAGCTGCGTCGGCTCGCGAATCGGCTCAAGCGCGCCCACGGGCAGCTGAAGGCCGTCATCGACGCGGTGGAATCGGGGGCGAACTGCCGGGCCGTGATCACCCAGCTCGCCGCCGTACGCGGCGCCCTGGACAAGGCCGGCTTCGAGCTGATCTCCGCGGCCATGAGCGAGTGCGCGAGCACCCCCGCGGCTCCCGGCGGGGGCGAGGGCGGCGGCCTGACCATGGAGGAGCTGCGCCGCCTCTTCCTCACCCTCGCCTGAACTGGGCGCGCAGGTGGAACTCGTCGTCCATGGCCCGGCCGTGGCACTGCTGGGCTCCCGTCCCGTCGTTTGACTTCGGATACCCCCCTGGGTATTTTGGAAGTGGGTCGGAAACGGCCTTTCGGACTTCAGGGAGGAACGAATCATGGACGTCATCGTCATCGACACCCCGCAGCTCGGCGACCGCAGCTACCTCGTGCACGATGGGAAGCACGCGCTCGTGATCGACGCCCAGCGGGACATCGACCGCGTCGAGGCCGCCGCCTCCGCGGCAGGCGTCGAGATCACGCACGTTGCCGAGACCCACATCCACAACGACTACCTCACCGGCGGGCTGGTCTACGCCCGCAAGCACGGGGTCGCCTACCTCGTGAACGCCGCCGACGAGGTCTCCTTCGAGCGGACCCCCATCGCGGACGGCGAGACGGTCGAGGTCGGCGAGCTGGCCGTCAAGGCCGTGGCGACCCCCGGCCACACCCACAACCACCTCTCCTTCGTCGTCTCGCACGGCGACCAGCAGGCCGTCTTCTCGGGCGGCAGCGTGCTCTACGGCTCCGTGGGGCGCACCGACCTCCTGGGCCGCGAGCACATGGTCGGCCTCACCCACGACCAGTACGCCTCCGCGCGCCGCCTGGCCAAGGAGGCGGACGCCGCCGCGGAGCTCTACCCGACGCACGGCTTCGGCTCGTTCTGCTCCTCCGGCCCCGCGACGGGCGCCGGCGGCTCCACCCTCGGCGAGCAGTTCGAGACCAACCACGTCTACACGGACGCCGACGAGGAGCACTTCGTCAGCGACCTCATCGCCAACCTCACCGCCTACCCCAGCTACTACGTGCACATGGGCCCCGGCAACTCCGCCGGACCCGGGGAGCCGGACCTGGGCGTGCCCGAGTCCCTCGACCCCAAGGAGCTGCGCACGCGGCTCGAGGCCGGCGAGTGGGTGGTCGACCTGCGCAACCGGGTCGCCTACGCCTCGGAGCACCTCAAGGGCACCATTAGCTTCGAGTACGGCAACGGCAACAGCTTCAGCACCTACCTCGGCTGGCTCTTCCCCTACGACAGGAAGCTCACGCTCGTGGGCTCCCGCGAGGACGTCGAGAACGCCATCCGCGACCTGTCCCGGATCGGCATCGACTCCCCGGACGCCGCCCTCGGCGAGGACCCGCGGGCCCTTGCCCCGGAGGCGGCCGTGTCCTCGTACCCCCGCGTGGACTGGGAGGGCATGCTGGCCGAGCGGCGCCCGGACGAGGTGATCCTCGACGTCCGCCGCGCCGACGAGTACGAGGCGTCGCGCATCGAGGGCGCCGTGAACATCCCGCTGCACGAGCTCCTGACCCGCCTCGACGAGGTCCCCGCCGGCAGGCTCTGGGTGCACTGCGGCTCGGGCTACCGCTCGGGCGTGGCGGCCAGCCTGCTCGAGCGCGCCGGCCACGACGTCGTCCAGGTCGACGACGCCTTCGACCGCGCCGCCGCAGCCGGCCTCCCCATCGCGGCCTAGCCCCTTCCGCCACCGCCAGGACGACCATCGAGAGGAAGACCATGCCGACTCCTGCACAGCGCACGAGCGGGACCCGGGCGCCCCTGGCCCGGATGGGCCTGATGGTCCTCGCCCTGCACGTCGCCGGGTGGGGACTCCTGGCCGCGGTCGCGCTGCCCGCCCTCCATGCCGGAGCCGGCGGCGCGGCCCTCGTGGCCGGGCTCGGGGTGGGCGCCTACGCACTCGGGATCCGGCACGCGTTCGACGCCGACCACATCGCCGCGATCGACAACGCCACCCGCCGCCTGATCGCCGCCGGACGGCCTCCCGTCTCGGCCGGCTTCTGGTTTGCGCTCGGGCACCCGACCGTGGTCGTCGGCGTCGTCGCGCTCGTGCTGGCCGGCTTCGGGACGTTCGCCGAGGGGCTCTCGGACGAGGGGTCCCCGCTGCGGCAGGGCGCCTCCCTGTGGGGCGCCGCCGTCTCCGGGGCGTTCCTCCTCCTGGCAGGCGCGCTCAACGTCCCCGCCCTGCGGGGGATGGGCTCGCTCCTGCGGAGGGCGCGCGGCGGCGCCGTGGACCCGGCCGAGCTGGAACGCCACCTCGATTCCCGCGGCGTCGTCTTCCGCGTGCTGGGCCCGCTGGGCCGCCTCGTGGATGCTCCGTGGAAGATGTACCCGACCGGGCTGCTGTTCGGGCTCGGGCTCGACACCGCAGCCTCGGTGGGGCTGCTTGCGGCGGGCTCGCTCCGCCCCGGAGTGCCGCCGGCCGCGGCCCTCGCCCTGCCGCTGCTCTTCACCGCCGGGATGACGCTCTTCGACAGCGCGGACGGCATCGCCATGAACCGGATCTACCGGTGGGCCGCGGAGGACGCGGTCCGCAAGGCCGCCTACAACCTGGCCGTCACGGCGGTGTCGGTCGCCGTCGCCTTCGTGGTCGGCGCCGCCGGCCTGGCCTCGGCCGCCGCCCAGCTGCTCGAGGTCCACAGCGGCCCGCTGGCCGCGCTGGCCTCCCAACCCTGCCGCTGACACCCACCCTTCCCCATCGAGAGGACAGACCCATGGACATCACCCCCCAGCAGACCGCCGAGAGGCTCGGCGGCGACACCCAGATCGTCGACGTGCGCGAGGCAGCAGAGCTTGCCGACGGCATGATCCCCGGCGCACGGCATATCCCGCTCGGCGACCTGGGCGCCCGCCTGGACGAGCTCGACCGCTCGCGTCCGGTGATCGCCGTCTGCCGCAGCGGCCGGCGCAGCGCCGCCGCGGCCGACCAGCTCACCGCAGCCGGCTACTCCGCCCAGACCATGGTCGGCGGCATGCTCGCCTGGCAGTCCGCCGGCCTGCCCACCGCCTGACCCGCCCCTTCACCGCGCCTCCAACCGAGGCACCCAGCAACTCAGAACGAAAGAAGCAATGACCGACAGCACCGCAACCATGCCCGCCACCGTCGCACCCGCCACCCTCAAGGAGTGGGCCGCCCGCCATGACGACCTCATGGTCGTGGACGTCCGCAGCGACGCCGAGTTCGATTCGCTCCACATCCGCGGCTCCTACCACGTGCCGCTGCCTCTCCTGAGCGAGCATGCCGAGGAGTTCGCCAGCCGGATGGGCACGCGCGTCGTCTTGGTCTGCCAGTCCGGGGCCCGGGCGGAGCAGGCCCGCAAGCGGCTCGCCGCCGTCGGCCTCGCCGGCGCCAGCGTCCTCGAGGGCGGCGTCCCGGCCTTCGCCGCTGCCGGAGGCGACGTCGTCCGCGGCGCCCAGACCTGGGCGCTCGAGCGGCAGGTGCGGATGACCGCCGGCTCGCTCGTGCTGGCCAGCATCCTGGGCGGCCGGTTCATCTCGCCCAAGCTCCGGCTCGTGGCCGGCGGGATCGGCGCGGGCCTGACCTTCTCCGCCGCGACCAACAGCTGCGCCATGGGCGCGATGCTCTCGAAGATGCCGTGGAACCGCTCCGCGAGCGAGCCCACCGCCCACCAGGCGCTCCAGCAGCTCGGGGACAGCCGGTGATCCTCACCGCGCTGGCGTTCGGCGCCGTCGTCGGCGGGCTCCTCGGGCTCGTCGGCGGCGGCGGGTCGATCCTCGCCGTTCCCGCCCTCGTGTACGGGGTCGGCGTGCCGCTCGCGGCCGCCATCCCCGGCTCCCTCGTGGTGGTCGGTGCGTCCTCCGCCGTTGCCGTCCTTCCGAGGGTCCGGCGGGGTGTGAACTGGCGCCTGGCCCTGATCATCGGGGCCGCCGGCACCGCCACCGCGTACCTCGGCGCGGCGGTCAACCGGATGATGGACCAGAAGATCCTCCTGCTCGCCTTCTCCGTGATCATGATCGTGGCCGGCCTCCGGATGCTCCGGAAGACCGAGGCCGTGGGCGGGTCCTGCGCACTCCCCACGGGTGGGGTCAACTGGCGGTCCTGCCTGCCCAAGGCGATCGCCACCGGCGCCGTGGTCGGGTTCCTCACGGGGCTCCTCGGGGTAGGCGGAGGGTTCCTCATCGTCCCCGCCCTGGCCCTCGTGCTCGGGCTGCCCATGGCGATGACCGTGGGGACCTCTCTCGTGATCATCGTCATCAACTCGCTCGCGGGCCTCGCCGCCCACCTGGGCGAGATGCACTTCGACTGGGCAGTGATCGGCGCCTTCGCGCTCGCCGCCATGGTCGCCTCGCTCGTGGCAGGGCGCTTCGGGCGCCGGCTTCCCGAGCACGTCCTCAAGCGCGGATTCGCGGGCCTCGTCCTGCTCGTGGCCGTCTATGTGGCCATCCAGGCCATCACCAAGTAGAGCAACTAGAGAAGGAGAACCACCATGTGTCGTCAGGTCGCCTGCAGGAAATGCGGAAAAGTCACCTGGGCCGGCTGCGGCCAGCACGTCCAGCAGGTGATGCGGGGAGTCCCGAACTCCCAGCGCTGCCAGGGCCACGAGAACGAGCCCAGCGCGATGTCGGCGTTCTTCTCTCGCCTCTTCGGGCGCTGAACCCCAGCACCTTCTGCACGGCCGCGGGCCGGCGGCTGCCACGCCGCTGGCCCGCGGCCGTTGTGGTGAGGGCGTGCTCAGGACGAGGTCTCGCGCCCGCCCTCGTTCTCCCGCACCACGAGCACCGGACAGGGCGCGTGGTGGACGAGCTGGGCGGACACGGAGCCCAGCAGCAGCCCGGCGAAGCCGCCGTGCCCGCGTGACCCGACGACCAGCAGGTCCGCATCCCGGGCCGCATCGAGGAGGACCTGCACGGCGCTGCCCTCGATCACCTCCGCGCTGAGCCCGCTGCGCTCGCCGCCTGCCGCGGAGAGCAGCGCGGCCTGGTCATCGGCCGCGCTCTGCCGGAACACGTCCACATCAGGGCCGGCGCCGGCGGCATCGCCGAGGACCGGATAGTGCCACGCCGTGATGACGCGCAGGCTCCCGCCGCGGAGCCGGGCCTCCTCGATCGCCCAGTCGAGCGCCTTCCCCGAGGCGGGGGACCCGTCCACCCCGACCACGATCCTGTAGCTCTCCATCCGAACTGCTCCTCCCACCGGGGGCCGACCTGGCCTGTCACCCCGATTGTGAGCGTGCAGCGGTGTGCAGGCCTAGGTGCCGGAAGACCCGGACCTCGACCGCCCTGCCGTCAGCCCCGATGCATGTTCCCTCCGTCCCTGCGGGTAGCTGCAGCAGAGTGGGCCGGCGTTTCTGTTCGAGGCAGCCGTTGCAGGGTAGGGCCCCAAGGAAGAGACATCGTCTCTATCGACCGGTTCACACGAGGGAGGCACCATGACCGATCTGCCGAGAAGGTATGCCCGCTATCTGCACGGCAAGGATCCGGCGGTGGTCGAGGCCGTCCGCCCGGTCATGGAGCAGTCCGCGGCGGAGGGGCTCTATGGCGTGCGCATCCGCTCCATCCCGGACGGCGTCCAGGCCGTCATCGACCAGGCGACCGCCTATGGGACGGTCACCGAAGCGTCGGACTAGCACCTCGCGCCGTCCCAGTCGGCGCCCTCGGTACGTGATGGACTCAACATGGATATGCGATGGCTCACCGACGTGGACTGGAAGGACCTCCTCGTCCCGCACACCGCGCTGCTGGAGATCTTCCTCCGGGGCAGCCTGGTCTACCTCTGCCTCTACGTGCTCCTGCGGCTGGTGCTACGACGCCAGAGGGGCGGCGTGGGGGTCACCGACCTGCTGGTGATCGTCCTCATCGCGGACGCAGCGCAGAACGCGATGGCCGGACAGTACACCTCGCTCCCGGACGGGCTGCTCCTCGTGGCGGTCATCATCGGCTGGGCCGCGGTCCTGGACTGGCTCGGATACCGGTTCCCCCTGGTGCAGAAGTTCCTTTCCCCGCCCCCGCTGGTGCTCTACAGCAAGGGGAAGCTGAACCGCCGCGCCATGCGCTCCGAGAACATCACCGTGGACGAAATCATGCAGGAGGTCCGCCTCCAGGGCATGACGAGCCTGGAGGAAGTGGAGCTGGTCGCGCTCGAGGGCGACGGTCAGATGAGCATCATCCTCAAGGACCAGCGTGCGCGCCGCCAGGGCAAGGACCTGGCGTGAACCGGGAGAACAGGGTCGGGGAGGAACGCAGATGGACGTGAAGGCAGCGATTGAAATCGCGGGCCAATGGGTGGACGTTGCAGGGGTGGCGACGGTGGTCCTCGGAGCCCTCGTGTCCATTCCCTTGGCCATTCGCCGGCAACGGGATGACCGCCTTACCTTCTACCGCTCCTATCGGCAGCTGCTGGGTCGCTCGATCCTCCTGGGCCTCGAGCTCCTGGTCGCGGCGGATATCATCCGGACGGTCGCGGTCACTCCCACTCTGCAGAGCGTCGCCGTCCTGGCCGTGATCGTGGTGATCCGGACCTTCCTCAGCTTCTCCCTGGAACTGGAGATCACGGGCCGCTGGCCGTGGCAGAAGGAGCAGACGCCCGCGTCGAGCGACACCCGTACGGTGGGGGCCTGACCTATCGCTGCAGTGGGACCGCCTAGTGCTGGGTCAACCCCTTGGCCCGGAAGTTGGCCGCCGTCACCGAGCGCAGGATCTCGGAGAGGGTGCTGATCTGGTGCAGCGCGCGGTCCTGCAGCTGCTGGAGCCTGGTCGCGTCGACAGGCAGCCCCTCGTCGATGAGGAGGAGGAGCGCCTTCCACAGGAGGCACTTTCCGGTCGCGGCGGTGAGGAGCGACTCGAGCTGGAGCTGCCCGGCCCGTCCCGAGGCCGCATGGGTGGGATTGAGCGGGTCGATCTTCGCGGCCTGCTCCGCCGCCCAGCCCGCCGCCTTCCGGTGGGCCGGAGGCTCCAGCCCGAGGGCCTGCACCATCCGGCCGAGCTCCTCCGCGTCCTCGCTGACCTCCTTCGCCAGCCTGTCCAGGGCAGACGCGTAGAAAGTGCCCTCCCACGCCTTCGCGGCATCCTCGAAGAGCCGTGTGCCCGAGGTGCCGGCGATGAGATGGCTGTGCAGGTATTTGGCGAGCACGTCGTCGTCGACCTGCCGCAGGTGGGGAGAGTCGGTCATGGGTCCTCCTGGCGCGATGGGCTGGCGTCCCACCCTTACCCGCCCCAGAAGGGCCCAAGCAGGGCCGGCTTCGTGGTCAGCCGCTCCAGATGTCTCCCGCCAGGAGCCTGTCAGCCTCGGCCTGGGCCTCGGCGTCGCCGAGCCCGGCCTGTCTCAGTTCGCGCAGCAGGCGCGTCCGCTGGTCGTGCGGTGCAGGAGTGAAGCCGGCCGGGCGCGCTGGGAAGTCGTGCTCGTGCTCGGGCCAACGGGCGGCGTTGCTGATGTGGAGGGCGGTGCTGGGCTGTCTGTTGCGGGGAAGCATGGCGGTCTTCCTTGGTCCGGGGGTGGCGCTGCCCGCGGTTCTCTGCTCGTTTGCGCGAGGGCGGCCCCGGCTGCTCGAGGCCATTGCGCTCATTCCATTCTCCCTCCAAAGCCCATCTTTGGAATGGGAATTTCCGAAGATCATCAGGGGGACGTTCGGCCCTGAGCCGCTCGATGGTTTGGGGAGACGCTGGACCCCAAGTACCCGGGGGCTGAGACAGAGTCGATGGTCGAAATGGACGGGGGCCGTATGCGCCCGGAACTGGGTCTGCCGGATGACCTCCGGCTGAAGGTCTTCATCGTCGAGGACCACGCCCTCACACGCGAGACCCTCGGAGACGTGCTCGAGGACCAGGGCTTCGAGGTCGTGGGGCGCTGCCCGGCTGCGGCGGCGACCGTGCGGGCCGTCGCCGCCGCGGCCCCGGACGTGTGCCTGCTCTCCTTGGGCCTCGTCGGAGAGAGCATGATCGAGGTTTGCCGGGCGATCACGGAGGCGGCGCCCATGATCGCGTGCGTCATGCTCTCGCTCCGGGACCGCCCCGGTGAGATCACCGCCTCCTTCAGGGCCGGAGCCTGCGGCTACGTCCTGGCCAGCCTCGCCGGGGACCGCCTGGCGTGGGCGCTGCGGGACGCCGTCCGGTGGCGGCGCAGCAGGAGGACGTCCAATCTGTCCTGAGCTGCGCCGCCACCTTTGCTCAGCCGGCGGCGTTCACCCTTCCGGTGGAGGCGCTCCAGGTCAGGCTGCCGCTCTCGAAGTCCTCCGCGCGCCCCACCGGGACGGAGTACTCGTCGGAGGTCGGGTAGCCGAGCCAGCTCCGCTCCCAGCCCATCGAGGCCCACGTCGCCCGGATCGCGCCGAGCACCGAGTGCGCTCCGGTCCATGGGGTCCAGTAGATCGAGGCTCCCTTGGAGAAGTGGTTGTAGCGGCCCGAGCCGTCCGGGGTGCCCTTCTCGTCGGTGATCGGGTAGCCCAGCGGGCCGTGCTCCCAGCCCGATGCTGCCCATTCGGCCCGGATCGCCCCGCGGATCGAGTGCGCCCCCGTGGTCGGCGACCAGAAGATCGAGGCGCCGCCGGAGCCGTTGAAGTGGTTGTACCTGCCGACGCCGTCGGGGGTCTTGCTCTCGTCCGTGGTCGGGTAGCCCAAGGGGCCGCGCTCCCAGCCCTTCTCTGCCCACTTGGCCCGGATCGCGCCCTGGATCGAGTGCGCGCCGGTCTTCGGCGACCAGTAGATGGAGGCGCCGCCGGAACCGTTGAAGTGGTTGTACCGGCCCACCCCGTCCGGGGTGCCCAGCTCATCGGTGGTCGGGTAGCCCAAGGGGCCCTTCTCCCACCCGCTCGCAGCCCACCGCGCCCGGATCGCACCGTGGACCTCATGGGCCCCGAGCGCCGAGGTCCAGTAGATCGACCCGCCGCTGGAACCGGAGAAGTGGTTGTACGCCCCGATGCCGTCCGGCGTCTTGGTCTCGTCCGTGGTCGGGAAGCCGAGGAAGCCCCTCGGGCCGCCCGCCGCGGCGTAGCGGGTGTAGATGGCCCCGTGCACCTCGTGCGCGCCGGTGGTCGGGGACCAGCAGATGATGCCGGAGGTGTAGTCCTGGCACGTGCCGGTGCCCACGCTGTACTCGGCGGTGAGGGCCTGGCCGAGCGGTGAGGCCCACCGGCCGGCGCCGATCTTCGCCGCGTAGGCGGCGACGGGATCGTCGATGCCGCTGCCGGTGAGCATGACCTCCTGGGCGCCGGAGCCGTCGTCGGCCGTGATGAGGTAGTAGGTGTCCGCGGTCCCGGCCTGCCCGAAGGCGGTGGGCGTGAAGGTCACGCTCTGGAAGACCGAGTCGCCCGGAGGAATGGTCAGGCCCTCGGAGACGGGGGTCGTGGTGGTGAACACGCCCTGCGGGGCCTTCGCCTTGGTGATCGTCATCGGGATGTTGCCGGTGTTCTGGATCTGGAACGAGCGCGTGGACGAGGTCCCGACAGCCACATCGCCGAAGTCGAGGGACGCGGGCACCTGCAGGTGGGACGCCCCCGAGATGGAGGTCGCCGCGATGGGCACGGTCACCCCGCCGAGGTTGCTCGTGACGGTGATGGAATCCGTGATCGACGCGGCCACGGTCGGCTTGAAGGCGATCGAGACCGGGACCGAGGCGAGCGGCTGGATCGTGGACCCGATCGCGGGCACCGTGGTCGGATCCGTGACGAGGCTCGCATCGGCGGGCAGGGTCACTCCGGTGACCGACACCGCCGTCGTGCCCGTGTTGACGATGTTGACGGTCTGCTGGCTGAGCGTGCCGGTCGGCACGTTGCTGAAGGCGAGCGACGTCGGCGTGGCGCCGAGGCCGTCCTTGGTACCGATCCCGTGGACCCCCAGCAGGACGGTCTCGCCGTCGGAGGTCTTCACGGTCAGGGTGCCGTCCGATTCGCCGGTGGCCGTGGGGGCGAACGTCACGGGGACGCCGAGGCTCGCGCCGGAGGCCAGGGCCTTCGGGAGGGCCACGGACCCGATCCCGAACGGGGCGCTCGTGGTGACCGAGCTGATCGTCACCGCGCGGGTTGCCGTGATGGTCACGGTCGTCGTGGAGCTCGCGCCGACCGCGACCTGGCCCAGGTCGCCGCTGGTCGACCCGACCGCCGCCTTGGTCGGGATGCCGAAGCCCAGCACGTGACCGTCCCGGGTGCCCACGTACACCTTCCCGGAGTTGGTGGCGGGCGAGGTGAACTTCGAGGCCGTGCCGATCGGGGCGCTGAAGACCTGCGCGAGCTTGCCCGTGCTGTCCGGGATGGCCCGGTACGCGCGCAGCTGGGCGTTGGTCCCGGTGTTGTTGTCCGTGTAGATGACCCAGACCAGGGCGGAGGAGCCGTCCGTGCCCGAGGACGTGACCACCGGCGAGCCGGACGTGTAGCCGAACGTGCCGGTGGAGGTGCCCACCGAGGCGAGCTTGACCCCGCCCGAGCTGTTGGGGACCAGCTTCGACGCCCGCAGGTAGCCCTTGTTCTCGACCTGGTAGACGTACCCGCCCTGCGTGGTGCCGAGGAACGCCGAGCGCCCCCACACCCCGTTGTAGGGCCCGGCCGTGTCCACGACCGCGTCGGTGCCGTTGACCCCTTGGGCCATGCCGCCCAGCGCGTCCCGGTCGAGCAGGTAGATGTGCCCGTCCTTGCCGGTCTGCACCATCAGGTGCGGGTGCGTGGAGGTGCCGTAGCCGTCCGGGATCGCGATCGGCGCCCCGGAGCCCAGGTCCGCATCATCCTGGTTCATCTTCACGTTCGCGGCGGGGCTGAAGAAGTCCTTCGCCGTCAGGTTGCCGTCCGTGCCGACCTGCAGCCGCACCACGGACTCCGCGAGGGTCGACGGCGGGGACGTCCCTGGGGACTTCTGTGGGGCGATCCCGTTGCCGGTCGAGAACAGGATCCGCCCCGGCCCGTCGGAGACCAGCCCGCCGCCGGACTGCCAGATGCCGCCCTCGGCATTGCTGATCCCCGTCTCGGTGGCCCACATCGTGGTCTGCTTGCCCGCCGTCGAGACCCCGACCACGTAGCCCACGAACGGGCTGTGGTCGCAGTGGCTCGCGAAGCCGGCGTACACCACCCCGCCCATGAGCAGCAGGCCTGGCCGCTGCATGGCCGTGAAGGCGTTGAAGGGCCGGGTCGGATCGTTGGTCGGGGCGCCGTCGATCATCACCGGGAAGCCGGCCCGCTCGGCGCCGGTGGTGACGTCGATCGAGTGCATGTACCAGTGGGGCAGCTGCGCGTTCCCGGCGTCGTTCGTCTTCGCGGTGAGGAACACGCTGTTCGTGGCCGCGTCGTAGACAGGGGTCGAGGTGATGCCGATGTTGGGCACCAGGTCCCCGCAGCCGATGGCGGCGGCGGGCCAGGCGGGGCCCACGGAGCGGGTCCACTTGACCGCGCCGGTCGTGGCGTCGAGGCCGTAGACGGCGTTGTTCTCCGTGGCCGCGACGACCGTCTGGCCGACCACGAGCGGCTGCGCGTACACCTGCCCGTCCACCGCGGCGGAGAACAGCTTGCCGAAGTTGGGGGAGGCCACCCCGGCGGGCGAGAGGGCGCTCTCATCGCTGTCCCACCCGGTGCGGAGGGTGTCGTGCGCAATGGTCCCGACGTCGGCCGAGGCTGCGGGGCCGGTCAGCAGTGCCGCACCGGCGAGGGCCCCGGCCAGGAGCGCTGCGAGTGCCCGCGGCGGCCTCCGGAGCACGTGGCGCAGGGCGCCGCGCATGCTGGGTCTTCCACTGGGCTCCATGAGCGGGTTCCCCCCCTACCCTGCCGCCGCTGGCCGGGTGCCGGCAGCGTGGTAGAAGGAGCGTAAAAATTGGGGCCCATGGGGCGCCCGAGTAATCCGTACCCGTCTTTTCAGGCTGCACTCAGGCTATTCCACGGGGATTCCCAGAAGGTGTACGTACCCCCGCCGGCGGCCGCCACTGGCCCAGTACCCACCCTTGCGGAGGTCCGTAAGCTGTGGCCATGGAAGGGGCACAGCCCTCCGGGGCGAGGCAGATCCTGACGCTGACGGTCAACCCGGCCCTGGACATCAGCACCGCGACGGCGAAGGTGGAGAGCAGCCACAAGCTCCGGTGCGGTGCCAGCCGGGTGGACCCGGGCGGGGGCGGCGTGAACGTGGCCCGGGTGATCCAGCGGCTCGGAGGGCGCAGCGTGGCCCTGTTCACCGCGGGCGGCCCCACCGGGGAGGCCTACCGCCGTCTCGTCGAGGCCGAGCGCGTCCCCAGCCTCGTGGTGCCCATCCGGGGCAGCACGCGCCAGAACTTCACCGTGGACGAGACCTCGACCGGCCGGCAGTACCGGTTCGTGCTGGAGGGCCCTGAACTCAGCGAGGCCGAGTGGGTCAGCTGCCTCGATCTCGTGGCGCACACGGTCCCACGGGGCGGGTACGTGGTGGCCAGCGGGAGCCTGCCGCCGGGGGTGCCGGACGACTTCTATGCCCGGGTGGCCCACCTCGCGCGGGAGAACGGTGCGCGCTGCCTCGTCGACGCCTCCGGCTCCGCCCTCGGCAGGGCCCTCAGTGAGGGCGTGTTCCTGGTCAAGCCCAGCCTGCGCGAGCTCGCGGAGCACGCGGGCGGGGCCCTCGAGAGCGAACAGGACCAGATGGACGCGGCCGCCGCGCTGGTCTCCGGAGGGTCAGCCGAGTACGTCGCCCTCACCCTGGGCGCGCGGGGCGCCGCCCTGGCGTCGAGCTCCGGCGTCCTGCGCCTGCGGGTCCCCAGCGTGCCGGTGGTCAGCACCGTCGGCGCCGGGGACAGCTTCATGGCAGCATTCGTCCTGCGGATGGCGCAGGGACGCCCCGCCGGGGAGGCCTTCAGGGCCGCCGTGGCTGCCGGGAGCGCGGCCGTGATGACCCCGGCCACCGAGCTGTGCCACCGCGCAGACGTGGAACGCCTCGAGGCCGAGCTGCGCTCGGCGTGACCGGCCGGGGCACCCCAGGAACCCGAGGCCGGGTTCCCGGGGTGTCGGGCGGAGGCTACTCCTCCAGGCCGGGCCTGAGGGCCCGCCGGACGAAGAACGCCGCCAGCGCCACCAGCACCAGGACGGCCGCGCCAATGCCCAGCCACAGCGCCATCGCGCCGCCGGAGGAGCCGGAGGCAGAAGAGCCCGACGCGGGGGCGGCCTGCGCAGGGGCCGACTGCGCGGCCCCCGTGCTCTGGGCCCCCGCGCTTTGGGCCCCCGAGGCCGCAGCCGCAGCGCCGCCAGCGGCCTTGGCCGTGAACGTGAAGGTGCCCTCGATGGGGTGGGAGTCCGCCGAGACCACGCGCCACACCACGGTGTACTTCCCGGCGGGGGCGCCGGACTTGAGGGGCTGGGTGACGCTGGTGTCCACGATCTTCGCCGGCCCGTCCGCCTGGTTGGTCCCGGTGGGGTCCTTGACGAGGATCTCGGTGCCCACCCCGATGGGCGTGTGGTCGAACGTCAGGACCACCGACGCCGGCAGGGTCGCCACAGTGGACCCGTCGGCCGGGTTGGTCGACTCGATGACGTCGTGCGCCTGGGCCGCTGGGGCCGGGAGGAGGGCGGCCGCGGCGACGAGGACGCTCGCGGCGGTGCGCAGGAGGCGGGCACGTGCAGTGGTGCGCATGGCTCGTCCCCCTTACTTCGCGGCCCGGCGGCGGCCGGCCAGGACGAGCCCGAGGGCGGCGGCACCGAGGACGGCGCCGAGCACGCCGAGCCCGAGGCCCCAGGCTGCGGTGGCGTCCGTGGTCTGGGAGGCCGGGGCAGCGGTCTGCGGTGATGCCGATGGGCTCGGGGCGGCGTCGTCGGCCGCGGTGGTGGTGAACGACGGCGCGGGGTGCTCCGGCTCCTCCTTGCCCGCCTCCGCCTTCTGGTCCCAGGTGACGACCTTTCCGTCGGTGTACGTCTGGGTCGCGGGCAGGACCACGGTGGTGCCGGCGGCGGGGAGCCGGCCGACGGAGAGGGAGAAGGCCTGGTACTCGTTGGGGCCGATCTCGTGGGCGGCGTCGGCCGTCCAGACCACCTCGGTGGGGGCCTTCGTGACGGTTGCGCCGGCCACGGTGACCGGCTTGGGCAGGGTGGTGGTGACCACCTGGGCGCTCCAGCCCTCGACCGGCCTGACCGAGACCGAGGTGAACGGGGTGTCAGTGGGGAGCTTGACCTCGACCTTCGTGGTCTTGGCGGTCGCGGACTCGTTGGGGATGTTGAAGGTGAGGTGCGAGAACCCGCCGGCGCCGGTGTCGTCCGGGCTGACGGAGACGTGGGCGTTGGCGGCCGCGGCGCCGGTGCCGATCAGTGCGGCGGTCGCTGCGGTGGTGGCCGCGGCCGTGAGGGCGCGGCGGAAGGAGCTCTTCATGGGTGTTCTAGGCCTTCGTCTTGGCCCGCCCGGGCGCGCTCGCGCCGGGGCGGAGGCGGGCAGGCATGGGCTGCCCGCCGGGTGTGCGGGTGTCCGGAGGCCGCCTCAGCAGGCGGCGGCGGACGCCGGTGGGCCGCGGAGGGCCGGAAGCCGCAGGCCGCGCCAGATCTTCGAAAGCGCCTTCGGGACGTAGGCCGGAAGAGCGGCGGCGGGCGCCCCCCCGCGGACCAGGAGCAGGCGTACGAGGGGACTCAGCCACGCCAGCAGCGCCCACAGGGCTGCCTCGCCCCTGGCGATCAGGAGGCCGACAGCGAGGGTCGCGAGCGCGTGCGCGGCGAGCATTTCCGGGCCGTACCCGTGGACGTGGCCGACCGGGCCGCCCGGCGAGGCCGCGCCGAGGACGTGGACGTGCCCGGCGGCAGGGGAGAGCTGCAGGGAGGCCGCGGACTCCGAGAGGCCGTCGAAGGCCGAGTGCAGGACCAACTGCCCGGTGCTCAGGAGCCCGAGCACCGTGGCGGGGGTGAGGCGCTTGCCCGAGAGCCACGCCGTGGGCAGCAGCGTCAGGGCCAGCAGCCCGAGCAGGATCAGCGGGTCCGGGAGGGCTCCGCCGGCCGCCGTGTGGGCGGCGACGGCGAGCAGGACGGTGGCGGCGGTGACCACGGCGGCGCGGGAGAGCCGGAATGCTGCGCGCACGCTCCCACCCGCCTTTCCTCGGCTCGCGCTAGGGACCCCTCAACTCTACGAGACGGCGCATTCCGCGGAAGAATCCGGACGCCCGGACGCCGCCGGACGCCGCCGAGGCCCGACCCCGGGACGATTGCCCCTACTTCGCAGCTCCCGTTGGCGGTCCACTTGAATCAGGAGGCAAGGAAGGGAGCAGGCAGATGGGGCGCAGCGGAACGGACGGCGTGCCGATTCGGGTCTACCTCCTCAGCGGCCGCGAATCGGCCCGGCATACGCGCAGGCGTCTGCTCGAGGCGCAGGGGATGGCCGTTGTGGGAGAGGCCGGCTCTGCGGACGAGGCCTGTGCCCAGATCCTCGCGCTGCGGCCGGACGTGGCGGTGCTGGATTCCCGCCTCGGCGACGGAACAGGCGGCGAGGTCTGCCTGCAGGTGCGCTCGGCGGACCCGGCGATCACCTGCGTGATCGTGGCCGGGGACCGGGACGCGAGGGCCCGCCGGGAGGCCGTCCTCGCCGGGGCGTGCGGCTGCCTGCCGGAGCAGATCTCCGGCGGGGACCTCGGCGCGGCGATCGGCCGCGCCGCCGCGGGGGAGCTCCTCTTCGATCCCGAGGACGAGGAGTGGGCCCTCGAGGGCGCGATCGAGGAGGCCGTCATGCGCCGGGGCATCGACCTGAGCCCCCAGGAATCCCGGGTGCTCGAGCTGCTGCACCGCGGGCTGACGAACCGGCAGATCGCCCACGAGATGGCGGTGGCCCAGAAGACCGCCCAGACCTGCGTCTCCTCGGCCCTGGCGAAGCTCGGCCGGGCACACCGGACCGAACCGCCCCAGCATGTGCCCCGGCCGGCCCACAGGGCAGGGCTCCGCCGGACCCTCACCGCCTCGTAGGGGGACCCAGAGGCGAGCCAGCGCGGAGGGTGCCTCGTCGGGCTTCCAGCGGACAAAAGGCCGTCCCCATGCCGCCGCCGGAGCGGTCTACCACTCCTTAGACAGACCTGTCGCACGGTTCCCCGCCTGGCGCCACCGGGGCACTTTCCTCGTGCTGTGGGAGGACGTGGCGCGGTTGTACATTGGGCGGATCGAACTCCGGCGCAGCTACCGCAAGTACAGCGCGCGCCTGGGCCGAGACTGACACGGACACGGCACAGTGCTGGCGCCAGGGTGGCAGGAGTCCACGGGGCCGTCCCTTCCTGCCCGCTTTGCGGCGCGCACGGCGGCGTTTCACACCGCGACACGCCGGCGGCGCGCTCCAGATGACGGCCAAAGTGGGCAGGAGCGGACGCACCCCGAGATCGCACGGGCAACAGGAGCGGACGGGCAGCCCCGCGGATCCCCTGTTGCGCGGGTGAATCCCCGCCGGTGAGCGCAGCGTGCCCCCGGGTGCGCGCGGTAGTCTGACCTCCGGCCCCGGCCAGCCCCGCGTCCCCGCCCCCCAAGGAGATCTCCGCATGGCGAACGGCAGCCCCGCCGCCCAGGAGCGCGCGCCCCTGCTGCGCCCCTGGCACTTCGTCCTCGCCTTCGGCGTGGTGAGCCTGCTGGCCGACATGGTCTACGAGGGCGCCCGCAGCATCATCGGCCCCTACCTGGGCACGCTCGGCGCCAGTGCCACCGTGGTGGGCCTGGTGGCCGGGGCGGGGGAGTTCATCGGCTACGGCCTGCGCGTGCTCTCCGGCCTGGCGGTGCGCCGCACCCAGCACTACTGGGCCTGGACCATCACCGGCTACGCCCTCACCGTCCTCAGCGTCCCGCTCATCGGGGCCACGGGCCTGATCGCCCCGGCGCTGCTGCTCTACGGCACCGAGCGTCTCGGCAAGGCGGTCCGCTCCCCGGCCAAGGACACCCTCCTCTCCCACGCCTCGACGAGAACCGGCCGCGGCAGCGCGTTCGGCGTCCACCAGGCGCTGGACCAGACGGGCGCCATGCTCGGGCCCCTGCTCCTGGCCGCCGTCCTGGCCTGGAACGAGGGCGACTACCGGCTCGCCTTCGGCGTGCTCGCCGTCCCCGGGGTGCTCGTCCTGGCGATGCTCGCCTGGCTGCGTACCCGCGTGCCGGACCCGGCCGTCTACGAGCACGACGGCGGTGCTCCCGCCCCCGCCCGCGGCCCGGACGCCAAGGGCATGGCCCGGGCGCACCTGCCGGCGAGGTTCTGGCAGTACACGGCCGCGGTGGCGGTCCTCTCCTGCGGCGTGGCGCCGTTCCCGCTCATGGCCTTCCACGCCCAGACCACGGGTCTCCTGAGCGATGCCCTCGTCCCGGTGGTCTTCGCCGTGGCGATGGCCGTGGACGGGCTCAGCGGGCTCGTGGTGGGGCGGCTCTACGACCGCCGCGGCCCGCTCGTGCTCCTCGCCGTCCCCGCCGCGGCCGCCGTCGCCGCGATCTCCTTCGGCGCCAGCGCCCCGCTGGTCTGGACGGGCGCCGCGGTGTGGGGGATCGTCAACGGCGTGCTGGACTCCACCGTCAAGGCCGTGGTCACCGAGCTCGTCCCCTCGCACTCCCGCGCCGTGGCCTTCGGCTGGCTCGCCCTCGTCCGCGGCCTCGGCCTGCTCGCCGCCGGCGGCATCCTCGGCGCCGCCTACGCGGCCAGCCCGGTCGCCGCGGTGACCGTGATCCTGGTCGCCAACGCCTTGGCCTTCGTGGGCCTGGCCCTCGTGCTGCGCCGGCTCCGGCGCGCCTGAGGGCCCACTTCGGCCGGCCCGGCGTCAGGGCTGCTCAGGCCTCGGGCCCCGTCTCGTGGTGGTTGGACTCGCGCCGGGACCAGTCCTCGGGGATCGCGGCCTCGAGCGCGTCGTCGACCGTGATGACGCCGAGGATGCGCCGGTCCTCGGCCAGTACCGGCATGGCCAGGAGGTTGAAGTCGGCCATGCGGGTGGTGACGTCGATGACGTCGTCCCCCGGTGAAGCGCAGACCACGTCCCGGTCGGCGACCTCTGACAGCGGGCGGGCGGCGTCGGCCTGGACGGCGTGGACGAGGCTGAGCGCGCCCTCGAGCGTCCCATCCGGGGCGAGGGTGTAGATCACGCTCAGGGCCTGGGGCTGGAGGAGCACCGCGCCGCGGACGGCCGTGAGGGCGTCGGCGATAGTGGAGGTGGCGGGCAGGGCGAGGAAGTCGGTGCCCATCAGGCCGCCGGCTGTGAGGTCGTGGTAGCCCAGGAGCCGGTGGACGCGGGAGTGCTGGGGTTCGGGCAGCAGGCCCAGGACGGGCGCGCGCCGCTCCTGGGGGAGGTCCATGACGGCGTCCGCGGCGTCGTCGGCCTGCATACGCCCCAGGACCTCGGCGACCTCCGCATCGGTGCGGCCCTTGAAGAGCTCCGACTGGCGGTCCTCGTCGAGCTCCTCGAAGACGTCTGCCTCGAGCTCGGGGTCCTCGTGGACCTGCGCGAGGAGCTCGTCCTGCTCGCTGCCCGTGGCCTCTTCGATGATGTCCGCGATCTGCGCCGGCTTCAGCTCCGGGATGCGGCCTGTGGCAGCCCGGACGCGGGCAGACTCGGCATGGCCGATCAGCGGTTCGAAGTCCATCCAGTCCCGCGGCGCGTGGGCAGCATGGCGGGGGCCCAGGCTGAGCCACCGCCGGCGGTGGACGTCCAGGCCGGTGGCGGCCCAGCCGTCCAGGACGGGGGCGAGCTGGACGTCGTAGGCCTTGACGAACGCCGCACGCGAGACGTCGATGAGCCGGTGGCCCAGCACGTCCTCCGAGAGGAGCACCTCGCCCTCCCGGCGGCGGAACTCGCGCACGCCGACCGTGCTGACCCCGAGCTCGATCCTCTCGGGCGCGAGGGCGGCGAGGTCGTGGGCCGAGACGAACACGCGGGTGTTCCCGACGGCGACGACGAGTCCCGTGACGAGGGGGTAGTCGTCGTGGCGGAGGCGGACGATGAGGTCGGCCAGGGTGCCCATGCGGTGCCCGTCGGAGTCGGCGACGGGCTGGCGCAGGAGGGCTGAGAGGGACAGGGCGGCGGTCGGTGCTGCGGTGGTCATCGAGTGCCTTTCGGTGCACAGGGGTCCGTCTGGAGGCGACTGTATGCCACCGGGGACGGGTCGGGGGAGGAGCGCCGGCTCACGCGCCGGCGAGGGCGAGCTGGACGACGCGGACGACCACGAGGATCATCGCCACGAGCAGGTACAGGCGCAGCACGCTCAGGCCGGCGCGGCGGGCCGCCGAGAGCTGCGGCCGCTCGAGCAGGGCCAGCGGCGGCATCCGCCACGTGGCCCGCTGGGACCGGTCCACGGGGGCGGCCGGGGGCGTCTTCCCGCTCGCCGCGGCGCGGAGGCGCACGACGGCGACCCCTGCTGCCGCGAGCAGGGCAAGGAGTGCCCCGCAGCCGAGGATCTCCAGGATCGTGGTCCCGTCGATGTCTGGGAACAGGACGGCGGCCGTGAGGACCACGGAGAGGATCACGAGGACGGCGATGACCGCCGACGTGAAGAGGTTCATGGCCCGCCCGTTGACCCACGGGCCCATGACCTGCCGGTCGTTGCACAGCAGGAGCAGGAACACGGTGGCCGAGGGCAGCAGGACCCCGGCGAGCACCTGCACGCCCACGGTCAACAGGCCCAGGGGACTTCCCGGGATGATGACGATCACGGCGGAGAGGACGATGATCCCGGCGAACGCAGCATAGAAGCCCTTGGCCTCGCTGGGCTTGCGGTGCAGGGAGTGCTTCAGGCCGAGGACGTCGCCGAGCGCGTAGGAGGTGGAGAGGCCCACGGCGGCGGCGCCGATGATCGAGGCGTCGATGAGCGCGAGCGCGAACAGGATCCCGGCGAGGTGGCCCACGTACTTGCCCAGGCCCTCCGCGACGCCACCGGCGTCGGTGAAGTGGCCGAACTCGGGATGGTGCGCGAAGGTGAACGCCGTGAAGGAGATGATGGCCGCGGCCCCCAGGACCACGATCACGATCCCGAGCCAGAGGTCCACCCGCTCGTACTTCATGTACCGGGGCGTGATCCGCTTGTCGATCACGTAGGACTGCTGGAAGAACAGCTGCCACGGGGCGATCGTGGTGCCCACGATCGCGATGATGAGCAGCGTGACGTCGGCGATGTCGGAGCCGGCCGGGATGCCGGGCACCACGAAGTCGTGGGCCATCTGCCCGTAGTCGGGGCTGCTCATCAGGAACACCGGGACCAGCAGCGCCGAGCCGATGACCAAAGCCATGCAGACCCGTTCGAAGCGCTGGAAGGACCCCGTGCTGGCAGCGCCAATGACGAACAGCGCGGCGACGGCCACCCCCGCCACCTTCGGCACGCCGAGGTAGTCGAGGCCGATCGAGATGCCGATGAACTCGGTGACGATGGTGAGGGCATTGAGGATGAACAGGTCGATCGCGCTGAACGCGCCCCAGAACTTCCCGAAGCGCTCGAGGATGAGCCGGGCGTGGCCCACACCGGTGACCACGCCGAGGCGGAGCACCATCTCCTGGTTCACGTACAGGACGGGGACCAGGAGCAGGAGCGTCCAGAGCAGGGACGTGCCGTAGTTCTGGCCGGCCTGGGTGTAGGTGCCGAACGCACCGGCGTCGTTGTCGCCGACCATCACGATCAGGCCGGGGCCGACGATCGCGAGGAGCGTCTTCAGCCGCCGCTTCCAGCTCGACTGGGCCGAGGAGTCGCCCAGCCGGATGGTGCCGAAGGCGCCCTGGATGTCGCCGACGTGGGCGGAGTCGAGGACCGCCGAGTCCTGGGGCGCGGGGAGGCCCGGCGTGGGGACCTTGGGCGTGGGGGCGTGGGGGATGGGGGTCTTGGGCATGGGAGGACCTGCTTCCTCCCGGCGGTGGCCGGGGATCGTGAAGCGGGCGCGCCCGGACACTCCGGGCCGGGCTGGGATCAGCGCGGCCGCGACGTGGGCGCGCGGCATTGGCGGAGGGGCTGAGCGCGGCTCAGCAGGTATGCGGGGAGGGACTACTGTCACCGCTGGACACGGTCGGCCACCTCCTCCGGACGCAGGTCGCGTGCCTTCAGGCGGCCAGCCAGAGAGGCCGGGCCCTTCCTCGTAAGACCTTTGGCACTTCGCGTCGTGACCCCGGGGAGGACCCGGAGAGCCAATCGGGGTTGCCCCTTAGCCCGGGGCAGCCTGTCCTGACCTGTGGCGTCTCTCGACGTTGGGGGTCGCTGGCTTGTGTCCGCGAAGGAGCCTCAGCTAACGAACGGCACCTTGCGCCCCGATGATACATGCCGAACCTTGGGGCGGCGTCCGGGCCAGCGCAGCCTCCCGGCGTGGGGGAGCGCTCAGCCGCGGCCGTGCTTCCGAAGGACCTTGACCTCGTCGTCTTCCTCTTGCTGCGACTGCGGACGCCCGGGCGTGTCGGGGCGGTGGAGGTCGATGAGTGCCCGCGCGAGGGCCCGCGCGCGGAGAGCGGCGCGCTGGTCTCCTTCGATGGAGGCGACCATGGCGCCCTTGGTGAGGATGTGGAAGGACCAGGCGAAGCCCACCGGGTCCTCGAGCCCGGCACCCTCGGCGAGGGCGGCGAGGCGTCCGCGGATGTTCGCGAGGTGCGCCATGGCGGCCTGACCGAGGGGATGCTCCGGGCCGAACTCGATCACGACGTGGAGGAAGGTGTTGACCTCGGCGGCGCCGCGGCTGAACCAGTCGTCGAGCACGTTGAAGGCCGCGAGAAGGGCGTCCTCAGGCGCGTGGGCATGGGTGATCGCATCCTCGATGGCATCGTGACGCACCTGGTACCAGCGGTCCATGTACGCCAGGACGAGGGCGTCCTTCGAGGGGAAGCACCGGTAGAACGTCGCCTTGGCGACCCCGGAGTGGGCGATGATCTCGTCGATCCCCACTGCGCGGACGCCGCCTCTGGCGAAGAGCCCATAGGCGGTCTCGAGGATCCGCTCCTTGGCCGGCTTCCGCACGGCACCTCTGCCCGCCTGCCCCGCATCTCCACCCATCATGGGCCCATCCTAGCCCTCTGGACAGACAGGTCTGTCTCGGTGCATACTCCTCGTGACGGAACAGACAGGTCTGTCTCGTTGAAGACTTCGAGGTAGCCAGCATCAATGCCGGGCACGGCCGCTGGGCGGTGCAGAGGAGGGTAGGTCGCTGTGAACGAGTCAGCTGTGATCGAGTCCAAGGGATCCCTGAGGCTCCTCGCCGGGGACCTGGCGGAGGACGCCGCCCAGGCGGGACGTGCGTCCGAGGGCGCTGCCGGCGAGGGTGCGGGGTCCGGTGTGGCGGGGGCGTTGGTGGTGGAGCATCTGGGTTTGGCGGATGCGCTGGCGCGGCGGCACCGGGTGCCCGGGCATGACTTCGAGGACATCCGGCAGGTGGCGCGGATGGGGCTGGTGATGGCGGCGCAGCGGTACCGGGAGGGTGCCGGGCACGGGTTCGTGCAGTTCGCGGTGCCCACGATTGCCGGGACGATCAAGCGCTATCTGCGGGACCAGTCCTGGGTGGTGCGCCCGCCGCGGTCGCTGCAGGAGCTGCGGCTGGGGGTCAAGGAGGCCCGTGGCCGGCTGGTGCAGGAGCTGGGCCGGGAGCCGTCCCTGGCGGAGCTGGGGGAGGCGACCGGGGCCAGCCCGGAGCAGGTCGCGGAGGCCCGCTCGGTGGATGCGGCGATGAGCCCGGCGGCGATCGAGCCGCTGGATTCCTCGGGCGAGGGCGAGGGGGAGCGCACGGCGCACCTGGTCCCGGTGGTCGAGGCGGGGTTCGAGCAGGTGGAGCTGCGCCAGATGGTCGCGTGCGCGCTGGAGGGTGCGAGCGAGCAGGACCGGCTGCTGGTGAAGCTGCGGTTCGTGGACGAGATGAGCCAGTCCGAGATCGCCGCGGAGCTGGGGGTGTCCCAGATGCAGGTCTCGCGCCTGCTGCGCCGGCTCCTGGACCGCATGCGCCGCAAGATGGCCGCCTGACCCCACCAACAGCAACCCACACCGAACGGACCCACATCCACAGACCACGACCGGAGACGCTGGACCCCACACAGCGGGGCAGCACACTGAATGGATGCGCCGTCGCCGGGGTATGAGGAGTAGGCAGTGGAGGTCAGAAATGCGACAGCTTGATAGGGACACCAAGTCCGGGGCCGGCCGGGTGCAGAGCGGCGGCCAGAGGGTTGTCGCCCATGACGGCAGCCGGGAAGTGCATGGCTACGCGGTCGGCGCAACGGACGGATACATCGAGGCTGTCTGGGCAGTCGTCGCCTCCGGGCGGCAGCGCAGGAGGGCATTCCCCGCTGGAGACGTGTTCATACCGTCCCACGCGCAGCAGTGGGCCGGGGTGCCGATCAGTGACGATGGGCTCCGCCTCGCGGCCCGCGCCGCCAAGGCCCATGCTGCCCAGGCACAGGCAGGGCGCCCGGAGCGGCGCGCCTCGGGCCATTCGCACTGGGCAACCCACTCCGACCACGCGGCGTAAGTCCTTTGGGCGGGACGAGTACGTCGCCGGAGGCACCAGAGGTCGCGAAGGTCTCCCGACCAGGCCTTCTGCGCCGGGTCGCTGACATCGCCGTGGCCTCGGACCCGGGGCTCGGGAGGCTCCAGCTCGGCCTGGCCGGGGCCGGCAACGTCGCGGTGTGCATGGTCGTCGGCTACGGGCTCGCCCTGCTGCTCCACGCGGGTGCCCAGGGGACCGTCGTGTTCATGCTGCTCAGCAGCGTGGTGGCGATGATCGGCACTAACGCACTCGTCGACCACCGCATCCGGGCCAACGCGATCACGGCCGCGTACTTCCCGCTGGCCATGGGCGCGGGCATCACGGCCGGCACGCTGCTCGCACCGAGCCAGCCGGCCTCGCTCGTCGGCTTCGTCGTCGTGATGTTCCTGGCCGTGTGGATGCGCCGGTTCGGGCTGGGCTACTTCTTCTACGGCTTCATGCTGTGGAACGGCTACTTCTTCGCGTCCTTCCTCAAGACCTCGCTGCCGGCACTCCCCGCGATGCTCGTGGCCATCATCGTCGCGACGGCGTTGGTACTGCTGCTGAGCTGCACCGTCTTCCGCCGGCATCCGCGCCGCACCCTCGCCGCCGTCTTCCGAAGCATGAGCGCCCGCCAGCGCGGCCTCGCACGGGCCTGTATCGCGCTGCTCGAGGCTGATCCGGGCAGCCCGGGGGCAGACCGCGCCTCGTTGGCGATCTTCCGCGCGCGAGCGAGGGCCACAGAGGCGGCGCTGATGAGCGACGGCTGGGCCGCTCACGCTCCGGCGCTCCCCGAGGGATGGACGGCGTCCACGCTGCGTGCGCGGCTGCTCGAACTGCAGCTCGGTCTCGACCGCCTCACTCTTGGAACCAGACAGCTCGCCGCGACCGACGCCGCCCCGGCGATCCGGGCCGCTGCCGTGGAGGCCTTGGGCGCGCTCGCCACCCCGAATCCCGCCCGCGCCCGTGAAGCCGCAGCGGCCCTCCCCGAGCTGGCCTCCGCCGCGCCCCTCAGCGTGCAGGCAGCGGCCGCCGACCTGCACCGCGGCATCAGCATTGTCACGTCGGTGCCGAACCGGCCGGTGCTGAGCCGCACCGTGCAGGAGAACGAGCCGGAGTTCGTGCCAGCGGCCGGGCTCGTCCTCGGGCAGCTGCCCGGAATCCCGAGCGTCGCGTCCGAGGTCGATCCCCGCGGCGCAGCCTGGAACCCGCTCACCCGGCTGCAGTTCGCCACCAGGCAGGCAGTGCAGGTCGCGGTCGCCGGAAGCCTCGCAATCCTCGTCGGAAGCCTCATCAGCGGGCAGCGCTACTACTGGGCGGTCATCGCCGCGTTCGTGTCCTTCGCGGGAACCGGCACCCGATTCGACACCACCCGCAAGTCGCTGCTGCGCGTGGCGGGAACCTTGGGCGGTCTCGTCGCCGGCGTCGTCGTCGCCCGCCTCACCAACGGGAACCTCTTCGCCGCACTCGCCGTGATCGTGGCGAGCATCTTCTGCGGCAACTACCTCATGCGCATCTCCTACGCATACATGATCTTCTTCCTCACGATCATGCTCAGCGAGCTGTACGCCCTCCTCGGCCAGTTCTCTGACGAGCTCCTGCTGCTGCGCCTCGACGAGACTGCCGCGGGGGCGGCGGTCGGCATCGCCGTCGCCCTCCTCGTGACGCCGGTCAGCACCCGCGACACCATCAAGGTGGTCCAGGGCTCTGTCCTCGCGACAGTCGCCGACCTGCTCGGCACGCTGCACGATCGCGCCCTCGACCCGGCCTCCGTCAGCGCCGATGCCGTCGACGAGCGAGTCATCGCCGCCGACAATCAGCTGCGCCGGCTCGTCCTGGTCGGCGAGCCGCTCACCCGGTACCAGATCTGGGAGAACCGGCCCCGAGCCATCCGGCGCCGCCTCACCCTCGTTGCGAACATCGTCGCGACGGCGCGTTCCCTCAGCGACGCCGCTTCCAAGCTGCGCCAGCCCGATGGCGAGCTCGCCGCCGAAATCGGGAAGGTGGCCGACCTCGCGCGGACGGCGGCCGGCGCCACTGGGGACGGCGCAGCACCCGCAGCCGTGCCAGTGCTCGCGGGAGAGCCGCTCGACCCCAGCGCCCGTGCCATCACCCAGAACCTGCCCACTCAGGCGCACGCCGCGCTCGACCGCCTGCAGGCCCTGCTCAGGGAGATCGCCTAGGACACTGCGTCCAGGTGCTCGGCGATGGCCCGCGCCCACCTCATAGGGTGGCACCGCGCCACCGGCCGTCGCTGGGGGGCTTCGGGCAGTGCATCCGTCAAGATTCCGTCAAGGTTTGCCCGGGCCGCGTCAGCGTCCCGCAAAGATCGGCCAGCCGGTGCCGCGCGGGGTGCTCTCATTCAAAGAGGGCCCCCTCGAGGGCCCGGGAAGGACACAGCGATGAGCGCGACCCAGGGCGGCATGCCCCTCATCGTGATTGACGACGACGGCGAGTTCCACCTCTTCCGGACTGAAGCCGAGCTGCTCCGTTCCGACGAGCGGCCCGGGAGCAGCCGGTGCATCATCGACCGCTCCGGCCAGTACTGCCATCTTCTCGCGGGCCCGGACGGCCTGCTCGCTGTGAGCCGGCCCCTCGGCCCCGCGGACCACTACTCGCTCCGGCAGCAGTTTCTCCGCCGGCAGCACGACCATCCCGAGGCCCACCGGCTCCTGCGGCGCTACCCCTCCACCCGCGAGGACGTCCTCGCCAGCATCTTCGAGGAGCTCGAACTCGAAGCCCCCTCGGACACGCAGGGCTGGACCGTCCAGGCCGGCGCGGTCGCCAGGCCCTGTGCGGGGCTCCATGCGGTCGACGAGCAGATGGCCCGCCGCACCGGAGCGGTGGTCGTGTCCGACCCGTACGGCCACCGCTACGTGCCCCACGCGCCGATGAACCGTGCCCTCGCCCGGCGCCTTGGGGGCCGGCCGCTCTACATCGAGATCGGAACGCAGTTGGCCGGGCCAGACGTCTGCGCCTGGCCCGGTCAATGATGGTGCGTTTACCGGCTGTCTACCGGCATAGCCACACCGCCCCCGAGGACCTTATCGTCCTGTATCGGTAAATCGTGGTTCCGTTCCGTGTGTGGCCGACCGGGCCGAGGCTCGTTCCGCCGTGATACCTCCCCGCGATGTCGTTGTAGCTGTCGACCGTCGTGCGGTCATAGGCGCAGCCGCGAGTAAGGCTCCCTCGAGCGGAGTTCCAACCGTTGTTGTAGACCCAGCCCTCGCCCCGGTAGGACCAACCCCACCACTCGCGCTTCTCGATCTTCAGATAGTTCGCGCATCCGTAGGTGCCACGGCAGTTGCGGCTGAGGTAAGCCCACCCCTGGGCGGTGGTCGGACTGATCCTATACGGCGCGTAGACCGAGTAAGTGAGTGCCGCGGCCTCCGCCGGGGCGGCGTTGAGCGCTCCTCCGGTGGCGATCAGGGCAACCAGGCCAAAGGTTGCACCGATTCCCTTCAGGAGCCTGGAAAACCGAGAGGTTCGAGTTCTCGGCCGTTCGTGCGGCTCCGCCGAGGCAGGGTTCGCCCGCGTGTCCTGGGCGGATTGATCGAGAATGTTTGCCATGACAACTCCTTAGTTGTTGTGGGCCAATGGTGCGTGGTCGATTCCTTATCGAGCTTTCAAGGAGTGCAGGGATCCGCTCTGCGAATCCACAGCTGGCGAAAGATGGAAATGAAATGGACACCCTTTTATGAGGAAGGATCAAGGGGTCGGCGCCAGTGGCCGCGAAAGCACTTTTTAATCTGTAAAGCGTGGCGCCTCGGTTTAGGCGCTTCAGACCCTTGCTTCCCCATACGTTGAGCCCGATGCGCGAGAGGAGCAGGAGAGGAGTGAGCAGGCCCTCGAATATTACCCAGTCGTCTGGATTTGCGGGGCCTCTGAATACCGTTCGGGGTCGGGTCTGCTGAAGCAGTGCGGGCGCCGGGATCCAAGGCTAGATTCTTGCCCATGGATCCTCAGATGCGGAAGCCGTGGGTTCCGTACCGTAGTCGTGCTGTTCCGAATTGGAGCGCTGTGATGAGGGCGTCATCGTGATCGGCCTCCTGGCCTGGGTCGCGGATTCCGGCATGGTGCAGGGCCTGATCATGGGCCTGACCTTCGCGTACCTGACCACCGTCCTGGTCCTGAACGCCGTGGCCAGGACCGAGACGGAGACCGTCAACGGCTGGAGCGCGATCCGCAGAGCCGGCCATCCCGGCAACGGACTGCTGGTTCGTGCGGCCCTGCAGAAGGCGCTCCCGGTGGTCAACGTGTTCGAAGAGGCCGCCTACTGGACGGCGACCACGGATGACCGGGGGAACCGTCTCAGTGGCGAGCATGCGTACCGCCTTCACTTCCCGGCAGGCCAGCTTCCACCGACTGACGCCTTCTGGTCGCTGACGGCGACCGACACGGTCGGCTATATGGTCAACGCCCCCACGGGACGGCCAAGCGTGAACGACCACTCCGGTCTCCTGGCGAACGCCGATGGCTCAGTCGACATTCTGCTCCAGCCGCATGAGCCATCCGGCGCGGCGCAGAACTGGGTAGCGACGCCCTCTGGTCGATTCAAGCTCATGCTCCGCGCCTACCTCCCCGGAACCGCCATCGTGGACGGCCGCTACGAGGTCCCGCCGGTCCTTCGGGTGGAGTCATGAATCGCCTGATCCTGAAATACGCCACGCCGGTGACGATCGCCATCCTCGCGATCTTCGCCTGGGTGACCTACCGGCGGATCGCGGCCGGCGGTCTTAGCTCCATTGTTCTGCTGGCTGCGACGGCTGTGGCCATCTGGGTGATCGGCACGTTCGTCTTCATCTACTTCTGGCCGCGGATCACGGTGGGCGGCTTCAAACGGACTCTTGTCCGGCGCGGGCTGGGCGGGGGGCCGATCCCGGTGAACACCCTTTATGCCGTGCCGGAGAGCCCGTCCCAGTCCGCTCTGTCCGGCAGCGTCATCGCGACCGGCACCGACAGCGTCCTCTACTGTGGCGGCTGGTTGGATGTCAGCGCCGGACCACAGGTGCTGCACGTGCCCGAGATGGAACAGCGCTATTACAGCGTGCAGTTCACCGACCCGACCAGCGGCGCCAACTTCGCCTACGTAGGGAAACGGACCACCGGAACGGCCGCCCGCGACTTCCTCCTCTGCGAACCCGCATGGCACGGCGATACGCCACCGGGCATGACCCGGATCGACGTGCCCCACAGTGCAGCCCTGATGATCGGCCGGGTCTTCGTCGCCAACGACGATGACCGTCACACGGCATACGAACTCGCGAAGCTGATCCAGCTCAAGCCAGCAGGGAGGCCAGGTGTCCACACCGCTCGATGAGGGCCCGTTCTTCCACGGCACGGTCGCTGACCTGAAGGTGGGTGACCTGCTCACGGCCGGCTACCGATCG
Organism: Sinomonas sp. RB5; assembly: GCF_054063535.1. Lineage (NCBI taxonomy): Bacteria > Bacillati > Actinomycetota > Actinomycetes > Micrococcales > Micrococcaceae > Sinomonas > Sinomonas sp. RB5. The sequence goes on from NZ_JBSSGJ010000001.1 coordinate 526,477, forward strand.
AACTACCGTCCCGAGGTCGTGATGAACCACGTCTACTTCACAGCGCTCGCTGACGGAGCCGGGCTCGCAGCCGAGATCGCCGCGGAGCTCGCAGGGGGAGTTGCGATCCCACGGGTGTATGCCGTCGAGCCCACCGGAGCGTTCGAGGACGATCCGAACGTGACCGACAAGAAGTTCCCGGGCAACCCCACCCGGTCGTACCGGAGCAGCGATCCGCTGCGCATTGTCGGCGAGATTGCCGATTGGGCGCGGCTGACACCGGAGCAGCTGCAGGCGTGGCGAGAACGGCTATCGGTGCTCCGCACCGGCGAGCGGGGCGACATCATCAACTGAGGCTCGCGGGCCTGATGTGCGCCGTCACAGGGACAGATGGCCAGCCGTGGTCCGAGTTCCAGGCGCGGATGCCTAGCAGCTGATGTCCGCGAGGACGTTGCTCAGTGCGGCCTGGACGGTGCTCGCGTCTTGGTTGAGAGCACTGAGTGCCTGGGCCAACATGTCGTCGTCGGAAATGCCTTTCACAGCCGTGTCGAGACGGGTCTCAGCGGCCTTGAGCGCGTCGAGGTGGGCTTGGGTGGCATCGCCCGGAGCTGCGTTCAGGGCGGTGAGGGCCTTGACCATCTGGTCACGCGCGGTGCGGACATCCGCCACCGCCGCACCGGCTTGGAGGTCGTCCTTGAAGCTGGCGAGGGCGTCACCGAAGGCGTTGGCAGCGGTGCAGGCGGCGGTTGACGACGGGCTGGCCGTGGTGGTCGCCGACGGGCTCGAGGTGCCTACCGACGGGCTGGGCGTGGTGGTTGCCGACGGGCTCGGGGTGCCTACCGACGGGCTGGGCGTGGTGGTTGCCGGCGGGCCGGGCGTGCTGCTGCACCCTGCCAGCAGCAGCAGCAGCAGCAGCATCAGCGCCGCGCCGAGCGCGGCCAACCGGGCGCCGAGTCGATGGTTCCGCGACATAGGAGGCCCTTTCAGGTCTGGTGGCCTGGATCTGCAGAGGAAGGGATCAACCAGATCCGGAGGCTCCCGCGCCGCCCTGATGTCAGCGCGGCCGTTCGGGCAGTCTCACTGGCAATGGTGAGGCCGCGTGCACGGCGCTGAAAGGAGCCAAAGGGCCTGAACCCGCTGGCCGGGGTGTGACTCAAGTGGTCATTAGGGCAGCCGATATGCAGGAACAAAGCAGTGCCCCGGACCATGGGGGGTGGCCGGGGCACTGCGTCGTTCAGTCTAGGTCCGTTCCCTGAGTGTCAGCTCCGAGGAGCTGTCAGGCCGTCAGCAGTGGACGTCGGGGTAGTTCGCGAAACCCCAGCTCGTGGTGTCGGAAGAGTTGGGCCCGAAACTTGCGCCGAGGCTGATGCACTGCCCGCCCGCCGGTTGCGTCCTCGTGTAGTCCGGCCCGGCGTAGTAGGAGTAGTACCCGGCCGATACATCGTCCGGGGAATATGAAGGGTAGAGCCCGATGTCGTTGTAGCGATACATCTGGACGCCGTAGGTGGGGCCGTAGGCGTAGGCGATGGAGCAGTTCTTGCTCAGCGAGGAGTTCCAGTACACGTCGATGGAGCCGGTCTTCGTACCGGGCTTTCCGTACCGGTAGTCCTTGCTGAAGCTCGGCACCACGATGTCGTGCGAGCCGATGTAGGTGTAACCGCTGCCGCAGGGGCCTGCCGCGGAGGCAGGCCCCACGGCCATCAGGGATGTGCCCCCTGCGAGAGCGACTGCCGCGAGCAGCGTGAGGCTTCTGAGTTTCAGTCGGGGGCGCGTGAGCTTCATGACTTCTCCAGTGGGCGAGCTGGCTGGTGGCAGGCGAGCCGCTGCCGGGCATCGCCACTGTAAGCACAGCGAGTGGAGTAACCACATGGGGAGCCCTCCCCATCCGGAGGCAGGAGGCGGCCGGACGGTTCCCCGTTTCAGGCCCGGGGGCGGGCCCGAAGATCAGCCGCTGACGGCGGACCCGCGCTCGGCGCGCCCGGCGTCGTGCCCGGCCGGCGCCTCGGCCGATGCATCGTCCTGGCCACGGAGGTGGTGCGGCGTGGCGAAGAAGAGCGCGCACACCGCGGCGACCAGCACCACGGACGCGGGCAGGATGAGCGTCTGGCTCATCGCGTGGGTGAAGGCGTCGTGGAGGAACGGGGGCAGGACCGTGGAGTTCGACTTGCCCAGCTGGCCGCCCGCGCCCTTGCTCCCCGGCGGGAGGGCGGCCTGGATCTCGGCGCTGATGCGGCCGGTCATGAGCGCCGCGAGGGCTGCCGAGCCGATCACGGCCCCGACCTGCCGGGTCGTGTTGAACACCCCCGAGCCCGCGCCCGCGGCCCGCAGCGGCAGGTTCCGGTTCGCGGTGGTCGCGGTGGGGCCCCACATGAACGCGCTGCCGAGTCCCATCACGAAGGAGGGGATGAGCAGCAGGGGCCACGCGATGGTGGGCGAGATCATCACCGAGTAGAGCCACATCCCGGCCCCCACGAGGACGACGCCGGGCACCACGAGGTAGCGGGGGTGCACCCTGTCGGTGAGGCGGCCGGCGACCGGGGCGAGCACCATGGTCAGGACTGCCGAGGGCGTTCCCATCAGCGCCGACTCGAGCGGGGTCATCCCGCGCACGGCCTGGAAGAAGTAGACCACCGGGATGAACATCGCGGTGATGGAGAATCCCACGGCGGAGATCGCGGCGTTCGCGAGGGAGAAGTTCCTGTCCTTGAACAGCCCCAGCGGAAGCAGCGGCTCCTTCTTGTTCAGCGCCTGCCAGATGACGAACAGCACGAGGAAGGCAACGCCGGCGACCACGGAGGCCCACACCCAGCCGTTCCAGTCGTAGGTGTTGGACTCCTGCAGGCCGAAGACGAGGAAGAACATGCCGGCGGCCGAGAGCAGCACCCCGAGCCAGTCGAACGTGTGGCTGTGCGTCTCGAGCCGGGGCACCAGGGCCGCCGCCATCACGAAGGCCACCACCCCGACCGGGACGTTGATGAAGAAGATCCACTCCCACCCGAGGGTGTCCACGAGCAGCCCTCCCAGGACCGGGCCCACGAGCGTGGCGAAGCCCGCCGTCGCGCCCCACAGGGCCATGGCGCCCCCGCGCTTCTCCGGCGCGAAGGTACGGGTGATGACCGCCATGGTCTGCGGGGTCATGAGCGCCGCTCCGAGGCCCTGCACCGCGCGGGCGATGATCAGGTTCGCGATGCCGCTGCCCGGCAGGAGGTCGGACAGGCCGCACCACAGCGAGGCCAGCGTGAAGACCACGAGGCCGATCAGGTAGATGTTCTTCGGCCCGAACCGGTCGCCGAGCCGCCCCGTGACCAGCAGCGGGACCGCGTAGGTGAGCAGGTAGGCGCTGGTGACCCAGATGACGTTGTCCGTTGTCGTGGAGAGCCCGGCCTGGATCGAGGGGTTCGCGACCGAGACGATCGTGGTGTCGATCAGGATCATGAAGAAGCCGATGACCAGCGCCCACAGGGCCGGCCAGGGCCGGATCTCCTGGGGGTGGGTCTCGCGAGCAGGTGTCATTCTGGGCGTCCTTCCGCACGGGCCGTTGCCGATCCCTTCGGTCCCATCATCCCAAGGGAGGCGCATTACGCGAACCCGCACTGCGGCCCCTCCGGAAGCTCGGACGGCGTTCGGGGCGCCTAACCCTCGGCGCCCTCCCGCAGGGCGGCCCGGATGCGCGCGTTGCGGCGCAGCCCCAGCGCCGAGGCCGAGGTGAGGAGCAGCCCCAGGCCGAGGAGGAGGAGGGGCGCCGGGAGTCCTGAGGTGTCGGCGGAGGGTCCCGCCGCGCCGCCGGCCGGCTGGAGGGCCGCCGCGGCGGACGCCGAGGGCCCGGGGGAGCCGCTCAGGCTCGGGGTGGTCCGTGGCGCGGACGACGACGGTGCTGCCGCCGGCGGCGTCGCAGCGGAACCGCCGGGCTCGGGCAGGGCGGTCCCGGGGGCGGCCGGCGCCGAGGGGCCCGGCGCGGAGGGCGCCGGTGCCGGCCCCGCCGGGGCCGCGGGCTGAGGCGCAGCCGGCGCGGGAGCCACGGTGGGCGCGGCGCCCCCGGCGGGGGCGGGGCTCGGCGCCGGGGTTCCGCCGGACCCCGGCTGGGGTGCCGTGGAGGGGCTCGGTGCGGGAGACTGCTGGCTCGGCGGACAGACGAGGGTCAGCAGGCCCGGGCACCCGGCAGGCACAGCCAGCGGCCTGGCCAGCGAGCTCGGCGCGGGCAGCGCCCCGGCGGCCGGCGCCGTCAGGACAGCGGCGAGGACAGCCGCCATGGCTGCCGCCACCACCGCCGGACCTCGGCCCCGCAGATGTGAAGTGCCCACGGACAGCAGATCCTACCCAACGGTCCGCTAGCGCCTGAGCAGCCCCGGCAGCTGGTCCCGTACGACGAGGGCCATGAGCGCCCCGCCGGCCTCGTTCGCGTGCACGCCGTCGCTCGAGAGGCCCGGCAGCCAGGTGCCGTCCGGGGCGGTCACGGAGGTGGTGACGTCCAGCCACGGCACCGCGTGCACGGCCGCCCAGGAACGCAGGATCGCGTTCAGCTGCACGGTCGAGGCCGGGTGCGCCGCCGAGGGCGGCACCGAGACGAGGATGGGCCGCACGTGCCGGGCCAGCACGTCCCGGACCAAGAGCTCGACCCCGCCCGCGGCCGCGGCGGGCGGGGAGCCGTCGCGCAGGATGTCGTTGGTTCCGGCCTGGACCAGCACCACTCCGCCCCGGGCGGTGGCCTCGCCGACCCAGGCGCGCAGCTCCACGGACGTGCGCCCGGGGTGGGAGGAGAGGACACCGGGGGAGGTCCCGGGCACGAGGGAGTCGCCCACGGAGAGCCGGTACCACGAGTAGGGGAAGCCCGAGTGGGAGTCGCCCAGGACGCTCACCACGGTCGGCGCCGCGGGGACGGAGGAGGCGGGGACTGTCGCCGTCGAGGACCCGGGGGAGGGGACAGCGCTCGGCGAGGAGCCGGCGTCGTGCGTCCCCAGCGCCGAGCAGGAGGCGAGCAGCAGCAGAACGGGGATGAAAGTGAGGGACCGCGCGAGGGCGGACCTCATTCGGGGCCTTCCACGCCCTCGTCGTCGATGTGGATCTGGCGGCCCTGGGAGTCGTAGAGGGGCTTGGCCGGGGGCTTGCGGCCGGTCTCGCTCTCCCAGACGCCGAGCTGGCGGGTGAGGGCCGCGGCGAGCTCGAACACCTGCTCCGGGGGGATGCGGATGCGGCTCACCACGCGGCCGGGGATCACCTCGGCGTGGTCGCCGTCCTCGGTCTCGCCCACCTGCGGGGGCTGGGTGAGGGCCACGAAGTCCAGCACGAACACGTTGGGCGTGTGCCAGAGGTTGGCGAAGTCGGCGAAGCGGCCCTCGATGTTCTCCTCGGGCAGGGAGATCTGGAAGACCTTGGGCATCTCGGGCATCTCGGGCTCTGGCTCGGTCATGCACTCCATCATTGCGCGGCGAACGGGGCCCGCGAAGCGTTCGCGGACCCCGTTCGTTGCTGGCGTACCCCTGCGCCAGGGGCGCGCCGGGCGTCAGATGCTAGCTGTTCCAGTGGTAGTGGCCGCTGGCGTCGCGGCCCTTGCTGCCGCAGGTGTAGGTGCGGCCGTTGGAGGCCACGCCCTTCATCCAGAGCTGGCTGGGCGAGCAGAACCCGCCCGGGATGACGCGCCCGTTGACCACCACGGCGGTGCCGCCGCGGGGCGACCAGGTGATGTAGCCGTTCTGGAAGTTCTGCGCGCGGCCGCCGGCGTAGTTGTACTCGTCCGTGGTCGGGTAGCCGAGGTAGCCCAGCTCCCAGCCCTTGGCGGCGTAGGCGCTGCGGATGGCGCCCGCGTTCGGGTGCGCCCCGGTCCGCGAGGACCAGTAGATGGCGCCGCGGGCGTAGTCGCGGTGCGCGCCCGTGCTGGTGCGGACCTCGGGACCGCGCGCCGCACCGAGGAGGCGGGAGCCGCCCACGGCCTGGTACTTGGCGTCGATCGCGCTGTACCCGCCGGCCGAGGCCGTCTGCGGCGCGAGGCCGGTGGTGGTGAGTGCGAGGAGCAGGCCCAGCACGAGTGCTGCGATGCCGCCCTTGCCGAGGAGCCGTCTCCCCGTGGTCTGCCGAAGCGACGATGCTTCCATGGAGCCCCCAATGTTCGTCGAAAGGTGCGAAGTGGAGGCCCGGTCGGCCGGCCGGGTGCAGGGCCGGCGGACCGGGCTAACGTGGATTGTACATGTCCAACGGAGGGGTCCCGCGCGCCTGGGCGGGGCTGTCTCACCCTGCGGACGACGGCGCGTGGCGGCGCCGCGCTGCGGCCCTGCCGGCGGCGGTGACGAGGGTGTCGCGGAGCCAGGGGTGGCGCAGCTGGTTGGAGATCCGGTTCATGAGCCGTGAGCCGGCCACGGCGCGCTGGGACGGGCGGCGCCGCGCGGCGTCGTACCGCGCGAGGCCTTCGGCGACGCTCGGGGCGGCCACGAGGGCGTCGGCGAGGGCGAGCCCGTCCATCAGGGACTCCCCGCCGCCGCGGCCCAGGTGCGGGGCCATGGCATGGGCGGCGTCGCCCACGAGCACGAGGTTCCCGGCCACGTAGCTCCTCAGGGGGGCGAGGTCCTCGATGCGGCGCCGGTCCACCGCCTCGCGGGTGAGAGTGGCGAGCACCTCGTGGACCCGCGGGGTCCAGTCCCGGTAGAGCGCGCCGAGGACCTCGAGCGGATCGTCCCCGCGGGTGCCGGCGAGGTCGGCGCGGACGCCGGCGTACCAGTTGCTGCCGCCGCCCGGGAAGGGGGCGCGGCCGAAGATCAGCCCGGCGCCCCACGCCTCGAACCCCTCCCGGGTCTCGAGCGGGGCCACGCCGCGGAACGCCACCACGTGGGCGTCCCGGAGCCGGGCGGCGGGGAAGGCGCGGGCGCGCAGGGCCGAGTGGACGCCGTCGGCCGCCACCACCACGTCCGCGTCCGGCAGCGCGGCGGGGGAGGAGGCGGGGGAGGCCCACCGGACGGTGCCCTCGGGCAGCCCGGCGAGGAGGGTCTCGAGCAGGTCCATCCGCCCCACGCCGCGGGTGGTCCCCGGGAGGACCAGGCGGACCAGCACGCGCCCGTCGGGGCGGAGCAGCTCGCCCGAGCTGAGGCTGACGGTCTCGAGGGCGGACGCGACGCCGAGGCGCTCGAGCGCGGCCCACGCGGCCGGCCACAGGCCCAGAAGCGTGCCGGCGGTGGAGAGCTGCGGGTGGCGCTCGCGGACCTCCACGTCCCACCCGCCCGCGGTGAGCGACCGGGCCGCGGCGAGCCCCGCGATCCCGGCCCCGACGATCACGGCGGTGCCCCTCATGCCCCAAGGCTCCTACGGATGCTCTGCGCTGTCATGCGGTATCCGCTGGCGGTGGTCCTTCACAGGGCCTTAAGGCCCCATTCAGGCCCGGATTTCCGCGGAATCCGGGGCCCTCGAGCGGCGCCGCGTCATTTGACTTGCAATTGTTTTGGTTTCGTGCCGAGGACTGTCAGAGTGGTGCTGCACAGAGCGTCTGCCGGGGCTCTCCGTTGCCGCGGCAGAGGAAGAGGGGGGGCTGTGGAATGGGTTGGAAGAGCAAGTATCGGCGCCGGCAGTGGCTGCTGAGGAACGAGCGCCGGATCAACACGGCGCAGACCGTCCTGCTGGGGGTCGCCGTGGTGGCCGTGGTGCTGTTCATACTCCTGAACCTGCACCGGTAGCGCCGGGGCAGCGGGAGTCGTGCAGGCCACACAGCCGCACCCGGCGTGCCGCCGCGGGGGCGTGCCGCGGCGCCTTTAGCCTTGAATCCAGACGCTACGGACGGGCAAGGAGCAATGGGGGAGATGACGGCCAGGCATGTCATTGCCGCGGGGATCAGGCGCGGCGGCGGGGAGGGCCTGATGGCCTCGGTCGCGGAGGGCCTCTCGGCACTCGGCGAGGACGTCCTCGTGGTCGGTCCGCCGGAGCGCAGCCCCCTCGTGGCCCGCGCCTCCGCGCTCGGCCTGCCCGTCCACACGCTGGCCTCCGCCCACCCTGCCCAGTACGCGCTCGACCTGCTCCGGTGGCGCCGCGCTAACCCGGACGGCGTGCTGTGGTGCGAGGGGACGCTGGCCGCCCTCGCGACGGCGGGGATGCAGCGGCGGATCCTCGCTTTCGACACTGCGGCCCCGGGCCCCCTGAAGAGCGTCCGGAGGGCGGCGGCGCGCGCCCGCGCGCTCGCCACCATCGTCCCCTCCGCGGCCGACGCCGGGCGGCTGAGGGACGCACGCGTGCTCGCCCCCTCGGTCCCCGCCCTCGAGCTCGTCCGCCACGGGCGCGGCGCCGGCCCGCTGCGGATCGGCTTCATGGGGCCGGTCTCGGAGCGGGACGGGGTGCTGGTCCTCGCGGACACGCTCAGGGAGCTGAGGCGCTGGGCCCCCGAAGGGTACCGGCTCCGCATCACGGGGCCCACGCGCTACGCCGACGCCCGCGAGCGGGTGGTGGTGGAGGGCCGGCTCAGGTCCCTGGGCGCGATGGTCCAGAGCGTGCACAACATGCCGGCGGACGAGTTCCTCGGGTCCGTGGACCTGCTGGTCTGCCCGGCCGTCCAGCCCCGGGGCTTCTGCTTCCCGGCGGTGACCGCGATGGCCTCGGGCGTGCCCGTGGTGGTGAGCGACGCCGGGTCGCTGCCGGAGGTGGTGGGCCCGGACCACCCGTGGGTGGCGCGGGCGGGCGATCCCGGCCACCTCGCAGAGGTGATCACGCAGGCCGCCGCGGCGCTGCCGGCGTACGACGCCGTGGCTGCCGCCCGCCACCGCTGGGAGGCCGCCTATTCGCCCGAGGCGGGACGGAGGGCGCTCGGCGCGGTGCTCGGGAACCTCGGCCTCGGGCCCACGGGCAGCGGCGCCTCCGAGCCGACGGCGGCCGCAGGAGCCTAGTAAGCGCCGGTCTTGCCGAGCACGGCGCGGGCCGTGCGGAGCAGGATCACGAGGTCCTGGGCCAGGGACCAGTTCTCCACGTAGGAGAGGTCCAGTCGGATGGCTTCTTCCCAGCTCAGGTCGCTGCGGCCGGAGACCTGCCAGAGGCCCGTCACGCCGGGCTTGACGAGCAGGCGGCGGTGGGCGAAGTCGTCGTAACCGGCCACCTCGGCAGGCAGCGGCGGCCGCGGGCCCACGAGGCTCATCTCGCCGCGGAGCACATTGATGAGCTGCGGGAGCTCGTCGATGGAGAACCTGCGCAGGATGCGGCCAAGATGGGTGACCCGCGGATCATGCTTCATCTTGAACAGCAGACCGGCGCCCTCGTTGAGGCTGCGGAGCGCGGAGAGCCGGGCCTCGGCGTCCACCACCATGGAGCGGAACTTGAGCATCTTGAAGGAGACGCCGGCGCGGCCAATCCGGGTCTGACGGAAGAGCGCCGGTCCGGGGCTGTCCAGCTTCACGGCGGCGGCGACCGCCAGCATGGGCAGGCCGAGGACCGCGAGGAGGGCGACCGAGGCGACGATGTCCAGGGTGCGCTTGAGCGCGGCCTTGCCGCCCTCGAGCTTGGGGGTAGTGACGTGGATGAGGGGCAGGCCGCCCACCGGCTGCATGTGGATGCGCGGGCCGGCCACGTCCGTGAGCGCCGGCGCCAGGATCATGCCCACGTTGCGGGCGGCAAGCTCCCAGCCCAGTTTGCGGAGCTCCTCGGGTGCGAGTGCGGATCCAGAGATCGCCACGGTGTCCACGCCGGATTCCGCGACGGCGCTGAGGATGTCGGAGACGTCGTCCTGGTAGCCCAGCACGGGGATCTCGTGGCCCACACCCGTGAGCACCACCCCCGGGAACCCGGGCAGGTAGGCTGCTGCGGCCCGGTAGCCCGCTCCGGGGCTGCTGGCGAGCTGCCTGGCGAGGTGGCGCGCGCTGCTGGGGGCGCCGAGGACGAGGACACGGCGGAGGTTCCGGCCGCCGCTGCGCGACTGGACCAGGACGCTCCGGAGTACCCAGCGGGCGATCAGCAGGGAGACGATGCCGAGGGGGAGCGCCACAGCGACGTAGCCGCGGGCGGTGTCCAAGCCGAAGACGTAGGAGAGGATCGCGATCGCGCCGAAGAGCCACAGCGAGGAGGTGAGCACTCGCTTGTACTCCTCGGGGCCGTGGCCCAGGATCGTGTCCTCCCGCGTCCCTCCTGCAGCGAGGACCACCCACCAGGCCGCGATCACCACCACGGTCACCAGAGCGTAGGGCGCGTGCCAGGTGTGGCTGACCTGAATCGAGGTGTCGTCGGAGCCGAAGCGGAGCATCTGCGCACCGACAGAGGCCCACACGATGCAGGCGAGATCGGCCCAGCCCAGCAGATTGAGGTGCTTCTGGGAGCGCGGAACGGCGGCGGAGGTGGCGCGGGCTGCCGTCTCTCGGGCGGTCATTCCGCGAAGGCCTCGGCCAGATCACTCACCGGCACAAAGCGCTTGCCCAGGGCTGCGAAGTCCCAGCCGGCGTGCTCCCACTCGGCCGGGTCCAGGACGTTGCGGCCGTCGATGATCTTGCGACCCTCGGTGAGGGGGACGATGTCGGCGGGCTTGAGCTGGCGGAACTCGTTCCACTCGGTGAGGAGCAGCACGAGGTCCGCATCGGTCACTGCCGCGTCGAGGGAGTCGACGTAGCCCAGCCGCGGGAATCGCTTGGCGGCGTTGGCGTTGCCCTCGGGGTCATAGACGGCCACGTCGGCGCCGCTGTTGAAGAGGCGCACCGCGATGTCGAGGGCCGGGGAGTCGCGCACGTCGTCGCTGTCGGGCTTGAAGGCGACGCCGAGCACGGCGACCTTCTTCCCCAGCAGCGGGCCGAGCATGGTCTCGGCGAGGTGGACGACCCGGTCGCGGCGGCGCAGGTTGATCAGGTCCACCTCGGACAGGAACCGCATGGTGCGGTCGAGCCCGAGTTCGCTGGCCCTGGCCTGGAGTGCCCGGATGTCTTTGGGCAGGCAGCCGCCGCCGAAGCCCACGCCGGCGTTGAGGAAGCGCCGGCCGATCCGTGCGTCGTAGCCGATCGCGTCGGCGAGGGTGCGGATGTCGCCGCCCACGCTCTCGGTGATCTCGGCGAAGGCGTTGATGAAGGAGATCTTGGTGGCCAGGAAGGCGTTCGCGGCGACCTTGACGAGTTCGGCCGTCTCGAAGTCGGTGACGATGAGCGGGGTATCCGCGGCGAGCGCGTCGGCGTAGACGGCGCGGAGAAGATCCTCGTCCTCGGCGTTGTCCACCCCGAAGACGAGCCGGTCGGGTGAGAGCGTGTCTCGCACAGCGAACCCCTCCCGCAGGAACTCGGGGTTCCACGCGAGGCCGATTCGCAGGGCCCCGTCGGCGTGCCGGTCGATCAGCTCGCGCAGGCGGCGCGCCGTCCCCACCGGGACCGTAGACTTCCCGACGATCAGCGCATCCTTCGTGATGCTCTCGGCGAGAGACCGCACCGCCGCTTCGACGAACGTGAGGTCCGCGGCGTGCTCGCCGGCGCGCTGCGGGGTGCCGACCCCGATGAAGTGGACGTCGGCCCAGGCGCCCGCCTCCTCGAGGGAGGTGGTGAAGCGCAGCTGCCCGGTGGCCACGTGCTTGCGCAGGAGCGCGGGGAGCGCTGGCTCGTGGAACGGCAGCACGCCGTTCGCGAGGGCCTCGATCTTCGCCGGATCGATGTCCACGCCGAGCACCTCGAAGCCGAGCTCGGCCATGCAGGCGGCGTGCGTGGCTCCGAGGTAGCCGGTCCCGATGACGCTGATCCTCATGTTCCCCCCCCCTGAATCAGATCTGCGGTGCGTAGCCGCCCATTACTTGCGGAAGTCGTCCTGGTGCTCGCGGAACCACTCCACCGTGCTCCGGATGCCCTCGTCGAGGCCGATGCTGGCCTTCCAGCCCAGGGCGGTGAGCTTGCTGACATCCATGAGCTTGCGGGGCGTTCCGTCAGGCTTCGTGGCGTCCCACTCGATGGCGCCCTGGTAGCCGACGGCGTCGGCGACGGTGTGGGCGAGCTCCTTGATGGTGACGTCGGTTCCCACCCCCACGTTGACCTGCTCCGGGCCGTCATAGTTCTCGAGGAGGTAGAGGCACGCCTCTGCCATGTCGTCGACGTGCAGGAACTCCCGCAGGGGTGATCCCGTGCCCCAGTTGGTGACGCTCTCGGCGCCGCTGAGCCGCGCCTCCTCGTACCGGCGGATCAGTGCGGGCAGCACGTGCGAGCCCGTGGGCGAGAAGTTGTCGCCCGGGCCGTAGAGGTTGGTGGGCATGGCGGAGATCCACGGAAGGCCGTACTGGCGGCGAACGGCCTGGACCTGGAGGATGCCGGCGATCTTGGCGATCGCGTAGGCGTCGTTCGTTGGCTCCAGGTGCCCGGTGAGGAGGTACTCCTCCTTCAGAGGCTGCGGCGCGAGCTTCGGGTAGATGCAGGACGAGCCGAGGAAGAGCAGGCGCTCCACGCCGTGCTCGAGCGCCGCGTCCATGACGTTGGTCTGGATGCGCAGGTTCTCGCTGAGGAAGTCGACCGGGTAGGTGTTGTTGGCGAGGATCCCGCCCACCTTGGCTGCGGCGAGGGCAACATAGCGGGGCTTCTCGGCGGCGAAGAAGTCGAAGACGGTCCCGCGGTCCTTGAGGTCGAGTTCAGACGAGGCGCGCCCCACGAGGTTGGTGAACCCCTCGTCCTCGAGCCGGCGCCAGATCGCCGAGCCGACGAGGCCCCGGTGTCCGGCGACGTAGAAGGTCGCGGAGCGGTCGAGGGCGCTTGGAGCGTAGGGGGTCTCCGGCATCACACGAGGGCCTTCCAGCTGTCGAGGTTGACGCTGTCGATCCACTTGCCGCCGGCGTGCTTGAGGGCCTCGACGTCGGCGTCCACCATGAGGCGGGCGAGCTCGGGCGTCTTGACCGTCGGGGTCCAGCCGAGCTTCTGCTCGGCCTTGGAGTAGTCGCCGATGAGGGCGTCGACTTCGGTGGGGCGCAGGTAGCGCTCGTCGAAGCGGACGTGGTCCTCCCAGTTGAGGCCGGCGTGCTCGAAGGCGTACTGCAGGAAGTCGCGGACGGTGTAGCCGGCGCCGGTGGCGAGCACGAAGTCCTCGGGCTCGTCCGCCTGCAGCATGCGCCACATGCCCTCGACGTATTCGGCGGCGTAGCCCCAGTCGCGGACGGCGTCGAGGTTGCCCATGTACAGCTCCGACTGGACGCCGGCCTTGATCGCGGCCACCGCACGGGTGACCTTGCGGGTCACGAAGGTCTCGCCGCGCCGCGGGGACTCGTGGTTGAAGAGGATGCCGTTGACAGCGTACATGCCGTAGGCCTCGCGGTAGTTCCGCGTGACCCAGTAGCTGTAGACCTTGGCCGCCCCGTAGGGCGAGCGGGGGTAGAAGGGGGTCTCCTCGTCCTGGGGCGGCGGGGTCGCGCCGAACATCTCGGACGAGGACGCCTGGTAGAAGCGGGTCTGGATGCCCGCCATGCGCACGGCCTCGAGCAGCCGGATCGAGCCCATGCCGGTGGTGTCGCCGGTGTGCTCGGGCTCGTCGAAGGAGACGCGAACGTGCGACTGCGCGGCGAGGTTGTAGACCTCATCGGGGCGGATGTCCGCCAGTAGCGTGACAAGCCGGGCGCCGTCGGAGAGGTCGCCGTAGTGGAGGAAGATGCGGGCTTCGGGATCATGCGGGTCTACGTAGAGGTGGTCTACCCGGGCCGTGTTGAAGGTCGAGGCCCTGCGGATCAGGCCGTGCACCTCGTACCCCTTTGACAGGAGCAGTTCAGCCAGATACGAACCATCCTGTCCGGTGATACCTGTGATAAGCGCTGTCTTGGACACACCAAACCCCCAAATTAAGAACTCAAATCAACGAACACAGTCTACCAGCGGGCACGGATGACCCAGTGTTGGCGACGTCTACGCAATCAGCCGGGCGGTGCGGAGCAGTTGAGCCAGCCGCGCCCCTCCAGCGACGACTGGAAGGTGGTGAAGGGATACGGCGCGACGACCTTACGCGGGCCTCGGTCCGGCAGCGCGCCGGCCCACCAACTGAAAGTACTGCGAGACAATATCAGGTATTCACAGGAAAGCAAACTTCTGAAATCGTCGATCGTTGACGACGAGGCACCGTAAGACACCAAACCTTCGAAACGCATATTGGCTCTGCACCATTCCGGGTCGTCAGAGTAAATCACAATGTCTAAGTCCGAAAGAGTGGCCGAGGCATCCTCGGAGAGCATTTTTAGAGCCGAATTGTAATAATTGGGGGATAGAAGCATCGGGTTGCCGACATAGTCACCTCGTCGAATATGGACGCCCACCCGCCCCGCGACCACCGGTGGCATGAAGCCAGACATCGATCTTCTGACATCCGGCAAGACTTGATCAACGATCCTGTTTGCCTGCCAATAGCCGTACCACCAAGCCGCAGGCGCGTCCTCGGGCCGGTTAGGTATGCCGTGAACGTCCTCATGCCAGACGCGATGAGGCCCCACGAACGATCGCACGCGGTCGCCAATCGTTCCAAGGCGCCCCCGTGGATAAGGCATCACATCCAGCCACCGGACGAGCGGAAGCTTATGGTCGAAGAGCTCTGTTAGTTCGAGTCGTCGTTCACCAGAGCGGAGAGCGGAAGCATCAAAAGACACTGTACGGCCAGATTTGGCGAGCCAATTTGCATATGCGTATTGAAATAGTTGATTACCCAGGCCACCGAGAAGGCCTACGACGCTCATATCTCTCATGAAGATCCTTAGTAGATGTGCATCACAGTTCTCGTGTCGAGTAGGTGAAGCATCTGTAGTCTACGACCTAGGCGTATCGAAGAGCAGAACTGCAACCGCTTTGCCTAGTTCGGCTTCTGCATTTTAGCTCCCGCCGTCACTCGAGCGTGGATAAACTGCATCGCCGAGATATCGTGGCCGCGGTCAGATTCTCCACGGCAGCGGAAGATATACGTCGTCTTCAGCATCTCGTCGGTCAAACCGCACAGGTCGCTGTCAGAATACAGATCCACACGAGGTACGCCCACCGGCTCCACTCCGCGCCTAGCCATAGACTTACCAACAGCGATGTCATCGATGACATCGAAGTCCCAGTACGGGTCTTCGGCAGCATAAGACACAAGATCGCGACTCAGAAGTATCGATGTCCCTGTGACATAGGTGAGACCTTCTTTTTCCCAGGTTGTGCCGCCATAGTAGTCACGTGAAGGTATATTCTGGATGTAATCTAAAAGAAAGGGTAAGTTTATATAACTTGACGAATTCGTGCGCAGCAAAAAGTCAAATTCCTCTGTGGCGAGGACATGTCTGAACGCCGCGACGGTCTTGGCATTGGTCATTAGGTAAGTTTCAGGTACACGCGTGTTCAATCTATCGCCGAACCGCTCAACTGGTCTCGAGGCGGCCCAGCGTCCCAGGTGTCTGTAGAAAAGGCGCAGGGGCCTCCCCCCAGCAACTTTGGGAACAGCACGCGCGAGGAAGCGCGAGATTCCGCCGCTTTCGCCGTGTAGCCAGCGCACCGGCGCTGGAGGATTGGCGGCCCAAGTCGTTCTCTGACCATTATCTTGGATACTCTTCCAGGGTTCAGCATCAGACGCTAGGACGACAACCAAGAGCTTCTTCAAGTGACCTCGACCCCCAATAATTTCTTAGCTTTTGTCGTAATTTTATACCAAATTGTCGCACGCACCGCCCGAATAAGGTACTTGGAGATTATGGAACGCGGAATCCATACTTTCTAGCTAACAGCACCGGGGGCAGCAGGTTCCGGACCAGGTAGCATCCGCCGATGAATGCGGTGGGGATCATCACCGCTAGTGCGACCGTAAAAGGCGTCTCAGCGATTGAAATAACCCAAATCTCTAACCCCGACGCTGACGACATAACCATGGCGAAGAGCGCGGCAAGCAGATATTGGCGGAAGAGCTTGCCGAGAGCGAGGTACCCCTCCTTACCGGCCAGATGAAGTTGCCACAGGTGACGCGTCAAATAAGCCAGAACTAGCGCCGATGAAGCGATCCAGACCTCATGAAAGAAGAAGACCGAGAGCGCGGTTATCGCCTGCAGCACGATCAATATTAACTCAGTCGACCAGAGCCATCTGAACCGAGCGAGCGCGCCAATTGCGCTGGCGAGGAGGGTGGCCAATATCTGAATGCCCCCCGCGAGTGAAAGTGGGGCCGCTAGGAGAGCAGCCTCATGCCATTGCGAACCAAAAATGATCGGGAGTAGACTCGGGATTACGACCGCGCCACACGCACTAATGGGCAGTGCGAACCAGGCAACAATTGTGAACAAGTCCGTCCAGACAGTGCGCGCCCTTGTGGCATTATCGACATCGTGCCGAAACTCTGGAAAAACTGCAGAGATGATAGCGGATTGTAGCTGTTGCAAGGGAACCAGGGTGATGGCTTCGGCGCGGTTCCAATGGCCGAGAGTTGCAGGTGCGATAGCTCTTGCCATTGCAAATTTCACAATGTTGCCAGAAAAGTATGTAAGAACGCTAGTCGCGATGACCCTCCAGCTATAGCTTAGGTCCCCCTTCGTGTGCCCCAACCTTCCGAACCCTAGAAGGAGCCGGTCTGTCGACAAAAGGCAGCCTATGAGTGCCAGTAGCTGTGCAGTTATAGGTGACACCACCAATGAGGTGGAGGAATGCAAGGTCACTACCGCAAGCGCACCGAAAAGCATGCCACCGATGTTCGACACGAGAGTCACCACTGCTAGCTTTCGAAACTTTCCAAGCCTTGTCATAAGGCCGTTGGCTAGGCCCAGGAGCGGGCTGATAAAGCTGCTGATTGCCAACAACTCTAGAGGATGTACTGCGGATTGGCTTCCCCATATGGTTGCCCATAAGCCTGCAGTCAGATAGAGGAACATAGACCCCACGCAGCCGAGCATGAGTGCATACGTAACGAGGGACTTTACGCGCTGTGCTTCTATGACTTGCATGCGCGCAATCGACTGGCCCAACCCGCCCGAAGAAAGAAGCGAAACTAGTCCCACCACCGTAAGCCCGATTGCATATTGGCCAAAGCCTTCGGGCGAAACCGCCCGCGATGTGACCGCGGCATAGGCGAATTGGATAATTACGGTCGCGAGCTGGGAGGCGTAGGTCCATGCGGCCCCCGTGAATATGCGCAAACCGGACGAGCTCGGTCTGTTCGAAGGTTTGGAAGCTCGACGCACAGGTCGCTCTCCTTCTGAAGTCTCAAGCACGCTGTTTCTCTTCACCTCACGCGCCGGCCCAAAGTTCTGAATGCTACGTTTCGTTTATGGGTGTAGCGTCGAGATCCCACGCGTCCCTAGCCTCAAGAGGACTTATTCTCGGCGACCTGTAGTTCAACATACTCACTAACTGATCGTCTTGACGGAAGTGTTGATGCGCAAACTGCTGTGCTCGCACCGCGGCCTCTATACGTTCGGAGGGACTCGTTGATTCCAGCTTGTTGAGAATGTCGTCCACAAGTTGCTCGATGGTTCGCCCGAGGATAAGAAAGCCATCTGAGGCGGCGCCGAACATAGAATCATAGCCGCGGTGCAACGTAGTGGCGTGAATCGATCCCGATGCCAAAGATATTGGTAGGCGGTTGGAGAAATAGGAGGGTTCTTCGGCATAGTGATCCCAATTGGCGCTAATCCATCCAAGCTTGATGGCGCTATCTTGTGAAGCCCAATCGACCGGCCCCATTGCACCGGGGCCGGTCCATCCCTTCCCGAACACCGCTACACGCTCGCCTAATCGCCGCTGAAGAACCTCGACAAACCTGATTCGATCTTTCCAATTGGGATGACCCCTCAGGCGCGGAGAATTCTTGTTGGCGATCACAACGACATCGTAGGGTCTCGATACCGAGGCGCTCACCTGCTCGCGCCCGTACCGATCAGGATCGAACGCGCTCGGCACCCATCGCACGTCCGGCGCCCCGTGGCGTTCGAAATTTCTGACGAACTGGCCGGAGCCGACCGTGAACGTCACATCTGATGCACGGCCCGCTGCGCGGGCTGGCGGAGGAAGTGGGTGTAGCCAACGGCTGTAGGGGTCGCCTTCGTGATAAACGAAATCGAACTTCGCGGCATTGCGCATCTGCCGGAAGTGTTCGTGAGTGAGTCCGGTCGTTCCCAAATGCTGCATAAATACAACGTCTGGCTGAAACTCGCGTACTCGTTGAACGAGAGACTGTCGGTGCTGTTCGGGATCGCCGCCGCTCCGAATCCTGAGCTGAAGACTGTAAACCGATACTTCGCGTAAGAGTCCAGCATCTCTTAGGTTTGCGAGAGGACGGCGAAAGCCCAACTGCCGGAATGATCCAGATTCATTCGGAACGTAGAGTACACGAGCGTTACGCATTTTGCTGGCTGTTTCCCTGGTCTGATGTTCGATCCGTCATCCTCCGCACGCCTCGTTCTCGAAGCATATGCCAATGTTGAGCGCAGGCTTCATCTTCAAAGCGTTTTCCGACCACCCTGGCCGGGTTTCCGACGGCGATGCTGTTGGCTGGGATGCTACGGCTCACCACTGCGCCTGCCCCAATCACGGCTCCATCGCCTATTTCGACCCCGGACAAAATTGTTGAACCGAAACCGATCCAGACGTCAGAGCCGATCAGCACAGGCATGCTAAGTCGGTCCGGTGAGCTGCCGACCCAACGCGTCTCCTTTATCGGTGTGCCGACAACCGACACTTCATGATCGTGGCGGCCGACAATGGCCGCTGAATTCGCAATCAGGACCGAGTCGCCGATGACCCCATCGACTTCAATTCGTACGTAGGAGCCTATGCTGCATTCCGAACCGATCGTCAAACTGCGGGGAGCCCACAGGCGAGAGTGATTTCCAAAGGTGAAGCCTTCCCCGACGTGCACGTTCTGCCCGAGTGTGCGCTGGCGCCGTCGCACGGTTTTGAGCGCGGTCAACATAGATCTCATCAAGTCCTCCTTTCAATTGGACCAGGAAAGCTTAGTGTTCCGTGGTTGAAGCCCTGTAGAGTTCCGCATACTCGCGGGCCCCACGGGAAGCCCGCAGATCGAGTTCAGGACCAGATGGGTTAGTCTCCGAGACGGATGCCCAGTCCCTGACCGCACCGGCCCAAGCCTCTCGGGTATCAGCGACCGTCCTGACGTTGGTGATAGCACTTGCCCATCGCATCCCGGGGACATCGTTCACCAAAGCTGGCACCCCAGCGGCGATCGCCTCGGCAAGCGCGACAGGCATGCCTTCTCTTCTGCTCGGCATTACAAAGTAATCCACGTCTAGAAGGTGCTTGTCTGGACTTTCCGTGCCGCGATATAGCAGCACGCCCTGTGCGTCAAGTCGATCCAGCAAACTACGCTCTTCATGGCTCGCATGGGCTTCGTCGCCAATGTGGATCAGTCGATGGTTTGCCTGCATAACGGCGCTGATTGCCAACTCATGATTCTTAATGCTTGAGCAATTTCCAACGATGATCGCTGTCGGCGCTCCCTCGACTCGCCGGCGCCCAGTGCGCTCAGCTCTTAGTGCGTAAAATCTCTCATCCACCCAGTTGTGTATAACGATGGATCTACGACCCATGCGCCTCTCGTTGTCGGCTACGTCTTCGGATGGAGAAACCACTGCGTACATTAGGCGGTCGCCAAGGCGTGCCTGTAATGTCCTACGGACACGCCAAGCTCCTCTTGCGTCAAATACGTTATGTACGGTTCTAATCATCTTCGCCCGCCCACCTGTCGCCCAGAGCGTGGTGAGCACCGTTCGGAGATAGTTGCCCTCAGTATGGATGTGGACGACGTCTGGACGTGACGACTCAACGACGCGTCTAAATTCTTTAGCAGCCTTCCAGCTAGCGCCGATTTTATCCACTTCGTACGTCTCATAGCCGGCCTCGATCAAGGCTCGAGCGAACGGATGTCCTGAGCCTTGCCCGACCACTATGCCTTCGATGTTCTGCTCTCTGAAGGCATCTGCTGCGGTGACCAGCATTCTCTCCATTCCGCTTGGACGAAGCGATCCTAGAAGATGGAGAACTCTCAGAGTCAACGTTGACGCTCCTCAATATAGTTCTTTGTCTTGGGGAACCACGCAGCCCGATGTAGTGAGTCAGCTTCTAAAGCGCCGTGCCCTAATAAGCTGTCCCTGCATTGAGCGATCGCCCATCCCCAAAATATACATACATACCACGGCCAAGAGTAGGCCCATCCATACAAAGTAAGGCCTATGATGATCGCCCAAGCTAATTGGGATGTAGTTGCACCGCGCGTACGAACCAGGACCGCTGCCAAGAAGAGCAGCAGAAGAACAAGACCGGTTACCCCAGCTCGGAGGAATACAGTTACGTACCAGTTGTGGGGAGCGAACTCCACCCATCTTCCTTCGCCTTCAAATCTGCCAAAACCGGCCCCCATCGGCTGGCCGAATGAAATCGTCCAGAATCCGAGAGCTACATTTTGGTCAACTAGTGCGGTCCAGCTAGTTACACGAGCGTCATAAGTGCCTGAATTAGATGCCGCTGCATCGAGGCGGTCGAGAATGCCGGCCACGACGCTTGATGTGGTGACCGCAATCAAGGTCGCAGTGGCGACAAGCGCGAACAAAACGATCGTCAGTTTGAGCTTCTTACGAGAAGTGATGAAAGCGACAAGCATTACCCCAGCAGCAACCGCCCAGACTGTTCGCTGCTCAGAGGCCAGAACGATGGTGAAAAAAGCCATAGAGCTTAGGAGGTGAACCCGATTCCTAGTAGCACGAAACGCCCACAACAGCGATACGGCACAAAAAAGCAGGGTCAAAGCTTGTCCGGACACCAGGCAACGGGTGGTCTGTTCCATGCCAGTGCCTGGGTCAACATAGGTGTCTGTAGATCCGAGCCCGTAGAGAGACATGTGGTAAAGAGCTACTAAGACCAAGCCCCAACCGATAAGAAGACTTGCCTGGATTAGTAGGCGGCGCTCCTGGTCCTTGCTCCACTTGAGCGACATCGCCCAGAGCATAGCGCTTATCGTATAAAAGAATGGCCTGGATTCATTAGTCGCATTACCGAGGCGATTGACGTCGATGCCCGAAAGAAAAGAAAATAAGATCGACAATGCGAAGGCGAACCATAGTAATGAACTGAGCTTCAGCCGCGCATGTATCCGACCGATTCCAGGAAAAGCTACAACGAGAAATATCAGCGAGGCTACGTCTTGTAAGTAGACACTATTCCCTGCGAGTGTCGCGAGCGGTTGTGGTGATGGTAACTCCCAGGCTGTGAGTACGGTAACGCCGCAGAGCACCGCTCCGAGCTCGGGGTGCCGATAGAGGAGGTATGTAAACACTATCATCGCGTTAGCGGCGAGAACCGCGACAAAGAATGTTGTCATCAGTGCTGTATCCACATCCTTGCCGCCCTACTGATCGCGCGGAGCCACCAGATGATGTAAGTCCTCAAGATGTACACCGGCCAAATACGTGGATGTGTTAGTCTGATCACTCGCCGGAGGGAGCCGAAATTTCCGCCGCCCTTCGCGCCGACGAACTCGTGCCATGCAGCCTTCGGATTCGGATTTACAGGCCTTTCTCCACGAGCACATGTCCCTACAGTGGTCGACGTAAGGATGACTGGGACGCCCAACTGCTTGCAGCGAACACCATAATCTATGTCTGCAAATGCGTGCGAGTAGGTACCGTCAATGCCGCCTATATCTCGTGCTATACGGATAGGCACGAGAACTACGTTTCCGTTGAAGCTGTAGACCGCCTGGTGCCCTCCGTTTGGTTGTACCAATTCGAACTTTAGCGGATGGCTTCCCTTGCGAGCGAGCCCGGAATAGCTGATCGCACCGGTCTCCGGCTCACGTGTGGCGCCGACAAGCACCGCGTCGGGATGGCTCTTGGACGT
The DNA here is from genome assembly GCF_054063535.1 of Sinomonas sp. RB5. NCBI lineage: Bacteria > Bacillati > Actinomycetota > Actinomycetes > Micrococcales > Micrococcaceae > Sinomonas > Sinomonas sp. RB5. Next base: position 548,190 of record NZ_JBSSGJ010000001.1, read on the forward strand.
TTGTTCAAGTAGGGCGAACGCGTGGCGGTCAAGGATCACGTCGTCGTTCAGCCAGAGGATGAAACTGTCCGACCGATCAGGCGACCGGCGCAGTGCCACCTCTTCTGCTTGGGCCATGCCCTGGGCCCAGTATGCGCTCCCATCTCCGGGAAGAATCGTGATGTCAGCAGGTAGGGACTTAAGTGCGTCGGCGGTGCCGTCGGTAGAACCATCATCGAAGACAATGAATGAGGCCTCGACATCACTATCTCTTGCCGAGATGAGAGCATGGTCGACGGATCGTAGCGTTAACTCCCGCCGATTATGGCACGCAATGATCACAGCACACTTCATTGTCGGCCTCCGTCTAGGGCGCTCTGAATACCTCTCAAAAAATTCGCAGCCATGTGCTCTATTGTGTATAGCTTGGCAGACATTGCGCATCCGTCGCGAAGTGCATCAAGGGTCGGTCGATGTCCTAGCGTCGCGGATATTGCTTCGGCGTATAGTGCACGATCGTCATCCGTTATAACAGCGTTTTGGTTTGGCACAAGATACTCAAATTCGGGGGCGTGCCAAGGCCATTTGGTCGAGATGATAGGCGTCTGAGCGGCGAAGCTATCTACAGCGGCTAGGCCCACACGGCCGGGCATCAACATAACCTCTGAGCACGCGAGCGCAAGCGCCTTCCTTTCACCCGAGGACCGTTCGAGATATGAGCTCCATCGGTTCCTCTGCACAAAACGCTCGACTTGCTCACGTTCTTCCCCGTCACCCATTAAAAGGAGTCTGAAGTCAGGGTCCCGAGAATGCACGTCTTCCGCGGCGCTGAGAAGAAATGGCAGGCGTTTAGACTCGGAAAGAGCCCCCAGATAGATCGCAGTCTTACCACGCAAGTCGTAGAGTTCCGCAAATCCCCGGAGTTCTGCCGCCCCCAATGCCTGAATATCCCTACATAGACCGGATGTGTCGACAGAATTGCGGACGACCGTCACTTTATCTGGTGGAAACCCTAGGTCTTTGACGGCTTCTAGTCCACCGGAGGTGTAGGCGAAGAACCAATCCGCGCGCACTGTGAGCCATTTCTGCAAAGCCATCGAGACCCGATCAGATGGCCGCGTGTAGTCCATGCCATGCCCCCAGAGACCTACCAGTGGACGCCGAGTCCGTGGCGTTCCTAAGAGGAAGTAAGCATCGAGATTCCTCCGGGCTTGTTCCATGATCACAAGGTCAGCACCCGATATGGCTTGGCGTATGCGCCTTAGTACTAACCGTCTTCCAGTTACCCCGAGCTCAACTTGCTCGAGCCTCAAGGATGCTGAGATAGAGACGGCATCGCTTCGTCTGGCTTGCTGGCGATTCGGGAAGCCGTGTGCGATGCGAATATCAATACCGACGTCCGAGCCCTGACTGACCAGCAACTCGAAAAAGCGGGCACGGTATGCAGGAATATATTCTTGAAGGATTACGACTTTGTTCACTGCTTGCCGCCTTCAAGTACGTCCTCGTACACTGCGCGCGTACGCTGGAGCCACACGTCGGGAGAAAATTCGCGTTCGTAGATTTTCCTTGGCTCCCCTGCCGTCGAGCCGGTCAACGTAGAGATTTTGTCTAGACAGTGAGGGAGTTGGTCCCACGTGTCGAAGACGGCCCCCCCGCCAAACGTTTTTATACAGTCCGCAGCGCTGTTGCCAGATTTTGCCACGACCGGAATGTTACACCCCATTGCTTCGGCGAAGACCAACGGCAGGCCTTCGGCCCATTCGCTCGGGAAAACCAATCCCTTTGATCGAGTAAGAACACTTGCCACATCCTGGGGCGCTAACTTTCCATGGAATCTGACACGGTCGTTGCTTGCTTCGGCCAGGAAAGTGGCAAGGGGTCCGGTACCGTACACGTTTAATATGCGGTCTTCTGGCCAGTGCTCAATCAACTTATGTATCCCCTTTTCGGGGGACAGCCGGCCGATATATACCCATTCATCGTGACTTTTGTGCCGATAGTCCGGCGTGATATCAACAAAGTTGGGTATTACAACCGATTTTCGGCTCTCTTGCCAGTACCGATCATAGATACTTGAGGCACGCGGTGAGAGAAAAATAACGCGATCCGCTCGGGCGAAAAGGGGATCACTATTTATGCCGTTCCTGTTTCGAACTGCTAGAGGGATTGTCGCCGGTCGAGAGTTTCGGTAACAGGAGTGCACGATGGCCTGGAGGGCCGAACTGTCGGGGCAAGCCGTGCAGGTCTTCCCGTCTCGGAATAGGGTCGAGGCGGCGCATAGAGGACGAAAGTTATGAATTGTCGTCACCAGGGGACCGTCCCACTTATTTAGCCAATTCGTGCCCCAGTTTGGAAATAGATTGTGCACGTGGACGATGTCAGGCTGGAAGTCCTGAAGGTGTTCGATGGGGGAGGCGCCCAGCCCAGTTGCTACTTTTATCGCGGATCTTAGCCGGTAAGCCTTTTCCTGTGCAAGATCGTCGGTTTTCAGGGCTATCAGGTTTACGTCTAGGCCGGCGGCTTCAAGCGCTACTACCTGAGCATCCACAACGTGATTTTCGCCGCTGGGTTGGTCTGAGGAGTAGTAGCTATGGATTAGGGCGACTCTCATTCGTCTGGAATGGTTTCGTCGTTCCGGTCATGATCAATTCGTTGGTCGCCTTGTACGACCGCACGAAGGAACCGCAGATTGCCGAAGAGGTATCGCCTCCATAGACGTCTTGGTTCCGTGGCAAGGCGGAAGAGCCACTCCAGTCCCGCTGAGCTAACCCAGTCAGGGGCTTGGCGTTGTGCGCCAGCTGCGAAATCGAAAGCCGCGCCCACCGCGACCGCCACAACTGGCAGCTCATTAGCAAGGCGGGACGCTTCAAAATCCTGTTTCGGGGTTCCAAGTCCGATCCAAACGATTTGTGCCCCCGATGATGAAATATTTGCGTCCTGCTCGCGAAGCTCATTGATTGTAAGTGGGCGGAACGGCGGACTGTAGCTGCCCACGATCGAAACGCCTGGAAACCTAGCTTTCAAGTTCCGTTCGAGATCTTTGAGGACCGTCGGGGTTGAGCCCAGCAGATAGTGCCGTACGTTGAAAGCTCTCCCGTAATCAAAGACGTCGAGAAATAAGCTCGGTCCTCTTACTTGCTTTACGTTAGGGCAATGCCCCCGAAGTTGAGAAACCCAGCCGATGGGTTTTCCATCCGGATAATTGACTGCGGGTTCTTGGAGGATCCTTGAGTATTCTTCTGACCTGCTCGCTAGTGCAACGGTATATGCGTTCGCAAGGTGTACGTGTCGTCCCCGGTTCTCGCGTGTCATGTCGATGATCTGCATCGCGGCTGTCTTCTTGTCACATGCAACGAATTCGAGGCCGCCGATCCATTGAGTGCGTTTCGCTGTAGCGCCAACGACGCTGTGCTCCGGATGCAGTGCCATAATCCCCCCAAATCTACGGTTCAAGCTTGGTCGCTAAGCAAGCAGGCCTACCGTTCCTTGGGTATGATACTTGGTCGTTGGCGGTATCCCCACGTCAGCCACAAGCCTGCTAGGCGTGCACGCCTGGCGGGGCGACGTAAGCTGGCGATTGGCCCGCGCGTTCGCTGAGGGGACTGGGTCTCCTCACTGAGGCAACTGGGTCTCCACCTGAGCGCGCTCGAGAAGCCTGCTGCCGGTGTGCTCCTGGCTGCCGGCGAGGGGAGCCCGTACGAGGGACTCTGACTCAGAATCGTACTGTCGTCCTCGATGACGTGTTCAGTGCTTCCGAGAGACTGCAAGGCGTTCTTGTGCTGCTAGCGTGGCCTTCACGGCATACCGCTGCCCTACAGGGGACCACGGACCTGATCAGTTGTGGTGCAGTTCCGGCCACGGACGCCGGTTCACCGTCGCGATCCGCACCGGTGTCCAATCGCCGAAGGCGAGGATGGACTGGGTGGCGGGCACGTCGCCGTCGGCGAGCGAGGCCCGCTCGGTGAGGAACCGGTGTAGGCGTTGGTGGGCCTGCGAGGCGGTGCGGATACCGGCGTCGGTGGTGCCGTCCGTGCCACGTAGCTCGTGGTGCCAGTCGACCACCGTGTACCCGGCGGACCCCGCGCCCCGGGAGAGGACCGATCACCACACTGACGTCCGGCGACACCGCTCGGACGTTGAACGGCTGACGCCCCGTGTCATGGAACGCCACCTTGTCGCCGAGGGCAAGGAGCCTGAAACCCATCGCCCGGCCTCCCGTCAGTGTGGTTCGCCTCGGAACAAGGCTAGGACGTGGCGGCCCGCGGCGGACACGTCTAGCCGGCGCCTGGAGCGGCTGCCGCGGTAGCTGAAGTGGCGCCCGGAAGGCATCCACCCTGCCTTGTCGGCATCCGGTTCTTCGGTAAGCACCGCTGCCAGACACGCCTCCCGATGGGCTACGATTCAGGCGGATCGGTCTTGTCGACTCTTCTTTGGGGGAATCCGTGCGCTCTAGCCGCGTGCAGTCACGTAGCCTTGTCGCTGGTCGGCGGCTTGATCTGGACGTTGTGCGCGGATGCGCGATCCTCCTGGCCATGGGCTGGCACCTCGGCGGCACGCCGAATGGTGTCGCTGTCTTTGACATGCTCATGTGGCCGGCGAGGACCTTCGGCTGGGCTGGAGTGGATCTGTTCTTCGTCCTAAGCGGTTTCCTTATGGGTTCGATCGTGTTCCGGGAATGGCAGCAGACAGGGCGTTTCGATTCGAAGCGTTTCCTTATCCGGCGTGCGCTGAAGCTTTGGCCGGTCTTTTATCTGTTCCTGTTCGCCCAGCTGCTATTCGGTGACCATCCGTGGCAGAGCTACTTCTTCCAGAATTTCTTCCATCTGCAGAACTACCTCGGCTCCTCGCAGGACCACTTGTGGTCCCTCGCAGTGGAGGAGCACTTCTACCTCGTGCTGGCGGTGGTTGCGCCCTTCGCCTTCCGCCGCCGCATCCCGCTCCGGATCATGATGATGATCCTCGGCTCAGCGATGGTGGTGCCGTTAGCGCTTCGAATAGTCGGAGCCTCTGCCGGCGACACGCCCGTGCATCTGCAGACCTATAGCCATTACCGGGTGGACGGGCTCGCAGCCGGCTTGCTTCTTGGCCTCGTCGCGACGTTCTACCCACGCATCATGGACAAGCTCACCCGCATTAGATGGGTGTGGGCAGTGGGCATGTTGGCGGCGATCGTGTGGTTATCGTTGTTCACGAAGCAGAGCTTTCTTGGGAGCACTCTCGGCTTCACGGTGACGATGCTCGGCTCCGTATGCTTCCTCCTGCTGCTCTACCGTGCGAGTTGGGTACCCCGCTTGGCCACAGTGCTTCGGCCGATTGGCTCGCTCGGCGTCTACTCGTACTCGCTATACATCTGGCACATCGCCGCTGCGCGTCTCGCTGGGATCGTGCTCGGAAAGCTGGGGATTGGACTCGCCCCGATTGCGCAGACGGCCATGAGCTACGCGGCGGCGATTTGCGTGGCCTTCGTCGTCACCCGGCTTGTGGAGTGGCCGTCACTGAGGGTGCGGAACCGGTTCTTCCCAAGCCAGCGTCCGGTAGGGCCGCAGCCTCAGAAGCTTCAGGCTGGCTGAGACTGGGCTGCAGGCGCCTGGGAGTGTGGTGCCGCGTCCGCAGCGTCGGCTAGGGTGTGTCTCTTTATCGGCGTAGCCAGATGATGCAGGCGTAGAGAGCGGGTTCAGGGGCGGTAGGTCTGGGCGAGCTTGTCGTATCGGGTCGCAATCCCGCGCCATTGCATGAACAGGCTGACTGCTCGAGGGCGGCCCGGCCCTTGTAGGCCTTGGCGTCGAAGGCCGGGGCCGGCCGCCGCCCGGAAGCCCTTGCGTCTGCGGTCGACCTTCTGGTCCTTCGGTTCGGCGATGACGGCCTTGATCCCGCGCCCGCGCAGGTTGGACCGGTTCGCCTTGGAGGAGTAGGCCTTGTCCGCCAGGACCGCCTCGGGCCGGGAGCGGGCGCGCCCCGGTCCGAGACGGGGGACTGTGATGGCGGTTCTGGCCATCCTGGAGAGGGGCCGGATCGGGCAGACCTACCTCATCGGGGCCGACGGTGAGAAGGACAACAGGAGCGTCGTGGAGCTGATCCTGAAGGAGATGGGCCAGGCCCCCGACGCGTACGAGAAGGTGGTCGACCGTCCGGGCCATGATCTTCGGTACGCGATCGACTCCACGAAGCTGCGCACCGAGCTGGGCTGGCGCCCCCGCTACGGCGACTTCGAGGCCGGGCTGGCGGCCACGGTCCAGTGGTACCGCGACCACGAGGCCTGGTGGCGGCCGCAGAAGTCCGCCACCGAGGCCAGGTACCAGGAGCAGGGCCAGTGACCGCGCCGGGGGACGGCATCGAGTTCTCCAGGCAGCTCGCCGCGCACGGGACGCCGATCCCGGGCGTGGTGCTGTTCGACCTCCCGGTCCACGGGGACAGCCGGGGCTGGTTCAAGGAGAACTGGCAGCGGGAGAAGATGGCCGCCCTCGGGCTGCCCGACTTCGCCCCGGTGCAGAACAACATCTCCTTCAACGCCAAGGCCGGCACCACCCGCGGGATCCACGCCGAGCCATGGGACAAGTTCATCTCCGTGGCCACCGGGCGGGTCTTCGGCGCGTGGGTCGACCTGCGCGAAGGCCCGAGCTTCGGGACCGTCTTCACTGCCGAGCTCGACCCGTCCAGGGCCATCTTCGTCCCGCGCGGGGCCGGCAACGCCTTCCAGACCCTCGAGGACGCCACCGCCTACACCTATCTCGTCAACGACCACTGGTCCGCCGCCGCGCAGGGGGAGTACACCTTCC